>MEQX01000021.1:387-8919 GCA_001770415.1 Betaproteobacteria bacterium RIFCSPLOWO2_02_FULL_63_19 | reverse complement strand
TCGCCGCCGATCCCAACGGCGAGCTGCTCGCGGTGCAGGCGGTGAGCGAGGCGCAGGGCCAGGCGTTCGTGCCGCCGGAGCCGTCGCAGACACCGCCCCCGGTTACCGGGCTGCCGCCGGCGACCCTCGTCTGGGGGCGCTGGACAGCGCCGTTGCCCGGCGACAGCATCAGCGCGTCCTACGAGGAAGCCAGGGCCGGACGCACGGTCACGGTCGGCAATGCGTATTTCGCGCTGTTCCGACCCGAGCTGCCGCAGCCGGTCCTGATCTCCGACCTCGGGCGCGTCGATTTTTCACTGCGCGATGCGCAGGTCTGGCTGCTGCAGGGTGGGCTGCAACTGCCGGGAACCGTGGACAACGCCTGGCTGTCGGTGAATTTCGGTCAGCGCCAGTTCGCCACCAGCGTCGACATGAGCCAGGCCGCGGCAGGTGTCGCTGCTTCGCTGCAGGTGGGCGGGACGGTACGCGAGGACGGCCTGTTCGCGGTCAAGACCGGTGACGGAAGCACGGTAGCCGGCGCGTTCACGCTGGACGGCAAGGAGGCCGGCTATTTCTTCGAGAAACCGGTCACGGCGGGTGCCGGTGGCACGTTCACGGGTATCACACGCTGGGCCCGCTAGTCCCGATCGCGATTGAACGGCACCAGCTTCCATGATGCGCTCCCGACTTCCGCACGCGTTTCTGGCCGCCTCGCCGTGGTGGCTGCGCGTGGCCGCGATCGTGCTGGCCGCCGCGTGCATGTTCGCGGTGAACGCGCTGGCGCCAAGCCTGTCGCGCAGCGTCGAAGAGCGTGCCGGGGACATGCTCTGGCGGCTCGGCGTGGACTTCGGGGTAGACGATGGCGAGACCGCGCTGGCCGATGGACGGGAACGCCGCTTTGTCGTGGTGGATATCGACGAAGCAAGCCTCGCCAAACTGGGCCCCTGGCCATGGCCGCGGACCCGCCTGGCCGAACTGTCGCGGCGCATCGCGGCGCTGGGTGCCGGTACTCAGGTCTATGACGTGGCGTTTCCCGAATCCCGACCGGGCGACTCGGTGCTGGCGGCCGAGTTCGCTCGCCATCCGGTCGTTCTGGCGCAGATCTTTTCGCTCGACCCGGTGTCGCCGGCCGGCGCAGGCCAGCTCCAGGGCGCCCTCAAGACCGGAGAACCTGTCTGCGGCGCGCCGTTGCCGCAGGCCGTCGGCTTCATCGGCAATACGCCCGCGCTGACCTCGGTTGAGGGCATCGCCGCCGGCCACGTCACGCCGCGCATTGCTGCCGACGGTACGGTCCGCCATCTGCCAGCGCTGGTCTGCTACCAAGGGCGCGCCTATCCGGCGCTCGGGCTCGCCGCGCTGGTCAAGTCGGCCGGCGTCGAGCCCGCCTGGAAACTCTCCCCGGGCAGCGGCTGGTTCGACGCGGACTGGCGGCTGACGCACAGGGCGCTGCCCGGCATTTCGGTTCCGCTGGACGGCAACGGGGATGTGCGCCTGTCCTACCAGCTGCCGCGGCGTGCGTTCGTCTCGGTCTCGGCAGCCGACGTGCTCTCGGGCCAGGCGCCGGCGGAGCTGTTCAAAGGCGCCTGGGTACTGGTCGGCGCCACCGCGTTCGGCATCGGCGACGCGGTGCCGACGCCGCTCGGCGGCGCGGTGGGTGGCGTGGAAGTCCATGCGCAGTTCATTTCGGCGTTGCTCGACGGCCGCTTGCCGCACACGCCCCGCGCCGCGGGTGTGCTGCTGCTGCTTTTGGGCATCGCCGGGGCGGCGGGATTGTTGCTGGTCGCGCGCTCGGTGCGCATGCCCGTGCTCGGATTGCCGCTGGCCGGGGTCATGCTGGCCGCGCTGTTGTTCGGGTTCGACGCCTACCTGATGCTTGCGCGGCATTTGTGGCTTGGCTGGGCCAGTACGGCGGCGTTCTATGTGCTCGCCGGGGTGCTGCTCGCGGCGGGGGAACACGCGCGCGCGCGTTTCCAGCGCGGCCGGCTCTACGACAACCTGGCCAGCTACCTGCCGGCCCCGGTTGCCGCGGAAATCGCTTATCGCGAATCCTCCGGCAGCATCGACGCGCAGCGTCGCGAAATCACCGTGCTGTTCGCGGACATCCGCAATTTCTCCGCCTACTGTGAAGGCCGTCCGCCCGAGGAAGCAGCGGCGCTGTTGCATGCGTTTTTCGCGATCGCCGCGCGCGTCGTGGAGACCCACGGCGGATTGGTCGAAGAATTCACCGGCGACGCGGTAATGGCGGTCTGGAACGCCCCGCACGACTGTCCGGACCACACTGCCCGCGCGCTGGCCGCTGGCCGCGAGTTGCAGACCCAGGCCGGGCAGCTGTTCGTCCAGCCGCCGCCTCCGGGCCTCGAGCCGCTGGCGCTGGGTATCGGCATCGAAACCGGCCGTGCGCTGGTCGGTTTCTTCGGGCCGGCGCGCCGCCGGACCCACGCCGCGCTCGGCGAAACGGTGACCGTCGCGTCGCGCCTGCAGGGACTCACCGCGGATCTGGCGCAGCCGATCCTGCTCGGCGAGGGCGCAGCGGCCCATCTGGCCGCCGGCGAAGTGACATCGCTCGGCTCGTTCCTGCTCGAAGGCCTGCGCCGTTCGCACATGGTGTATGCCCCCGCGATGGGATGCAACGTCATACCGGTCACGAAGCTTGCGCGCGGCCGAACCGCGGCGTTTCAGGCGCGCCAGTAGAACCAGGAGGTCAGGTTCTCCCGGCTACTCTGCGGCACTCCCCGTGTAGTACCCTTTAGCCTTTTTGGCCAAGCGTCGCAGGACGACTTGCATCGTAGCGTGCGTGCTTGGCTTCTGATCGTGAGGTGAGCTTGTCGAGGTTGCGGATCGGCCCATCTGCGCTGGTTGCGGTGCTCGCGGCGCTGCCGGGTTCTGGCGCATGGGCAGCGTGTCCCGGCGACGCCGGCGAGCGGCTGCCCGCGCCCGGCGAGCGGCAGGCGCTGGAGAGCAGCTTGGCGGCGCTCGCGACCGAATGCGGTGGGCATGCCGGCTATCTGGCCTATCGCGGCGCACTGCTCAACGCGCTGGGACGGCATGACCAGGCCGCGCTGCTGCTGGAGCAGGCGCTGCTGCTCGACCCGGGGCTCGCCGGCGCGCAGATCGACTACGCGGAGGCGCTCGCCGCGCTGGGCGACCCTGCATCGGCAGCGGCGATGCTGCGCGACGTGGCCTCGCGGCCCGATGTGCCGGCGCCGCTGCAATCGCGGCTGGCCCGCATGTTGAGTGCGCTCGAAACCCGCCAGCGTGCCGGTGCCCCCGGGGCGCGCTCGGCGCGCGCGGACGAGGACGGCCAGCGCGCCGCCGGCTGGCACGGCACCGGCACGCTCGCGCTCAAACTCGGCACGGACGGCAATCTGAACAATGCGCCGACGAGCGCTGTGCTCACGCTCACGCTGCCGGGCGGCGATGCGGTGTTCCAGCTCGCGGACAGGTTTCGCCCGCGCGCAGGCGCCGCCGCGCGTCTCGAGGGCGCCGGCCAATGGGTGCGGCCGACCGAAGGCGGGGGCGCGCTTCAGCTCTACGCCGACGCACGCTCTCGCACCAGTCCCTCGGCCTCCGAGGCCAACTACCGGCAGCTCCAGGCGGGCGGTGTGTGGAACACTGCGCTCGGCCCGTCGCGCGTCGGTATCGGCTCCGGTGCAGCGGCGTCTCTCGGGGTGAACATCAGCCAGCTGCGCTACGGCGGCGCTGATCTGTACCGCGCCGAGCGTTTGACCGCGAGCCGCGACTGGCGCGTGCGCGGAGGCCGGACCGAGTGCCGCCCGAGCGCCGGCCTCGAAGGCGAGTCGCGTCACTATCCGAGCGCGGCGGAACTCGACGGCCGGTTCTTCGGGCTGAACGCCGGACTCGCCTGCAACGCCGGGGTGAACCGCGTTGTGCTGACGCTGCGCGCGGGCGTGGACACCGCGCGGGCGGAGCGCCCCGGCGGCAAGCAGCGCCAGGCCGATCTGCGGCTGGTATGGCAACGGCCGCTGGCCGGGGGGCGGCTAGGCGCCGACCTGCACTGGTACCGCCAGCGCGACGCCGACGGATACAGCCCGCTGCTCGACAACGGCGCCGCGCGCCGCATAGGCCGCGCCGCGCTGAGCCTCGAATACAGCTATCCGATCGCCCCCGGCTGGTCGGTCCTGGGCTCGCTGGAGCGACTCGAACAGCGCAGCAACCTGGGCTTGTTCGACATCTTCGGCAGGGCTTTCTACGTCGGGGTGCGGTGGACGTCGGGCCGCTAGTGGCACGACGGCAATCGTTTGCCGCCGAGCCTACGGGTCTTGCCGCCGGCTCGGCACCGCAAAATCTACGTTAGCGACGTTTATTAAAGTAACTTCTTAACATTTCAGCGGCCTCGGAGCGGCCCGGTGAAATGAATCCGAAGATCCTGTCTTCAGAGGGAAATAAGCGTTTGTGGCGTTTTTGCAACACTATTTTCAAGCTTGTGACGGCAATCACATGCGCTGAAAATTTTTCCGATATACTGGCGCCCCATGAGCTCGGGTCCGCGACGCGGGTCCGGCTTCCTATTCCGGCAGAGGATAGCCGGATGCGGGGTCGGGTGCGCGGCGTGTGTTTCCGGGTTCGAACGATGTTGGCATTACCGGGTCGTGCGGATGGGCTTTGCACGGTCCGGCTTGTTTCAACCAGGCGGTACTTAGGAGGTAGCTCGGTCGAATGCGGGCAAATGACTTAGCGGTCACTGCTTTCGATTTTTCTTTGCAAAGAAAAATGTTTTTCCAATAACTTTTAAAAGGACTTTATACGATGGCTTTCTCAATTGTCACTAATGCCACGATAATTGCCCGCAATGCTGGCGCGCTGTACAACTTCAAGGCTGGTGCGGCGACGATGGCCAGCCTCGAGGCCCAGTACCTCGCGGGCGGTGATGCGTTGCTGAACACGGTCTACGTGAACAGCGTGGGCTCGGCGGCGACTTCTGCTGTCGCTGACGAACTGGTGGCCAACCTGGGCATCACGGCCGCCGCCGATATTACTGCCGCCAAGGATTACATCACCGCGTCGTTGAACGCGGTCGACGTATCCGCGCGCGGTGCTGCCGTCAATTCGTTGCTCTCGGCTTTCGCCGGAATGACCTCGGATGCGACCTTCGGTATTTACGCAACGGCCTGGAACACCAAGGTGGCCGCGGCCGCCACATACGGCACCACGGCAGCGACTACCGACACGACGTTCACGACTGCGGCTGCCTCCTCGACCTTCATCCTCACCACGGGTCAGGACAAGGGTTCGAGCTTTACGGGCACCAGCGTGGACGAGACGTTCATCGCCCGCACGATCAACAACGGTAACACGCTGCAGGACGGCGACCAGCTCGACGGCGGCGCGGGTAACGACATCCTGTATGCCGACCTCGTGAATCCCGGTACCGCGATCACGCCGGTTCTGAAGAACATCGAGACCGTGTCGATCCGCGCGCAGAACAACCATGTGGACACCGCCGACAACAACCCGAGCGCAGGACCCTCGACAGGGACCGCCGACGTCAGCATCGACGCACAGCGCTCGCTCGACGTGGATGCCGCGAATCATGTGCTGGCAAGCACCGGCGTAACCCGTTGGGAATCGGCGCAGAGCCGCGCGGACGTGATCATCGAAGACGTGCGCATCGGCAACAGCCAGAAGACGAGCGACGTCACGATCGCGTTCCTCGAGTCCGATCCGGGCAACGTCGACTTCGGCGTGTACTTCAACCAGCAGTCGCTGCGCAACGCCGGAAGCAGCACCTCCTCCCTGACCTTGCAGGTCATGGACATGATCAGCGTGAAGGCCGGCACGGCGGAACTGAAGGACTTCCCGTACGACGCCTTTACGTTCCTCGCCAACGGCACGCCCGTCACGCTGCAGTCGCAAGGGATCCAGGACGCGCAAACGTACGCGGCACTGGCCACTGCGATGCAGGCGGCGGCCGATGCGGCGCTGGGCGCCGGTATCGTTACCGTCTCCGCGACGGGCAGCTTCACGGTGGATTACCTCGGCTCGACGCTGACGGGCACCAACGTTGTTCTGTCGGCCTCGGGCGCTTACACGATCACCGCGCCTGTGACGACTCCTCCGACGACCGGGTGGAGCGCCAGCGGCATCGTCGGTGCGACCTCGGGTCTGCACACGGCACTGGCAACCGCCGGCTCGGGCACGACCGAACTGGTCACCAGCAAGGTGGTTCTGGACGACGTTGGTCTGGGCAGCACCGGCGGCGACCTGGTGATCGGCGGCATGTCGACGGGCGACACTTCGACGTCACGCGGCGTCGAGCGTTTCGAAATCACCGTCGGCGACCACAGCAAGCTGCAAACCATCAATTCGACCAACAACGCGCTGCGCGAAGTCACCATCATCAACGGCACGACGAGCAACACCGTGATCGATGCGTACTCGAACACCGCCGACCCGGCCAACAAGGGCAACCTGACCGTCAACGGAAACTCCGGCGCGGTCGCCGGCGCGAACCAGACCATGGCTGGCGTGAACAACGGCGCGACGGTGCTGCATCAAGGCGCAGGCGCAGCCGGCTTCACCGATGTACGCCTGATCGACGGCTCGGCGATGACCGGCAAGCTGGCCTTCACGGCGGCGATCACGGTCGATTCGATCGGCAAGTACGTCAACCTGTCCGACACGCAGGCCAGCCCGACAGGGGATGTCGCCGGCTCGGGCAACATCAATTTCAACGTCAAGGGCGCGAACTTCCTGTACAGCGGCGGCAGCAACAACGACACCATCAGCGTTACGATGGATGCCGCTGCAGCCGCAAGCCGCAGCACGATCGTCTCGGGTCAGTCGGACATGACCCTGAACGTCAGCGGCAACGACGGCAACGACGCCATCACGGTGCGGGTGAATTCCGCTGCGAACACGGGCAACCTGCAGAACTGGTACGGTAACCAGGACCTGAACAACAACATCACGATCAGCGGTGGCGCGGGGGACGACACGATCAAGGTCCCGGGTTCCGGCGATACCACGATCGACGCGGGTGCGGGCAATGACGCCATCTGGGCGGATAACACCGGATCGCAAACCGGGCTGGTGACGGGCGGAGGCCAGTCGGTCACCTCCCTTAGTACCGGTACCAGTTCGAACGCGATCTGGCTGTTCAACAGCTTCGACCAGGTGAACGCTATTGCCAACGGCAATGCGCGCAACATTTACGACATCCGTTCGGATATCAATGACAGCTACAAGCTGTACAAGGGTACGTTGGTTGTCGCCTACAAGGGGATCACGTCGTCCACGATCACGATGTCGCCGACGTCGTACCTGACAACGGATCTGGACATCAACCAGGCGATCAAGGACGCCATCAACAACAGCTCGGTGCTCTCGAAGCTTCTGAGCGCCCAGGATGGCCCAGGAAACAGCCTGATCGTCACGTCCATGGTCGACGGCACGCACGTTGCCGGGGACCTGACCGTCACGATCGCGGCGCCGGTGGGCACGACGACGTTCTCGTCGACGGAACTGTCCGGCATATCGGCCGCGTTCGGCGCGACTTATACGACGAGCGCTGCGGCTCTTGCCGCGATGGTGCTTCCGTCGAGCAAGGTTGCGCAGCAGGACTACGTGGCTGCGCTGGCGACCGATGCGGCAGGTACGAACATCGCGGGCCTGCCCAGCACATCCACCAGCGACAACTTCATCACTCCGGGAACCGGCGACGATCTGATCGTGTTGGGCACGACCGAGGGCGTGGACGCTGGCCGTTCGAGCAACGATACGGTTATCTTCGAGCCGGGCTTTGGAAACGATGTCGTCGTCAACTTTGATACCGCAGGCCCTGGCATCGACCACTTTAGTTTTGCGCATAGTGGTTTGCTGGGTGGTGCAGCCGCCGCGCTGTCGGTGGCGGCGCCTGTAGCCGGCGACGCGACCCGGACGGTCTACATCGTTGCGGAAACAGCCGCCAATGACACGGTCGCCGAGATCAAGGCGATCTTCGATGCCCTTGGTGGGGTTACGGCCGAGAGACACATATACATCACGACGAAGGGCCAGCTCGGCAAGGTGTACTCGGTCGTCGACGGCACGGCCGCCGCTGACACGGTGGTGACGCTGGAAGGCACGATCGACCCCGACTGGACGACGTTCACGGTGGCCAACTTCACGGTTCCGAAGGCTTTTGGTGCCGGGTCGGAAGGTCCTGATCAGCTGGCACTGGGCTCGGTACTGACGTCGGTTGTCAATGGCCAAGTGATCGTTGGAACGGCCCTGGTCGATCAGATCAGCACCGGCGGCTTTACCGGTGTCACCATTACCGGTGCCGGCGAAAACGACGTCTTCACGGTGACCGCCGGCTCGACGGGAACGGTCATCACCGACCTGAACACCGGCGATCAGTTCAACGTGACCGACGCGAATCTGGTAGGGAGCGGCCTTGCGGCAACCACGACCGGATTTGTCGCCACCGCGTTGACCACCAATACACACGTCACCGGTGGGGCGAATACCAACGCCTCGGTGGCGCTGACACTCGGGGCCGCGGGAACGCTCAATATGTCGCTGGCGACCGGGAACTTGGGTTACACGCTCACC
>MEQX01000021.1:0-339 GCA_001770415.1 Betaproteobacteria bacterium RIFCSPLOWO2_02_FULL_63_19 | reverse complement strand
CAGCCACCACGATCGTCATCAACTCGGGGGATCTCGCTCCGGGTGAAGTCCTCCAGGGTGCCAATGGCATTCTCCAGGTCAACGCATCGGCGACGTTCAGCTCCGTGACGCTCAATGCTCTCTGGATCTGGAATCTCGCTGACGGGGTGACCGCGACGATTACCGGCGCGCAATTTACCTCCGCCGGGATAACAAACGTGGTCGGTGTTGCCAGTGGAGGGACAGAAACGCTGGTCATCAACGGAACGAGCGGTGCGGCGACCAACATTTCTACCATCACCACCGTAACCAACGCGAGTCTGACGCTCAACGGCGCGGCCGGCAACGAAACCCTGACGG
>MEQX01000020.1:1288-10449 GCA_001770415.1 Betaproteobacteria bacterium RIFCSPLOWO2_02_FULL_63_19 | reverse complement strand
CCGCCGATGACCCCCACTCGATCCTCGTCCAGGTCGGCGCGCGCGGCGATGAAGTCGAACACCGCATCCCAGAGCCGCTCGCCGTCTTCGGAACCTGCGATCGGCGCGTCGGCCACGCCGGGCATGTCGATGCACAGCGTCGCGATGCCGGCCTGCAGATACGGTTCCGTGGGGCGTTCCTCCTTGAACGCGTCGATGCCGCCCCAGATCACGACAAGCGGTGGCTTCGCGACGCCTTTGGGCTTGCGCAGCAGCCCGACCGAAACGGTGCCTTCTCCCGCGCGGCCGCGAAACGGCATCTCCACGCGCTCCACCGGCACGTCGAAATAGCGCGCCGCCTGGTGATAGCACCGCTGGGAGTTTCGATAGGCCGCGAGCTTGCCGGGGGAGTTCGGCGCAGGGTAGCGCGCGACGTGGTAGAAATCGTAGGCGATCAAGTAATGCTTGGCCGCGCGCGCCCGATCGCCGGAGGCTTCGGCCTTGGCCGCGCGCTCTTCGTGTGCCGCCGCCGGCGCGCTGAAGGCCGCCGCCCAGTCCTCCCGGTCAACCGATTTGAGACCATAGATAACCGGCGCCACTTCCTCGTAGGGCGTGAAATTGAACGGGTTGCGGCCTTCCGCGGCGCGCCCGAGAAGGTTTTTCTTCACTTCGTCCAACGGGCGCGGTTCGAAACGGGACGTCATCGTCATGGCCTTAAAGTTGGTCGTGGGGGCATATGAGCTGTCGTCTGGCTGGAAATCAGGCTCTGCGTGATCGAGCAGAAGCGAACGGGTCCGCACGCGATTCGGTCGCGAAAGTCTATGAAAGTTCGCTGCCAGTGTCCACTGAGCGGCGCGGCGCCAGACTGACCCGCGACGCGAAAAAAGGCTACATTGCTCCCCGTGTCGACGTTCAACCAGTCTTTGGCCAGAATCGGCTCCACTGCAATCCTGGCCGTGGCCGGGCGAGCGCGGGCACGTCATCCGGGACGCGAGATGCATTCTTGACATGACGATAGCACCGATTCATTTCGCGTTCGCTCTGGCGTTCATCACGCTGGTCGGCGCGCAAGCCGGCCGCGTGCTGCTCGCGCTGGCCGCGCTGCGGCTCGGCGCGAATCCATTCGAAGTCGGCGCGCTTGCCGCGACTTTCTCGGTATGCCCGTTGATGTTCGCGTGGGTCGCCGGCAGACTTACGGATCGCTTCGGCGCGCGCTGGCTGCTCACGGCCGGAGCGCTCGGCGCGAGCTGCGGCCTGCTGGTTCCGTTTCTGTTCCACACGCTGCCGACGCTGTACGTGGCCGGGACACTGCTCGGTCTGGGATTTTCGTTCTACATCGTTTCGGTGCAGAACCTCGTCGGCACGCTCGGAAAGCAGGGCGAACACGCCGCGCAATTCAGCACCTTCGCGATGGTTGCGGCCGTGGCCAGCTTTGTCGGTCCGATGATTTCCGGTTTTTCCATCGATCACATGGGGGTCGGGAGCGCGTTTCTCGTGCTGGCCGTCATCGCGGCCATCCCGGTTCCGATGCTCGTGGCGCATGGCGGTGTTCTGCCGCGCGGCAAGCCGCGCTCAGGTCCCTCGGAGTCGCTGGGCGGAATTCTTGCGAACCCCGAAGTGCGACGGGTGCTCATCACCAGCGGTCTGGTCCTGCTTGGCGTCGATCTGTTCCAGTTCTATCTTCCGGTCTACGGATACGCGATCAAGCTCTCCGCGTCGGAAATCGGCGTCATCCTGGCGATGTTCGCCGCCGCGTCGTTCGTCGTGCGTCTGGTCCTGCCGTGGCTGATCGCCCGCTCCAGCGAGGAGACCGTGCTCTCGCACGCGTTCTTCATCGCAACGGCCAGCTTCATTCTGATACCGCTGTTCAAGAGCGCCATCGTGCTGTCGGTGATCGCGTTCGTGTTCGGATTGGGTCTGGGTTGC
This sequence comes from Betaproteobacteria bacterium RIFCSPLOWO2_02_FULL_63_19, assembly GCA_001770415.1. Classification (GTDB taxonomy): domain Bacteria; phylum Pseudomonadota; class Gammaproteobacteria; order Burkholderiales; family SG8-39; genus JACQTO01. Next base: position 8,544 of record MEQX01000020.1, on the reverse strand, counting down.
GGACCGCCGATCACGATGATGCTGACCTACACGCAATCGCCCAAGGGCCGCTCCGGCGAAGCGCTGGGACTGCGCCTGACGGCCAACCATCTCGCGCGGGTGGTCGGTCCGCTGGTGTTCGGATCGATCGGCTCGGCGCTCGGACTGTTCCCGGTATTCTGGGGGAACGCGTTGATGATGGCCTGGGGCGCCCTACTGTCCTGGCACGGCGCCAAGCGCCGTAAGGCGGCACGCGGATAGACGCGTGCCGGCCGGCCGTCGGGCCGCGGGCCGATTATGCGCCGGCGATCGTTGCGTCGACGATGCTCTGCGCCTCGCGCAGGATGCGCTGCAGGTGCTCGTCGCCGAGAAAACTCTCGGCGTAGATCTTGTAGATGTCCTCGGTGCCGGAAGGGCGCGCCGCGAACCAGCCGTTTTCGGCGATGACCTTGATGCCACCGATCGGCGCGTCGTTGCCGGGGGCATGACTGAGGATGCGCTGGATGCGCTCGCCGGCGAGATCGGTGCTGCGGATCTGCTGCGGCGAGAGCTTCGAGAGCAAGGCCTTTTGAGCCGGCGTCGCGCGTGCATCGACGCGGTCGGCGAACGAGTGCCCGAGCGCGTCTTCGAGCGATGCGTAGAGTTCCCCGGGATCGCGCCCGGTGCGCGCTCTCATTTCCGCGGCGAGCAGCGCCGCGGTGATGCCGTCCTTGTCGGTGGTCCACGCGCTGCCGTCGCGGCGCGCAAACGCGGCGCCGGCGCTCTCCTCGCCACCGAAACCCAGCGAGCCGTCGAGCAGTCCGCCGACGAACCATTTGAATCCGACCGGCACTTCGTACAGCCTGCGCCCGAGCGCCGCGGCCACGCGATCGATCATCTGGCTGCTGACCACGGTCTTTCCGACCGCGGCGGCGCTGCTCCATTGCGGCCGGTGGCGGAACAGGTAATCCACGGCGACCGCAAGATAATGGTTCGACGGCACCAGGCCGACGCTGGGCGCGACGATGCCGTGGCGGTCGTGGTCGGTATCGCAGGCAGCGGCGACGTCGAAGCGTTCGTTCAGCGCGATCAGGCGCTGCATCGCGTAGGACGACGACGGGTCCATCCGGATGCGGCCGTCCCAGTCCAGCGTCATGAAGCCGAAGCTCGGATCGACCTGCTCGTCGACGACCGTGAGGTCGAGCCGGTAGCGTTCGCCGATCGCGCGCCAGTAATGCACGCCGGCTCCGCCCAGCGGATCGACGCCGATGCGCACCGCTGCCGAGCGAATCGCGTCCATGTCGATGACGCGGGCGAGATCATCGACGTAGCGATTCATGAAGTCGTGCCGGTGCGTCGTGTCCGCGCGCAGCGCCTGCTCAAAGGCGATGCGCTTGACCTGCGCCACGCCGAGCGCGAGCAACTCATTCGCGCGCGCCTCGATGCCGCGCGTAACGTCGGTGTCGGCCGGCCCGCCGTTCGGCGGGTTGTACTTGAAGCCGCCATCCTCGGGCGGGTTGTGCGACGGGGTGATCACGATGCCGTCTGCAAGGCCGCTCGTGCGCGCGCGGTTGTACGTGAGAATCGCGTGCGAAATCGCCGGCGTCGGCGTGTAGGCGCCTTGCGGGGCGATCATTGCCTGCACATTGTTGGCCGCGAGAACCTCAAGCGCGGTGCGAAACGCGGGCATCGAAAGCGCGTGGGTGTCGATGCCCATGTACAGCGGACCGTCGATTCCATTGTGCTTGCGGTATTCGCAGATCGCCTGGCTCACGGCAAGCACGTGCCATTCGTTGAAGCTCGCGCGCGACGCGCTGCCGCGATGCCCTGAGGTGCCGAAGGCGACGCGCTGTTCGGGAATCGCCGCGTCGGGCTTTTCGCCGTAATACGCACTGATCAGCTGCGCGATGTCGATCGCCGCGGCCGACGCGGCGGGCTTTCCGGCCAAAGCGTGGACTGTCATCTGCGGAGTTCCCTGTCGAGTGAGGCAGCTGCCTGCCGAGCGGCAGACTGCTGCCAGCGCCACGCGTCTGTGCATATCGTGTCCAGGCCGCGCACGGCGCGCCAGCCAAGCAGTTCGTGCGCCAGGCTCGGGTCCGCCCAGCACTGCGCGATGTCGCCGGGCCGGCGCGGGGCGAAGCGGTACGGCACTGCGCGGCCGCTCGCGCGCTCGAAGGCGGCGACCATCTCCAGCACCGAATAGCCGCGCCCGGCGCCCAGGTTGACCGTCAGCAGCGCGCCCTCGTTTTGCTCGAGGTAGTCCAGCGCAGCGACATGTCCGTCGGCCAGGTCCATCACGTGGATGTAATCGCGTACGCCGGTGCCGTCCGGGGTCGGATAGTCGTTGCCGAAAACGCTGAGGAACTCCCGCCTGCCGGCCGCCACCTGCGCGATGTACGGCGCAAGGTTGTTCGGGATCCCCTGCGGGTCTTCGCCGATCAGGCCGCTTTCGTGCGCGCCCACCGGGTTGAAGTAGCGCAGCCGCGCGATGCGCCACTCGGGTTCTGCGCGGTGCAGGTCGGCGAGGATGTCCTCGATCATCAGTTTCGCGCGGCCGTAGGGGTTGGTCGCGGAGCGCGGAAAGTCCTCGCGGATCGGCACGCGCGCCGGATCGCCATAGACGGTCGCCGACGACGAGAAGACCAGCGTCTGGACTCCGGCGCGCCGCATCGCGGCAAGGAGTTCGAGCGTGCCGCGGACGTTGTTGTCGTAATAGGCAAGCGGCTGGTCGATGGACTCGCCGACCGCCTTCAGCCCGGCGAAGTGCATCACCGCGCCGATGGGGTGATCGGCGAACACCCGCTCGAGCAGCGCCGCGTCGCGAACGTCGCCCTGGATGAGCGCCGGGCGCTGGCCGCACAGCGTGCCCAGCCGATCCGCGACGTCCGCGCGGCTGTTGCTCAGATTGTCGAGGATCAGCAGATCGCGGCCTGCCTCGAACAGGGCCACGCAGGTATGCGATCCGATAAAGCCGGTTCCGCCGGTGACGAGGAGCATGCTGGCCGACAGACAGTCGCCGTTAAAGCGAAGATTTTGACAGAGTTAATGGGCGCAGTGTTTTTGCGAGCCCGCCGGACTGCGCGGCGCGCCGTCGACCGCGAAAGTCCGCATTCCCGGCCGGACTGCCGGATTGATTCCAGTGTCCGCGGGTCAGGCGTTGCCGATGCGGCGTTTCTTTCGGGTAGTCAGCAGGTCCGAAGCGACGAGCAGCGCCATGATGCCCATGCCGCCGAGGTTGACCCACAGCGCATCGGAAACGGCATCGATCGGCAACAGCAGCGCCAGACCGCCGGCCAGATACGCGATGCGCAGCGGCGTTTTTACCGGGCGCACGAAGTATCCGATGACCCCGACCGATACCATCCAGACACCGGCCAGCGCGGTGACAAAAGTGAACGCGATCTGCACAGCGGGGCCCTTCATGATCAGGCTCGGCGAAAAGACGAACAGGAACGGCACCAGATAGGCCGACCAGCCGAATCGCACCGATTCCCACCCGGTCCTCATCATCGGCGCGCCTGCAAGGCTCGCTGCCGCGAAGGCTGCGATCGCCACGGGCGGCGTGATCATCGACATCATGCCGTAATACAGCACGAACAGGTGCGCGGCCATGTCGGGGACGCCGAGTTCGACGATGGCCGGAGCGACCAGGGTCGCGAGCAGGATGTAGACACCCAGGGTCGGCATGCCCATGCCGAGGATGATGCAGACCACCGCGGCCAGCAGCAGCAGCACGATCAGGTTGCCGCCTGCGAACCCCACGAGTTCCAGCGTCAGCGCAAAACCGAGGCCGCTGATGTTGAGGACCCCGATGATGACGCCTGCGGCGCCGCCGATCATCAGGATCTCGAGCGAGGCTCTTCCCGTCCGGGGAAAGACGCTCAGGAATTCGGGCAGCTTCAGCCGGTTGCCCTGGTAGCCGAACAGGAAACCGATCGGCAGCAGCGAAATCGCGGCCCACAGCGCGGCCGTTTCCGGCTGCATGTTCAGCCCGAACAGGCAATAGACGATCACGACGAACGGCGCTATGAACAGGCCGCCGGACTTCAGCACCGGCCAGGACTTCGGGATCAGCGAGGACTCGATCGGCTTGATGCCGTCGCGAGCGGCCTGCAGGTCGGTCTGAATGAACAGCGCCGCATAGTACAGAATCGCCGGCACCAGGGCCGCGAGCACGACGTCGCTGTACTCCACGCGAAGGAGTTCCGCCATGACAAAGGCGGCGACCCCCATCATTGGCGGCATGAGTTGCCCGCCGGTGGATGCGACCGCCTCGACCGCTGCCGCCGAAGACGCGCTGTATCCGCTCTTTCGCATCAGAGGGATCGTCACCACGCCGGTCGCAACGACGTTCGAGACGGCGCTGCCCGAGATCGATCCGAACAGGCTGGAGGCGACGATGGCGATCTTGGACGAGCCGCCGCGGTAGCGTCCCATCAGAGCCGCGGAGATATCGGTGAAGAAACGCGCGCCGCCGGCGGGCTCGAGCAGAAAGCCGAAGAAGATGAACGCGATCACGATCGTGGTCGATACTTTCATCGGCAGGCCGAACATGCCGTTCGTATCGAGGGTCACGTAGATCGCCAGCTGGTCGATCGGTACGTCCTGCCCCTGCAGATCGCCGGGGATCAAATGGCCGAGCAGGGCAAAGGCGAGAAATGCAAGGACGAAAAGGAGCAGGACGATCCCGGTGGTGCGGCGCAGGCCTTCGGCGACGGCCGCCAACAGGATCGCCGCCGCGGCGACGGCGTCCGGCGGAGTGCTCGCGAAATCGTCCAGGATGCGCGGATAGACCGCCATGACGTACAGCGCCGTGGCGCAGGAAATAACCGCAACTGCGACGTCGAGCCCGAACAGCCGGCGCGGCCCGCTTCGCGATGGCGGGATCAGCAGGTAAAGCGCCGGCAGCCCGATCGCGAGCATGCCGGCGTAGAACTGCTCGTTCATGAACGACAGTCCGACCGCGCGGTACAGATCCGCGGCCCAGGCGAGCGCGCCGAGGGCGAGCAGCGCGCACAGCCCCGAGCCTATCCTGTCCGCGAGCGAAGCGTGGTCCGGTCCGGCTTCGACCTCGCCGGTGTCGTTCCGCGCTGCTGCGGCCAACGGTCGAACCCGCTATTTCGCCTGCCCGGTCTCGCGGTAATACTTCATTGCGCCGGGATGATATGGAACGCCGAAATCGACATACATCTTCTTCGGGTCGAATTCCCCCATGCCCTTGAACACCGAGACCATCAATTTCTTGTTCTCCGCCATGGCCTTGGCCAGCTTGTAGATCCCGTCTTCGGGCTCTTGGGCGCCCGCCAGAACGATGAACGGGGCGGACATGATCTTGGTCGGCTCGGTCACGCCGGCGTAAGCCGGCGACGGATCGACGGTCTCGATGATGATTCCGGGAGAAATGGCCTGCGCACGCTTGACCGCTGACGGATCATCGTACATCGGTACATACCTCGCATCGACGGACGCGAAGGCCTGTCGTACCTTACCCGAGGTGATCGAAAACATCGAGGCATCGACCTTGCCGGCCGTGAAATCATCCACCGCGCGCACGCCGTTGGGCACCGGCACCTGCTGCACGTCCTTGAACGAGAGTCCCGGCATGGCGAGGATCGCGCTCCAGAAAATATGCTGGATCCGCTGTTTGGCGAAATCCGATGACAGTCGAACCCCTTTGAGATCCGCCAGTGTTTTGATCTTGGAGTCCTTGCGCACGAAAACGCCGAGCCGAAGCGTGTGCACGACGGCGACCACGCGCACGTTCTTCTGCGGCTTGCCCTTGAACATTGCACCACCCTGGTATGCGAACGAGGCAACTACGCTGTTGGCAATCGAGGCGTTCAACTGGCCCTTGCTGACCAGCGGCAGGGTCACGACCGGGCCGCCCTGCGGGACCACGCGCGCCCGCAATCCGAGTTTGTCCTTGGCGACCCGGGCGACCGCCGCGCCGGTCGAGTACGCCGCCGAGCCCTCGGGATTGGTGCCGATGCTGAAGGTTTGTGCCGCGGCGGGAGCCGCCGCGATGACCGAGGCCAAAATCAAGACACGCATCGCATTCTTCATGAGGTACCTCCTTTCCCTGCTGGAATCGCTTTGTTTCGATGTTGGACAGACGCAGTTTATCCGGATTGACGATGCTGGTCGCTAAAGGTCGATCTGCATGCCGTCGCGGGCGATGTGGAGCGGCCCTTTGTAGCGGGCGCGGATGTCGTTCTTGACCTCCTCCATGGCCTCCGGGCCGACCATTTCGATCGGCATGTGCTTCGCCAGATGTTTTCTGAGCACCGGGTTGGTGGTCTCGAAATGGCCGAAATGCGTTGCGACGGCCTGCTTGGTCCGGGATTCCACGGCGATCCGGCCGAAATCGGCGGGGCCGGTATGGGCCCAGGTGCCGATGCCGGCCTTGGAACGAAACTCGATCGCCTTCTCCGGGAAGGTGCATTCGTGGATGAGCAGATCGCAGTCGCGCGCGAGTTCGATCAGCCGGTCGCATGGCGCGGTGTCGCCGCTGAATACGACCGACTCGCCGTCGACGGTGTCCATGCGCAGCCCGAAGCACGGCGAGATTTCGCGGGGGATATGTTCGACGTGGCAGGCCGTTACCCTGACGAGATCGTCCTCGTAGATCAGCCCCGGTTCGCATTCGATCACGGGCGGGTCGAGGTAGCCGCAGTTGGCCTGGCGCTGCGGATACTTTGCGCGTGCCTCGATGTCCTTGGCGAACGCACCCGAGGCGAGCGAGTTGCGCACGAAGGCGCCGGTGTCGCGCGGCCCGACGACCGTCACCGCGTCCTCGCGGCCCATCATCCAGGTGGCGATCATGTAGTAGGGAAAATCGGCGATATGGTCGAAATGCAGGTGCGAGAGGATGATCGCTCTTACCGATGCCGGGTCGATCCCGTACCTGACCATCTGCCGGGTGGCGTTGTGGCCGCAGTCGAACAGGTAATTGACGCCGCGAACCGTCAGCAGAATCGACGAGTGATTCCGGTCCGGATCGACCATGGCCGCGCCGGTGCCCAGCAGAACAACCCGCATCCGCTCCTCCCCGAGAACTGCTCCGTGAAGCCGATGATACATGGGAAATACTCGAACCAAGATTCGGCCCGCCCGGCGTTGGCGCATAGCGGACGCTGAAACATGACGGGATTCCGCAGCGCGCCCGCAGTAACATGTGCGCAAACGCGCGCGGCGAAGCGCGCGACATGTGGAGATATATATGAACGATTTCGAGGTATCGTACTTCAGCGCGCGAAAGGAGCACGTGTGGACCTACCGCTTCAGGGACGCGTGGGGCT
>MEQX01000020.1:0-1270 GCA_001770415.1 Betaproteobacteria bacterium RIFCSPLOWO2_02_FULL_63_19 | reverse complement strand
TCGATCCCGGCAAGTCCACCGTCGCCGACGTGCGCCGCATCATGGGCGAGCCGGCGACGATCTGCCCGCGGGCCGACGGCGGGCAGAACATGGTCTATCCGCGCGGGCCCGGCGGCCTGGACACCTACAACGCGCGCGTCGATGCCGGCGGCATTCTGCGCAGTCTGGAGAATGTCCTCCACGAAGACGTATTCGATGCCGTGGTCGCTGGAAAGACCGCGAGGCGGGACGTGCTGTGCACGTTCGGCCCGCCGATCGAGATATCGTACTTCAGCGCGCGAAAGGAGCATGTATGGACCTATCGCTTCAGGGATGCATGGGGCTACCCGAGCCGGTTGCACGTGCTGATGGACGACCGCGGCATCGTGACCGGAACGCTGCAGATCCAGGAGGACGTTCACAACGACGATCGGCCTTAGCGCCGGGCCGATGCTTGAACCCGCGACGCACCGCGCGCCATCGGCCTGATGTCCAGTTTGCGGCCTTTCGCACCCCGCGGGGAGGGCGCGATCGGAGGGGTTCAGTGGTAAATTGCAGGCCATCGCAGCCCGGGAGGAAACGCATGGACAAACTCGAACGCGTCAAACGCGACCTGGTGATCGCCAACCGCATCCTCGCCATGGAAGGCGTGCTGGACGCCTACGGTCACGTCAGCGTGCGCCATCCGGAAGACCCGGGCCGCTATTTCCTGGCGCGCTCGCTGGCGCCCGAGCTGGTCACGCCCGAGGACATCATGGAATTTTCACTCGACGGGACGCCGGTCGGCGACGACAGGCGCACCCCCTATCTCGAGCGCTTCATCCACGGCGCGATATTCGAGAAGCGCCCCGAGGTCACGGTCGCGCTGCACGCCCACACCGAAAGCACCCTGCCCTTCGGCATCACCGGCGTGCCGCTCAGGCCGGTATTTCACAGCGCGAGCGAGATCGGCGCGAGCGTCCCGACGTGGGACATCGACGAGAAGTTCGGCGATCACACCAATCTGCTGGTCACCAACATGGCGCAGGGGCGCGATCTGGCCGATCGGCTCGCGCGCAACGCGGTGTGCCTGATGCGCGGGCACGGCTTCGCTGCCGCCGGCACTTCCGTGAGCCGGCTGGTGACCACGAGCATCTATCTCGCCAAGAACGCGCGCGTGCTGCTGCAATGCCTCAACATGGGCGGCACCATCAAGACCTTGCACGACGGCGAGATCGCCGAGCGCGCCAAGATGGATCCCAACGGTTCGGCGCTGCGCCGTGGCTGGGAGTACTGGGCGAAGAAGGCGGGC
>MEQX01000019.1:30305-39749 GCA_001770415.1 Betaproteobacteria bacterium RIFCSPLOWO2_02_FULL_63_19 | reverse complement strand
TCTTGAGGACATCTACGACTACATCGCTGAATCGGACTCGCCCGCCAAAGCGGATTACGTATTGACCCGGTTGCTGGAAGCCGGCGGCCACCTGGCCGCTTTCCCCGAGCGCGGCTCGCGTCCGAAGGAACTGCAGGCACTTGGCATCCGGGATTATCGCAAGACCTTCTTCAAGCCGTATCGCCTCATCTATCGGGTGATTGGCAAGCAGGTCTTCATCTACGTCATCGCCGACGGCAGGCGGGACATGCAGGCGCTGCTCCAGCGCAGGCTCTTGGGCGCTTGATCTCGGCGGCCCCGGCAATGGGTATCTCGAAGCACGACGCCGTCTCGCTCGCGCAGGTTCGCGCCCGATTCTCGGAATGGGTTCAAGAGGTCAAAGCCGGCGCCGAAAAGATCATCACCAAGGGCGGTGAGCCGTACGTCGCGCTGATCGACGCGGAACGACTCGATCATTGCCATCGGCTCGCGCGCGACGGCATAACGGAGGCCACATGACTCATCTTCAGTTGGGACAGGACGCGTATTCACCAAGGGAGATCGCCGAGAAGGTCCAGGTGATCGGCGTGAACAAGGCGCGGCTGCCGTTCCCGCAGACGGCGATGCTGGGCGTGGTCGCCGGCGGTTTCATATCGCTCGGCGCGCTGTTCTACACGCTGGTGGCGAGCGACGCGGCGCTCAGTTTCGCCCAGGCGCGCGTGCTCGGCGGGCTGGTGTTCTCGCTCGGGCTGATCCTGGTCGTGGTGGCCGGGGCGGAGCTGTTCACCGGCAACAACCTCATGGTCATGGCCTGGGCCGAGCGCAAGATCAGCAGCACCGAGCTGCTGCGCAACTGGGTGATCGTCTACCTGGCCAACGCGCTGGGCGCGTTCGGCCTCGTGCTCGTCGTCTACCTGTCCAACCACGGCGCGATGAACGGCGGTGCCGTCGCTGCCGCCTACGTGAAGATCGCGGCGGCGAAGACCGCGCTGCCCTTCGCGGAGGCATTCTTCAAGGGAGTGCTGTGCAACCTGCTGGTGTGCCTGGCCGTCTGGATCGCCATGGCCGGCCACACCGTGACCGACAAGATCCTCGCGATCGTGCTCCCGATCGCCGCCTTTGTCGCCGCAGGCTTTGAGCACTGCATCGCCAACATGTACTTCATCCCGCTGGGCATGCTGCTTGCACCCGCGGCGCCTCCGGCCGGACTGGACTGGGCAGGGTTCGTCTCCAACCTGGTTCCGGTGACGCTGGGCAATATTGCCGGTGGCAGCGTCATGGTGGCGCTGGTGTACTACGTGGTCTACCGCCGGCTCGCGCTCGCCGCCCCGCGCACCGGAACGGAACGCACGCGCGCGTCCGATCCGCCCGACGCCGGCACGACACCTCCGCGTTGAAGATGGGCTGCGCGGCGCTCGCGAGAGCGACAGGTGTTCCTTTCGCGTGATCGGTCCGGAGAGTTGCGGGCACTCACCGCCGCGGCAGCGCCGAACGTTTCGCAAATATGTGATCTGACACATGTCTCGTGCGCCGAGTCCGGGAATACACTGAACTTCTTTGCGAAAGCCGGATCGACGCTGGACCGACACTTCCTGCCGACGTACTTGGCGGTGCGCGTGCTGACTCGAACGGCGAGTGCGTTGCCGGCGGTATTCTCGCCACCAAGTTTCGGGAGCCAGCATGAACTCAGTGGACATGAAGACGACCCCGACCACCACCGTCGCGACCAACTGCCGTCTGTGCCTCGTGCGCTGCGGGATGAAAGTGCAAATCGAAAACGGATCGGCGAAACGGATTATCGGGGACAAGAGCCACCCGTTGAGCAAAGGCTATCTATGCGTCAAAGGCAAGTCATCGCTCGATTTGACGCTGTCGCCGAATCGAGTCATCTATCCACAGAAGAGGGTCGGAGAGCGAGGCTCGGGCCGCTGGCAGAGGATAAGCTGGGACGACGCGCTGGATGATATCGCCTCGCGCTTAAATGTCATCATCGGACGGCACGGCGCGCCCGCGGTCGCGGTGCAGGCATTGCCGCCGAAGGAATACTTTGCCTACGACATGTTCTGCGACGTGATCGGGAGCCCGACGTTCTTCAAGCACGACTCGCACCAGTGTTTCACGCCGCAGCTCATGGCCGATGTGCTCACCTTCGGCAACCTGCTCACCTATCCCGGTTTTACCGGGCTGAACGGCGCGGAGGTGATCCTGCTGTGGGGCATCAATCTGAGCGAGACCAACGGCTCGAAGCACCAGCGCGTGCGCGACGCGCAGAAGAAAGGTGCCCGAACCATCGTGGTCGACCCGCGGCCGACACAATCGGCGAAGGAAGCCGCGTTGTGGTTGCGAATCCGTCCCGGTACCGATGCCGCGCTGGCGCTGGGCATGATCAACGTAATGATCGCGCGGGGGTGGTACGACAAGGACTTCGTTGCCGAATGGACCACCGGATTCGACGCGCTCGCGGAACGCGCCGCGCAGTATACGCCCGAGCGCGTGGCGGAGATCACGTGGATCCCCGCCGACGATATATGCAGCGCCGCGGAACTGTTCGCCACCGCCCGCTCGTCGGCGCTCTACACGTTCATCGGTGCGACCATGGGCGGAAACTCGATCGCGACGCTGCGGCTGCTGGGGTTCCTACCGGCGTTGCTCGGCCGCGTCGATCAGGAGGGCAGCAACCGCTTTCTGCTGCCGACGGCCGTACGCATGCCCGGCTACTACGGGGCGAGCCAGGGGTCCGGACTGAACAAGAACCTCGACAGGCAACTTAGCGCCGACAAGTTTCCGCTGCTCGCCGGACCCAACGCGATTACCTCGGCGTATCCGCATCCGCGCCAGGTGATCGACGCGATGCTCACGGGTGAACCGTATCCGGTGCGCGCGTTGTGGACCGATTGCAACCCGCTGGTCGGTCTCGAAGACACCTACACGGTGCTCAGGGCGCTGAAGAGTCTGGATCTGCTGATCGTGTCCGAAATATTCGAATCGCCCACCGCGAGGATCGCCGACTACATTCTGCCGGTGACCACGCACCTGGAATCGGACGCGATCACCGAGTATTCGGGTCTCAACATGATCGCATGCCGCTCCCGTGCCATAGAACCCAGAGGGGAGGCGCGCGAAGAAGCCGACGTGGTAATCGATGTGCTCCAGCGCATGGGCTACGGCGGACAGTTGCCGGTTTCCAGCTACCGCGAACTGCTCGATTACCGGCTGCAGCCGCTGGGTATGAACTTTGAAGAATTCAGGCGGCAGGGCGTCGTCGTTCGAGCCGATGAACCGCTCAAATACCGCAGCGGCAAGCTGCGCCGCGACGGGAAGCCCGGGTTCAACACGGCTTCGGGGAAGATCGAGTTCGTGTCGTCGGTTCTCGCGAGATTTGGCTACGACCCGACGCCGGATTTCAAGGAGCCTCCGATGAGTCCCGGAAGTACTCCGGAAATTGCGCGCGATTATCCGTTTATCCTGGTGAGTGGAACCCGATCGGTTGAGTACTATTCGACGCTCGGGATCGCAATGCCGCGGCTGCGCAAACGCCGCCCTTGGCCGGTGCTCGAGATGAGTCCGCAGACGGCACGGGAACTCGCGTTGTCAGAGGGCGACTGGGCCATCATCGAAGCGCCAACGACGGACAAGGCCATCAAACGCCAGGTGAGACTGGTCGATGGCATGCATCCGCGCGTCGTCAATGCCGAAGGGCTTTGGTACATGCCGGGCGAGGACCAGGTGGACGGTGTGCTTTCGGTCGGCGCCAACGTTCTGACGCCGCTGCGCGACGACGTTGACCCCGTGGTCGGAGGTTCGATCGCGCGCTGCATCCTCTGCCGGGTGCGCAGGCTGGAGGAATCCGTCGCGAAGGCCGCCTAGCCTAGCGAACGAGAGGTTCATCTCCGCTTTCCTAGTAAACTGAACCTTTTTGTCACCGACCTGCCCGGCACTGATCGAAAAGGTAGCAATCATGGCAAACGCGAACAAACTGGCCATTCTGGTGGGCGGGGGACCTGCCCCGGGAATCAACAGCGTCATCAGCGCCGCGACCATCGGAGCGCGCCTTCAGGGCATCGACGTGATCGGAATCCGCGCCGGGTTTTCCGAAATCATGGCGGGACGGATCGACGGGGCGAGGGCGCTCGACATCGAGGACGTGGATGGCATTCATCTGCTGGGCGGTACCGTGCTCGGCACGGCCCGCGCCAATCCGACCAAGAAGGCCGAACATTTGGACCAGGTCGTGCGATCGCTGAATGACCTGGGCGTCGGCATGCTGGTGACGATCGGCGGCGACGATACGGCGTTTGCGGCGATGAAAGTTGCAGAAAGGGCAGCGGGCGGTATCCGGGTCGCCCATGTTCCCAAGACCATCGACAACGACCTCGCTTTACCGGCACACGTGGACACGTTCGGCTATCAGACCGCTCGTCACGTGGGCGTCGCGCTGGTCAGAAATCTGGTAATCGACGCGCGCTCGACAGGCGGGCGCTGGTATGTCGTTGTCGCGATGGGGCGCAAGGCCGGGCATCTGGCGCTGGGCATCGGCAAGGCTGCAGGCGCGACGCTGACCATCATTCCCGAGGAGTTTCCTGACGCCAGGACAAATCTGGATACCATCACCGATATCCTGATCGGGGCGATCATCAAGCGAATCACCGAGGGCCATCGCGATGGCGTGGCGGTACTCGCGGAAGGGCTGGCCGAGAGCATTCCCGAGTCCGAACTGGGCCGCCTCGGCAATATCTCCCATGACGAGCACGATCACATAAGGATCGCGGAAATCGACCTTGGCCGTGGAATCAAGCAGCTGGTTGAGGAGAGGCTCGGCGCATTGGGGATCAAGGCGACCTTGGTGTCCAAGGATATCGGATACGAGTTGCGATGCGCCGAACCGACCGCGTTCGACATCGAATACACGCGTGATCTTGGCTGCTGCGCGGCCGAATTCCTGATCGAAGGAGGCTCGAACGCGATGATCTCACTCGAAAACGGCAAGTTTGTACCGGTGCCGTTCGCCGCACTGCTGGATCCGGCCACCGGCCGAACGCGGGTGCGCACCGTGGACATCGGCTCGATCCGCTACGCGGTCGCGCGCCGATACATGACACGCCTGCGCCGGGACGATTTCGAAAACCCCCAGAAGGTGGCCAGCATGGCGAAGGTCGCCGGCCTCGCGCCGGAAGCGTTTCGCAAGCGTTTCGAACCCGCCGTCGAACACGAGCCCCCGGCCCTGGTGCTTATCTGAGAATTCGGACCGATTGGCCGGATCAGGCCGGGTTCACCCATCTCAATTGTCGTATTGAAGAGTCGCTACTCTTGCGCCCGGAATTTTGCGGTGGGGCGTAACTTCAGCAGCGGGAGAAGCAGCGATACGAAGCCGACGAGCAGGAACACTGCCGAGAGGGGCCGGGTAAAGAACGTCGCGATGCTGCCTCCGGATATCAGCAGCGCCTGCCGCAGATTGTCTTCCATCATGGGGCCCAGAACCAGCGCGAGGACCAGCGGCGCGGGTTCATAGCGGAACTTCTTCATCAGGAATCCAAACAGGCCGAAAATGCACATGATGATCACGTCCCCCACATTATTGTTGAGGCTGTAGGACCCGATCAGGCAAAACAGCAGGATCATCGGGTAAAGGACCGTGTAGGGAACCTTGAGCAATTGCACCCAGAGCGGGATGAGCGGCAGATTGAGAACGAGGAGCATGACGTTTGCGACGTACATCGAGGCAATAACTCCCCAGAACAGGTCGGAGTGCTCGCGGATCAGTAGCGGGCCGGGCTGCAGGCCGTAGATCGTCAGTGCCCCCAGAAGGATCGCCATGATCGGATTGGCCGGGATCCCCAGCGACAGCATTGGCACAAAATTCGCTGTCGCGGCAGCGTTGTTGCAGGATTCAGGTGCCGCCACGCCCTCGATTACTCCGGTACCAAATTTCTCCGGATGTTTGGACAAGCGCTTTTCCATGCCGTAGGACAGGAATGTCGGAATGATCGTACCGAGCCCGGGGATGATCCCGAGAAAGAATCCCAGCAATGAACCACGCGTAATGGGCAGCGCCGAATCCTTCCAGTCCTTGAGGCTGGGGAAAAGGTTCTTGATCTTGCTCCGCAGGATTTCGCGATTCATTGTTTCGCCGACGTTCAACAAGACTTCGGAAACGCCGAAAAGTCCCATGACGACCGGTACGATTCCCAGTCCGTCTCTGAGAACCAGGGTTTCGTAGGTGAAGCGCAATTTTGTGGTGACTGGATCCAGTCCGATGGTACTGAGAATCAAACCCAGCGCAGTCATCATCAGCGCTTTGAGGACCGAGCCGTGGGACAGGTAAGTGACCAGCGTCAAGGACATGAGCATCAGCGAGAAGTACTCGGGGGAGCCGAATTTCAGGGCCACCGAGGCCAGCGTCGGGGCAAGCAACATAAGCCCGACCACGGCAATGGTCCCGGCGAAGAATGAACCGAACGCCGCAATGCCGAGCGCCGGCCCGGCTCTTCCCTGCCTGGCCATCTGGTAACCGTCGAAGCAGGTCACGATGGAGGCCGCCTCGCCGGGGATGTTCGCCAGGATCGAGGTGGTCGAACCGCCGTACATGGTCCCGTAGTACAGGCCGCACAGCATGATCATCGAGGAGATCGGGTCGGCGTGAAACGTGGACGGGAGCAGAAGCGAAATCGCCGCGGCAGGCCCGATTCCCGGAAGAACGCCGACCAGCGTTCCCAGCAGTACGCCGGCAAACACGAAGGCAAGGTTCTTCAGCGTGAACGCCAGCGACAAGCCGTATAGCAAACCTTCCAACGCGTCCACGAAGACTCCTAGCTCGCGAGAATTCCGGCCGGCAACTGGGCCCTGAGCCAGAGGTCGAATACGACATACGAGGCGCCTGCAACGGCCACCGCGACAGCGACGGAAAAGCCCCATCCGCGCCGCTCGACGACCTTGAGCAGGAAAGCCACCAGCAGGAATGCGGTCAGGATGAAACCCAGCCATTCCACCAGCAGCGTGAACCCCACGATGGCCAGGAATACCATCGCGATCTGGCCCCGGTTTTGCCATCGATCCGGCTTGTCGGTCTGTCCCAGGAATCCCCAGAGGCACACCGCCAGCGACAGGACTCCCAGGATCAGCCCGGCGTAGAAGGGGATGAAACCGGGCCCGGGCCTTTGGTACGTGCCAAGACCGAGGCGCACCCCTTCAACGCACACGTAGAAAGCGAAAAGCGAAAAGAAAAGCCCGATCCAGCGGTCGGCCTTGACCATGGCGAATTACCCCTGCGGAAATGCGGGGCAGGGTATTTCCGTGGTTTCCCTGCCCCTGCCAACTTGAACGTATCAGTTGGTCTTGATTCCGACTCTCTTCACCAGCGCGCGGACTGCGGCCAGTTCCTTCTCGATTCGTTTCCTCAGGGCCGCCGAACCTTCGTACTGAACGGTCCAGCCGATCTTCTCCAGCTTCGCGACGTTCACCGGGTCGTTGATGGCCTTCTCGAAAGCGGGACCCAGCTTCGCCATCACGTTTGCGGGCAAGTTCGCCGGTCCGAAGAATCCGAACCATACCTCCAGATCGACCGAACGAAAGCCCTTCTGTTCGAAGGTCGGGACCTTGGGATATTCCCTCAGTTGGGAGACGGTGGCCAACGGCCGCAGCTTTCCGCCGCGGACGTGATTTACCAGCACCGGCCATAGCTGCATCGCGCAATCGATGTGCCCGCCGAGCAGCGCGGCGATGTTGGGACCCGATCCTGCCTTATACGGCACATGGGTAATCTCCACACCGGCGTCCGCTTTCAGCAGCTCGAGATCCAGGTTGCCCGACGTTGAGACTCCGGTAGTACCGCACGTGGCCTTGCCGGGGCTTTTCTTGGCGTAGTCCAGGAACTCTTCCACGGTCTTCCATGGCGCGGCATCTCTTACCGCCAGAACGATCGACCCGCCTCCCATCCGGGCAATCTGCGTAAATCCCTTGATCGGATCAAACGGCACCGTGTTGAAAACAGGCGCGTTCGTGAAAATGGAACTGTTGAGCGTTCCCAAGGTATATCCGTCCGGCTTGGCGTTGGCCACAAAATCCGCGCCGATGACGCCTCCACCGCCGCCGGCCTTGTATTCCACTTCAATGCGTGTATTCAGCTCCTTCCCCAGACGTTCGCTGAGAATGCGCGTGACGACGTCATTTCCCGAGCCCGGTCCGAGCGGGATGACGATCTTTATCGGCTTGGATGGATAGCTTTCCTGCGCCACGGCGGTG
Source organism: Betaproteobacteria bacterium RIFCSPLOWO2_02_FULL_63_19 (assembly GCA_001770415.1). GTDB lineage: Bacteria > Pseudomonadota > Gammaproteobacteria > Burkholderiales > SG8-39 > JACQTO01. Next base: position 31,532 of record MEQX01000019.1, on the reverse strand, counting down.
CCGAAGAACGCGGCGGCAGTCAGGATCATTGCAGAGACCAACGAACTTCTTTTCATCGTTTCCCTTCCTTTCATCATTCGTAGAGGGTTCCCAATCCGAACCGCCAGCTGACGCGGAATCGTGGATGTGTCTTCTAATCCCGAATCGAAAGAATGTCGAGAGCGAATCGCAAAGGAATCGCATGTTCTTGGGTCGCCCGTCGGTTGACGGCCGACACGTCGACACCGCGAGCGACCACGGGGCACGGCGTGGCGCCGTGCAGCCCCGGTTGAGGTCCGATTCTGCGCCGGGATTTTCGACGGCAGCGCTCCTGCCAACTCGCAGCCGGCGAAGACCCGACGGGGCTTGAACCTGCCGGGGACGGCTTCCTGTCAGCTAACTGTCAGCTAGCGTTCAGACCCCTTGTTTGATGCCGCGCCCGACGGCCCATACTGCAGCCTCGAGGCGGGAGCGGAAGCCGAGCTTCTTGAGCAGGTTCTTGACATGCACCTTCACGGTGGCCTCGGTAATGTCCAGGCGGCGCGCGATGAGCTTGTTGGCGTGTCCCTGGGCCAGGGCCTGCAGTATTTCCTTTTCGCGATCGGTCAGCGCCGCCGTATCGCGCTGTTTGGCGGTTGCCTCTTCGCGGATGGCGCGCGCCAACAGCCCGTTCAGGCGCTCGCCGATCACGGTGCGCCCGTTGAGAGCCTCGTCGATCGCGCGCAGCAACTCCTCCGGCTCCATGTCCTTGAGCAGGTAACCATCGGCACCATTGCGGATCGCTGCAACCAGGTCGTCGGCGCTGTCGGAGACGGTGAGAACCACGACGCGGCAGTCCAGGTCCGCGTCTCGAATCGCCTTGAGGGTCTGGATTCCGTCCATGCCGCTCATGTGCAGGTCGAGCAGGATCATGTCGGGGTCAAGTTCCCGGGCCATTGCCACGCCTTTTTCGCCCCCCGATGCTTCGCCGAGCACCTCGAGATGAGGTGCCATGGCGATGAGCTGGGCGACGCCCTTGCGGAACAGGGGATGATCGTCGATGATCAGGATGCGGTTGCCGTCGCTCATGTTGCTTGCTCGAGTACCCGTAGTTCGCCGCCGGCGATCCGGACGCCCGTCTTCATGCCGAAGCGGGCTCGCAGGTCATCCGCCCGGCCCGGAACAGTCCGAGCGGGGCAAATTCCATTTCCACCCGTGTTCCACCTTCCGGTCGCCTGAAGACCCTGAGCCGCCCGCCCAGGGTCGCCG
>MEQX01000019.1:0-30281 GCA_001770415.1 Betaproteobacteria bacterium RIFCSPLOWO2_02_FULL_63_19 | reverse complement strand
CCGTCATCGTCGACGGTGACGCGCACGTGCCCGTTTTCCACCGCCAGCCGGACCTCTGCGCGGTGCGCCTGCGCGTGGTGCTCGATGTTGGTCAGCGCCTCGCGGACAACCTGCAGAACGTGGATCTGTTCGCTCGAATCGAGCTCATGGCCAAGCAGCCGATCCTGCAGTCTGAATTCGATGCCGGTTCGCTGGGAGAATTCGCCTACGGTGTCGCGCAGTGTATCTGAAAGCCCCCGTCCATCCATGCGAAGACGGAACGTCGTTAGCAGTTCGCGCAGCTGACGGTAGGCATTGTTGAGGCCCGCCTTGAGTTCTTCGACGACATCGGCGGTCTGCGTCTGCGCGCTCCGGCCATCCAGATGCGGCTTCAAGCGGGCCACCTGGATCTTCAGGTAAGACAGCGATTGCGCGAGCGAATCGTGCAGCTCGCGCGCGATGACCGACCGCTCTTCCAGGAGCGCGATCCGGCGGCGCTCATCGGTGCGTTTCGCGGTGGCGAGCGCAGCCCCGATATGGTGACCAACGGATTCAAGCAATTTCAGCTTCCAATCCTCGATCTCGATCCCGTCGGGCAGATGCAGCAGCATCACGCCGTAGGGTCTTCCGCCTTCAACCAGCGGTACCGAGAGCATGCGGTCGTCACCGTTGCCCACGGTCCGCACGCGGTTATCACCGTCACCAAAACATTCATGGCAGCGCTCGCGTTCGCACCAGCTGGCGTTGTCTTCGATCGCTCCCTCGGTTCCATCCCTCGCATCGGTTCTGAGGGCGATCGGGAAGCCGCGCGGGTCGCGTTCCTCGCGCGCGCAGATGGCGCCGGCTTTGATGCCGATGACACGCTCGACGTCACGCATGACTCCAAGGAGTGTCGCCTGCGTCAATGGATTCTCGGCCAGCGTTCGGGTGGTGTTGTAAAGCACTTCCAACGACACGTTGCTGCGCGCGAGCTGCTCGGTCTTCTCCTCGACGCGCGCCTCGAGCGTGGCATAGCTTCGCGACAGATCGGCAACCATGTAGTTGAATGACTGCCCGAGCTGACCCAACTCGTCTTCGCCGGAATGCTGGGCCCGAACGGAAAAATCCCCGCCCCGCACGCGGCGGGCGCATTGCAGCAAGTTGGCCAGTGGAACGATGACCTGGGCGTGCATGAGATACAACGCCACGAACATCACGACGATGATCGCGAACAGGACTGCGCCCTGGATCATCCGCAGCGTCTGGATTCGCTGCTCAAGATCATGTTCGAGCAGGTACACGAGCCTGTCGACTTCGAGAACATAGGCGGCCATCCGCGCCACGAACGCGTCGCCCGCCGAGGAACTGTCGGTCACTGCCCGAGCAATCGCGGGTTTCAGCGTATTCCACCACGTTGATGACACCCTGTCGTAGGCGCGCCGGGTCGGGTTGTCGCCATCGGCAGGCACGCCGCCCAGGAGTTGCGGGCTCTTGAGGCGCGCTTCGAATTCGGATACCGATTGCCGCAGTTCCGCCGGCGCGCGGCGGTGATCGCTAGAACGCAGCAGCTGCACCGTGATCCAGTAGGACTGCATCCGCAAGCTTCCGGCGACATTGATCGCCGCGGCTTTTCCGCTCGACAATTCCGCAAACACGGTAGCGCTGATCGTGGCGGCAAGCGCAAGCGCGACGATGATCCCGAGCGCGATCCCCAATCTTACGACCAGTGATTCCGCAAAAAAGCGTCTGTTGAATGTCATGGCAGGACCTCCCGCTGAACGGCGTGCGCCGCCCGGCCGTTGTACGGCGTGTCGCACATTCTGCACCGTTGATCCGACGGGCGCCACCTGTGAGCCGCCATATCCGCTGCTGCGAACCCTCGCAGGCTCGTTCCTCGTTCGATTCCCGAGTATTACACCGGGTTAATGCCGTCATGGAAATCGCGCGCGCTTGATCCGTCGCAAGGTTGCAGTCGGCACGGCGCGCGTACAATATCCCGCGTTCTAAGGGCACGCCGCTCAGATATTCACCAAGATCGCAACGGAAATCAGCACAAGACACGCCGCTGTCCGGGCATGTGAGTCGCCAGAGGAGATCAGCGCATGAGATGGGGAATGGTCATCAATTTGGCGAAGTGCATGAGGTGTCACGCCTGCGTCGCAGCGTGCAGGGTCGAGCACTTCCTGCCGCTGCATGTGACCTGGGCCAAGCTGATCGCTCACGAGGTGGACGAAGGCGGCGTCGTGGACGTGTCCACTTATCCGGTGCGTTGCAATCACTGCGCCGATCCCCCCTGCGTGCACGCCTGTCCCACCGAAGCGTCTTACCGACGCGAGGACGGAATCGTGATGATCGACTCGGACAAGTGCATCGGGTGCCGCTACTGCGTCATCGCCTGCCCCTACCAGAACCGCACGTTCCTTTCCAAAGACAAGGACCCCGGATACTTTCCGGGGTACGCCAAGACGGGATTCGAGAGGAAGGGGCGGAAGCTCTATCCCCATCAGGTGGGCACCACGGAGAAATGCAACTTCTGCGTGGAACGCATCGACGCCGGCATGGCGAAGGGCCGGCGGCCGGGGATCGACCGCGACGCGACACCCGCCTGCGTGAACACCTGCCAGGCCCGGGCGCTTACGTTCGGCGACCTCGACGATCCCGAGAGCGAGGTTTCAAAGTTGATCCGCAAGTACAACGGATTCCAGCTCAGGGCCGAATACGGCACCGATCCGTCCGTGTATTACATCGATTACCGGATTGGCGGCGCTCCGTCCAACAAGGCGCCCGAGCATGCGCGCACCGGCTACAACATGAAGCATGCGAGCACGGTCGACCGCGATGCGGCGCGCAGGCTCGGCCGCAGCACGGTCAAAGGGGAGGCGAAGCAATGAAGGCACGCACGTCACGTCAGTGGATCGTCCCCCATGAGTGGATGGTCCTGCCGATGCGACAGGTCGAGTGGATCGAACGCAAAGGACGCCTCGTGTGGCTCGCGGAGGTCTTCTCGGCACTGGGCATGGGACTGTATCTGGTTGCGCTGATCGCGGGCAATTGGTGGGCGACGCTCATCGGCTGGCTGCTGATCGTGCTGTTCAAAATGCCCTTGCACCTGTTCTACCTCGGCAAGCCGCTGCGCTTCTGGCGAGCCATACCCCCGTTCACGAAGGCGTGGAAGACGTCCTGGCTGGCACGCGGAATGTTCTTCTCTACCGTATTCATCGCGGCCGGCTTCGTGCAACTGCTGATGTCGTACATAATCATCAACGGCGTCGCGAGCGGCGCTGCTCTCGACGGGGTGACGTTCGTCAATTGGATAGCGAGCATACTGGCCGGCGTTTTCATCGTGCTCACCGGCATGTACGCAGGGTTCGCGATGAGCTACTGCAAGAGCGTGCCGTTCTGGAACACGGATCTGCTGCCGCTGGTGTTTCTTCTGATGGGCGTCGCCGACGGCCTGGCGCTGCTGATGGGCGTCGGCCTGGTGACGCACGATGTCGACATCGAGAGGCTGGAATCGATCAGCCGCGTGTTGCTGATCGTCAACGCGCTGCTGATCGTCGTCTATCTTGCGCACGCCTGGAGAAGACGCTCGGTGGCGAAACTGGCAGCGCGCGACCTGCTCGTTGGCAGGACTGCACTCGTGTTCTGGATCGGTATCGTGGCCCTCGGCATCGTCGTCCCGCTTGCGATCTCGTTCGCCACCGTTTTCATGGAATCCGACATCGCTCGTCCACTTATTGTCGCGATCGTATGCCACACCATTGGCGCTTTCGCGCTCAAGTACGCACTGCTCAAGGCGGGGATTTACAAGTCGGTTCTGCCCGAGGCCCTCTGACGGCCTCGAGGCATGCATGGAAAGGAGGTTCATGGTTGATCGAAAGGTGATACGAACGACGTGCAAGAGCTGCCACGGAGGCTGCGGCGTGCTGGCGACGGTCGAAGATGGAGTCATCGTCCACATCCAGGGCAACCCCGATTCGCTGACCCGGGGGACGATGTGCTCGAAGGGGCTGTCCAGCATCCAGCACATCGACAATCCCTACCGCATCCATTACCCGATGAAGCGAATCGGAGAAAAGGGTGAGGGAAGGTGGGGGAGGATTTCGTGGGATGAGGCGCTCGACACCATCGCAGGCCGGATGAAGGCCGCCATCGAGCAGCATGGGCCCTCCACCATCGCGATCTCCCAGGGCACGGGGCGCGGCTACAACCGCTACACGCACAGGCTGGCTCGCTCCATCGGCACCGGCAACATCATCACCCCCGGTTATGTCTGCCACAGCCCCAGGCTGGGGCTGTACGGGCTGGTGACCGGCTACGGGCGCCTTTACTGCGACTACCACGGCTGGGGCGGGGAGTTTCCCAAGACGCAGATCATGTGGGCGAAGCAGCTCGAGATCAGCAGTGCCGACTCCGAGATGGCCGTGTGGTTTATCAACTCGCTGGAATACTGCAAGAATCTGATCATCATCGACCCGCGCGCCAGCGCCTACGCCTCGCGCGCGACGCTGTGGATCCAGCCGCGGCCGGGCACCGACTGCGCGCTCGCGCTGGGAATGATGAACGTGATCATCGAGGAGGAACTCTGGGACAGGGAATTCGTCGGCGACTGGACCTTCGGGTTCGACGAATTGCGCGAGCGCGTCAGGGATTTCACGCCGCAGAAGGTTTCGGACCTATGCTGGATTCCCAGGGAGCACGTTATCGACGCCGCGCGCATGTTCGCCGTGGACACCCCGGGCTGCATCCAGGTCGGGAGCTCACTGGAGCGCCAGGCCAACTGCGGCCACACGCTGCGTGCGATCACGTGCCTGCTGGGATTGACGGGCAATGTCGAGCGCCCGGGAAGCATGGTCAGCTGGGTGCTCCCCGAGACCGGGCTCATCGAGGATTTCTTCCTGGAACTGCCGCTCACCGAAGAGATGCGCAGCCGCATCATAGGCATTGAAAAATACAAGATGGGTGCCGCCCGCACCTGCAATCCCGACACCATGGTCAAGGCGATCAACTCGGGCAACGCCCCGATCGAGGTGTGGTTCAGCGTCGGGGGCCAGCAGCTCGTGCACATGGCCAATACCAAGGAAGTGTTCGAGGCCATCAAGAAAGTCGAGTTCCTGGTGCATGTCGATCTGTTCATGGGACCGATGGCCGAGGCTGCCGACATCGTTCTTCCGGCGGCCCACTGGCTCGAACTCGATGACGTGTACGACATGCACCCGCGGTTCATGATCGAAGCCCACAACAAGGTTGTCGATCCGCCCGGCGAAGCGAAGTCCGACGCGTGGATCTTCAACGAAGTCGGAAGACGCGTCGCCCCGCAACATTGGTTCGAAAGCGTCGAAGACATGCTGGACTACCAGGTGCGCAAGGGCAGTGACGGCACGATGACCTGGAAGCAGTTCAGCGAGCGGCTCGTGAGCGGCTGCTGGGGCGAGGACCAGGTCTACTACAAGTACAAGACCGACTACTGGAAGGAGGGTGGCGGCTTCCCCACGCCCACCGGCAAGTTCGAATTCGCTTCCAAGCACCTCGAATCTCTCGGCTACGACCCGTTGCCGGTTTTCCGGGAGCCCGGCGAAAGTCCCAACTCGACTCCGGAGTTGTTCAAGGAGTATCCGCTGGTACTGAGTTCAGGTTTCCGCCAGCCGTTCTACTTTCTCGGTCAGTACCGCAACATCCCGTGGCTCAGGAGCTACATGGAGTACCCGATGGTGCAGATTCACCCCGAGACGGCGGCCGAGTACGGTGTCGAGGACGGCGACATCATCTGGATCGAATCGCCGCGCGGCAGGATCCGGCAGAAGCTCAGGGCTTTCCCGGGCATCAAGAAGGGCGTCGTGATGGCCACCGCGAACTGCTTTTATCCGGAAGAGCCGGCGCGGACCTTTCACGGGCTGTTCATTTCCAACCCGAACGTTCTCACCAGCAACAACCACCTCGACCCGATGTACGGCTCTCCGGATCTCACGTGCCTGCTGTGCCGTGTTTACAGGGCGAGCGACCAGGATCTCAAGGAGAACGTCTTCCATACCGAGCAGTTCGGCACCGTGCCTACCGTGGAGCAGATGGCGCCCGCGGAACGTATGACACGCCAAGCTCAGTGAAGGAGAAATCGATGGCGAAGTACCTGATTGTGGCTACCTATACCGCCGATGGCATGAAGGGTGTGCTCAGGGAGGGCGGCAGCGCCCGTCGCTCGACGATTGCGGACATCGTCAAGAATCTGGACGGTTCCCTTGAGGCCTTCTACTTCGCGTTCGGCGTAAACGACGTGTACAGCATTGTCGATCTTCCCGACAACGTCACCGCGGCGGCGATGGCGATGCACATTTCAGCCGCGGGAATGTGCCGGTGTGATGTCACGGCGCTGCTGACACCGGAGGAGATCGACAAGTCCGCGCGGACGAAAATGTGGTTCAGGCCGCCGGGGGCGTAAACAGCAAGCGCGTCCAAGGGCCGACAGGCCCTGGGCTATAGATTGGATTTCCGCGTTCACCGGCCGGGCGCACGTCTGTGCGCCTGCGGTCTTGTTGCCGCTAATTCGCTTTGCTGGAGCGCTCGCCCATGGACTGCAACTGCTCGAACTCGTCGGTGGTTATCAGCCGGTGCGCAAGCGAATAGAGCACATTGTGCTTGCGGAAGATCAATAGACGCAGGAGTTCGACCAGGTTCTTCGATTGTTCCAGCGCGGCATCGAGCACGACCAGTCGCGACCGCTCGTCCGGCAACCTGAAGACCAGCCCCAGAAAATTGACCACTACGGCGGCCAGTTGAGCGGCTTCCGCGTGCCCGTCCCGGATCGCGTCGGTGGCCGTTCCGGGGGAATCTCCCTTGCCGTGCTCGCCGGCAGCCATCAAGCGCTGTCGCAGCAGGGGATAAAGCACTGCTTCTTCGCACCTGCTCTGGCGCGAAAAATCGCGATCAAAGAAACGAAAGAACCGCATCAGGCTGGCGTTCGATTCTTTGCTGTAACCGGTCTTTTGTGTCGCAACGATCGCTTCTTCAAAGGCGTTCAATTCGTCGATCAGCGGTGCGTGCTCATCGATCAGCGCTCGGAGAAAGGGGTGCATCGCCGATTTCGGCACCGGATCCAGGTTCGGGGGTCTATAGGCATCCGGCGGGTCCATTGGCGACAGCCCCTGCCCGCCGTCAAGGCCGTTGTCCTGCTGCTTCTTCAGGGGATCGATGCGATTCAATATGTGTGTGCTCATGATACTCAGTTGTTCCTCGGACGGGTTTCAGTCCACGGCATCAGCGGGTCGCGAATCCGCTTGCGGTCCCAATACCAGATGACCCGCTGGTACGGACGCCAGATGTAGTGAAACGGGGCGACCAGAAAATGCACCAGTCGGGTGAAGGGAATCATTCCGATGATGATGAAGGCGCCTACGATATGGGCCTTGATCACCGCTGGCATGGCGCTCACGGCTTCGATCTGCGGATTCAGTTTCAGGATGGACCACAGATACGGCGACATGTCCGACGCGAACCAATAGTAACCCCAGCGGTACCCCAACGCGATCCACAGGCCCAACACTATCTGCGCGAGCAGCAGCAGTTCGATAACGATATCCATGCCGGTCGTGACGACACGGATGCGGGGCGAGGACAGCCGGCGGATGAACAGCGCGACGAGTCCTATCAGCACGGCGAGCCCGAACGTGAAGATGATCACCTCGTCGGCGATCAAGCGCGCGGCGTTGCTGTGCCAGGCGAGGGTTGCGGTCGGGAACAGGAAGGCGATCAGGTGCCCCAGGAACACCACCAGTATTCCCCAGTGAAACAGCACCGCGAATATGTAGATGCCGCCTCCTTCCAGGAACTGCGACGAAAGCGACGAGACCTTGAATCCGGTTGCCCGGTACCTGTAGATCGCTCCGACCAGGAAGGTCGCGATCGCCGCGTAGGGCAGACCCACGAACAGCACGTTGTCAATCAGGTTCATATTGCGTTCTCCGAATGGTCAGGCGTCGCATCCGCTGTTGACCGGGTTGGCACTGCGCTCAATCTCCATTTCCCTCTCGACCAGTCCCAGGAAGTCGACCGACTGCGGCCGACGGTTCCAGTTCGACAGTGTGGACACTGTTTCACCGAGCTGGAAATCGGCCACCAGAACGCCGAGCACCGCCTTGAGCGCCTTGCTGTAGACGGTCGAATTGCCCCCGCGCGCCGGTTCGATGAGGGTCTTGTAGTGTTCCTGGTAGCTCGTGTTCTTTCGTTGAATCCGTTCCGGCTCGAATTCCCGGGCCATCAGCATGATCGCCGGAACCAGGATGTTCCGGACCAGTTCGCTGCGCAGGTCCTCGTCCTCGAGCGCGGCAATCAGGCGAAGCACATTCGGCAGGTGGTCCGCAAGCTCGCCCGCGCAGTCGACGCCTGCCTGGGCATGCTCGCGCGTCAGGTTGGAGAGCAGTTCACCACGCTTGTAATCGTCGCCGAAGAGCACATAGCCGAGATCCAGCGTCGTCAGTGATTGCACGTCGAACGTGCGCGTGTGGAGTTCCTGAAGGTCGAGCGTCGAATCCGGAATCGCGCCGAGAAACTGCTCCAGTTCGCCCGCTGCCTGCGGATACCGCTCGCGCATCATGTTCAGCAGCTGCCGTCCCTTCGCGGCGAAGCCAGGCGCCGGAAAATCGAACAGCCCCGCCAGTTGGCAATAGTGGTCCATTCGCATCTCACAGTCCGCGCTGCATCGTGTCTTCCTTGAACCCGAAGCCGACAGTGCCCCTGCGGTCGCCCGTGAACTCGAGCATCTCGATCGCATGTTCGCGATGCGCAGCCGGTATCACGAAGCGATCGTCGAACTTCGCAAGCGAGGTCAGACAGTAGATGTCGTCGGCCATTTCGGCCGTATAGCCGGCACCGTTGAGGGCCTCGTTCGCCTTCGCCTCGGGGATGTCGCCGACGGTCTTCCAGCGGCGATAGATCCGAACCGCCATGAGCTTCTTGAGCCGGTCCGTGATCGCGCGTTCGTCCCCGGCGCTCAGCAGGTTTGCCAGGTACTTGAGCGGAAAGCGCGCCTTGTCGATGGTTCCCCAGAGCTCTTCGGTGCTGGTGTCGTAGAGCCAGTTGTCGTCCCAGATCTTGGCAATGGGTCCGAATTTCGCCGCCTGCTCCTGGTTGTGGACTTCTTTGACACTAGCCATCACCGGAAGCAGCGGCGGCACATAGAACAGCATGGGCAGGGTCCTGAACTCCGCGTGCAGCGGCAGCGCGAGCCCCCATTCCTTCACGAACTTGTAAGTCGGCGAGACCTGCGCCGCGTGAATCGTGGAATCGGCGATGCCGTTCGCCTTGGCTGACGCGATGACCTTCGGATCGAAGGGGTCCATGAGTATGCTCATGTGCTTGCTGATCAGATCCTTTTCAGACGCCGACGCCACGTCTTGTATCCGGTCCGCGTCGTAGAGGATCACTCCCAGATAGCGAATCCTGCCGACGCACGAGTGCATGCACGCCGGTGCCAGGCCCGCCTCGAGTCGCGGGAAGCAAAGAATGCATTTTTCGGATTTTCCGGTGTGCCAGTTGTAATAGCTCTTCTTGTAGGGGCATGCCGTGACGCACATTCTCCACGCCCGGCAAACCTCCTGGTTGATAAGCACCACTCCGTCCTCGCCGCGCTTGTAGAGCGCTCCGGACGGGCAGGACGCAACGCACGCCGGGTTCAGACAGTGATTGCAGATCCGCGGCAGGTAGAAGAATGCCATCCGTTCGAGCTGGAACATGGCTTCCTGCTCGGCCTTGGACATGCCGCTGAAATTCGGGTCATTGCGGGCGTAGTCCGGCGTTCCGCTCCAGTCGTCGTCCCAGTTCGGCCCCATCTTGATGTCGATGGGCTGTCCGGTGATCAAAGAAATGGGCCGCGCCGTGGGCTGATCGTCCGAGGCGGGTGACTCGATCAGGTCGAGGTACTTGTAGGTGAAGGGCTCGTAGTAATCGTCGATCACCGGCATGTTGGGGTTATGGAAAATATTGAGCAGCCCCTTCTGTTTGCCGGCGCCCTTGAGGGATATTCCGCCCCCGACGTCCTCCCAGCCGCCCTTGTAGATACCCTGGTCCTCCCATTTGGTGGGATAACCGGTGCCGGGCTTGGTCTCCACATTGTTCCACCACATGTATTCGGCGCCCTTGCGATCGGTCCAGATGTTCTTGCAGGCGATCGAACAGGTATGACAACCGATGCACTTGTCCAGGTGAAACACCATCGAAATTTGCGAGCGAATGTCCATGTCTTTTCCTCGGGTCCTGGTCAGAACACGACCTTGTCCATCTTCTTGACTGTCACGTGCGTGTCCCTTTGCGGCGCAATGGGACCCCAGTAGTTGAAGTGATAGGAAAACTGCCCGTAGCCGCCGCACAGGAAGTTGGGTTTCAGGTGCACGCGGGTGAAACTGTTATGCCCGCCCGCGCGCTTGTTTCCCCGCACTTGCGACTTCGGAATGCTCACCGTGCGTTCGGGCACGTGATAGACGATGCACACCCCTTTCGGAACGCGTGCGCTGACCGTTGCCCTGGTGCAGTAGACCCCGTGATCGTTGTAAACCTCGACCCAGTCGTTGTCCTTGATGCCCAGTTCCTCGGCGTCGGGCTCGCTGAGCCAACAGGGTTCGATGCCGCGCGAAAGCGTCTTCATGCGCAGCGTGTCGCCGTAGGTCGAATGGATATGCCATTTGCCGTGAGGCGTGAGACAGTTCAGCACTTTCGCCTTGCCGTCCTTCAGCGTTTCCTTCAGGTCCCCGTAGGCATCGGGCGTGGGCGATGGCTTGTAGGTCGGCAGGTTTTCGCCATGGGCGATGTACATGTCGTGATCGAGGTAGAAGTGCTGACGTCCGGTCAGCGTGCGCCACGGAACGAGACGCTCCACGTTATACGTGTACGGCGCGTAGGCCCGGCCGTCGTTCATGAGCCCTGACCACAGCGGCGACGTGTTGTACCGTCTCGGCTGCGCCTGCAGGTCCGCGTAGCGCAGCTTGACATCCCTGCTGCCTTCGCCCAGATCGGCCAGCTTGAGGCCCGTCTTCTTCTCCATGTTCTGGTAGGCGCGCACGTTGAGCACGCCGTTGGTCAGCGTGGAAAGATGCAGCACGGCATTGGCCGCCGACTCGTCTTCCTTCAGCGAGGGATAGACCTTGCCGTCAAGTTTTTCCACCGGGAAATGGTTGGAGACGAGCATCTCGTCGTACGCGTCGTCGCACAGGTAGTGATTGCCGTGCGCTCCCAGACCGGCCGTCTTCACGTTCTCGCCGAGAGTAATGAACTTGTCATAGAGCTTCGTGTAGTCGCGGCGTACCACGGCCAGCTTGTGCATGGTCTTGCCTGGAATCGCCTCGCACTCGCCCCTGTACCAGTCCTTGATGCGCGGCTGGGTGATCTCGTCCGCCGAATCGTGCGCGAGCGGCGCCGCGACGATGTCGATCTGCGGATCCGGCAGGTATTTCTTGGCGGCCTCGCTGGTCGCCCGCGCGAGTTCCCTGAAGATGTTCCAGTCGGTCTTGGATTCCCAGACCGGCGCAATCGCGGCGGACAACGGGTGTATGAACGAATGCAGATCCGTACTGTTCAGATCCGCTTTCTCGTACCACGATGCCGCAGGCAGGATGATGTCCGAATACAGCGCAGACGAATCCATTCTGAAGTTCAGATCGACCACCAGGTCCATCTTTCCGACCGGCGCAACCTCGTGCCACTTGACTTCCTTGGTGTGATCGTCGCTGTCCTTGGCGATCGCGTTCGAATGCGTTCCCAGATAGTGCTTCAGCGCGTATTCGTGGCCCTTCATGCTGCCCAGGATCGCGTTGCCGCGCCAGATGTACCAGATCCTGGGGAAGTTCTCCTCGGCATCGGGATCGGCGATCGAGTATTCCAACTGCTTCGATTTCAGCTTTTCAAGTACGTGACTGACGATGCCCGCGTCGTCCTTCGCGCCGGTGGCGACCGCCTCCCTGCAAAGGTCCAGCGTGTTCTGCTTGAACTGCGGGTAGAACGGCATCCAACCATTGCGCACGGCCATGAATATCGTGTCGGCCGTGTGCTTGGCGGTCAGTTCGTTCTTCGGCACCGTGTTATAGCGCGAGTACTGGCCGTCGTAGCGGTACTGGCAGGTGTTGATGTAGTGCCACAGCGGCGATTGCTGCAGCCGGACCGGCGCGCTCCAGTCCCTGCCGAATGCGATGGTGCTCCAGGAGTCTTGCGGCGCCAGTTTCTCTTGTCCCACGTAGTGGTTCAGGCCGCCGCCATTCTTGCCGACGCAGCCCGAGAGCATCAGCGCCATCGCGCCGGCGCGGTACATCAGGTTGGCGTGGTACCAGTGGTTGATGCCCGCGCCTATGATGATCATGCACTTGCCTCCGGTCGCCGCCGCCGTGTCGGCCCATTCGCGTGCGAACTGGAGCACTGTCTTGGAATCGACTCCGGTGAGAATTTCCTGCCACGCGGGAGTGTAGGCGGCGTCCTTGTCGGTATAGTCTGCCGGGTAGTCACCCGGGAGTCCGCGGCCGACCCCGTACTGCGCCATGATCAGGTCATAAACGGTGGTCACGGCGACCCTGCCGTTGATGGTATCGACGTGCTTGACCGGCACGCCGCGCAACGCCTTCCTGTCCATCCCGAATTCGGTGAACTCCGTGCGGAGCACTTCGTCGTTTGCCCCGAGCAGCGTCAGTAGCGGGTCGTAGGGCTGATCGTTAGTGGAATCCTCCAGCTTCATGTTCCACTTGCCGGTTTGCTTGCCCCAGCGGTGCCCCATCGCTCCCTTCGGCACGACGAGGCCGCTCGATTTCCCGTCTATGTTGACGAACTTCCAATCGCCGTTTTCGATGTCCTTGTACTGTTCGAGTTCGTTCGCCCGCAGCAGGCGTCCCGGCTTGTAATGGTCGCCTTCCTTGTCCAGTACGACCAGATACGGGCTGTCGGTGTACTGCTTGCAGTAATCGATGAAATAAGGCGTCTTCTTCTCGTGGTGAAACTCCTTCAGGATGACGTGCGACACCGCCATCCAGAAGGCGCCATCGCTGCCGGCGTGCAGCGGCACCCATTGGTCCGCGTACTTGCATACCTGGCTGAAATCGGGAGAGAACACCACTGCCTTGGTGCCGTTATGCCGCGATTCCGCGAAGAAATGGCAGTCGGGCGTGCGCGTCATGTTCAGGCAGGCGCCCATGTCGGCGATCATCTTGGCGTTGTACCAGTCGGCGCTTTCGCAGACATCGGTCTGCTCGCCCCAGATTTCCGGAAACGCCGTGGGCAGGTCGCAGTACCAGTCGTAGAAACTCATGTTGACGCCGCCGAAGAGTTGCAGGAAGCGCCCGCCGGCGGCATAGCTGAGCATCGACATCGCGGGAATCGGCGAAAAGCCGATAACCCGGTCCGGACCGTATCTCTTGGCCGTGTGTATGTTGGCCACGGCCATCAGCTCGAGGACCTCGTCCCAGCTCACGCGCCGGAACCCGCCTTTGCCGCGCGCATTCTGGTAGCTCTTGCGCTTCGCCGAGTTGCCTTGCAGGGCTTCCCAGGCCTTGAGCGGGTCGCCGGTCTTCTGTTTCTCCTCGCGGAAGGCGTCGATCAGCGCGCCGCGTATCAGCGGGTACTTGATCCGAAGGGGACTGTACAGATACCAGGAGAACGAAATGCCCCTTTGACAGCCGCGCGGTTCGTAAGGCGGCAGGGAGTCCTCAAGCAGCGGATAGTCCAACTGCTGCGTCTCCCACACCACGATGCCGTCCTTGACGTGGATCTGCCACGAGCAGCCGCCTGTGCAGTTGACCCCGTGGGTGCTTCTCACGATGCGGTCGTGCTGGAACCGGTTGCGGTAGAACTCTTCCCATTTGCGGGTCTGCGGAGAAATGATGTCTTCAATCCAGCCCATTTTGTCGTCCCTGTGTCGATGCGGTATTGGCGATTTTGACTAGAACGCTTACTCCGACCTGATCTGCCGGTCATAGATGTCCTGATTCACGCTCCGGTTCTTTCTGCGGCGCCCTGCGAGCGAGAAGATGCCGAGCAGCACGATGACCCCGCCGACGCCTGCGCTGAACATTCTCAAACCCGTCGCCCGGGGTAACTGTTGAGCATGCTCCTTCTCGACGTGCTGCAGGAACGCGACGAGTGCCGCAATTTCCTTCTCGGTGAGATCCTTTCCGTTGTAGGCCACCTGCATTGCGGGAAACGGGGCGCTCGCAATAACCGACTGCAGCCCCTGTTTGCCCATGCGCGAGAAGACCAGGCTCAATTCAGCGGCCAATATTCCGCCGCTGGTGACCTTGTCGTTGCGCACGTCGTGGCAGGCATTGCAGGAAGGGCCGCCGCGGGCCATGCGCACCTTGCCCTCGAACAGGTCCTGGCCCAGCTGCACTTGATTGGGGTCAGGCCGCGCCGCGGCTGCTGCCGCCTGAGCGGCGGCCGGCTCCGGTTTGCTCGCGGTGGCACCAGTGCCCTTTTCCTTTATGTGCGCCAGCACCCTCCTGATCTGGTCATCCGAGAGAGACTGATCCGGCATGTGCATCTTGAATTCTTCGAAAAGGGCCTTGGCATCCTTGTCGCCGGCCTTCACCAGCGCCTCGGAGGACCTGATGAATTTGATCAGCCAGTCCTCGGAGCGCTTGTCGCTCACTCCCGCCAGATCCGGGCCGACCAGCCTGCCCGCGCCGATGCTGTGGCAGCCCGCGCACGCCTTCTGGAAGATCTGCTGTCCAGACTCCTGGGCGAATGCCGACTGCGAACCGATCAGCCCGCCCGCGGCGAGCAGCGCGGCGACTATTCCTCTCCGGAGCGACGGCGAAAGCGTCGACGCGATTCGCGTCCTTTCGTTGTACTGCTGCGATGGATCTCGCATACCACTCTCCTCCAGACAAATCGTTCGGGTCGCAATGTTCCATGTCCGTCGCGCTCGAAAAAATCAAACCCGTCGCGTTGACCGAAGGAAATTTACTTTGGCGAGACGAAGAAAACAACGAGGTCAGCAGGGTTTAATTGTGGTTACCTACTCTGTGCCAATTCGCTGCGTCGACAGTGCCGTTGGATTCCACGCTGCGGCTGTAGATCCAATCAAGACAAGGGTTTGCGTTGCACGCCATCGCCGAAAGCGGCTACCACCAAATAGGTAGAAACGCGCATTTCTGGACGCACGCGTACCGTTTTCGCCGCTCACCGCCGCCCCTAATATTCGTCCCTAACGCGAACCGGGTTTCTCGGGACAGCCGCCCCGAAAAGCGCAACTGCGAGTGCGCGTCGGCGCGAGCGGGATCGGCAGATTTGGCAGACGAAGCAATCGAATCACATCCATCGGAGGTACTGAGCATGTCGGACATCAAGAAGTGGGACGTCGAGGACGAGAAGTTCTGGGAGTCCACCGGCAAGAGCATCGCGAGCCGAAATCTTTGGATTTCCATTCCGAGCCTATTGGTCGGATTCGCGGTCTGGATCCTGTGGAGCATGGTGACGGTGCAGATGATCAACGCCGGGTTTCCTTTCAAGCCGGTGGAGTTGTTCACGCTATCGGCAATCTCGGGGCTGACCGGCGCAACGCTGCGCATTCCGAGCAGCTTCTTCATACGCATCGCCGGCGGCCGTAACACCATTTTCTTCACCACCGCTCTGCTGATGATTCCCGCACTGTTGACGGGAATCGCACTGCAGGACAAGAACACGCCGCTTTGGGTGTTCCAGATACTTGCGTTCCTGTGCGGTTTCGGCGGCGGCAACTTTGCCTCGTCGATGTCCAACATAAGCTTCTTCTATCCGAAGCGCATGCAGGGTCTCGCGCTGGGGCTGAACGCGGGTCTGGGGAACTTCGGCGTCACCACGATGCAGATCGTGGTCCCATTGGTCATGACGTTCCCCCTTCTCGGGGCGCTGGGCGGCGACGGCATTGCGCTGGTGCAGGAGAGCGGTAGTCTGATCGGCAAGAGCGTGGCCGGGTCGATCACCTATATCCAGAACGCCGGCTTCGTCTGGCTGCTGGCGTTGATCCCGCTCGCATTCTTCGGCTGGTTCGGCATGAACAACATCGTGACCGACGAAGTCTCGCCGCACATCGGTTCGCCGCTGGGTGCGATGGCCAAAATTACAGGTCTGTTGATGATCGGCTTCGTCACGGCGGCCGCCGGCCTGTATCTGCTGCTTCCCGCACCGCTCGGGCTCGGCGCGCCCGGATGGGCGAAGTGGTTCATTCTCGCCGCTGTCATCGCGGCCACGGTATATCTGATGAAGCTGATACCGGGCGAAATCAAGCCGAACCTGCAGCGTCAGTTCAAGATCTTCGGCAACAAGCACACCTGGGTCATGAGCGTCATCTACACCATGACCTTCGGCAGTTTCATCGGCTATTCGGCGGGCTTCGCGCTGGCGATCAAGGTGATATTCGGTTTCACTCACACGGTCGCCGCGGACGGCACGATGACCAACGCGCTCAATCCGAACGGCCCGTCGGCGCTGATGTACGCCTGGATGGGGCCCTTCATCGGCGCGTTGATCCGTCCGGTCGGGGGTTGGGTTTCCGACAGGGTCGGCGGCGCGAAGGTGACGCAGATTGTATCGGTCGTGATGGTCGCGGCGGCGCTCGGTGTGGCGTATTACATGAAGGTCGCATATCAATCGGCGACGCCGGAGCAGTACTTCGTTCCGTTCTTCGTCCTGTTCCTGATCCTGTTCGCCGCTTCCGGCATTGGCAACGGCTCGACCTTCCGCACCATCGCCATCGTATTCCCGAAAGAGCAGGCCGGTCCGGTGCTGGGCTGGACTTCCGCGGTGGCGGCCTATGGCGCGTTCATCATTCCGCAGGTGTTCGGCGAGCAGATCAAGGCAGCGACACCCGAGAATGCGTTATACGGCTTTGCCATCTTTTACGCTGTATGCCTGGCGCTGAACTGGTGGTACTACCTGGGGCCGAAGGCCGAATTCGACAATCCGTGACGGGAGGTAATCGGAGGCGAGGCGAGCCTTGCACGAGTCAAGCGCGCGCGCAGCGAGCAATTCCGGGGAGCCAAGCGGCATGGCCAGTCATGTTCTGACGCACTGGAATGCGGAGGATGCAGCGTTCTGGGAACGCGAGGGCCGGGCAATCGCCAGTCGCAACCTGTGGATCTCGATCCCTGCGCTGATGATCGCATTCGCGGTGTGGATGGTTTGGAGCGCAGTGGTCGTCCACTTGCCGGGCATAGGGTTCAAGTTCACGACCCGGGAGTTGTTCTGGCTCGCGGCGCTGCCCTCGCTGTGCGGAGCGACGCTGCGGATTTTCTACTCCTTCATGGTGCCGCTGTTCGGCGGTCGTCGCTGGACCGCGATCTCGACCGCATTGTTGCTGTTGCCTGCCGTCGGCATCGGTTATGCCGTCCGGGACCCGAACACGAGCTATTCGACACTGGTCGTGCTGGCGTTGCTGTGCGGACTGGGCGGCGGCAACTTCGCGTCGAGCATGGCCAATATCAACTTCTTCTTCCCGAATGCGCAAAAGGGCACTGCGCTCGGCTTGAATGCCGGACTGGGGAACCTCGGCGTTTCGCTGGTGCAGTTCGTCGTGCCGGCGGTGATCACTGCCGGGATGTTCGGCGCGCTGGGCGGTGATCCCCAGACCTGGACGCGTGGCACCGAGGTCAGGCAGATGTGGCTGCAAAATGCCGGATTCGTCTGGGTGCCGTTCATCTCGGTATGCGCGCTGGCGGCCTGGTTTGGCATGAACGATCTGCCGACGGCCAAGGTGCCCTTTTCGGAGCAGACCGCGATCTTCAGGCGTAAGCACAACTGGATCATGTGCGCGCTCTACCTGGGAACTTTCGGATCCTTCATCGGCTACTCAGCCGGTTTCCCGCTGCTTATCCAGAGCCAGTTCCCTCATGCCAACGCGCTGTCCTACGCGTGGTTGGGGCCGCTGGTAGGCGCCCTTATCCGCCCATTGGGCGGCTGGCTCGCGGACAAGCTGGGCGGTGCTCGAGTGACCCTTTGGAATTTCGTCGTCATGGCGGCGGGAGTTCTTGGCGTCCTCGCCTTCCTTCCGCACGGCGGACAGGGTGGCAGTTTTTTCGGGTTCCTCGCGGTGTTCATGCTGCTGTTCGCAACTTCCGGGATAGGCAACGGTTCAACCTTCCGCATGATCCCGGCGATGTTCATGAACGAGCGTCTGCGCGCGGCAGCGGGTGACGGTCCGGGCGCCGAGGAACGGGTCGTACGCGAAGCCAATCGGGCATCCGCGGCGGCGCTTGGGCTTGTTTCGGCGATCGGCGCGTACGGGGGATTTTTCATCCCGATGAGCTACGGGATGTCGATATCGATGAGCGGTGCGCCGCATTCGGCACTGGCGGCATTCCTGGTTTTTTACATCGGCTGTGTCGCGACGACCTGGTGGTACTACGCACGTTCCAGAGCGCCGATGCCCTGCTGAGCGGCGCGGGCTCGATCCCCTAGCCTGAGCAACCCCGAACGGACCGTGGTTCGACGCTGCTGCGGTGCGTCATCCGATAGGCGCCGGCTGAAGAGCACCGCACGGAGCTGGAAACGCAAGCAACTGTCCGGGGCTTCCTGCCGAACTCCAGAATTATTCATCGCTTGACGGGAAAAAAGCAGATATAACAACGCCGTTTATCGCGGTGGCTGCCAGCGCGGCCGCTTTCCGATTTCTATGACCTGGATCAGATCATGCGGTGCAGCAATCCTGTAAAAGATTGATGCGGCGCAGCGAAGACGGCTCGCGCACGGCGGCACTGTACACCGGTCGCGCTGATCGCCCGAGATCAATTCAATGACAGAGGATGCGCATGAGTCATTTTCTCGACCGCCTCAGCTATTTAACGCAGGAACGTGAATCCTACGCCGACGGCCACGGCACCCTGACCGGCGAGGATCGCACTTGGGAGGACGGTTACCGCCAGCGCTGGCAGCACGACAAAATCGTGCGTTCAACGCACGGCGTGAATTGCACTGGTTCGTGCAGCTGGAAGATCTATGTCAAGGGCGGCATCGTCACCTGGGAGACCCAGCAGACGGACTATCCGCGCACGCGGCCGGACTTGCCCAACCACGAGCCGCGCGGCTGCTCCCGCGGTGCTTCATATTCCTGGTACATGTACAGCGCCAACCGGGTGAAATACCCGATGGTGCGAGGCCGGCTGCTGCGCGCCTGGCGCGAGGCGCGCAAGTTGATGGGACCGGTGGAAGCCTGGGCGTCGATCGTCGAGTCACCGGAGGCGACCAAGGCGTACAAATCGCGCCGCGGGCTGGGCGGCTTCGTCCGTTCGAACTGGGACGAGGTGAACGAGATCGTCGCCTCGGCCAACGTATACACCATCAAACGGTACGGCCCGGACCGCGTGGTCGGCTTTTCGCCGATTCCGGCGATGTCCATGGTTTCCTACGCCGCGGGCAGTCGCTACCTGTCGCTGATCGGCGGCGTGTGCATGAGCTTCTATGACTGGTACTGTGACCTGCCGCCAGCGAGCCCGCAGACCTGGGGCGAGCAGACAGACGTACCCGAATCGGCAGACTGGTACAACTCGACGTATATCGTCGCCTGGGGCTCGAACGTGCCGCAAACGCGTGCCCCCGATGCTCATTTCTTCACCGAAGTGCGCTACAAGGGCGCGAAGATCGTTTGCATCACGCCTGACTACGCTGAAGTGTCAAAACTCGGCGATCTGTGGCTGCATCCCAAGCAGGGCACCGACGCGGCACTGGCGATGGCCATGGGCCATGTGATTCTGAAGGAATTCCATCTCGAGCGGCCGTCCGCCTATTTTCGCGACTATGCGCGGCGCTACACCGATCTCCCGATGCTGGTGAAGCTGGCGGAGCGCAACGGGCGCGTGGTACCCGACCGGTTCGTGCGAGCCTCCGACTTTTCGGAAAAGCTCGGGCAGGCAAACAATCCGGAGTGGAAGACGCTGGCCTTCGACGAACGGTCCGGAAAGCTTGTCGTGCCGAACGGCTCGATCGGTTTTCGCTGGGGACAGGCCGACGGCAAATGGAACCTGGAGGAAAAGGAGGCCGGGGGCGAGGAGATCAGACTGCGCCTTTCGCTGCTCGATGTCCGCGACGATGCGGTAGCGGTCGCATTCCCGTACTTTGGCGGCATCGTCACCGAGAACTTCGAGCACAACGACCAGGGCAGGGACGTGCTGGTGCGCAACGTCCCGGCAAAAAAGCTGCAGACCCAGGCCGGCGAGATCCTCGTGGCCAGCGTATTCGACCTGATGGTGGCCAATTACGGCATCGACCGTGGCCTGGGTGGCGACAACGTAGCCGCCGACTACGATCAGAACGCTCCCTACACGCCGGCATGGCAGGAATGCATCACCGGTGTCAAAGCGGCCGATGTCGTCACGGTGGCGCGGCAGTTTGCCGACAACGCCGACAAGACGCACGGCAAGTCGATGGTGATCATCGGCGCCTCCATGAACCACTGGTACCACTCGGATATGAACTACCGCGGAATCATCAACATGCTGATGATGTGCGGCTGCGTCGGTCAATCGGGCGGCGGTTGGGCGCATTATGTGGGGCAGGAGAAACTGCGGCCGCAGACCGGATGGACGGCGCTTGCTTTCGCGCTGGACTGGTCGCGCCCGCCGCGTCAGCAGAATTCGACGTCGTTCTTCTACGCGCATACGGACCAGTGGCGCTACGAGAAGCTCGATATCAATGAAATCCTGTCGCCGCTCGCCGATCCGAAGGACTTCCCGGGTTCGCTGATCGATTACAACGTTCGCGCCGAGCGCATGGGATGGCTTCCGTCGGCGCCGCAGTTGCGGACCAATCCGATTCAGGTGGTCAAGGATGCGCGGATCGCGGGCGTGGACCCCAAGGACTATGCGGTCAAGGCCCTGAAGGAAGGGACGCTGCGCATGTCCTGCGAGGACCCGGACAACCCGGCCAATTTCCCGAGGAACCTGTTCGTCTGGCGTTCGAACCTGCTCGGATCGTCTGCCAAGGGCCACGAGTATTTTCTCAAGCACCTGCTCGGCACCTGCCACGGATTGCAGGGCAGGGACCTCGGGAGCATCGGCGGAGCGAAGCCGCAAGAAGTCACCTGGCATGACGAGGTCCCGGAAGGCAAGCTTGACCTGCTGGTCACCATCGACTTTCGCATGTCGACCACCTGTCTTTACTCGGACATCGTTCTGCCGACTGCAACCTGGTACGAGAAGAACGACCTCAATACCTCGGACATGCACCCGTTCATCCACCCGCTGTCGGCGGCTGTGGATCCGGCCTGGGAAGCGCGCAGCGACTGGGAGATCTACAAAGGCTTTGCGAAGAAATTTTCCGAAGTGTGCGTCGGGCATCTAGGCGTCGAGAAGGAACTGGTGCTGACCCCGCTGATGCACGATTCACCGGGCGAGCTGGCACAGGCGACGGACGTCAGCGAATGGAAGAAGGGGCAATGTGACCTGATACCCGGAAAGACCGCGCCCGCGATGACGGTCATCGAGCGCGATTATCCGAACACCTACAAGAAGTTCACCGCGCTCGGGCCGCTCATGGCAAAGGTCGGCAACGGCGGCAAGGGCATCGCGTGGAACACCGAGCACGAAGTGAAGCAGCTCGGCGATCTCAACCGCTTGGTGACCGAGGCGGGCATAACCCTGGGAATGCCGAGGATCGAAAGCGACATCGACGCCGCCGAGGTCATACTGATGCTCGCGCCGGAGACAAATGGCGAGGTTGCGGTCAAGGCCTGGCAGGCGCTCTCCAAGGTGACCGGGCGCGAACATGCGCACCTTGCGCACACGAAGGAAGATGAAAAGTTACGCTTCCGCGACCTGCAGGCGCAGCCGCGCAAGATCATCTCCAGCCCCACCTGGAGCGGAATCGAGTCGGAAAAGGTGAGTTACAACGCCGGCTGGACCAACGTCAACGAACTGATCCCCTGGCGCACGCTCACCGGACGCCAGCAGTTCTACCAGGATCACAAGTGGATGCTCGGCTTTGGCGAGGCACTGTGCGTGTACCGGCCGCCGGTCGACCTGAAGACCGTGCATCCGCTTCAGGGGAAGAAGGGCAACGGCAACCCCGAGGTGGTGCTCAATTTCATCACGCCGCACCAGAAATGGGGCATCCACTCGACCTACACCGACAATCTGATGATGCTGACGCTGTCGCGCGGCGGGCCGATCGTGTGGCTTTCAGAACACGACGCACGAAGCGTTGGCATCGCGGACAACGACTGGATCGAGCTCTACAATGTAAATGGCGCGATCGCCACGCGCGCGGTGGTCAGCCAGCGTGTCAAGCCCGGCATGTGCATGATGTACCACGCGCAGGAGAAGATCATCAACACGCCGGGATCCGAAATCACCGGCACGCGCGGCGGTATACACAACTCGGTGACCCGCATCGTCACCAAACCCACACACATGATCGGCGGCTACGCGCAGTTATCCTACGGATTCAACTACTACGGCACGATCGGGACCAACCGGGACGAGTTCGTGCTGGTGCGCAAGATGAACAAGGTGGACTGGATGGACGAGCCTGCAGCGGTGCCGACAGAGAGGAGCCCAGCATGAAGATCCGCGCTCAAATCGGCATGGTGCTCAACCTGGACAAGTGCATCGGCTGTCACACCTGCTCGGTCACGTGCAAGAACGTCTGGACCAATCGTGAAGGCATGGAATACGCGTGGTTCAACAACGTCGAGACCAAGCCCGGCATCGGTTATCCAAAGCAGTGGGAGGACCAGCAGAAGTGGAACGGCGGCTGGAGTCGCAGGGAATCGGGCAGGATCGTGCCCAAGCAGGGTGGCAAACTGGAAACGCTGCTGAAGATATTTGCCAATCCGAACCTGCCGCAGATCGACGACTACTACGAGCCGTTCACCTTTGACTACGAGCACCTGCACACGGCGCCCGAGATGAAGGCACCACCGACGGCGCGCCCGCGCTCGCTGCTCACCGGGGAGCGTATGGAGAAAATCGAGTGGGGCCCGAACTGGGAAGAGATTCTCGGCGGCGAGTTCGCCAAGCGGTCCAAGGATTCCAATTTCGATTCCATGCAGAAGGAGATGTACGGCCAGTTCGAAAACACCTTCATGATGTACCTGCCTCGCCTGTGCGAACACTGCCTGAATCCGACATGTGTGGCCTCCTGCCCGTCCGGATCGATATACAAGCGCGAGGAGGACGGCATCGTCCTGATCGACCAGGACAAGTGCCGGGGCTGGCGCATGTGTGTTTCCGGCTGCCCTTACAAGAAGATCTACTACAACTGGTCCACGGGCAAGGCGGAGAAGTGCATATTCTGTTATCCGCGCATCGAATCCGGGCAGCCTACGGTTTGCTCCGAAACCTGTGTGGGACGTATCCGCTACCTCGGTGTGCTGCTCTACGACGCCGACCGCATCGCGCAATCGGCAAGCGTTGCCAGCGAAAAGGACCTGTACAAGGCGCAACTTGACCTGTTTCTCGACCCGCGCGAGCCGAAGGTGCAAGAGCGGGCCCGCATGGACGGTGTACCCGAAGCGTGGCTGCAGGCGGCGCAGAATTCGCCAGTCTACAAGATGGCAGTGGACTGGAAGGTGGCTTTGCCGCTGCACCCGGAGTACCGGACGCTGCCGATGGTCTGGTACGTGCCGCCACTGTCGCCGATCACTGCGGCGGCGAACGCCGGCGAACTCGGTTCCTTCGGCCAGCTTCCCGATGTGCGCAGCTTGCGCATTCCGGTGCAGTACCTGGCGAATATGCTCGCCGCGGGCGACGTAGCGCCGGTGATATCGGCACTGGAACGCATGTTGGCTATGCGCGCCTATATGCGCGACCGGCACGTCGAACGCCGCGAAAACCGCGCGGTGCTCGATCAAACCGGGCTCACCGTGCAGCAGGTCGAAGACTTGTACCGAATCATGGCGATCGCCGATTATGAGGAGCGATTCGTGATTCCGACCACGCACCGGGAATATGCGGAGAATGCATATGATCTACGTGGCGGCTGCGGATTCACGTTCGGAAACGGCTGCTCCGACGGCCAATCCGGAGCCAGCCTGTTCGGCGGCAAGAAGGGCAAGCTCATCCCGATCAAGGTCGCCTCATGATGCAAGGCCCGAGGAGATGACACTGTGAATACGCTGAAACTGCTGTCCGTACTGCTCGGCTATCCGTCGGCGGAACTCGTCGCCGCGATTCCCGAACTGGCGCGCCGGCTCGGCGAGGACGAGGCGCTACAGCCCGATACCCGGGACGCACTCGCCGGCCTGCTCGTCGAATTGGAGCGCGAGGACCTCCTGGATCTTCAGGAGCGCTATGTCGCGCAGTTCGATACCGGCCGCGCGACCTCGCTGCACCTGTTCGAGCATGTCCACGGCGATTCGCGCGACCGCGGCCAGGCGATGGTGGGCCTGATGTCGTTGTATCACCGCGCCGGATTCGTGCTGGCGACCAGCGAGCTGCCCGATTTTCTGCCGGCGGTGTTGGAGTACCTGTCGACACGACCGACGCAGGAGGCGCGCGATGTGCTTGACGACTGCGCGCATATTCTGCGTGCAGTAGGCGAGCGCCTGCTCGACCACCGGAGTCCGTATGCGGCCGTGTTTTCGGCGTTGCTGGACCTGCAAGGCGAGCCGCCGCTGATCGCAGGTAGAAGCGATGCCGACGACTGTCACTCCCTCGGTTTCTCCGACAATGACTGGCAGGAGACGCCAGTGGAATTTGGTCCCGACGCAGCGATGCACGGCGCGCAGCAGTCCAGGGGAGAGTTCATCCGCTTCGTGCCCCGGCAGCACATTTCACGTTCATGATTTCGGAGTTCCGCATGGACCTCAACAGCGATCTAAACCAGTTCTTGTTTGGCTACTATCCGTACATTTGCCTGGCCGTATTCTTCGTCGGCAGCCTGATCCGCTTCGACCGCGAGCAATACACGTGGAAAAGCGATTCGTCTCAGCTGTTGCGCCGCGGACAACTGTGGTGGGGCTCGAATCTGTTCCACGTCGGCGTTCTGGGGATACTCGCCGGCCACTTCACCGGGTTTTTGACTCCGATCGGCGTATGGCATGCCATCGGTATTTCGATGCCGCAAAAGCAGATGACGGCGATGGTTGCGGGGGGCCTGTTCGGCGCGATGTGCACCGTGGGCCTCGGGATGTTGTTGGCGCGTCGCCTGATCGACCCGCGCATTCGGGCCGTAAGCAGTCCGATGGACGTGCTCATCCTGTTTTTGTTGCTGGCGCAAGTGGTGCTCGGCCTGGGAGGGATCCCGATCTCGGCGCAACATCCGGACGGATCGGAAATGCTGAAGTTCATGAGATGGGCTCAACGCATCGCCACGTTCCGAGGCGGTGCCGCCGAGCTGGTGGCGAATGTCTCGATCGTGTTCAAGCTGCACATTGTCCTTGGCCTCACGCTGTTTCTCGTCTTTCCGTTTACCCGCCTTGTACACGTTTGGAGCGGATTCGCTTCGGTGTCGTATCTTCTGCGCCCTTATCAACTGATGCGCAGGCGCTGAAGACGAAGGGGTGAGGCGCAATTGACGAGTCCAGAGCCGAATTCGGTCGAGCCGCCTGCGCCTCGCTTCGCACTTTGGAATCTGGGGTTTCGCCCGTTTTACCTTCTGGCGGGGGCGTTTGCCGCCCTGTCGATCCTGTTCTGGACCGCGCAGTTTGCGCGTTGGACGGGTACATCCGTATACCTGGGCGATCCGCGCTGGCACGCACACGAAATGATCTTCGGTTACGCTTTCGCGGTCATCGTCGGTTTCCTGTTTACGGCCGGGCGCAACTGGACCAACCGCCCGACGCCGACAGGCTTGGCGCTTGCGGCCGTCGCCGCCCTTTGGCTCGCGGCGCGCGTGCTGGTGCTGACGCCCTGGCATGATTTCGCGGCGATAGCGGATACCGCTTTTGCGATCGCGGCGAGCGTCGGGATGGCCGTGCCGCTCCTTGCAAGCCGCAACCGCCGCAATTACTTCTTCGTGCCGTTGCTGCTGGCATTCGGAGCAGCAAATCTCGCCTTCTATCTTTCCATGGCTGGCGTAATCGACTTTTCGATGCAACGCGCGCTGCAAGTTGCCCTGGACCTGATCCTGTTCGTAGTTGCGGTGATGGCTGGACGGGTTGTCCCGATGTTCACCAATAACGCGATTCCGGGCGCCCGTGCGTCGCGCCGATCGTGGCTTGAGCACGTCGTTCTGGGAAGCACGCTGTGCGTGTTTGCGGCCGACGCGTTGAATCTGCCTGCGGCGGTGATTGCCGCGATCGCGGTGATCGCGGCACTCGCACATGCCGCGCGGCTCGGACTTTGGAAGTCATGGGTCACCGCACGATATCCGATCGTGTGGATCCTGCACCTGTCCTATGCCTGGATCGCGATTCATCTGTTGCTGCGCGCACTGGCAGCGCTGGGACTCGTACCGGAAACCCTCGCGACCCACGCGCTCACCGTCGGCGCGATAGGCGGCATCACCATCGGCATGATGACCCGCACCTCGCGGGGGCATACGGGGCGGCCGCTCCGGGCGTCGGCCATGGAGACGGCGTCGTACGTCCTCGTGCACGTCGGCGCCGCGGTGCGCGTCTTCCTGCCGCTCGCGGTTCCGGAAATGCAACTGGGCGCAATCGTCGCTTCGGGCGTCCTGTGGTCGGCCGCTTTCGCGCTGTTCACGATTGCCTTCTGGCCGATACTCACGCGAGCACGCCTGGACGGAAAACCCGGGTAAGGGGCGGGTCAACATTGAATGTTGGAAATACCCGTGCTACGGTCGGGACATATCTTGCGAATGTCTCGTAGAGGAAACATGGCGACGCAGCCCACGATGCCGACCGAAGACGACGTTCGAGAGGCATTGCGCTCGGTGGACGATCCGGAAGTCGGCATCAATATCGTCGATCTGGGTCTGGTCTATCACGTCGATCTGGGCGAGAAGCATGTACGCATCGAATTGACCATGACGACACCGGCTTGCCCGATGGGCGACTACATCACCGATAACGTCCGGCGCTCGGTCGGCGCGCTGTTGCCGGACGGCGTGGCCGTCGATGTGGAACTGGTCTGGGATCCGATATGGACACCCGACCGGATGTCCGAGAGCGCCAAGCAGGCCTTCGGCTGGCCCCACTGAACGTGACCGGGGACTTCAGCGTTCGCTGGAGGGCGCCGCTGCTGCTCCTTGCCTTCATATCCCTGTTCGCCGGTGTGGCGGCTGGGCTCGCGCGGCTGGGCTGGTTGTTTGCCGGGCCCGCGCAAAGTCTTTCGGCGATGCACGGGCCCTTGATGGTGTCCGGATTTTTCGGCACCGTCATCGCTCTGGAACGCGCGGTAGCGCTGTCGCGCCGCTGGGCGTACCTCGCGCCGCTGCTCGCAGGGCTGGGTGGCGCGTTCGCGATGCTGGGCGGATCCGAGCAGCTCGCCGCGCTGCTGTTCGCAGCGGGCGGCGCAGTCCTGTCGGCCGCCTCGTTCGTAATATATCGGCAACAGCGCGAACTGTTTACGCTGACACTCGTGCTCGGAGCCGCGTGCTGGCTTCTCGGCAACCTCGCATGGCTCGCAGGGGCTCCGGTGAGCGCCACAGTACCTTGGTCGATTGCGTTTTTCGTGCTGACCATCGCCGGCGAACGTCTGGAGCTGTCGCGGCTGTTGCCGCCTTCCCCGGTTGCCAAGCGCGTGTTTGCCGCGCTGATGCTCGGAATGTTGGTTGCCGTTACAGCATCGACGTTCGCGTGGAGCGAAGGCACGCTGGTGCTTGGCGCGTGTCTGCTCGGCGTGGCGCTTTGGCTCGCGCGGCAGGACGTCGCGCGCCGCACGGTGAGGGGCAAGGGACTCACGCGTTTCATTGCTGTGTGCCTCCTGTCGGGCTACCTTTGGCTTGCCGCGTCGGGGTTGACCATCCTGGCTTCGGGCGGGCTGGGCTACGGCGGTGCCGCCTACGACGCGGCGTTGCATGCCGTGCTGCTGGGGTTCGTGTTCTCGATGGTATTCGGTCACGCACCCATCATCTTTCCCGCCGTCCTGCGTGTGGCGGTGCCGTATTCTCCCTATTTCTACGCACCGCTCGTGCTGCTGCACGCCTCATTGATCATGCGGTTGGTCGGCGACTGGATGCTCGCGTCGGAATGGCGCGCATGGGGAGGTGTCCTGAACGGTCTGGCGCTGCTCGCCTTCGTGCTGGGGACCATCACTGCCGTGATTCGCGGCCGCGCTGGGCGCGCTCCGACGCCAGCGCGCGGCGTCTGAAGCTCCTGCATGACCTGCCTGCTACCGCGTCACTTGATTGAACTATTCGTGATCGAATGCCCGTATGTCAGGCACGACGAATCGGCCCTGCAGCGACAGCAACTCGGCGCGGTGCAACCTGGCCAGTTCATCGAGTACTTTCTCGGCCTTACGCAGCAGCCGGATTTCGATCCGCCGCCGATCCTCGGAGGAACGGCGACGCACGACATAACCCTGCTTTTCGCAGCGCGAAATCAGCGCGACAACACCGTGATGCTTGGCCTGCAAGCGCTCCGCAAGTTCTCCGACGGTAGCCCAGTCGCGACCGGGATAACCCTTCACTTGCAGCAGCAATTGGTACTGCAGCGGATTGATTCCGCGCCGCCGGGCGGCCTGCTCGCTGAATCTCACGAACTTCCGGAGTTGATAGCGAAAATCCGCGAGCGTCTCAAAGTCGTGCTTGCTTAGAGGCCGGGCGTCGAGTTTTGACACGAAGTATCCGTCTGGCGATAGAAGGTGTTGGAAGAACCCCCTCGTATCGTGAGCCAATACGCCGGCGCTGACAAGGCAAGCGCGGGCGGCGCACAGCGGCCTGCGCGTCAGTGCAATAGCACGATCTGCATCAGCACCAGCCAGGCGAGGAGGCCGGCGCCGGTAACGACCGTCGCCATCTGGAGTGCGCGGAGGTCTTCATGCATATGAAACAGCGTGTAAGCACCGCGGTAGGTCAGCGCCAGCGAGCATGCCAGTGCCAGTGCGCCGACGACGGCGCCGACGGCGAGGTTCGGAATGAACAGCACGAGGGAGGAAACCCACATCGGGATCGGCGCGATCGCCGCGACGGTGAAACAATCATGATAGTCGGCCGCGACGTCATTGGCGCGCGAGGCGAGGTGCATTAGCCACGCCATCACCGGAACAGTCAGCAATTCGGCGAGCAGGAATATGCCGGCAGCGGTATGCCAGTGGTCGGGGGAGACGCCCTGCACGAACACGTCGCCGTACCGCTCTCCGGCGTAATAGATCATTGCCGGCGGCAACAGCGAAAACGGCAGAACCACCAGCGCGAAGATTCGGGAAATTGACGGATGAATCCGGATCAATTCGTCCCACTCTCCACGAAACGAGAAGATCATATTCGGTATTTGTAGTGGGTTCATGGCTGCCTCCTTGGCTTGAGTTGGGCCGCATCAGGCCCGGACGTCATATATGCGAGTACCGCATTGTCGGGCGCGTCGCAAGGGCCGCGCTGCAACGCCAATATATCACAGCATGATGTAATGTCAAGAAGAATGCAAAATAGACGAAGAAAACCACGACGTTCATGCTGACCAATTCAAACGACTATCAGATCGGCGCTGACAACCTCCATCCAATATCGCAAAGCCGACGTACACGCGACCGGGAGGCGCACATGCCGCAGGGGACTGGCCGCGAGTTCGTTCGCGTACGACGCGAGACGCGCCTGGGCTTGAAGATGTATATCACAACATGATATAAGTCTGCCTGTTGTGGTATCTACACTCAGCGTGCCGGTGTTACGTATTGACCATTTCATATCCTTGGAGGAACCCACCATGAAATCGCGCGTCGAATACGCCAAGGCCTCACCTGGCGCCGTGAAGGCAATGCGAGCGCTTGAATTGCATGTTCACGAGTGTGGGCTCGAGCGCCCGCTGCTTGAACTCGTCAAGACCCGGGCCTCCCAGATCAACGGCTGTGGCTACTGCCTCGACATGCATACGAAAGACGCCCGCGCCATCGGCGAAACCGAACAGCGGCTGTACGCACTCGACGCTTGGCACGAAACGCCGTTCTTCTCGGACCGCGAACGCGCAGCGCTCGCATGGACAGAGGCGGTGACCCGCGTTCCCGACGGACACGTGCCGGATGACGTGTACCAGTTCGCGCGCGAGCACTTCAACGAAACGGAACTGGTCGATCTCACCCTCGCAATCGTTGCCATCAACGGCTGGAACCGCCTCGCCATCGCGTTCAGGACGGTCCCCGGCAGCTATCACCCGCCGCAGCCGAAAAACGCCGGCGAGACGAAAGACGGTGTCCTGCCGGCCGCGTAATGTCTCTTGCTGGGTTAACTTCTTATCGCTTCGACGCCGCGTAGCAGAGAATCCGCGGGGCCATGGAAACACCGGCTTGATTATCGTGAAAGGAGGTCATCGTGATCCATACACCGTTTTG
>MEQX01000018.1:30359-30704 GCA_001770415.1 Betaproteobacteria bacterium RIFCSPLOWO2_02_FULL_63_19 | reverse complement strand
CAACGATCCGGTGATTCTATCGGGCGGAGGGACGTCGGTACTGGATTCGACCAACAATGGAACCGTCCCGGCGGGAGCCGACGTCACATTCGCGCAATCCGTGAGCGGTACCACGGACAGCGCGGAGAGCTTGACGATAATCGCCGGAACGGGGGGCAAAGTGAGTTTCGGCGGCCAAGTCGGAGCAGTGCGCCTGGGGGCGTTGCAGATCACAGGCGCCAACAGCGTGACCGCTGCGTCATCGGTCATGGTTCAAAGTCTTGCGACGACATCGATTCAGGGTGATGTCACGGTCGGCGGCACGTTGAATTCGACGGGAACGGCGTCGATTTCGGCGGGTGGATC
>MEQX01000018.1:0-30320 GCA_001770415.1 Betaproteobacteria bacterium RIFCSPLOWO2_02_FULL_63_19 | reverse complement strand
GACGGCGGGCCGATTTCGATTTCGGCGGGCGGATCGATCGCATTGCTGGGAGGCTCCAACAACGTCGCAAATGCCGTGCTATCAGCAGGCGGTTCGGTCACCGTCAGCGGCGAATTGAATTCCGCCGGACCCGTGGGACTTACATCGGGCGGTTCGATCGACACGGCAAGCATCACGACGGCAAATGGCGGTGGGATCACGTTCGAGAACGGCGGCACGCTAACGATCGGTGGCACCATTCTCGCGGACGGCCCCGTGACTCAGATCACCTCGGGCGGCGTCAATCTGAACGCCAACATCAGAACGACAAGCGATGTCGTCAGCTTCACAGGACCGGTGACGTTCGGCGGCGGGCCGCGGGAGATCAGTACGTCGGTGGGCGGTGGCGGCGATATCATTTTCAACAACTCGGTGAATGGCGGTGGCAACGATGTCACGCTCGATGCGGGGACTGAGGGCGACATCATTTTCAATGGCGGGGTGAATAACTTCGGCTCGTTGAATCTGTCGAATGTCAACAACCTCGCATTGCTCGGCGGGTTCACCGGAACCGGCCTCATCCAGGCGGCCGGGGCCGGCAGCACGACGCTGGGCGGCGTCATCATCACCAATGGGCCGCAAGGCGTTTCGATCACGACCAACGGCACGGTAACTGTTACCGGTCAAATCAGCACCAACGACAATCCAGTCACCTTCAACGCCAGCGACTGGGATTTCGGTGGCAGTACGATCGATGCGGGGACACAATCGATCACGATCGCGCATGTGACCAACGGCGTTATCAACATCGGTTCGCAGCTGGATACGGCCGACTTGGCCGCGCTTGTGGCCGCTCAGCTCTATATTGGTAGCGTTGAGAACACGGGCATCATCAACGTGGACGGATCGGCGGACTTTGCGCCGACAACCCCCAATGTCACGCTGCGCGCCACGAAGACGGGCGGGAAGATCACGCAATCGAACCCGGATGCGATTGTCGGTTCCCCACCTAACTTGCTGACCCTACTCGCCGACAGCGGAATCGGCGCGCCGTTCGCCCCGGTCCGGTTTACCGGTACGAACGTGAGCGCGCTCAATACGACGGAAGGCGATCTGGTCCTGCAGTTCACTTCACGCGACGCCGTGCTGTTGGAACCGTTCCGAAACGAGGTGCCCGACAGAATCGTCGACGTGTCGCACCTCAATGGAAGCATCACCACGTTGGCCAGTGTATCGAGCCAGGGCGAACTGGCGTTGAGAGCGGCCTCGACGGGCGCGACGGCACGGATCAATATCGGGGCCAGTGGGCTGGTGGCCAGGGACGACATTACGGTGCAGGCAGCCAACACTATTGATATCGCCTCCGGTCGGGGCGTCGAATCCACGACGGGGACGGTCACCTTCGTCAGCGGCGGAAGCGCGCTGGGGGCGACGACGGCGAGCGTCGGCGGTATCCGCATCGGCGGCCCGGTTGTCGCGCCGGGAGCGGTGAAGGTCTCCGCGGCGAACGGAAGCATCACGACCACTGCAGCGGTGTCAACAGGCAGCACACTTTCGATGATGGCGGCGTCGACCGGTGCGCCGGCCGACGTGAAGATCGGGGCCGCCGGGCTTAGGGCCGAGGAAGATATAACTTTGAAAGCGGCGCAGGACATCGCCATTGAGAGCGGTCAGGGGGTACGGTCCGCCACGGCGAACGTGATCTTCTCCAGCGGTGGTGCGGCGCTGGGTGCAACAGCGGCTACCAGCGGCTCAATCATGGTTGACGCGCCGGTGAGCGCTGCGCAAGCGGTCGCGTTTGGCGCGGCGAACGGCAGTATTGCTACCACGGAGGCGATCACGGCCGGAACCGCGCTTTCGATGACAGCGGCTTCGACCGGCGCAGCGGCGCATATCAACATCGGCGCAGCCGGCCTGGAAGCGACGGATGACATCTCGTTGAAGGCAGCGCAGAACATCACCATCGCGAATGGTCAGGGGGTGCACTCCTCCGCTGGGAACGTCACTTTCATCAGCGGCGGCGCTGCCTTGGGTGCAACAACGGCCACGCGCGGCTCGATCACGATTGATGGACCGGTGAGTGCAGCGATTTCGGCGGCGTTTTCGGCGGCGAACGGCGATATCACCACCACGGCGCCCGTTGCGGCCGGGACCACGCTCTCGATGACAACGGCCTCGACCGGCGCGCCCGCGAATATCAGCGTCGGGGCAGGTGGACTTGCGGCCAGCGGGGACTTGATGCTTCAGGCCGCGCAGCACATCACGATAGCGAGCGGACAGGGAGTTCAGTCGTCGACCGGCAACGTAACAATGGCAAGCGGCGATACCACGCTCGGTGCGACTGCGGGCACTATTGGTGCGATCAGGATCGACGGGCCGGTGAACGCGGCGAATGCGGCGCAGTTTTCCACGATGAATGGGGATATCGCCACCACGGCGGCGATTTCGGCCGGCACGACGCTTGAGATGACGGCGAATTCGCGCGGCGCTACGGCGCAGATCCATGTCGGAGCCGGCGGACTCGTCGCGCAGGACGCCGTGACACTGCGTTCAGCGGACGGCATCACGGTTGAAGACGGCAAGGGCGTAGCGTCGTCAAACGCCGACGTGACGTTCCTCGCAGGAAACGCATCCGGAATGCTGTTGGAGTACCTCAAACCGCTTACACCGGCGCTGGCGCAGGGAACCGGATCGGACAGCGCGGTAACGATCAACGGACCAGTACATGCCGCCGGTCATGTCACGATCCTGTCCACGGGGCCGGTCGCTCAGTCCGAGAGCAACGTTGCCGGGCTGCAGGCGGGCGGGGTGCTCACGGTGGCGACATTCAACGACAACGGCGCACCGATTAGCCTGAGGAACAGTTTGCTCACCGGCGACGGCGTTTGCGCGGAAGCGATAGGAAGCGGTAACTGTGCCGGAACCCTCGTGATCGGAACCTTGTTTGCCGACGGACGCTCGAGCGACTTCGCCGCGGCCGATATCGACTACCAGGGAATCGGCGCGGTAACGGTCCAGGCGGTGGCTACTGCCGCCGACGCGCGAGTGGCCAGCACGTCCATGGTATTGCCGAGCTCGAATCTCTACGCCAAGAATGCGTCCTTCTGGGCGACCGGCGGTGACCTCGACCTCAGTGCCCAGATCGCCGACCGCAACATCAACAAGGGTGACTCCGGCGGTTCGTTGAATCTCTACGCGCTGGGCAACGTGAACGTCAACGCACCGCCGGACGTGGAAGCCGCAGGCGTTACGATTGGCCGGCGCGCGAGCGTCGATTCCAGTGGTTCGGTGACTGCCGAACCCTTCGCGCATGACCTGACGTTGGCTGCCTCGGGGGACATCAATATCACCGGATCGATCTACATGGCGTCCGACCGAGATCTCAGCCTTCGCGCCGATGCTTCCGATGCCGAGGTCGGCCTTACGCCGGGCGCGCCGGCGCTCGGCGACGGCGCGGGAAGCGTCAGAATCACGACTCAACCGGCGTCGTACTACGGGTCGAACGGCACTGTGTTCCCGCTCGAGGTGATGGCAAGGGATATTGTCGTCGGCAGGCAGCAGGGCGCACAGATATACCCGGTTCAGAATCTGGAGATCAGCACCAGCCTGCCGGGTCTGCCCGCCGACGGGAAGGGCCAGCGTGCCGACGCGCTGCTGTCCGCGTCCGGCAACCTGAAGGTCTACTTCAGGGGCGACCTTACCATCACGGCGGGCAGTACCCAGGCCGTAACGACGGCGGCCACGCAGAAACTGGAATCCACCGCGGTCGCGGCCATGGAAGGCACGGACGTTCTGATCCGCGGTGTGGGCGCCAATGAATTTGGGTCGCTACCGCAAAACACCAGTTCAATATTGCTGAGCGCTGGCAGCGCGATGGCCGATAACGGCGAAGGCGGAGACGCGTTTGCCGCGGCCGATGCCGCGATCATTGCCAGCCGAACCAAGACCATCGACGTAGGCGGCGACATGTGGCTGCGTGGGGGGAACACGCTCAGGAGACGAAATGCCGACGTGACCCAGCTCAACCTGGTCTCCGCGCAGGCTTTCCTCGATCCGGCGACGATGAATATCACGACCGGCGGCTCCATCGTTCTGATCGCCGGGCTGGGCGTGAACGCCACGGCCAAGATCGTCAACAGCGGCGACGTCAAGTTTACGATCGGAGGCATCTCTCCGGTAACGTACGTCAATCCGCTGACCGAAGAGGAGAAGACCGTCGCTCAGGGTGGTCTGCTGCTCGTCGGTGGACCTGGCTCGGGAATTTTTGATGCCTTCGACAACCCGACCGGGCTGAAGGCGCCGCCTATCGAAGCGAACTTCTATAGGGGAGGCGATCTCAATTCGATCATTTCCGGCGACCGGAACATGGCTGCTGCCTACGTTAAGTCCGGTCCGACCAGGAATTTTGACGATCTGCTCAGCTATATCCTTTTTGCCGCCAACGAGGAGACGCGTGTGACCCGCGTTCGGGTAGGCACCAGTTCTTCGGACGACGCAAACCTGCCCTCGTGCAACTGATCTAGGCGCGTTCGAGCGCCCCAGCGCGGGGAAGCGCCGCAGAGCGGTGCTTTGCGGGGCATGCAAGCGGGCTTTTGGTACCATAGCACCACCGCGTCAAGGGAGACCCGCCATGGTTGCGCAAGCCAGTGTTTCGACGCTGCTGCTCCGGAATGTTCCATTGTTCGCAATGTTGCAGGAGCAGCAGCTTACCGTGCTGACCGGCGCGGTGACTCGCAGAAGCTATCCCCGCGGCTCGATGATCATTGGCGCCGGGGACGAAACCGATTCGCTCTACGTCGTGATCTCGGGCAGGCTCAAGGTGATGATGAGCGACGACGAGGGCCGCGAGGTCATCCTTTCGATGCTCGGCCCTAGCGAGTACTTCGGAGAAATGGGCCTGATCGACGACAGCACGAGGTCAGCGAGCGTCATTTCTCTGGAACCGTGCGAGCTTCTGGTACTTTCCAAGCGCGATTTCCGGAAGTGCCTGTCCGAGAACTTCGAAATGGCGCTGACAGTCATGCGCGGCCTGGTCAAACGGCTGCGTGAGGCCGACAAGAAGATTGGAAGCCTGGCACTGATGGACGTATACGGGCGTGTGGCCCGCCTGCTGCTGGAAATGTCCGAAATCGTCGACGGACAGCACGTCGTCACCAGGAAACTTGCCAAACAGGACATTGCCAAGATGATCGGCGCATCGCGCGAAATGGTCAGCCGCGTGATGAAAGACCTGCAGGTCGGAGGCTATATGGATGTGCGGGGCCACTGCATCTACCTGCGCGACAACATCGTCGATATCGATTGAATCGGTGGCGCGAGTTTCGTTGCCGCCCCGTGCCGTTGCGCCGGTTTGTCATTAACACGATGTATCTATTGACTATTTTGTTGCCCTGATTGTGACAAACTTCCTGTTGTCGCCAGCGGTTTAGGGCTTTAATGGCAGCGTGGACAAGGATTCTAGGGAGCGGATCATGGGCGCGTTTCGGGCAGTATTGCTATCGCTTGCGGCGAGCGTATTGCTCGGGCCTGGACCTGCGGGTACCGCATACGCGAGTTCAGGCAGCGTTTCGCAGCTGTCGGGCACGTTATCGGTTCGCAAACCCGACGGATCCGTGCGCATCCTGTCGCGGCAGTCGCAGATCCAGGGCGGCGATACCATCAATACGCAGCAAGGCAGTTACGCCCAGATCAAGTTCACCGATGGCGGGCAGATTACGCTCAAACCCAATTCCAGCGTCAAGATAGAAAGATTCAGTTTCGTCGAGGCCGAGCCGAAAAAGGACGGTTTCTTTTACAGTCTGGTAAAAGGCGGTTTGCGCGCGGTGTCCGGTCTGGTCGGCAAGCGCGGCGATCCGGATGCCTACCAGATGGGCACGGAGACCGCGACCATCGGTATTCGCGGAACAAGTTTCGGCGCCGACGATTGTACCGGGACACCGGCGACCGAAGGCCCCTGCAAGGGGCTGGAACCGGCGGTGTATGTGTCGGTGACCGATGGTGAAATCATCGCCACCAATAACGCCGGCTCGGTGTCGTTTTTGGCCGGGCAGTTCGGAATGATCGACAGCCGCGAACGCCGACCACGTTTCCTGTCCACTGATCCCGGGCTGCAGTTCACGCCGCCGGCGAGTTTCATCGCCAGCATCACCGGGGGAACAGCCGTAAATCAGGGCAGGTCGCTGGAGTGCGTGGTGCGGCGCTGATCCGAAGCTGCGCGCGAGCGACGCGACAAATCCCCGCCTGGTGCGGGGATTTTTGTTTTCGGCACGGATGCTTGGAGATGCACAAGACGGCGCCCCGGCCGCCTGGATGTGTGCGAACTCGCCCGAATCACGATCGGGTCGCCGTCGCGCTGGCCTTTCCGGGTACAGCCCACTAGAATTCTCGGTTACCGGGCCCGGCCGGCTAGCCATGGTTCGTGGACAAGCGCTGGGCCCCCAAGAGCGACGAGTTGAGACAAAGCCAGGCACCTCTACCCGGAAAAATCGCCGCGTTGCTGCGTGAATCGCGATGGTTCATTCTGATCGCCGCGGCAGCCTACCTCGCGCTCATTCTATTCACCTACGATCGCGCCGATCCCGGATGGTCGAATTCCGGTGGGTTGAGTTCCGACATTGCTTCCGTCCACAATTCCGGCGGCCGCGCCGGCGCGTGGCTTGCCGACCTGCTGCTGTACGTGTTCGGAATATCGGCCTACTGGTGGGTGATGCTTCTGCTGTATGCAGTCGTCTGGGGCTACCGGAGGCTCGACGGCAGTTCGATCGGCGATCGAAGGCCTTTTGCGATCGCGCTGATTGGTTTTGTCGTGCTCATCGTCGCCAGCAGCGGCATCGAAGCGCTGCGTTTTCATTCGCTGAAGCTGGCGCTGCCGCTCTCTCCGGACGGGATGGGAGGGGTAGTCGGGGCCGAAGTTTCAGCGCTGATGCACTCGGTATTCGGCTTTCCCGGCGCCACGATAATACTGCTTACCGTGTTTGCGATCGGACTGTCGCTGTTCACGGGAATCTCATGGCTTACCGTGGCGGAGCGGACCGGGGCGGCATTGGAGTGGGCGTACACGTCCACGCGCGAGAGCTGGGAAGGATGGCGCGACCGCAAGGCCGGCGCCATCGCGGCCGAGCAGCGTGACGCGGTGGTCGAGGAAAAGAGGGCGGAGTTGATCGTCGATCACGAACCGATCATGATCCAGCCGCCGGTGGTCGAGATTCCCAAGTCCGAGCGCGTGCAAAAGGAAAAGCAGGTTCCGCTGTTCCGGGACCTTCCCGATACGCCCCTGCCGCCGTTGAATCTGCTCGACGAATCGACTTCCGGCGTCGAACGGTTGTCGCCGGAAACGCTCGAGTATACGTCGCGCCTCATCGAAAAGAAGCTGGGCGATTTCGGCGTTCAGGTCAAGGTATTGGCGGCCTACCCCGGACCGGTGATCACCCGCTACGAAATCGAGCCCGCTGTGGGCGTCAAAGGCAGCCAGATCGTCAACCTGTCCAAGGATCTTGCGCGCGCGCTGTCGGTGATCAGCATCCGCGTCGTGGAAACGATCCCGGGCAAGTCCTGCATGGGACTGGAGTTGCCGAATCCGCACAGACAGACCGTGAGGTTGTCGGAAATCCTGAGTTCGCAAGCCTATCACGACCTGCATACCCCGCTGACGGTTGCGCTGGGCAAGGATATCGCCGGCAATCCCGTGGTGAACGACCTCGCCAAGATGCCGCATCTGCTTGTGGCGGGCACGACCGGCTCGGGCAAATCGGTGGCGATCAATGCGATGATCCTGTCGCTGCTTTACAAGTCCGAACCTAGGGAGGTGCGGCTGATACTGGTTGATCCGAAGATGCTGGAACTCTCCATCTATCAGGACATTCCGCACCTGCTCGCGCCGGTGGTCACGGACATGAAGCATGCCGCCAATGCACTGGCATGGTGCGTGGCGGAAATGGAGCGGCGTTATAAGCTGATGTCGTACCAAGGGGTACGTAACCTCTCCGGATACAACCACAAGATCGCCGATGCTGAGAAGCGCGGGAACCCCTTGTACGACGACGATACACTCGAATCGGGCGAGCCGCAGCCTTTGAAGAAGCTGTACCACATCGTGGTCGTCATCGACGAGTTGGCCGATCTGATGATGGTGACCGGAAGGAAGGTCGAGCAGCTGATCGCGCGTCTGGCGCAGAAGGCGCGGGCGGCGGGCGTGCATCTGATCCTCGCGACGCAGCGGCCGTCCGTGGATGTGATCACCGGGCTCATCAAGGCCAATATTCCGACCCGCATCGCGTTCCAGGTCTCGAGCAAGGTCGATTCGCGCACCATTCTCGACCAGCACGGCGCGGAAACCCTGCTCGGCCAGGGCGACATGCTCTACCTTCCCCCGGGCGCCGGGCTGCCGCAGCGCGTGCACGGCGCGTTTGTCTCCGACCAGGAAGTGCACAAGGTTGCCGAATACCTCAAGTCGATGGGGCGGCCGGACTACGTCGAGAGCGTACTCGAGGAGCCCGAAGCCGGCATCGGCAGCGAGGAAGGCGGCGCGGACGCGGGGGGCGGCGAATCGGATCCGCTTTACGACCAGGCGGTCGAGATCGTGTTGCGCACGCGCCGGCCGTCGATTTCGCTGGTGCAGCGGCACTTGCGCATCGGCTACAACCGTGCCGCGCGCTTGATCGAGCAGATGGAGCATTCCGGTCTGGTATCGTCGATGCAATCGAACGGCAATCGGGAAGTGCTGGTTCCTGCGAAGGCCGAGTGATGTTCCTGCCGATACCCCTGCGGGCGGGTGTGCGTCGCGCCGCCGCTTCATTGATGGCAGTGATGTTCGTTGCGGCGCAGCCGCATGCCGCGCTTGCGTCGAGCCTGGATCGATTCATGAGATTTCTGTCGGCCACCGACTCGGCGGCGGGCGAATTCGAGCAGAAGGTCGTCGACAGCGGCGGCAGGCTCGTGCAGCAGTCCCGCGGCACGCTCGCGTTCCAGAGACCCGGAAAATTCCGATGGACGTACGTCAGACCCTACAGGCAGCTCGTCGTCGGCGATGGCACCCGGGTCTGGATCTACGACCCCGACCTGCGGCAGGTCACCGTGAGGCGCGTGGACCAGGCGCTCACGTCCACGCCGGCGGCGCTGCTTGCAGGGAACAACGAAGCGATGCGGGCCTTTCGCATGTCCGATCAGGGAGAACAGGACGGGCTGGAGTGGCTCGAAGCGGTTCCGAGGGAGAAGGAAGGCGGTTTCGAGCGCGTACGCATGGGATTTGGCTCGGGCGGCCTGGAGGCCATGGAGTTCTACGACAGCTTCGGTCAGATCACGCTGCTGCGTTTCATTTCCTTGACGCGCAATCCCGGACTTGATCCCGCGACATTCCAATTTTCGCCCCCCGAGGGCGTGGACGTGATCGGCGATTGACCTGACATCGCCGCAACGGCACGAATGACCGGATCGACCGACCTGTTCGAAACGAAAAAACCCGAAGCACCGCTGGCTGAGGCATTGCGCCCGCGCGCGATCGGGGAGGTGGTTGGTCAATCGCATCTGCTGGGTCCGGGCAAGCCGCTGCGGCTCGCGTTCGATTCAGGCAAGCCGCATTCGATGATCCTGTGGGGGCCACCCGGCGTGGGCAAGACAACGCTGGCGCGGCTGATGGCCGATGCGTTCGATGCGCAGTTCATCGCGCTGTCCGCGGTGTTCTCCGGTGTCAAGGACATCAGGGAGGCCGTGCAGAGCGCTCAGAATGCGCTCGTGGCGTCGGGCCGGCGAACCATCCTGTTCGTCGACGAGGCGCACCGGTTCAACAAGGCGCAGCAGGACGCGTTTCTGCCATTCGTCGAGCAGGGGCTGCTCACGTTCATCGGTGCCACGACGGAAAACCCATCGTTCGAGATGAACGGTGCATTGCTCTCACGGGCCGCGGTCTATGTGCTGGCGAGCCTGTCGGAGGATGAACTGGGCGTGCTGTTCGATCGCGCCGTGGGTCGGGCGATGGCGGACCTCGCGTTCGACACAGCCGCGCGCACGCGACTCATCGGTCTGGCCGACGGGGATGCACGCCGCCTGCTCAATCTGCTGGAAATCGTGCAGACGGCCGCATCGGGTTCCGGCGCATCAGGGATCGACGGTGATTTTGTCCAGAACGCGGTGGCGCGAAACCTGCGCCGCTTCGACAAGGGCGGCGACGTCTTCTATGACCAGATCTCGGCGTTGCACAAGTCGGTGCGCGGGTCCGACCCCGATGCTTCGCTGTACTGGCTGGTGCGCATGCTCGACGGCGGCGCCGATCCGCTTTACCTGGGCAGGCGCATCGTGCGCATGGCGGTGGAGGACATTGGCCTTGCGGATCCGCGCGGGCTGGCGCTGGCCCTCGACGCCTGTCAGACCTATGAGCGGTTGGGAAGCCCCGAAGGCGAACTCGCGCTCGCGCAGGCGGTGATCTATCTTGCCTGCGCGGCCAAATCGAATGCGGTCTACGTCGCGTATAATGCCGCGCGCGGATTTGTTGCCCAGGATCCGTCGCGGCCGGTGCCGCCGCACTTGCGCAATGCCCCGACGCAGCTCATGAAGTCGCTGGGATTCGGGCGCGATTACCGCTATGCGCACGACGAGCCCGAGGCACACGCGGCCGGCGAGAACTACTTTCCGCAGGGCATGCCCGAGGTGAACTGGTACCGGCCGACCGACAGGGGGCTGGAGGCGAAGATCGCCGAGAAACTGGCCTATCTGAAGAGCCGCGACCGAGCGGCGAAATCGAAGAAATAGAGGAACACATGCTCGATCCACAGTTGTTGCGGGCCGATCTGGACGCAGTGTCGAACAAGCTCGGAACGCGCGGTTACGAGCTCGATACGGCGACATTCAAGAAGCTCGAGGCCCGGAGGAAGGATAACCAGAGCACGACCGAATATCTGCAGTCGCAGCGAAACGCCAAGTCGAAGGAAATCGGAACGGCGAAGGCCAGGGGCGACCAGAAATTGGTCGAGGAAATCATGGCGCAGGTCCAGGAGTTCGGCGGGCAACTCAAGCAGCGGGAGGCCGAGCTCGGCGCGATTCAAGCCAGGCTGCGCGACTTCCTGCTGCTGGTTCCCAATGTCCCCCACGAGTCCGTACCGATCGGCAAGTCGCCCGAGGACAATGTCGAAGTCCGCCGGGTCGGCGAACCGCGATCGTTCGCGTTTCCGGTGAAGGACCACGTCGACGTCGGCGCGGCGCTCGGCATGCTCGATTTCGAGGCGGCGGTCAAGATCTCCGGCGCGCGATTCGCGCTGATGAAAGGGCCGCTTGCGCGGCTGCACCGGTCCATCGCGCAGTTCATGCTCGATGTGCACACGCAGGAGCACGGCTATACGGAGGTCTACGCCCCGTACCTCGTCAACGCCGCAAGCCTGCAGGGCACCGGCCAGCTGCCCAAGTTCGAGGAGGACCTGTTCGGTGTTCCGCGCACCGGCGCCGAGGGAACCGCCGCAGAAAAGCTCTACCTGATTCCGACCGCCGAAGTGCCGGTGACCAACATCGTGCGCGACGAGATCGTCGCGGGCGAGCAACTGCCGCTCAAGTTCGTCTGCCATTCGCCGTGCTTTCGAAGCGAGGCCGGATCGTACGGCAAGGACACGCGCGGCATGATCCGGCAACACCAGTTCGACAAGGTGGAGCTGGTTCAGATCTGCCATCCGCAGACGTCCTACGAGGCGCTGGAAGCGCTGACCGGCCACGCCGAAACGATACTCAAGCGGCTCGATCTTCCGTATCGGGTCGTGACGCTGTGCACCGGCGACATGGGTTTTTCGGCCGCGAAGACCTACGACATCGAAGTGTGGCTGCCGGGACAGAGCGCATACCGGGAGATCTCGTCGTGCTCGAACTTCGAAGCGTTCCAGGCGCGGCGCATGCAGGCACGATTCCGAAACGAAAAAGGCAAACCCGAACTCGCGCACACGTTGAACGGATCGGGGCTCGCGGTCGGCCGCACGCTGGTGGCCATCATGGAAAACTGTCAGCGCTCCGACGGCGGCATCGACATTCCGGCGGCGCTGCGAGCGTACATGGGCGGGGCGGAAATCATCGAGCCGGCGAAATAGCGGCCGATTTCACAAGCACCCGCACGCAGCGTAGCCTAATTGCGAATGCTAAAATGCGCGCCTTCGGAGAGGTGCTGGAGTGGTTGAACAGGCCGGTCTCGACAATGTCGCAACGCGACATAGCGGCGTAGGCTAACTTGCGAGAGCAAGTTAAGCCGCGCAAGCGGCGGCCGAAGCCAAAACCGGAATGCTGATGTGGCGGGAAGCGGTAGTGGAGAGGTGCTGGAGTGGTTGAACAGGCCGGTCTCGAAAACCGGAATA
The DNA here is from genome assembly GCA_001770415.1 of Betaproteobacteria bacterium RIFCSPLOWO2_02_FULL_63_19. Classification (GTDB taxonomy): domain Bacteria; phylum Pseudomonadota; class Gammaproteobacteria; order Burkholderiales; family SG8-39; genus JACQTO01. The sequence goes on along the minus strand of MEQX01000018.1, from coordinate 18,021 downwards.
CGTGCAAGCGTATCGTGGGTTCGAATCCCACCCTCTCCGCCAGCGAGTCTGCAGCTTTTGTTCCCTGTCCGGGGCTCGCCGACTAGCGCAAGCCCGGAACGTTCCACCCTGCCCTGATCGTCAGCGCAACGTCGCCTGATCGGTGTGGCCGCCGTCGCTCGATCGCGTAGCCCTGGTTGTAGGCGGCGCGCGTCACGAGGATGAATTTCAGCGTCCAGCCCGCGGCGAGCACCGCGAGGCCGGCGATGGCGAACGACGCCCGGGCAAGAACCGGAAGCGCGAACCCCAGGGCGATCAGCAACAACGGCACGGCAAGACCGGCGGCCAGAAATGCCGCTCGATATCGGCCGATGACCGCCAGCGTCTGCGCCGGGGCACCCTCGGTGCGCAGGCCGTTTAGGTACGCGCCCCAGGCGATCTGCCTCAGGACCGAAAGCGCGGCAAGCGCCGCGACCGCCCACGAGGCGATCGCGGCCGGCGCCAGCGCGAGCGCGGCAACGTAGAGCCCGGCGCCTTCGGCCAGCCCGGTCGCGACGGTAAGGGTGAAAATGCCCGGCGCGCGCCACGCGGGAATTCCCCTGGACTCCTTCAGGATCATCGCCTGCGCGAACAGGAAGAGCAGGCCGAACACGGCGGCGGCAATTCCCAGCCGCGGCGATGGCATCGCGAGCGAAATGAGCGCGAGCGGGAAGAACACTGCGGCGATCCACGCTTCCCGGGACATCCAGGAGCGCAGCGGCTGTTTGAGTACGTTTATAAACCGCAGTGGACGGCCGATCTTGAACATCAGAACCAACAGACCGAGCGCGACGATACCGAGCGAAACGAGACCAGGCGATACGAACGGAGCGCCGTCGAATGCGCCGGCAGTGGTGAACGCGAACAGTGACGAACCTGCCCCGCCGCAAAGAAAGTTGGCCGCCGCCTTCCAGTTCCATTCCCGCTGAAGGCGCGGCGCCAGCACGTGGCCCGTCGCGTGTCCGGCGCCGGCGCGCGGATCCGGGTCCGGCGCCGCCTCGCCGGCCGGCCAAGGCCCGGCGTGGCGCTTGTCGTGCAGGTAGTAGAAACCCGGATCGGTGCCTAGGTCCTCGTGCATGCGGAAATGCGACTGTTCGCGCAGCAGTCCGGATACCCGGCTCTCGGGATCGTGCAGGTCGCCGAACTGCAGCGCATCGGCGATACAGGAATTCACGCAGGCAGGCGTTGCTTCGGGATCGACGCCCGGCACGAGCCCGTGAGCGAGTCCGAAATCGATGCGCTCGTGGCAAAAGGTGCATTTCTGCGACACGCCGATGCGGCGCGAATCGTCGCGCGCGGCCTCGCTCGCTGTCGCGCTGTCGCCGTAGGCATAACGCGGCGTGGAGACCTTGAAGCGCGCATCGTAGGGGCAGGCCATTTCGCAATAGGCGCAGCCGATGCACAGATCGTAGTCGACGGTAACGATGCCGTCGGGTCGCTTGCGTGTCGCGGTGGTCGGGCAGACGTGCATGCACGGCGGGTCGGCGCAGTGCTGGCAGCCGACCGGTACGAAGACGCGCTCCACGTTCGGATAGGATCCGGTTTCGACATCGAGCACCTTGCGCCACTGAACCATCGGCGAAGTCGCGTTGGCGTGCCGGCAGGCGGCCGTGCAGGTCTGGCAGCCGACGCAGCGCTCCAGATCCGCGACCATGGCGTAACGAGTCATCGGGTCAGCCCATCAGTCGCCTGACGTCGATCAGTGTCGCCGGTGGCGTCGCTTCCCGGGTGGGCACGCTAGCTTTCGATCCCGACGACGCGCGCCGGCGAGCCGTCCATGCCTGTCAAACGCAGCGGCAGCGCGACCAGCGTGAAGCGCTCCCCCATTTTGGAAAGATTGGTCATGAACTGGATCATCAGTACGCCAGCCTTGAGCCAGCGCTTGTGATTGGCGCCGCGCTGCTCCGGGCTTAGCGTCTGCCGCCAGAACGGAAGCTCGGGAAAGCAGTCCATGCCGACGGCCGGCACCTGCCACTGCATGATCCACTCGCCGACGCTCGGGTCCAGGCAGATCATCTGCGGCCAGAATTCGGGCGTCCCCCAGCTGCGGTCCGTCCAGCCGGTCTTGATCACCGGTATCTGGTCCGGCGCGGGGCGCACGCCCGTCTTTTCCAGGTCGTCGCCGGTCACGATCGACGCGGGCGCCCTGTGACTGACGTCCAGCACGATTGCCTCGCGCATGACGATCCGATCGAGCGGCACTTCGTCGATCGACTGCATTTCGCCGAAGAAGTGCCGCGGCGCATCGATGTGCGTACCGACATGGCTGTTCATCGTGAACACGGTGTTCATCGAACCGCGAACCTCGGCATCGGGCATGACGTCGACGCGGCGCGCGTTCAGAAAAGCGCGCTGCTCCTCGTTCACCACGGTGACCGCGCGCACCGTCACGGGATACTGATCGTAGAACGGGATACCCGGGATTCCTGCCATCCCGGTTTGGACGGGGAGCGTCAAATCGTGAACGCGTGGGCGAGGGTTCGTCGAACTCATCGTCGGTCTCCTTGCGCTACTCACCCTTGACGGGCCGCAATTATACAAGCAAACCCGCGTCGGCCCCGGTGATCATCTGTATCATAAAGGTGCCGCTGGACAGTCACTTCCCGTGGTCGAGCCCGAACCCGCCGCGGCGCGGAAAACCGCACCAGGCGGGAGTCTCGAGAAGGCAGTCGAGCGCGATCGCGGGCCTGCGGGCCGCGGCGCGATTTCCGCCTGACGCGCATCCGGATACCCGATTCGAACCGAGGAAACCATGATCCACAAGTGTCCCGATTACTGGCAGGACGTCCCGGCAGACAACGCGGGCGATGCGCTCGTCGCCGCGCTGGGCGCGGCAGGCGTCGAATATCTGTTCTTCACCTCGGGCTCGGAGATCGGTTTCTACCAGGAAGCGCTCGCCAAGGCGCACGCGCTAGGGCGTCCCGCGCCGCGCATCATCACCGTGACGCACGAACACGCCAGTCTCAACGCGGCGATCGGCTATGCGCTGGTGAGCGGCAAGCCCGCGGTGACCGCGGTGCACGTCGACGTGGGCACGATGCATCACGGCGGGGCGGTGCACACGGCGATGCACGCCAACGCGCCCGTGGTCATGACGGCCGGCTACCCGCCGACCAGCTATACCGGAACGGGTCCCGGTGCGCGAAACACGGGCGGGCAGCTGTGGCTGCAGCAGACCTACGACCAGAACGGCATCGTCCGGCAGTACGTGAAGTGGGACCACCGCCTGCAGACGTTCGACAACCCCGGACTGATGATGAGCCGGGCGCTGCAGGTGGCGCTCGCCGAGCCGCGCGGGCCGGTGTACATGAGCATACCGCTCGAGGTCTCGACCGCGGGCGCTCAGGGCGCGCGCTTTCCCTCGGCGGCGCAGCTGGGGATTCCGAGGCCGCCGGCGCCGGACGCGGCGGGCGTGCTCGAAATCGCCGAGCGCCTGCTGCGCTCTCGCGATCCCTATGTCATCGCCGCGGGCTCGGGGCGCAATCCGGCAACGGTGCCCGCGCTCGTCGAGCTGTGCGAGCTGCTCGGACTTCCGGTCCTGCACTCGCCGCAGCGGAGCTTCCTCAGCTTTCCGCTCGATCATGCGCTGCTGCTCGGATCGGCGAGCCTCGCCGGCGCGGACGCGGTGCTGGTCCTCGAGACCGACATCCCCTGGATTCCGGGCCCGGCGGAGCCGGGCGGCAACGCCTGGGTGGCGGCGATAGGGCTCGATCCGATCAAGGCAAAGATCCCGACCTACGAATTCTGCGCGGACCTGCGGCTCACAGCCGATTCGCGCGCCGCAATCCGGGCCATCCTCGCGGAGGTGAAAGGCCGGATCTCGACTGAGGATCGCAGGCGCTGCGCGGAGCGAGCGGCGCGCATCGCGGAAACGGTCAAGGCGCGCCGCGCGACGCTCGAACGCGATGCGCAGTCGCGAGCGGCGAAATCGCCGATCGACCCGCTGTGGCTGAGCCGTGAGATCGGCCGTCACGTCCCCGAGGACGCCATCGTCATCGACGACACGCTGCCGCACAACCGCCTGCACGAGTACTTGCGTTGCCGACGGCCGGGATCGTACTTCCTCAATCCGGGCAGCAGCGGCGGCTGGGCGCCGGGCGCGGCGTTCGGGGCGAAGCTCGCCGCGCCGGATCGCGACGTCATCGCGGTCACCGGAGACGGCTTCTACATGTTCGGCACGCCCGGGCCGGCGCTCTGGTCCGCCGCGCATTATGGTGCGCCCTATCTGACGGTCGTCTATCAGAACCGCAGCTATATCACCGGCACCCTCCGCCCGGCGGCGATCTACCCGGACGGCTATGCGCAGAAATCCGGATTCGACGGCGGCTATTTCGACCCGCCGATGGATTTCGCGAAGGAGGCCGAGGCCGCGGGCGGCTACGGCGAGAACGTGCGCGACCCCGCCGAAATCGGTGCCGCCATCGAGCGCGGATGGGAGCAGGTACGCGCAGGCAAGCCGGCGGTGATCTCCGTCTGGCTGCCGCGGCTGATGAAAGACGACTGAAGACGTGGTGCGCCGCGTCGTCCCAACCTACGTACCGAGCGGAGCGCCCTGCACGAACGTCGCCTCGAAGCCGTCTCCCGAACGCTTCACGGCCACCACGTGCGGAGGCCCGAAATGCGCGGGCAGCAGCAGGTTGCGCTCGGCGGCGCAGTATTCGAGCACGCGACGCCGCGTGGCGCGCGCTTGCTCGGGCAGCATGCAGAACTGGCTGTTCCAGTGCGGCGCGTAGATCTGCAGCGGGTGATGCAGCACGTCCCCGCAGAACACGCCGCCGCCGCCAGGCGAGCGCAGCTTGAGCAGCACGTGCCCCGGCGTGTGGCCGGGCGCGGGCTCGATCAGCAGGCTGTCGTCGATGGCGTGCGCACCGTCGACAAGCTGCGCTTGTCCGGCCTCGATCACCGGCAGCACGCTGTCGCGGTAGCAGATGGAGCGGTGCGGGTCGTCGGCCTCGCCTGGATGCCGGCCCGGATCCCAATAGTCGGATTCGGTACGGGAAAAGATATACCTCGCATTGGGAAATGTCGGCACCCAGCGTCCATCCTGCAAGCGCGTATTCCACCCGACGTGGTCGGCGTGCAGATGCGTGCAGAGCACGATGTCGATGTGCTCCGGCGCCACGCCCGCTCCCCTCAGGCGCTCCAGGTAGGGCGTCTCGAGCTGGTGAAAGCGCGGCCACCAATAGCGGTTCTTGTGGTTGCCGGCGCAGCTGTCCAGCAGGATGTTGTGGTGCCGGGTGCGGATAAGCCAGGAATGCACGCTGGTGACCAGCGCGTCGGCCGCGGGATCGTAGTGATCGGGGACCAGCCAGCCCAGATGTCGCTCGAGCTTCTCGCGCTCGAAGCCGGCCAGATATCCCGCCGGCGGGAAGCTGCTGTGCCCGAGCAGCTCCTCGATGCGCACCACCGTGGCGTCGCCGATACGCCACTGCCGCATTCCACCCGATGTCGGTTCGCTGCTCATGCCGGGTCCGCGTGCACTCAATTGCGCTGCTGCTGCGTGTAGCCCTGATACCAGGCGAGCACGAAATTCTCGATCGCGAGGAAGATGCGGTTCAGCGCGTAGCCGACGATGGCGAGCGTGACCACGCCCGCGAACATCTCGCGGATCTTGAAGCCGCGCTGCGCGGCGAGGATGAAGTAGCCGATGCCGTTCGAGGCGGCGACCATCTCGCTGATCACCATCACGATCAGCGCCACCGCGAGGCTGATGCGCATGCCCGTGAAGATGTACGGCGAGGCCGACGGCAGCACGATCTGCCAGAGCAGGCGGGTGCCGCGCACGCCGAAAGTCGCCGCCGTCTGCAGCAGCACCGGGTCGACGCTCCTGACGCCGCTGTAGCTGTTCAGCAGCACCGGGAAGAAGGACGCGAACGCGATCATGAAGATCTTCATTTCGTCGTCGATGCCCAGAAAGAGGATCGCGATCGGAACATACGCGGGGCTCGGGATCGGCCGCAGCACCTCGGTCACCGGCTCGAGCAAGCTGTAGATCGTGCGGAACGAGCCCATCAGCAGGCCGATCAGCACGCCGAACGCGACGCCGATGAAGTAGCCCGCGAACATGCGCCACAGGCTCGGCCATAGCTCGCCGAACAGTTCGCCCGAGACGCTGATCTCCCAGAGCGCCCGGAACACGGCGCTGATGCGCGGCCAGGAAAGCGACGAGACCCAGCCGAACGCCGAACTCAGCTCCCAGAGAATCAGCAGCGCGACGATGAAGGCGACGCCGAGCCAGCGACTCGCAAGCAGGCGTTTCATGCGGCGCCCTGCGCCGCCGGCGCGCTGGCCGCGGCATCCCCGGTGGCGAGCCCTTCGGCGGTGAACAGCTTGCCGAGCACCCGATGGCGGTATTCGAGGTAGCGCGGCTGCTCGCGCGTCGTGATCTGGTCGCGCGGGTGCGGCAGATCGATAGGGAGGTCGATCGAAACGACCGCCGGCGAGGCGCTCAGGACGACGACGCGCGTCGAGAGGTAGATCGCTTCCTCGGTATCGTGCGTGACGAGGATCACCGTCAGACCGAGTTCGCGCCACAGCCGCAGCACGAGTTCCTGCAGGCCGACGCGCGTCAGCGCATCGACCGAGCTGAACGGCTCGTCCATGAGCAGCACGTCGGGCCGGCAGGCGAGGGCGCGTGCGATCGCGACGCGCTGCTGCATGCCGCCCGAGAGCTGCCAGGGGTAGTGCCGCTCGAAGCCGTCGAGCTTGACCAGACCGATGTACTCGTGCGTGCGCGCACGGACCCCCTCGCGCGTGAGCGCCTCGCGGTTCTCGAGGCCGTAGGCGACGTTGCGCTCGACTGTTTTCCACGGGTAGAGCGAGCGCGTGTACTGCTGGAAGACGTAGATCGCCGCGGGCGGCGGTTCGCGCACGACGCGGTCCTCGATCCGGACCTCGCCGCCGGTCGCCGGCATGAGGCCGGCAACGATCTGCAGCAGCGTCGATTTGCCGCAGCCCGAGGGGCCGACGATCGAGACGAACGAGCCGCGCTCGACGTCGAGATCGACCCCGCCGAGCGCGACGGTCGTGCGGCCGTGCGAGGAATACGCCTTGCGGACCGAACGGATGCTGAGATAGGGTGTGGCGCTCATCAATCGAACTATATCAGTGGATCGCCACATGCGCGGGAATTGCGGCGGCGGAACGGCCGCTGTCTTGCAGGCGTTGCGATGAGCGCCGATGCGGACGCGATCGTCGTCGGCGCCGGGCACAACGGACTCGTGTGCGCGCTGCGCCTCGCGGCGGCCGGCTGGCGCGTGCTCGTGCTCGAGCGCGGCGCACGCATCGGTGGCGGGCTGGCGAGCGCCGAAGTGACGCGGCCGGGATTCCGGCACGATCTCTACGCGACCAACGTCGGCGCCTTCGCCGCGCTGCCGCTGTATCGCGAGCGGCGCGCCGAATTCGAGGCGGCCGGTCTGCGGCTGGTCGTCGGCGAGCGGCCGTTCGCGACCGCCTATGACGACGGCAGCGCCGCGCGCATGTACCGCGACGACGCGCGTGCCGAGGCGGAATTCGCGGCGTTCGGCGCTGCCGACCTCGCCGGCTGGAAGGCGCTCTCGGCACTGTTCCGGCGGCGCGCGGCGCAGTTCCTGCCGCTGCAGGCGACCGCACTGCCGTCGCTCGCGGCGTGGCGGCGCGCCGCGGCACTGGCCGCGGCGTCGCCGGCGGATGCGCTCGCGCTCGCGCGCCTCGCACGGCAGTCGGCGCTGGATTTCGTCGACGCGCATTTCGCCTCGGCGTGCGCGAAGGGCCTGTTCCTGCCCTGGGCGTTTCATCCGGACTATGCCCCCGAGATCCCGGGCGGCGGTATTGTCGCGTTCATCGCCGCGTGCGCGACGCAGGCGAACGGTCTGGCTTTCGCGGCCGGCGGCGCGGGGCGCATCGCCACGGCGCTCGGCATCCTGCTCGAGCGCGCCGGCGCGCAGCTGCGCACCGGCTGCGCGGTGCGGCGCATCGTCGTGCGCGGCGGGCGCGCCGTCGCGGTCGAAACCGACGCCGGCGAGACGATCGGCGCGTCGCGCGCGATCGTCGCCAACGTCACGCCGCGCAGCTTGTTCGGCGGACTCGTCGCGGCCGAGGACCTGCCGGCCGCGTTCCTGCGTCGCATCGGGCGCTACCGCTACGCGCCCGGGACCTTCGTCGTGCACCTCGCGCTTTCGCGTGCGCTCGAGTGGCGCGCCGGCGAGGAGCTGTCGCAATTCAGCTATGTGCACCTGAACGCCGATGGGGCGTCAATCTCCACGGCCTATGCGCAGAGCATCGCCGGAGCGATCCCGGCGCGGCCCATGCTGTGCGTCAGCCAGCCGAGCGTCGACGATCCGCTGCGCGCGCCGCCCGGGCAGCAGGTGGTCCGGATCCACGCGCGCGCGTTCCCGGCGCGCATCGGCGGCGACGCCGCCGGAAGAATCGCGGCGCGCGACTGGGACAGCGCAAAGCCGGCGGTCGCCGAGCGGCTGCTCGAACAGCTCGCCGCGCACGCGCCGAATCTGCGCGAGGTGCTGCTCGACGCTTACGCCGTCTCGCCGGCCGACCTCAAGCGCGAGAACCCGAACTGGGTCGGCGGTGACTGCAGCTCGGGCAGCCAGCATCTGGACCAGCATTATTTCGCGCGCCCGCTGCTCGGCTGGTCGCGCTACGCGACGCCGCTGCGCAACCTCTACATGACCGGCGCGGCGACCTGGCCCGGCTCGGGCGCGCATGGTCTTTCGGGCGAATTGCTCGCGGCGCGGCTGCTCGACTGACCGGAGCGCCGCGCGGGTGTAGACTGCAACAAAAACGGTCTTTTCACCAACCTCACGAACGGAAAGGGGGCACCATGGATGTACGTCGCAGAACGTGGGCAGGATGGATGGCGGCAGCCGGGCTGGCGATTGCCGGGCTGGCATCGGCGCCGGCGCTCGCCCAGACCAAGATCCGCCTGATCGCGCTGCCGTTCTCGGAGTCGCTCGGCGCGGTGATCGCGATGAAGGAGGGCTATTTCAAGGAGGCCGGGCTCGAGATCGAGATGACGAAGATGCCGGGCGCGGCGATGATGGTGCCGGTGCTGCAGTCGGGGCGCGCCGACATCATCCTCAGCAACACCGTGACGACGCTGCAGGCGATCGAGCAGGGGCTCGACGCGACGCTGCTCGCGCCCTCGGCGGTGGTGCGCGCCAAGGCGCCCGATTCGACCACCGCGCTGATGGTGCGCAAGGGGACCGCCAGGTCGCTGAAGGACCTCGTCGGCAAGCGCATCGCGATCAACGTCATCAACAGCACCGCCTGGCTGTACATGGTGGGGATGTTCGACAAGCACGGCATCAGTCGCGATCAGCTCCGCTTCGTCGAGATCCCGTTCCCGCAGATGAACGACCCGCTGCTGAACGGCCAGATCGACGCGATCGGCCAGGTCGAGCCGTTCAAGACCGTGCTGCTCGGCACCGGCAAGGTCGAGGCGCTCGGCTACAGTTACGTCGAGGTTCAGCCCAATGCCGACATCACGCAGTACATCGCGCTTACCTCGTGGGTCAAGGAGCACCGCGACGCGGCGGTGAAGTTCGCGCGCGCCGTGATCCGCGGCTCGAAGCTCGCCAACTCGAACGAGGCGGCGACGCGGCAGATCAACGTCGAGTTCACGCGCCTCAACCCGACGCTCAAGGACAAGGTGCAGATCCCGCGGTTCGGCACCGAGGTGAACGGCGAGGAAGTGCGCAAAACGATGGAGCTGATGCTCAAGTTCGGCCTGCTGAAGAAGCCGATCGACGTCTCCAGCCGCGTGATGAAGCTCGACTGAGCGGCAACGCCGCCGCGGCCGGGATGGCGACACGCGCCCGCCGGCGGCGGGCGCAGCGCCAACGCCGCTGATCCCCGGGGTCGGCCGCTATGCGGCCGGCCAGCGGCGGATCTCGTCGATGAGCGGCGCGTCCGCGGCGAGCGTCACTTCGGTGTCCAGCAGCGTCGCGCAGCCCGGGCAGCAGAATTCGCGCAGCACGATGGCCGATGCGGCATCGCGCTGCGGGCCGGCGTCGCTCGCCGGGCGTTCGCGGCGCTGGGACTGCAGTTTCCAGGGCGTGTCGGCCGCGCCGAGGCGCTCGCCGCACCAGGTACACTGGATCCAGGCGTCATTGCCGTCGCCGCACTGCTGCAGGTATTCGCCGAGTGGACGCCCGGATTCGGGTACCGCGGCACGCTCGGTCACCGCGACCGGCCGGCCGAGACGCGAGGCGCGGATTTCGGCGCGGCGCGCCGCGCTGGCCGCTGCGTCCACGCCTCCCGCGGCGTCGAGAACGACGCCGTAGATGTCGCGCGCCGCATCGGCGCCGACCAGTTTGCGCGCGACGTCCGCGGCGACCAGCGCCGCGTCGCGATCGAGGGGATCGCCGTAGCCGCCGCTGCCGCCGAAGCGGATCGTCTGCATGTCGGTCTCGGCCAGTTCGAAGCTGCCCCACTGGTCGGTGATACGCGTGCCGTCGACGCGGCGGATAGCGGTGTCGACCAGGCAGCCGGGCAGGCCGCCGAAGATGCCGAGGCTCATCGGCACGGCGAGACCCTTGGCGCGCATGATGATCGAGATCGCGCCGGTGCCCGTGCCGTGCGGCGCAATGGCGAACTCGTGGCTGACGCCGCCGCGGTACTTTCCCGGGCCGCCCGAATCGGGCACGACGCGCCGGTAGACGTAGCGGATCGGCGTGTGCAGTTCCTGCGTCTCGGCGTTCGCCCAGCGCGAGACGACGTTGGGTATCTCGCCGCCCATGTCGACGCCGTCGGCGCGGGCGCGCGCACCGCCGGCGCCGGCGAAGCTGTCGGTGAGATTGGTGACGAAGTATTCGCGCTCCCGGTTCAGGCCGTTCAGCGTGATGCTGATGTGGCTGCCGTGCCAGACCGCGGTGGCGCGGTCGCGGTACTTCATCGAGGCGCCGAACATGCGCGCGATCGCGAGCACCGACAGGTTGTTGACGATCTGCACGATGCCGGTCGTCGCAATCGACACCGGCGCCGGACGGCGCGCGTTGACCAGCGTGCCCTCGGGTGCGACGATCCGCAGCGGCCGCGTCAGACCCTCGTTCCACGGAATGTCCCAGGCGAGCAGCGGAAACACCGGCGCGCACATCGCGCCCCAACTCGCCCAGAACGAGTCGTTGATGCCGAACGGGAGCTGCTCATCCGTGCCGCTGAAGTCGTAGGTGAGCGTGTCGCCTTGCTTGGTCGCCGCGAGTTCGACGCGCGAGATGCGCCCCGGCATGTCGACGTACTGGCGCAGCCGCCAGGTGCCGTCGGGCAGCTCGGCGAGCCGCGCGCGCATGCGCGCCTCCGAGCGCGCGACGAGCGCGCGCTGCACTGCGGCGATCGTCTGCACGCCGTAGTCGGCGTAGAGGCGACGCATGCGTTCCTTGGCGACATGGTTTGCCGCGAACTGCGAGCGCAGGTCGAGCGCGGTCATGTCCGGGTCGCGCACGTTCCTGAGGAACGTGGCGATGACGTCGCGTCGCGGCTTGCCGCGCTCGACGAGTTTCAGGCCCTGCGTGACGAAGCCCTCCTGGAAGGTGTCGCGCGCGTTCGGCGAGAAACCGCCGGGGTCGATCGCGCCGATGTCGGTGACGTGCACGAAGTTGGCGACGAAGCCGGTCAGGGCACCGTCGACGTGAATCGGCGAGACGATGTAGACGTCAGGCGGATGCAGCGCCGCCGTGTAGGGGTCGTTCAGCATGTAGACGTCGTCTTCGAAGATGCCCGGGTCGTCGGTAAAGTTCGCGATCAGGTGCTTGACCGCCTGCGCGGCGCTCGTCAGGTGGTGCAGAAAGCCGACGCCGCCGACCGCGAGGCCGCCGTCGGGGCCGTAGAGCGAGACCATCATGTCGTGGCCCTCGTTCGTCACCGGCGAGCCGGAGACGTTCTCGAGCGCGACGATCGCCTCGTCGATCACCTGGTTCAGGCGATGGCGGATGATCTCGAAGGTGACGGCGTCGACGCCGCCGGGCAATGCGGGCATGTTCATGGTCATGGCCCGGGCGCGCGTGCCTCGCGCGCGCGGATGACGAAGTTGCGGTCGCCGTCGAGCGTCGCGGTCTGCGATGCCAGCACGACCGCGGTCGTGATCGGTGTCCACACGATGGCCGGGCCGGGAACGACGTTTCCGGGCTCGAGCGCGCGAAAAGCGTAGCCGGGCACGTCGTCGAGCCAGCCGGCGTCCTCGATGAACGCGCGCCGCCGCGCGACGATCGCGCCTCCGGCGTCTGCGCCGCCCAGCGGTGCCGACGCGATCGCCGGTTTTTTCACCAGCCCGGTCGCACGCACGCGGAAGGTCACGAGTTCAATGCCCGAATCGCCGAACGCCGATTCCGGCCCGTAGCGCTGCCGGTACAGCTCGCCGAAGCGCTCGCCGATCGCCGCGAGCGAGGCCGCATCGAGCGGCGCCAGCGCCGGCTGCGGCTCGGCCTCCAGCGGCACGGTCAGGATGTGCACCTGGCGCCGGTAGCGCATGTCGATCGCTCGCGCAAGCCGGATGTCGGCATCCGCAAAACCCTCCTGCTGCAGTTGGGCGACGAGCCGCTCGGCGAGGCCCGCGAACAGCGCGCCGACCGCCGCGGGGTCGGCCGGCGCACGCATCGGCTGCGTGACGAGTTCGTCGTGCACCACGTCCGAGGTGGCGAGGCCGAAGGCGCCGTGCACCGACGCCGAATGCGGGATGACGATCGCGCGCACGCCGAGCGCGCGGCCGACCGCCGGCAGGTGCATGCCCGCGGTGCCGCCGGTGGAGAACAGCGCGAAGCGCCGCGGATCGAGGCCGCGCTGCACCGTCGTCTTATGCAGCAGGTCGTGGATGCGGCTGTTGGCGAGCCGGTAGACCGCGGCGGCGGCAGACTCGGTGTCCATGCCGAGCGGCGCGGCGACCTGTGCGGCAAACGCCGCGCGCGCGTCGTCGATCGCCAGTTCGGCGCGACCCTCGAGAAAGAACTCGCCGTTCAGGTATCCAAGCAGCGCGTCGACGTCGGTGAGCGTCGGTTCGTGGCCGCCGTGGTGGTAGCAGATCGGCCCCGGGTACGCGCCGGCGCTCTTCGGACCGAGTCGCGGGGTGCCGTTCGCGTCGACGGCGACGATGCTGCCGCCGGCGAGCCCCAGGCTGACGACATCGAGCTTGGGCAGCGCATAGTGGTAGCGCAGCACCATCGACTCGCGCTGGTAGTCGAGCCGGCCTTCCTGGATCGTGCCGACCTTGAAGGTGGTGCCGCCCATGTCGGCCGAGATGATGTTCTGCTCGCCGAGGCGCTCGCCGAGGCGCTTGCAGCCGATCAGTCCGGCGACCGGTCCGGATTCCAGCAGGCTCACCGGCCGCGTCGCCGCGAGCGGCGCGGGCGCCAGGCCGCCGTGCGCCTGCATGACGAGCAAGGTCGCCGGACAACCGGCCTCGCGCAGCCAGCGATCGAGACTGGCGAGGTAGCGCGAGACTACCGGCCCGAGCGAGACGTTGAGCGCCACGGTCGACATGCGTTCGTATTCGCCGAGCAGCGGCGCGATCTCGTGCGAGGCCGTGACGAAAACCTCGGGCCAGTGTTCGCGCACGCCCTCGAGCGCGGCGCGCTCGTTCGCCGGGTTGACGAACGACCAGAGCAGGCAGATGCCGAGCGCGCTCGCTCCCGAGGCGCGCAACGCGGCGACTGCGCGCTCCACGTCGGCGCGATCAACCGCCTCGAGCACGCAGCCGCGCGCGTCGGTGCGCTCCGCGAGGCCGCGCACGCGGCTTCGCTCGACGATCGGCCGCGGCTTGTCGGTGTCGATCGGGTTGCGCTTTTCGTCCTCGCTCAGCCCCGACCAGCGGCCGTAGCCGCCGCGCATCGCGAACAGCGTGTCTTCGAAGCCGCGCGTCGCGATCAGGCCCGCGGGCGCGAGTTCGCCCTCGACGAGCGCATTCTCGGCGACGGTCGTGCCGTGCAGAAAGAGGCGCGTGCGCGCGAGCAGCGCGGCCGCGGTCTCGCCGAGTGCCGCCGCCGCCGAGGCGAGCGCGTTGCCGATGCCCGCGTAGAACTCCGGCGGCGTCGTGAACGCCTTGCCGAGCGCTACGCGGCCGTCGCCGGCGATCACCACGCAGTCGGTGCAGGTGCCGCCGATATCAATGGCGACGATCGCTTCGTTCATCGGCGCGCGCGCACCGGTGCGACGATCGGCGCGTAGGCGCCGGGCTGGCGTGCGTCGAAAAAGCGCCAGCGTTCGCGCTGGCGTGCGAGCAATTCGAGGTCGAGATCGGCGCAGACGAGGTCCTCGTCTGTCGCGCTCGCGTGCGCGAGCACTTCCCCGCGCGGGTCGATGATCAGGCTCTCGCCGATGTAGGGCGCACCCGGCGCGCCGCCGCGGTCCTCGCCGACGCGCCCCGGCGCGGCGACGAACATGACGTTCTCGACGGCGCGCGCACGCAGCAGCAGTTCCCACCACGGCCGCGTCACGGCGATCGTCGTCACCGGAACGAACAGCAGGTCGGCACCGTTCAACGCCGCGCAGCGCGCCGGCTCGGGCAGATTGCGGTCGTAGCAGATGATGATGCCGACGCGCAGGCCGAACGGCGTGTCGACGACCGGAAAGCCGAGGTCGCCCGGTCGGAAGAACCACGATTCGCTCGCTCCGGGAAGCAGCCGCGAGACCGGAATCGTCGCCTTGCGGTATTTGGAAAGCGTTTCGCCACGTGGTCCGAGGAAGAGCGCACTGTTGTAGTAGTGCGTGCCGTCCTTTTCGAAGAACGGATAGACCATGTGCAGGCCGTGCTCGCGCGCGATCGCGCGCGCGGCGCCGACCGACGGGCCGTCCTCGGGCTCGGCGAGGTCGAACAGCGCCGGGTCTTCCTTGAACGGCGGATAGATCGTGCTCGCGAGTTCGTGAAAGCCGAGCAGGTCGACCTTCGCGTCGGCAGCGCGCGCCGCGAGGCGGCGCAGCGCGGCGATGTTCTCCTCCCAGTTCACGCTGCCGGTGAACTGCGCGACGGCGACGCGCGGCATCTGTCGATCTCCCGTGACAGCCCCGATAGGGGCATGTACGGTCAATTTACCATCAATCCGCCGGCACCCACCCTTTGCGCGCACGGCTCCGGAATCGGCCCGCCGCCGCGACGCGCTTGACCACGCAACGGGGCCGCGTGCAGACTGGCAGCATACCGCAACGGCGCCAGCCGACAGGGAACGACGATGACGAGGACCGCACCCGGCAACGCCGACGCTTCGCAACGCAAGGTCTCGACGTTCTGCTACCAGTGCGTCAACGGCCCCGACCTGCTGAGCGTCGACGTGCACAACGGCGTCGCCACGGCGGTCGAGCCGAATTTCGGCGCGCGCAGCGTGCATCCGGCGGACGGCAAGGTCTGCGTCAAGGCCTACGGTCTGGTGCAGAAGCTCTACAACCCGCATCGCGTCCTGCGGCCGATGAAGCGCACGAACCCGAAGAAGGGCCGCGACGAGGACCCGGGCTGGCAGCCGATCTCCTGGGACGAGGCGCTCGAGACCATCGCGGCGCGGCTGCGCGCCGTGCGCGAGACGGGCCTGCTCGATGCAGACGGGCAGCCGCGCGTCGCCTTCACGACCGGCGGCGCCGGCACGCCGATCATGTATATGGGCACGTTCCCGGCGTTTTTCTCCGCCTGGGGACCGGTCGATCGCAGCCTCGGCGCCGGCGGCACGGTGAAGTGCACGCACGCGCAGCACATGTTCGGCGAACTCTGGCACCGGGCGTTCACGAGCTGTCCGGACACGCCGCGCTGCCGCTACGTCGTCTCCTTCGGCACCAACATCGAGGTCGCCGGAGGCGTCACCGGCGTGCGGCGGCAGGCCGATGCCCGCGCGCGGGGCTGCCGGCGCGTGCAGATCGAACCGCAGCTCTCGGTGACCGGAGCCTGCTCGGGCGAGTGGCTGCCGATTCGGCCGATGAGCGACGCAGGCTTCCTCTACGCGATGCTCAATGTGCTTCTGCACGAGCACTCGAGCGACGAACTCGACACGGCGTTCCTGCGCGAGCGCACCGCGGCACCCTATCTCGTCGGCCCGCACGGTTACTACCTGCGCGACCCGGAAACGCGCAAGCCGCTCGTCTGGGACACCGCCGCCGCGCGCCCGGTGCCGTTCGATGCGCCCGGCATCGCCCCGGCGCTCGAGGGCGAGTTCGAACTGCGGGCGCTGGAAATCGGCGCCGACGATGACACGTGGATGCACGAGCGCGCGAGGGGCGTTACCGCGCACACGCGGCTCGCGAATCACGTTGCGGCGTTCACGCCCGAGTGGGCGGCGCCGGTCTGCGATCTGCCCGCGGCGACGATCCGGCGCATCGCCAACGAGTTCCTCGCCGAGGCGCGGATCGGCGGGACGATCGAGATCGACGGCGTGACGCTGCCGTTGCGCCCGGTGGCGATCACGCTCGGGCGCTCGGTGAACAGTGGCCTGGGCGCCTACGAGTGCGTCTGGGCGCGGACCGTGCTGCAGGTGCTGGTCGGCGCGCTCGAGGTCCCCGGCGGCCTGCTCGGCACGACGGTGCTGATCAGCGGCGAGGAGCATGATCGCATCGGCAGCGTGCGCGCCGGCCCCGACGGCTTTCTCGATTTTCCGATCAACCCGACCGACCGGGAACACTGGGCGGCGCGGCCGAAGGTGCGCCATGCGCACGAGACGCTGCTGCCGCTGGTCGGTGCCGGGCGCTTCAGCCAGGCGCTCGGGTCGTCGACCTTCGGCTGGATGCGCATGCAGGACCGCGCCGCGGAGACCTGGCCGCGGCCGCGGCCGCCCGACGTCTGGTTCGTCTATCGCTGCAACCCGGCGATCTCGTTCTCGGAAACCGACCGGCTCGAGGAAACGATCGCCACGTTCCCTTTCACGGTCGCCTTTGCCTACACGCTCGACGAGACCAACCACTACGCCGACCTGCTGCTGCCCGATGCGACGGACTTGGAGAGCCTGCAACTGGTGCGCGTCGGCGGCACGCATTACCAGGAGAATTTCTGGGAGCACCAGGGCTGGGTGCTGCGCCAGCCGGTCGTCGCGCCGCGGGGCGAGGCGAAGGACTTCAGCTGGATCGCCACCGAACTCGCACTGCGCTGCGGCCTGCTCGAAGCCTACGTGCGCGTGCTGAACGAGGGCGGCGCCGGGCTGCCGCTGAAGGGGGCGTCGCGCGATTTCTCGCTCGATGTGTCGCGCGCGCCGGCGGTCGAGGAGATTTGGGATGCCGTGTGCCGTGCGGCAAGTGCCGAAGTGAGTGACGGCGCCGCGAGCGACGGCCTGGACTGGTACCGCGAGCACGGCTACCGGCTGCGACCGTTCGCGGCGCTCGACTGGTTCCTGCTGCCGGCGATGTGCGCGCAGGGACTGCGTTTCGAGTTGCCCTACGGGGAGCGCATCCTGCGCACCGGCGAACAGCTGCGCCGCCGGTTGCACGAACAGGGCATCCGCTGGTGGGACAGTCAAGCCGCGGAGTACACGGCGTTGCCCGCATGGCGGGACATCGAGCGCCGCTGGGCGCGCGTCTACCGCGAGCATTTCTCGACCGATGCCGCGGAATACCCGTTCTGGCTGCTTACCTCGCGCAGCATGCAGTACGCGTGGGGCGGCAACGTCGGCATCCAGCTCATCCGCGAGGTGGCCCGCAACGTCGCCGGGCACGAGGGCATCCTCATGAACCGCGGCCGTGCCGCGGCGCTCGGCGTCGACGACGGCGACGCGATCGAGGTGCGCTCGCCGATCGCCGCGGTGCGCGGGCGCGCCGTGCTGCGCGAGGGTGTTCGCCCGGATACGCTCGTGATGCTCGCGCAGTTCGGTCACTGGAAGACGCCGTTCGCGAAGGACTTCGACACGCCGTCGCTCAACCGCCTCGTGCCGATGAACCTCGATCTGATGGACGGCGGCGGCTCGTCGAACGACGCGGTGAAGGTCTCCGTGCGTCGGGTGCGTGATACCGGCTGAGCGCCGGCGCGGAACCGGATGAAGACGCTGCTGATACTGCGCCATGCCAAATCCAGCTGGAAGCACCCGGTCGCTGATCACGATCGTCCACTGAACGATC
>MEQX01000017.1:40876-61549 GCA_001770415.1 Betaproteobacteria bacterium RIFCSPLOWO2_02_FULL_63_19 | reverse complement strand
GACCACGAAGGACAGCAGCGGCGTCTTCGGCCCCCGGTAGGTCCAGCCGCTCAACAGGAGCAGCGCGCAGAAGATCACCGTTGCCGCGATGGCAATGCGCATCGCGGCAACGGGCATGGACACGAGCAGGTACGCGCCAAGCGGAATCACCAGTACGCCACCGGTGAGCAGCGGCGCGAGCGAGGACCAGTGGGCCTGCCGCGCCGCGCGCGGAACCAGTGGCACAGTCGCCACGACATCGAGCAGCACGCCGAGCAGAACGGCCTCCGCCGGGACGAGCACGAGGCTGAAAAGTGGCACCATAAGCATGGTGGTGGCGGTACCCGCGAACCCGCGCATGAATCCGCCGACGGAGGCGAAGCCCGAAAGCATGAGAAACGTCACCGGGTCCATGCCCGCCGCGGAGCCCATGCCCCAAATTCAGAATTCCCCGCTGGCTGATACGGCATAGCCATCCTTATGGCTACCGATGAATCACATAATCTCGGAACGCCGGATTCATGCGGTCTTCCCGTCAATCGGCGCGATGTGCTGATCCCCCGCGAGCAGCCTCGCAACCCCAAGGTTTCGAATTGACTTTCCTTTCAGGTCAGCGCCGGGACGGCGGCGGAGTTCGGCGCCTCGGCGAGCGAGATACCGGCGACATGCCTGCCGAGTTCACGAGCAGTGGATAGCAGCAGCTCGACCAGACGGTTCTTGTTCAAAAGCGCGAGGCGCGCCCTCGAGCAGCCAACCGATACGCTGCCAATCACGTCGTCGCCGTTGAATACCGGTGTGCCGATTCCGAATACGCCCGGATCCAGTTCACCGTCGCTCTCAGCGTAACCCTGCTTTCGAATCTTGTGCAGCGTAAGCGAAAACTCGCGCCAGTTTTCGCCCATGCCGCTCGCCGCGGCCAGTGCCGAATGCGCTTTGTAGATCCGCTGCGCGCGCGAACGGGGGACAAAGGCAAGGAGCGACTTCGACATCGCGCCGCGAAAAAGCGGATGCGGTCGGCCGCGGTCATAGCGCAAAGGCAACTGCTCGACGCCGCGCTCGTGCAGCACGTTGACGATCTGGTCCCCATACATGTTTGCGAGCAGCACATCGCATCCAGTTTGCTTAACGAGTTCCTGGATGAGGGGCCGCCCTATGCGCGAAATGGGGTCGATCTCCCTCATCAGGAGCTCGAGTTGGACGATCCGCGGCCCAAGGACGTAGCCGCCCGAAATCCGGGTCAGGAGGCCAGCGGCGCAAAGCTCCCCGATATATCGGTATCCGGTCGAGGTCGAGCAACCCAGGTGCTCGCAAATCGCGTCCGCTGTCCAGACTGGCGTGGCCTTATTGAACACGTCCAGAATCGACAACATCTTAGAGCGGCTTGATGGCATAAATACCGTTAAAAGGCAAAAAATACAAGAATAATCGTGTTTTATCAGAGCTAATATATATATTTTCTCATATATTGACAATGTCTCCAAAAGACCCTAGAGTCCCACGGCAAGTCAGTCATGGGGGTAGGACGATGAGTCTGGCGACGACCAAATTGTCCGTCATGCTGTACGGTTTGACGCATGCACTCAACTTCCAAGCCCGACGCTTTCCCGAATTCGCGGACAGGCTTAAGGAAAAGAACTTTACCGCGCAAATCGCGACGGCGGACAAATCGATCGGGCGGCACTACAGCTTCAGGGACGGACGCGTCGGTTCCAGCAGCGGCATCGATCCGAGACCCGACATCACGATAACGGTCGCCTCCGCCGAGATCGGCGCTCGGCTGTTCGTGCCCTGGGTTGACCAACTCGAACGCACCGAGGCGATGAAGAACTTTCAGTTCGGCGCCGACGGCTCGGACGAACTGATCGTCTGGTTCACGCAGACGGTCCAGCAGATGCTGACCCTGGGAGACGAATACGGCATGCCCATGGCCGACGGCACCAGGCGCTTCGTCACCAATACCAATGGCGGGCCACTGTTCGTCTATGTGAAGGACGGCAAGGTGGTTCGAGCGACGCCGCTCGAATTCACCGACGAAGATGCGCCGGCGTGGACCATCAACGCGCGCGGCAGGAACTTCACGCCGCCGCACAAGACGACGCTTTCCCCACACGGAGTGAGCGCCAAATCGGCACTGTATTCACCGGACCGATTGCTCTACCCGATGAAGCGCGTCGATTTCGATCCTCATGGCGAGCGTAACTGCCAAAACCGGGGCGTCTCAGGATACGAGCGCATCAGCTGGGACGAGGCCCTCGACATCGTCGCGGGCGAGATCAAGCGCGTGAAGACCCAGCATGGCCAGGGCGCGATCCTCGGCAACCACGGCTCGCACCACATGTGGGGGAATATCGGCTACTACATCAGCGCGGCCTACAAGTTCTTCAACACCATTGGGGCCTCGCGCGTCATGCACAATCCCGACAGCTGGGAGGGCTGGTACTGGGGCGCGATGCACCATTTCGGCTACAGCATGCGCCTGGGGCAGGTGGAGATCTACAACACCGTCGAAGATTGCATGAAGGAATGCGAAATGATGGTGTTCTGGTCCGCCGATCCGGAATGCACCAACGGGTCCTATGGCGCGTTCGAAGCCACAGTGCGCCGGCAGTGGCTCAAGGATCTGAAGATCGAACTGGTGCATATCGACCCCTACTACAACCACACAGCGGCGCTGCTCGGCGGCAAATGGATCGCGCCGAAGCCCGATAGCGACCCCGCGCTGGCGCTTGCGATCGCCCACGTGTGGATGACCGAAGGCCTGTACGACAAGAAGTTCGTCGCCGAGCGCTGCATCGGATTCGAGCCCTGGCGAGACTACGTGCTCGGCAAGGACGACGGCGTACCAAAGACGCCCGAATGGCAGGAAGCGGAAACCGGCGTCCCGGCGAAAGACGTACGCGCGCTCGCCCGTCGCTGGGGCAGCAAGAAAACTTACCTAGGCGCGGGGGGCGTGGGCAACGGGCACGGAGGCGCCTGCCGAGCGGCCAACGGCATTCAGTTCGCGCGTGCGCTCGCGTGCCTGATGGCGATGCAGGGCATGGGACGGCCGGGCGTCAACTACGGCCACCTGCAGTTCGGCGGGCCGATCGATGTTCGCTTCTATTTCCCGGGCTACGCCGAGGGCGGGCTTTCGGGCGACATCCAGAACACCGGAATGCCGATCAGTCTGTATCCGCGTATGCCGCAGCTGCCCAGCTATGGCACCTCGGGCCAGAAAGTGCCCCGCCTGCGTATTCCGGAAGCCATCCTGGAAGGCAAGACCGAAGGCTATCCATGGAGCGGCTTCACGATCGAAGGACAGTTTGCGAAGTTTTCCTATCCTGCGCCCGGCCATTCGCCGGTCAAAATGCTCTACAAGTACGGCGGTGCTTCGATCGGCACCATGACCGAAACCAACCGCTACGTGAAAGCCTACCGAACCGACAAGCTCGAGTTCGTGGTCAACCAGTCGATCTGGTTCGAGGGCGAAGCGAAATTCGCCGATGTCCTGCTTCCGGCGTGCACGCAGTTCGAGCGCTGGGACATCAGCGATGTCTGCAACGCGGGCGGATACGGGCTGCACTACCAGACGCAGATGAACCACCGCGTCATCGTGCTGCAGCACAAGTGCATCGAACCGCTGGGCGAATCGAAATCAGACATCCGGATCTTCACGGAGATCTGCAGCCGCCTCGGGCTGGGCACTTACTTCTGCGAAGGCATGAACGAGCTCGACTGGGTGAAGCGTCTCTTCGAAGCCTCCGACCTGCCCAAGGTCATCTCGTGGAAGCAATTCCTGAAGAAAGGTTACTACGTCGTTCCGCCGCTCGAGGAAGGCGCGCGCGACCCGGTCGCGCTGCGCTGGTTCTACGAGGGCCGCAAGAAAGACGTTCCTGAAGCCTCTCCACTGCCGGCGGACTACAGCGAGCAATTCATGATGGGCCTGCAGACGCAAAGCGGCAAATTCGAGTTCGAATGTTCGAGCCTGAAGCATTTCGATCCGGACGACCCCGAACGGCCGCCCATATTCAAGTATCGCCCTTCGTGGGAAGGACCACAGACCAAGGAGCTGTACGAGCGCTACCCGCTGCAGCTCATTTCGCCGCATTCACGCTTCAGCTATCACACCGTCGCCGACGGCAAGCAGTGCTCGACCAACAATATCTCGGAGCACCGGGTGTGCGTCGACGGCTATTACTACTGGGTGATACGGGTGAACGCGCAGGACGCCAGCGCGCGCGGCATCAAGCACCATGATCTCGTCAAGGTGTACAACGATCGCGGCGCGGTGGTGTGCGCCGCGCATGTCACCAACCGATTGCCGAGGGGAGTCGCGCACTCGTACGAATCCTCGGCCGTCTACGACCCGCTCGGCGAGCCTGGAAATTCCGTTGACCGAGGGGGCTGCATCAACAACCTGACCTCCAAGCGCTCGATCGCCGCGAAAGTATTGGCGATGGCGCCGAACTCGTGCCTGGTGCAGGTGGAACTCTGGGACGGCTCGACAACACTCGCGGGAAGCGCCGGCGCGTCCGCCACGGCGGACGCAGGCAGGGAGGCGATGCCATCATGAAGAAGTGGAACCTGGTCATCGACGTCGCGAAGTGCTTCAACTGCAATTGCTGCACGCTCGCCGTGCACGACGAGTACAGCGGAAATTCCTTCCCCGGGTACACCGAGGAAATGCCGCGGCTCGGGCATCGGTGGTTCGAGATCCGGCAGCGCGAACAGGGCGAGTTTCCCGTGGTGGATGTAGCGTACCTGCCGGTGACCTGCAACCATTGCGACGAGCCGAGCTGCATGAAGGGTGCACCGGAGGGCGCCATCAACAAGCGCGCCGACGGCATCGTGATCTTCGACCCCGTGCACTCGAAGGGCCACGAGGAGCTGGTGAAATCGTGCCCCTATGGCATGATCTGGTGGAACGAGGAAAAACAGCTCCCGCAGACGTGGCCGTTCGATGCGCACCTTCTCGACCAGGGATGGAAGGAAACGCGTGCCTCGCAGGTGTGTCCGACCGGCGCGATCCGGACCGTGCATGCGGAGGATGAGGAAATGCAAAGGCGGGCGCGGGAAGAAGACCTGCAAGTACTGCACCCCGAGTTCGGCAATAAACCGCGCATCTACTACAAGAATATCGACCGCTATTTCAAGTGCTTCGTGGCCGGTACCCTCGAAGGAACGCTGGAGGGTACGGTCGAATGCATCCAAGGCGCGCGCGTGGTCCTCTTCCGGGATACGGAAAGAATCGCTGAAACCGAGAGCGATACATTTGGAGATTTCCGCTTCCGCGGCCTTGAAGCGAAGGGCACAAGCTACCGAATCGAGATCAGCGATCCGCGCTTTGCCTCAAACAGCGTTCCGTTCACGCTTACGAAAAGCCGGTACCTTGGTGCAATCGCCCTGGAGCCGAAAGCCTGAAATTAACCCGATCTACGGCCAACTGGCGCAGATCATCCGCGTTCCCCGCTCGGCCAGATTAGCCCGGATCAGTTCGAGAAGGCTTGGAAAAGCTTAGGGTAGTGTCCGGGAAAACGGGGGAATGCCACTTGCTGGTTTCGCGCCGGTGAAGGCGGACGTCTAGAGGTCGCTTGAACTCGTACCGGGCAGCGCGTGCAAACGCTGGTTCCCAGTTGTGGCAAGCTAGCGTCTTGATACGCTCAAATCGCACGGAGTAGAACATGCCCACTTCACTCGAAGCGTTGCAAGCAGAGGTACTACGCCTCTCGCCTTCTGACCGCTCACGCCTACTTGAGCGCTTGATTGTCAGCCTGGATTCCGACGCCGAAGTCGAAGCCGCGTGGGACGCAGTCGCAGACGCAAGGGAGAATGAAGTCAACTCTGGGGCGGCGAGCGCCGTCCCACTTGAAGAGGCCATGACAAGGCTGGAAGCACGATTCAAGGGATGAAGATCTCCTTGCATCCCGCGGCCGAAGATGACATTGAAGAGGCGGCTGCGTTCTACGAAAAGACCGGATCCCCAGCGCTTGCTGCCAAGTTTGTCGCCGAGTTCAAGCGAGTTTCGCAGCTACTGCTTGAGTTTCCGGGCTTCGGCTCGCCAAGATCGCGCGGTCGCAAGGGTTTTCGATGACCATGTTTCCGTACACGGTGATCTACCGCTCCAATCCTGATGGAATCATGGTCTTGGTCGTCAAACATGATTCGCGCCGCCCTGGCTATGGTGGCTCGCGAAGGTAGGCAGGCAAGACCAGCCGCTGAACGCGGACGTTATGCGTCCCATCACTAATGGAGTTCGCCCGTCTGTGCCAATGTAACTTCGCGCAAAAGCGCCGCGGCAGAACTCTGCCGCCCCGCTCCCGACGGGCCGAGCCTCAGCCGACCGCGGTCAGGCCCCCATCGAGATAGATGATCTGACCCGTAATGAAATCCGAGGCGGAAGACGCCAGAAACACGCACAGCCCCATGAGATCCTGCGGTTCGCCGATGCGCTTGAACGGAACGTTGGCGACGTACTTCTCGAGCTTTGCCGGGTCGTTGAGGGTCGGCGCGGCAAGCGGGGTCCGGATCAGCAAGGGCGCGATGGCGTTCACGTTGATGTTGTAGGGCGCCCACTCGGAAGCGAGCGACCGCGTCATCATGTCCACCGCGCCTTTCGTTGCGCAGTAACCCTCGTTCCCGCCCCAGAACGTGGCCCGCACGCCCCTGACGGAGGACACGTTGATCACTTTTCCCTTCTTCTTCTCGACCATCACCTTGCCAAACTCGCTGCACGCGAGCATGGTGCCTTTCACGTTGACGTCAAAGAGCTGATCCCAGTCCTTCACCGGAAACCCGATCGCCGGATTCTTCGTGTTGATCCCCTGCGAGTTGACCAGAATGTCGACCGTGCCGAATTTCTTCAGAACCTGTTCGCCCAGGCGCGACACGCTGTCCTTGTCCGTTACATCGGCCTGAAAGGCCACCGTTTCCGATTTCGTCTCCGCCTGGATTTCGCGGGCGATGTCCTCCAGCTTTTTGAGGTTCCGGCTCGCGACGGCCACCCTGGCGCCCTGCGCGGCCAGGCCCTTCGCCATGATCTCGCCTATGCCGCCGGCGCCTCCGATGACCACGGCCACCTTTCCGTCCAGCCGAAACATGTCTGCCATTTCAGTCTCCATTTCAAGAAAGCGACAAGAAGATCGAGCACTCCTGCGTCAGATTGATTGCCCCGTCGAAAAGCAGGGAATGCATCTTCTTAAATTCGGCAACAGCAGGCGCCGACGCGAAGCACTATCAGCGGCGTGTACCCTCCGGGTAGGGCATCACGACCAGCATCGACGCCGGGAAATTGGTGCGGTTCACGATCGCCCGGCGCTCGCCGCCGGCCAGCAGGCAGGAGTCCATCTTCTTCAGCGTCGTCTCGCCCTCGTCGGTGACGATGACGACCTCGCCTTCCACGACGATGTACACGCGCTCCAGCGGCGACTCGCTCATCTCGGCGCCGCCGCCGGGCAGGAAATGCGAAAGACCCACCCAGAAGTTCTTCGCCTCGCTCGCCTCGTACCCCTGCAGACGCAGGCCCATCATGTCGAAATGCTTCTTCGCCTCGTAAGGCTTTACTTCATCGATGCGATTGACTTTCATGGTCGATCAACCTCTCACTCGCGAATGTGGCAAATCAGCGGCCGGTTTCGAAACGGAATTTCTGTTCCGGGTCGATCACGGCGACCACGCGCAGGCCGCAGCCTTCGCCTTCCGGCCAGCGCCACGGGAAGGCGAAGAACGTGCAGCGCTTGCCGGTGACCTTGTCCAGTTCACCGCCGATGTTCTCGATGCCCGGAATGCCATTGGTCATCAGGATTCTGTGCGACGGTTCCCAGAGGGGAAAGTCTTCGATGATATTGCGGCCCGTCATCGCCTTGTATTCCGCATTCAGGTGCGGCTGTGCCGGCCCCGGTCCGTGCGGGCCGAGAAAGGTGCCGAGCGGATGATCGAGCGCCTGCACGTCGACACCGACCAGCTTGACCCGGCGTTCGACCAGCCATTTCGCCGACTCCTTGTACAGGCCCGGTGAATAGGCGAAGTAGTCCGGATTGTCGCCCCACAGGCGGTGGCTGCCGGTATTGATCATGACGATATCGTTCTTCTCGATCCTCGGCCGGGCCTTCTCGAGATCGTCGGGCGTGATCACGCCCCACTTTCCCTTGGGGACGGAAACGGCCACGCCGGTGCCGTAGAAGCGCCACAGGTCGTAGCCGGTAATCGTCGGCGTATTTTCAGTGGTATGAATCGCCGCATCCATATGCGTGCCGCGGTGCATGATGCCCTCGAAGCGCTGAACCTGGATGCCGTCCTTCGCGTGGAACTCCTGGACGATGACATTGAGGTTGGCTCTCGAGGGCCATTGAGGCATCCCGTGCCCCCAGCGGTGGCTGAGGCTGTAGAACTGCAGGCTGTCGGTACTGGTGGCTGTCATGGATTCACTCTATAGGTTCCAATGAAGAACGCCGGCGAGCGTGCGCTCACGCCGCTTCGCCGGATTCGATGCGCAATTTCCCCGAGGGGTCCAGCATGGCGACCAATCGCACCACGCAGGCATCACCCTCTCGCCAGTCCCACGGGAAACCCTGCAGCGTGCAACGCTTGCCGGCCACCGCGTCGAGGTCTCCACCGACGTTCTCGATGGTCGGAATGCCTTTCGCGAGCAGCGCCTTGTGCGCGGGGTTCCAGTCGGGGAAATCCTGAATCGCGTCGCGGCCCGTTGCCGCCTTGTATTCGGGAAGCAGATACGGAATCTGCGGCCCGTTGCGGTGCGGTCCGATCGAGGTGGCCAGCGGATGATCGATGGTCGCGGTATCGATCCCGACGAGTTTGACGTTCTTCGCCGCGAGCCATTCGGCCGCCGCCTTGCTCAGCCCCGGCGCGTGGCCGAAGTATTCCTTGCTGTCGGAGTACTTCGCGTGCCAGCCCGTATTGATCAGCACGATATCCTTCGGCTGAATTGCGGGCGTGGCCTTTTCGAGGTCTGCGGGCTGGATCAGTTCCCATTTTCCCTTCGGGATGGAAATCACGACCCCGCTGCCGAAAAACCGCTGCAATTCGAGCATGCCCACCGCAGCCGCACCGGGAATCAGGTGGATGGGCGCATTCACATGGGTCGAAACGTGCATGATGGTGACGACCCTTTGCGTCATGACCCCGTGTTTCGCGTGGTAGGTGATCCTCTCGAGCTTGACCTCCTCGTAGCCGGGAAAGATCGGCGAATACGCGCCCCACGGATGACTCAACTCGTAGAACTGCATTCCGGTCACGGGGTCGGTGACCGGGCTCCGTTCATCTCGCTTCTTATCGAGGGTTATGAAACGCATCTCTGCACCTCCAAAAACGTGGAATCCCGGGCCTGACCCGGCGAAACAGGTCGGACGAATCCGCCTGCGCTCAGACCTTCAGGATGGTCGTGCCGCTATTGCCCATCAGACCATAGGTCTGCGCCATCGCGACCTTGGCATCGGGAACCTGGCGCTCGCCGCAGCGCCCGCGCAGCTGGTTCGACGCTTCGACCACCTGCCAGATCGCCTGCGCCCCGATCGCCTCGCCGAAGGAGGAAAATCCGCCGCTGGGACATACGGCCAGTCTGCCGCCGATCTGCGTCTGCCCGTCCCGCAGCATCTTTTCGGCTTCCCCTTCGCCGCAAAAGCCGCAGGTTTCAAGATACTGCAGGTAATGCCAGGAGCTGTTGTCGGGCAGTTCCAGCACGTCGATATCCTCGGGGCCGATGCCTGCCTTCTTGTAAGCCTGCCGGGAAGCCGAGTAGCTTTCGCTCAACAGTGGGGCCTCGGCCGCAGCCGGCGCCGAGAGCGCCGAAATGCGAAGCGTCGGGTCGCCGTAAAGCGCGCTGCCCATGGTCGTCGCAGCGATCTTGACCGGCCGGTCGGCTTTCTTCACGGCGCCGGGCGAGGCCGACAGTATCACCGCGGCCGCGCCGTCGCTGGTCGCGCACACTTCCAGCAGACGCAGCGGATCGCAGACCATCAGCGAGTTCATCACTTCCTCGAGCGTATAGGTCTTCTTGTAGCGGGCGTTAGGGTTTTTCGCCCCGTACTGACTCAACACCACCTTGACGCGCGCCAGATCCTCGTCGCTGGTGCCGTACCGGGCCATCCTCTTTCGGCACTCCAGCGCCCAGTACACCGGATTGGGCATGCCGGCCATGCGCCAGCGCAGCACGTCCCGGTCCTGCCTGGGATTATCGGATTTGGCGCTCAAGAACCCTTCCGGCGAGATGTCGACCCCGACCGCCAATGCCGTGTCGACTTCGCCCGCGGCAATGCTGTTGTAGGCCATCCGCAGCGCGGCCGATCCCGTGGCGCAGGCATTGTAGACGTTGACCACGGGGATTCCGGTCTCGCCGAACACGCTCTCGAGATACTGTCCGGAAATGTGCCCGGCGTTGCCGCCGTAGATATAGATACCCGAAAAGATAGCCTGCACATCCTTCCATTCGACGCCGGCATCCTTCAGCGCGTTGGCGATCGCCACGGTCCCGATTTCGATAAATGTCTTGTCCTTGAACTTGCCCCAGGGATGCAATCCGACACCGACTATGGATATTTCTCTCATCTCATTGCTCCAAACATCGTCTGTTTGATAAACCCTACTTCAGCACGCGGAAAGCCCAGGTCACGACGTCCTGTCCCTCTTCGTTGCGGTACAGGGCATAAGTGATGGTTTCCACTTCCTGGCCGATCTGCAGCGCATCCAGATCGCTTTCCATGATCAGGCCCGCAACCTGGATTCCTTCCGGAAACTCCACCAGGCCGATACCGTAGGGGGAGATGTTCTCCGCGGTCTTGAATGGCGGCGGGCACATGTAATGCTCTATCGTGTAACTGGCGAGTTTTCCGCTGTTGCTCAGCAATACGGGCTCGACCCCCTCCCGCGAACACCCGGACCGGTGCTGGGCGTGATACTCGGGGAAAAAATAGGTTCCGCAGGAGCCGCATCTTGCGCTTCTGATCCTGACGCTGTCGCCTGAAAAATCGAACAGGTCCGGCAGGGCGGGCACCCGCGCTTTCTGCGTTTGAGTTTTTTCCATGGTCAATGTTTCCTACGTGACAATTGCGACAGTTTAGCCGTTCGTCGGGGCCGTATCGAAAACCCGGTCATCGGTCTCCGAACCGGTGCCGGCGGATCCCGTATTCGCAAAGCTTGCTCAGCGCCTTGACGCCGGAAATCAGCGAGGTGAATACCGGCAGGTCCCTGCCGAGTTCCTCCACGATGCGGTTCCTGAGTCTGTTGTACCCGACCAGCGTGCAGATGATCACCGGTTTCCCGCATTCCTTTGCGATGCGCTGCACCACCTTTTCCTCCACCGCGTTCATCGTGTACTCGAAGCCGGCCAGCAATACGATCGCCGCGTCGACGGCCGGGTCCCGAAGCGGCGCGCCGAGAGCCGCCTCCAACGCCCGGGTCATGCCGAGCTTCTCGATCGCGAACCACAGGTCGACCGGATTGGACGGCGGCATGAAATCGGGAAACAGCCCTTTCAGCGCGTCTATGGTCTGCGCGCCGAACCGAGGCAGCGCAAGTCCGTGTTCCGCGCACAGATCCGACACCACGACGCCCACGCTGCCGGCGGCCGTCACGACCGCGACGCCGTTGCCGCTGGGCAGCGGCTGCGTCGAGAAGACCTTCGCGAAATCCTTCAGTTCGGTGAAGTCGTCCGCGCGGATGCACCCCGTCTGGCGGATGGCGGCATCCACGATCCTGGCATTGCTCGCGATGCTTCCGGTATGGCTCATCGCCGCCATGGCCCCCGCCTCGGATCGTCCGCCGTTGAGCAGTATCACGGGCTTCTTCGGCGTGACCTTGCGCGCGATCTTCACGAAATTGCCGCCGTCGGCGATGCTCTCCAGGTACATGGCGATCACCTTCGTCTGCTCGTCGTTGCCGAAATACTCGAGCAGGTCATTCTCGTTGACGTCGCACTTGTTGCCGATCGAACAGATCTTGTGGATGTCGAGACTCTGGTTGACGACGATGTCGGACGCCATGCCGGCCGCGAGCAGCCCGGACTGTCCGATCATGACCACGTTGCCACGGGGCACGTCCTTGATCGGGAAAAAGGTCGTTGCGATGTCCCGCGAAACGATCCCGGTGCAGTTGGGGCCCATGACGCGGATTCCGGCCTTGCTTGCGATCGCCTCGATCCGGTCCTGGATCTTCTTTCCGGCGGCGCCGGTCTCGGTAAACCCCATCGATTCGATGATGACCGCCTTGACGCCTTTACGGGCGCAATCCTCCATCGCCTGCACGCACATTTGCGCCGGAATGATGATCACGACAAGATCGACTTCTCCCGGAATGTCGTCGAGCGACGCGTAGGCTTTCTTCCCCAGAACTTCGTCGGCCGCCGGGTTGACCGGATAGATCTCGCCGCGGAAATCGCTGTTGATGATGTTGTTGACGATGATATTGCCGTCCTTCTTGGGGTTCTTGCTCGCCCCGATCACAGCGACCGACTTCGGCTTGAAAAAAAGCTCCATCATGATTGCACCGGCCGCGCAGACTCCGCCTCGGAAAGCTCCCGCAGTATGATGCGCGCATCGACCACGGTGGCGCCGTCGGAGCGTGCGAAGACCGGATTCATGTCGATTTCCGCGATCTCCGGATTCGCATCGACAAACGCGGAAAGCTTGAGAAGCATGTTCTCAAGGCGGGACCTGTCGACCGAATCCTGTCCCCGATACCCATCCAGCAGTTTCTTGCCCCTGATTTCGTCGATCATCTCGGCGGCATCGGACCTTTCCAACGGCACGATCCCGAAGGCGACATCTTGCAGGACTTCGACCAGCACGCCCCCCAGGCCAAACATCAGCACGGGCCCGAAGTTCCGATCGCGCGTCATGCCCATGATGATCTCGATTCCGGGTCTGGCCATGGGTTGCACGGAGATGCCTTCGATTTGAGCGCGCGGAAAACGCTGCAGTGCGGATTGGGTGATTCCGTCGTAGGCGGCCTCGACTTCGGCAGCGTCTTTCAAATTGACCTTCACGCCGCCTGCATCGCTCTTGTGAGTGATGTCCTTGGAAGATATCTTGAGCACGACCGGGTAGCCGAACGCCGCGCTCACGGAAACCGCCTCTGCACGGGTGCGCGCAAGCCGTGTCTCGGTGCAATCGATGCCGGCCTGCGCCAGAATCTGCTTCGATTCGATTTCCGTGAGTACCGTTCGGTTCTCTCGTCTTGCTCGCGCGACGATTTCATTCAGCGGCATGGGTTCATTCTCGATGCATGGCGGATCGGCAATCTTGAAGTTCTCCGAACCGGAGTCTGGCATTGCGGGATTATCGGCATGCGAGAGGACGTCGATGTAAGGAATGCCGCTGAAGGTCCGGATGAATCGCCGCCGAAAGCCGGGAAGTCCATGAATTTCTGTCGGTCGAAATTCTACCATCCGGCGCCTGCAAAAGTCCGCGATCTTCTTCGAGCGCACTGACGCAGACAGCGCACCTTCGTCGCAGTGCGCGCACCTGTCGCTTCCCCCGAAGCGCGATCCGGGGCCCGCGCGAGGCGGCACGAACACGCGCACTGTCCAGGGGCGGCCGCCGTCCCCCGGGCCGGAAACTCCCTCTGCACAAGGTAGAATATCGTCCGGGCGCTGTTACGGCGAACGAAGTCAGCGCTGAAGGGAACAGACGCCGGGGTCGTCCCGGCGAGCCGGGGCGTAACCATGTTGAAGCGCTGCTCACAGCGGCTCGCGGCCATGTTCAAGCACCGGAGCGTCACCTCCGGATCCGTCGAATTCCTTGAATATCAACCGGCAGAAACCCATGAAACCCGAAATCCTCGTCGTCGACCCCTGGCATCCCGCGACGCTTGAAGCGCTCGACCACCAGTTCGTGACCAACAAGCTCTGGCTCGCCGCCGATGGAGGGGCGTTGCTCGCCGCATGCGCCGAGCGCGTGCGCGCGATCGCGACATCGCCTTTTCCGCGCGTCGACGCGTCGCTGATCGACGCGTTGCCCAAGCTTGAGATCATCAGCTGCTTTGGAGTCGGTGTCGATGCGATCGACCTGGCCGCGGCGAAACGGCGCAATATCGCCGTCACCAATGCGCCCAACGTGATGAACGACTGCGTTGCCGACCTCACGCTCGGATTGATCATCGCGGTGGCCAGGCGAGTGTGCGAAGGCGACCGGTTCGTCCGCTCGGGGCGATGGCTGACGGGCACGATGTCGCCGACCCGCAAGGTGAGCGGCAAACGCCTGGGAATAGTGGGCATGGGGCGGATCGGCAAAGTGATCGCCCGGCGCGCCGCGGCCTTTGATATGGCGATTGCCTACCACAGCCGTGGCCGCGTTGCCGAATCCCCGTTCACCTATTTCGAGCGGCTGGTCGACCTGGCCGCCAACAGCGACTTTCTCGTCGTGATCGTTCCCGGGGGCAAGGAGACTCGACGCCTGATCAACGAGGAAGTGATGCGTGCGCTCGGCCCAGACGGGATCCTCGTCAACGTCGCGCGCGGTTCGGTCGTGGACGAGCAGGCGCTGGTGAAATGCCTGCAAGAAGGCGCATTGGGCGGCGCCGCACTCGACGTGTTCGAAAACGAGCCCAAGGTCCCTGAAGCCCTGTACGCGATGGAAAATGTCGTGCTTCAGCCCCACGTAGGCAGCGCAACCCACGAGACGCGCACGGCGATGGGCCGGCTTGCGATCGACAACCTTCTGGCGCATTTCGCGGGCAAACCTCTGCTGACACCGGTAATCTGATCGGTGGGTGTCTTACCCCCAGGGGCTAACATAGGACGGCAGGTCACCCATTGGCCCGCCGTACTCGCCGCCATCGCCGCGGGCGTCGTGTCGGGCGCGACGATCAGCAAGATCTCACCGGCGCTGCCGCTGTTGCAGTCGGAATTCGGGCTCTCCCTCATCGCCACGGGCTGGCTGCTGTCGATGTTCAATACCATCGCGCTCGGGAGCGCGATCTTCTTCGGCCTGTTCTGTGACCGCGCCGGCGCGCTGCGCTTCTGCCTCGGCGGCTTGACCTGCCTGCTCGCGGGCGGCGTGGTGGGCATGGCCGCGCCTTCGGCCGCGTGGATTATCGTCTCGCGAGTGATCGAGGGAGCCGGCTACGTCGCCATAAGCGTTTCCGCCCCGGGCCTGATCGCCGCGGCGAGCGCCCCGATGCAGCGTGGCCTTGCGTTCGGCCTGTGGGGCGCACACATGCCTACCGGCGGGGTTGCCGTGCTGCTCGCCAGTCCGATGTTGTTCGCCCTGTACAGCTGGCGCGCCGTAGGGCGAGCGTCGCGGCGCTCGCAGCGCTCGTGATGGTATTTCTCGTGTTCCAGTCGCGCCGCTACACGGGCATGCGTGGCGGCGCGCCCCGCTCACTCTCGGATATCCGCACCTCCCTCGCGCAACCGGTGCCATGGCTGCTCGGCGCGGCAATGGGCGCCTACACGCTGCAATTCTACGCCGTGCTGATGTGGCTTCCGACCTATCTGCTTCAGACCCGCTCCACGGGCGCGACCGCCTCCTCACTGCTTACGGCGCTGTTCGTGCTCGTCAACGCATTCGGCAACGTGGCAGGCGGCTGGTTCATGAACCGGAACATAGCGCTCGGTCGCATGATCGGGGCGAGCTTCGCGCTGACCAGCGTGATGTTCCTCGGCGTCTTTTCAGACCACCTGCCCGACGCAGCGCGCCTCGCGTGCATGCTTGCCTACGGGTTCGTCACCGGGAACATTCCGCCCTCGGTGTTCGCCGGCGGACTGCGCTATGCCCGCTCCCCCTCGGAAGCTGGCAGCATCCAAGGGCTGATCCTGCATGTCTCGAACGTCGGAATCTTCTCCGGGCCGCCGCTGATCGCCGCGGCGGTCACCCGTGGCGGTGGCTGGAGCGCCGCACTGTGGGTCATCCTCGGCGCCGCCGCAATCGGGCTCACGATAGCGTTTGCCATTTCACGCCTCGAAAAGAGCGGTTCCCGATAACTCAGCTCGCGTCCAGACGCGCACGGAACACCTGCGCCGCATTTCCGCCCAGGAATGCGCCGCGCTTTTCCGGCGACAGACCGTCCATCCATTTCATGCTGTTGCTGAACTGCAGGAATGGATAGTCCGATCCGTGCAGAATGCGGGCCTCACCCGCAAGATTTGCGCACATGCCCACCGATTCGCTGGTTGAATTCGCATCGTCGAAATAGACATTCGCAAAATAGCTGCTCGGCGCTCGCTGTATGCTCTTGCGACATTCCGGAATCGTCGCATGGGCGTGATCGAGGCGATGGGCTATGAACGGCAGCGTCCCGCCGGAGTGCGGAACGATGAGCTTCAGTTTCGGGTAGCGGTCGAAAAATCCGTCCAGGATCATGCGGGCCAGCGCGACGGTGGAGTCGAACATGAAGCCCACTACCGCAATCAGATGATAGTCGTGCATGTGTGCGTCCTTCGCCCCTGGCGGCAGGGTCGGATGCAGCAGCACAGGAAGATCCAGCCGCTCGATTTCGCCCCACACCGTCGCAAATGACGGATCGGTAAGCGGCCGGCCTTCCACATTCGCGAACATGATGACGCCCGATGCACCGTTCACATGGCAGCGGCGCAACTCCTGGACGGCGAGCGCCGGGTGATGCATCGGCAGCGACGCGAGCCAGCGGAACCGCTCCGGTCTGCCGTCCTGGACCGACGCGAGGTGATCGTTGGCGATCGCCGAGGAGCGGCGGCTGACATCCTCGTCGCCCCACAGCACACCCGGGGCCGTAAGCGAAAGAAACGCCACGTCGGTGCCGCTTTCGTCCATCTTTTCCAGCCTCACGCGCAGGTCGAACATGCTCGGAAAGAGCGGAACGAAATCTTCTCCGCCGGCGTAGATCACGCGCCGGCCGCCGATTTCGCGCACCTCGAACCGGTCTCCGCCGTGCATACGCATGAAGCCGATCCATTCCTCGGACATCAAATGCGTGTGAACATCTATGACCTTCATTGGCTGACTCCTGAGTGATGACCCGTTGTCCGTGCGCTGTAGCGCGTCGCGCATGCGGCGGCTCAGGCGCTGTGCTTTCGGATCGAGGCCGTCGCTTTTTCCAGGCGAAGTCTGACATGCACGCCGTGCACCGTCCAATGTCGTTCTCGCGACCGAGCATATCGATTCTCGCTGATTCTCGCGTCGGCCGGTGGCGCGGCGAACCGATGGCTCATGGCTGTCCTCGCAATACGACTCCCGAGTCGTGAAGTCGGATCTAGCCGCGTTCCTATTTTTCCGGCGTGATGAATCCGATGGGTCGGCGCTTGGGTTCCACCGGGCTCATCAACTCGCGGATGGCGTCGAAAACCTGTCTTAATTGGGCCCGAGTATTGGCCGCCAGAGTGTCGTGTCTGAGCGCGAGTGCCTCTGTCGATCGTTCGAGTGCTTCAAGTTTCGCTGCAAGCTCCTCGTTCGTCGCGACGATCTCGCGCAGCCGCACGAAGGCGCGCACCACGTACACCGATACTTCGGTAGCGCGCGGCGAATTGAGTACGGTGGCGGCCATGATCGCACCGTGCTCGGTAAATGCGTAGGGCGGGTACTTGCGGTGCTGGCCGCGCCCGGCCTTTAAGCTCGCAATTTGCGATCTTAAAGCGGCAAGATCTTGATTCGTCAACGGGAACATGAAATCCCCAGGAAACCGGGCCAGGTTACGGCGCACCGCCTCATTGAACCGCCCGGTGGAAATGCCATAGAGAGCGGCGAGATCTGCGTCGAGCATGACGCGCTGACCGCGCAGTAGCACGATGCGGCCAGCGATCGCCTCAATCGCGAGCGGCGGCGGCGCGTTGTTCTCTTTCTTGGTGATGGCTGGCTCTCTTCGACGCATATCAAAGTGTGGGTCGAAATGTGCTTGTCGATGGGTGTAACGCATCTGTCGCCTACCCGGCTGACAGGCCACGGTGCGTCCCTGCTATTTATTGCGATAATGGGCCTCAAACCGATACTTAAATGATGCCCGCCTGGGGAACAACATGGCCGAAAAAACGATTTGGGGTATCCATGGGGGACGTGACGGAGTCGCCGATGGGTTGTTCTTGCAGCAGAACGTGATTGCATTGGGTTGGGGTCCAATGGGAGATGTTAGCGGACTCGCCGCTGATCGGGCCTCATTCCGAACCGCTGCGGAGAAAGCTTTTCCGGGCCGAAGCCCCGCTCAAATCAGCATTTCATTCGGTCAAATTTACCGATTTGTGCATGAGTTGAAAGTTGGCGACCTCGTTGTATATCCATCGAAGATCGACAGGCAAATTCACCTTGGGGAAGTAACGGGCAAATATAGGTTTCGCCCGGATCTTGACGCGGTCCATCCGCAGACAAGGACAGTTAGATGGCTAAAGCACGTCCCGCGCACCGCCTTCTCGCAAGGCGCGCTATACGAATCCGGATCTGCAATGACGTTCTTTCAAATCAAAACCTATGCGGAAGAGTTTCTGGCGGCTCTTGAAGGGGAAACAACCCCTGAGACTCTGGTAAAGAAAGACACCACAGTTGCTGTGGTTGCGGAAAATATCGAGGAAAACACAAGGGATTTTGTTCTTAAACGCTTAGCGCAGGAATTCAAAGGCCATCCGTTTTCCGATTTCGTAGCGCATCTTCTTGGGACCATGGGCTATCGCACGCGCGTGTCGCCCGAAGGGCCTGACGGCGGTATCGATATCGTCGCCCATAAGGATGAACTCGGCTTCGAGCCTCCGATTATCAAGGTTCAAGTCAAGAGCACCGAGGGGTCGATCGGCGATCCGGTGGTGTCAGCGCTTTATGGAAAGGTATCTGCCAGCGAGTATGGGCTGCTCGTCACCCTCGGAGCGTTCACTGCACAGGCAAAGAACTTTGCCAGAAGCAAGAGCAATCTCCGCCTTATAGACGGCGTTGAGTTGGTCGATCTGGTACTCACTCACTATGAGCAGTTCGATTCCCGCTACAAAGGTCTGCTTCCTCTCAAGCGCGTGTTCGTGCCAGAGCCCATCGACGATGACGAATAGTGACTGCTTTCGATAGGTCAGGCAAGTACAGCGAGGCCATCTTTCCTTCTACGCACACGGCCCACGGCGACCAGGGTGTCGATGATCTGCGGCAGGCGCTTCTTCCACGCACCGCGACCGGTGAAGCACGCCGCGATGGCCTCCTCTGCCAGCGGTGCGCGAGCCGCAATCAGTACTTCGGCTACCGCCTTGACCTGCGCAGGCAGCGCGGCCGGCCACGGGCGGCGCAGGCCAGGCTTGGCGGCAACCGCCGCTCTCTCGTCGGTGTCGATTTCTAGCTGTCTGGCCGGCTGTGGTTGCTGCTGACCCGATGCCGGAATCTGGAACTCGGGCCGCACCCAGCGGATCAGGCCGCGTTGTTCTTCGGCGGCGCGTTCTGCGTTGAGGGCGACCAGCCGTTCCAGCAGCGCATCGTCGAGCGCACGCTTGCAGTCGTCGCGCGTCGCCGGTAGGCCGCTCTCATCGGGAGCAGCGTTACCGTTCACCACTTCCAGCAGCGGCGTGAGATCGTTCCAGCCATAGGCGTCGAGCACGGCGCGGTCGAGTTGGTCATGCAGCGTCTTGAGGACCGCGACCAGCCCGTGCTCATGGATCACCTTTTCCTTCGCGTTGAGCGCTTCTCCGGTCTTCAGTTTTTCGAGCACGTTGTACATGCCAGTCAGCGTGAGGCCGGCATGCTGCGCCTGCTGGCGTTTGCGGTGCGCATCGAGTTGTTCGGCGAGGTCGCGGATGCGCGTCTTAGCCTCGGGTGTGGCGGCAGGGAACGGAAAAGTCTCAAAGCAGCGAGTCTTGTTGTAAACCGGGCGATCTTCGAGCGTGCCACCGGCGGCAAGCGCATAGACAACGTGTACAGCGCTCGACAATACACCGAGAAAGAACGCATCTGAAAGTGCAAATGCGATTAATCTGTTATCAGGAAGAATCGTCGCATCAAGGAACTGAAATGTTCGATGTTTGGCAGTTTCTACGGTTGCAATATATCGCGGCAGCCCAACGAGTGCCGGACGTAGCTCACTTCGCGGCTCTCCGTGAATCCACCAATTTTCGCGATAGCTCGGGCGATTATTCTGGTCACGTTCTGGTTTTACACGTTCGACGACCCACTGATAGATCGTCGGAAAGCGATCCCGTACTTGCTCCGCCGTTAATCCGAACAAATCGATAACTAGAACACCACGCGGAGATTCGGTTAGATCCCGTCCGTTTCGATACTCACGAACATGGCGTTCGAGCCCGGCAGTGTGACCAAGCCCTAATTGCCCCGCTTCTTCACGCGTAACAATAAATCCCGCACCATGCAACTTCACACCGGGGGAGTTTATGTACGCGTTGCTTGTCAGCGACTCAGCCGCCGCAACGTTTGCGCCGACTGTTAAGTCAGCGTGAATCACACCATTTTTTGCAATCAGCTTAACGTCTATCGCTCCATCACCGATACTTGCTTCCGCCACAGATGTGAGCAGTGATCCGACACCGGATTGCACCGTACCAACCGTCATTGCGATCCGAACCGCCGCGCCGTCGGCACTATCGACCCAAGGATGATCGGGAATGGCGAATGCGAGTGACAGCGACGGCTTCGCGCCCAGGTGTCGTTCCAGCACCCGTCGGTTGAACGTCTGGCGCAGGCTGTTGGTTGTAATCAGACCAAAGCGTCGCAACTCGCCTGCTCGAGTCAGTTCAGCGGCATGGTTCCACCAATACATCACGACGTCCGCCGATTCTGGAACTTCGGGCCAGGTCTTGCGCACCGATTCGGTGTAGCC
>MEQX01000017.1:0-40869 GCA_001770415.1 Betaproteobacteria bacterium RIFCSPLOWO2_02_FULL_63_19 | reverse complement strand
AGCGCGGCACGCATCCAAGCCATGCCAATAAACGGCGGATTCCCCACCACAAAATCCACCTGCGGCCATTCCGCCTTGCGCGGATTGACGTACTTCTCGACCGGAATACGTGCCGCCTCGTCCGGCACCTCCTCTCCCGTAACCGGGTGTTTCTTCGTCGTCCTTCCGTCCCAGCGCGTGACCGGCACGCCGCGCTCGTCGACCACGTATTCCGTGCGGTCACACGCGAGCACCGCATCGCGGCATTCGATATTGTGAAAATCCTTCAGCACCGGCTGCGGCGGCATGACTTGGCCGCGTGTGCGGAAATGCCACTGCAGATAGCCAATCCACAGCACCATCTCGGCGATCTCAGCCGCGCGCGGATTGAGCTCGATGCCGAGCAGTTGATGCGGGTCGACGGAAACGCCCTGCAGATCCAGACGGCCTTGCGTGTCGCCGAGTTCGTCTAGCTGGTTCAGAACCTCGCCTTCGAGCCGCTTCAGGTGTTCGAGCGTCACGTATAGAAAGTTACCCGAGCCGCACGCGGGGTCGAGCACGCGCACCTCGCACAATTGCCTGAGGAAATCCCGTATCTGCTGCTGCGCCTCCTTCAGCTTGCCCTCGCCGGCCAGCACCAGTGCCGCGGCCTGGGTGTTCTTCCAGTCCTCGCGCAGTGGTTCGACGATGGTCGGCAGCACCAGCCGCTCGACATAAGCGCGAGGCGTGTAGTGGGCGCCAAGCGCATGGCGCTCGGTGGGGTCGAGCGCACGTTCGAGCAGCGTGCCGAAAATGGCGGGCTCGACCTCGCGCCAGTTGGCACGCGCCGCCGCCAGCAGCAGGCCGATCTGATCACGGGTCAGCGGCAGCACCTGAGGGTACTTGAACAGCTTGCCATTAAACTTCAACAGATCGGCGCGAACGGCGGCGGAGAATTCGCCGCGATCCATCGCGCGCCAGACTTCACCCACGAGCGGCACGAACTGCGCCGGATTGTCCTTCAGGCTTTCGAGCAGATCGGCAAATGCGCGCTTGGGCAGCAGCCCGACGTCCTCGGCGAACATCGAGAACAAACAGCGGCTCAGAAAGCTCGCCACGATTTCCGGCGCGTGTCCGGCCGCTTCGAGCACGCGGGCCACCTCCCCCAGCCGCTCGGCCACGTCCCGCGTGACCTTGGCGGACTGCCTTGTCGGGTCAAGCGACAGCGGATCAAGCCACACCGCACGCAGCCGCTGGCGGACGGCGTCTTCGCGCAGGTCGGCGAGCCGAACGCGATGCGAACGCGGATCTGGAAACGGCGTGTAGGTTGCACCGGAACGCGTGAACTCGGCGTACAGCTCGATTACGTTGCCGACATCGACCACCAGCAGGAACGGCGGGCGGCCTTCCCCGGCCGGCAGCGCGCGGGCGTACTGCTCGCCCTGACCGCGGGCGCGCAGCAGCGCATCGTCGAAACCCTTGCCTGCTGCATATTTGACCTTTTTCGCTTCGAGAACAAACGCGGCGCGGCGGTAACAGTCAATGAATCCGGGCGACTCGGTGCCGTCACCGTGGCGGAACGTAATGCGGCGCTCGAAGACGTAGGCGTTGTCGCGCGTGTCCTCGCGCGCCGGGTCCGGCGTTGGCAGTTCGAGCAGCGTGCACAAGTCATGGACGAAAAGCTGATAGTTCGCACGCTCCGAACCGCTGGCCGATTGCCATCGCGCGATGAAATCTTCGACGGCATAGTCGTATCGGATCGCCATGATCCGGATTATCGAGGATATCGCGCCTGCCGGCGCACGAGCTGCTGGGCGCCTTCCGCCCGGTCCGCGAAACGCGCTACTTGTGCTTGCCGAGAAATTCCTCGATGACGGTCGCCAGGCGAACCGGGGCTTCCTGCATCGGATAATGGCCGCTGTTGCCGATCACGTGAAGTTCGGCGTTCGGGTACCAGGCGAGGAAAGTCTGACCCATCACCTCCGGGTTCAGCTTCGGGTCGAACTCGCCCACGATCACGCGCATCGGCGTCTTCAGGCCGTTCGCTTCCGTGGAAAAATCCTCGCGCGCCCACGAGGGCAGGTAGCCGCGATACGCCTCGACGGTGCTGGTTTCACGCGAGGCGCGCACGATGGACTGCACCCACCTCGGCGTCAGGCGGCCCGATACGCTGAAATCGGTGATGCCGAAGCGCTTCTCGTCGCTGTCCGGCGCGCCGGCGAACAACGCATAGGTCTCGTCGTCGAACTTCGTTCCACACGCCGGCACCGGGGTCACCGGGATGCCGCTCTTGACGCGATCGGACGCATTCAACGCGACCCGCTGCACCACCTTTCCGCCCATGGAATGGCCGATGATGTGAAAACGACTCCAGCCCAGCGAATCCGCCAGTGCGAGGACGTCCGCGGCGATCTCGGCGACGGTGTATTCGCCGGTCATGCTCATGGACTTGCCGTAACCGCGGTAATCGACGAACGCGTAGGTGTACGCGTCCGCGTCGAGCCAGGGCAGCATCGGATCGAAGACCTTGCTGTCGCCGAACCAGCCGTGGCAAACAATGACGCCTTCGGCGCCGTTTCCGTACAGGGTATGCCCGATGATCACGTGTTCCTCCTTAGGAGTCTATCGTCGTGACGAAACAACGTTGGAAAGCAGATTGCTCGCGAAATCGGAGGCGGCCTGCGGCTCCATGCTCGGAGCCGAACGCATGTACTCCTTGACCGCCAGCAGCGTCGCCGTCGAGCGCGAAACCACACCGGCGACGAACCGGTCCACCTCCTTTTGCAGATCGTGCGCCGGAACGACCCTGCTGACCAGGCCGATGGCCAGCGCGCGCCGTGCATCGAACGCATCGGTTCCACGCTGTCACCTCCTCACGGAATGTTTCCCATCGATCTGTATCCTTCGGCAATACGCCGGATCCGTGCTTGCCTGAACTTCGTCGGCCGGCATGCGACGCTTGCGTTGGGGCATGTCGCGAGAGCGGGACAGACGCGCACGGCAACCCTCAAGCATCAAAGTCATCGCTGAATTCAGCGCCGCCACGGATCAGGTCCCGATCTTCCCTGCGGCGGACTGTCCGGCCGATGCCGACAGCATGGGGATGCGTCATGATAGGGCGTGAAACAGAGAAGCGGAAGGACTGCTCGGGGCCCACAAGGTACGCCATGTCCGGATTCACCGTCAATCCCTCGATTTTGAATTAGACTTGCCGTCAGTTGCCGACACGAATGAATTTGGGATTTTCAAGGACGCAAGACGATGAGCGCGGGATGTTCCGCGAGGTGCTGCGGCGCTCGACGTTTGGCGGAGGCGCACGTTGCCGTTTGCGCGAGTGCGCGATCCCGGAGAGCGGCCGCATGACGACTTTCGCGGCATGAATACCTACCGGCATTCCGTGATCGTCCACTGGGGCGACACCGATCCGGCCAAGATCGTTTTCTACCCGAACTATTTTGTCTGGTTCGACGAGAGCACGCGCATGTATTTCGACAGCGTCGGCCTCAACTGGGACACGCTCATGGACAAGTACAACGTCGTCGGTTTTCCGATCGTCGACGCGCACGCCAAATTTCTGTTGCCGTCGATGTTCCGTGACGAAATCACGGTCGAAAGCAGTATCGACCAATGGAACGAGAAGACCTTCGTGGTCAAGCACGTGATCTACAACAAGGGCCTGAAATCCGTGGAGGGTGAGGAGACTCGCGTCTGGGCGCTGCGTCACCCCGAGGACCCGACGCGTCTGAGAGCCGGGATCATCCCGCCGGAAATCATTCGGGCGTTCGAGTAGCGCCGTTGCCTAAGGAGAACCGCATGCCCAAACAGATCATCACCTCGCCCGATGCACCGGTCACCGGATTCACCGATAAGGGAACGCCCTCTCCGCTTGCGCAGGCGATCCGCGCCGGCAATCTGCTGTTCGTCTCCGGCCAGGGACCGCTTGACCCGAAGACGCGCGAAGTGGCCTCGGCCGACATTCGCGAGCAGACGCGCCGGACCCTCGCCAATCTGGCCAATATCCTCGCCGCGGCCGGCCTGTCCATGGCGAACGTGGTCAACATGCGCGTCGTTCTGCGCCACACCGAGGATTTCCCCGCGTTCAACGAGGCTTTCCGCGAATTCATGGCCGGCGAGAAGGTCACGCGCACCTGCATCGGCGGCACACCGCACCGCAAAGGCGTGAACGTCGAAATCGACTGCATCGCGAGTTTCGAGTAGCGCCGCGTCAGGCGTCGCCTGCAGCGGGGCGCAAATGGCCCGCCGCTGCGATGCGAGCGCTGTCTAATTCGTGAGCAAAGCGACCTGCACCCGCGCGTCGGCAACCCGGATGGAACAAATACGCACAAGCTTATCCACAGAAACTGTGGATAAATCCTGTCCGCGTATCTAACGCTGCACCGGATCACTCGCATCCGGATTCTTCACCGCGAACGCCTGCTGGAACGCGGGCCGCTCTTGAACGCGCTGCCACCATGACGCGAGCCTCGGGCGTCGCGCGGCGCCCACCATCTCGGGGCGCTTGAGCACTTCGATGCGGTTGATGTACGGCGCCATCGCAATGTCGCCGAGCGAATACTCGGCCCCTGCGAGCCATGGCGCGCGGCTCAAGCAGTCCTCCATCCGGTCGAGAACGAAATCCAGCGCCTCGTAAGCTTCGTTCTCTTCGGCATCGCTGACACCGTGCTCCGCGCGGCGCAGCAGGCGGTTGCGGATGATCGGGTTCGGGCAGCCGGCGGCAATGCGTTTCAGGTCCTCGTTGGTGTGGCCCTTGGCCTTGTGCCTTGCCGCGTGGCGCGGATTGTATGAGCATGTAGCGATGTTCTCGTGAGCGACCCCCTCGGAGTAGAACATCCACAGGCGCATCCGCGCTCTGGCGTTCGCATCCTGCGGACTCAGTCGCACCTGTGGAAAACAATCGTCGAGATACTCCAGGATGACGTTCGATTCGATGACTATGTGCCCGTCGTGGTCGAGTGCCGGCACCACCGCGTTGGGGTTCATCTTCAGGTATTCGGGCTTCCAGTGGTCGAACTCGAACAGGTTGACATGGCGGTTCTCGTAAGCGAGGCCTTTCTCGGCGAGGCAAACGCGCACCTTTTGCGAACAAACCGAACTCCAGTAGTTGTACAACGTCAGCATGGTGTCTCGCTCATACTCGCCATTGCGCTCCCTTGTCAGTTCATATTCGTCACCCCGCCGCATCGAAAAACAACGGATACTCGATCCGGCAGCCAGGCCGTTCGCCGGGACACTGCGTGCCTGAATTCCCGTTGCAACTGCGCGCTGCATCTTAAGCCAATTCCGCTCTATCGGGCTGCAGCCCGTTCCCCGTGCATGAGTGGACCTGTCTCGGCCCGGCGCTCAGTCTGCGCCGCAGATTTTCGGCAGCACCTCGCTGATGGGCGAAGAGAGGACCGCATCCGCGATTTCGTCGTACGGCGTCGGCTCGGCGTTCACGATGACGATCTTCGCTCCGGCTGCGCGCGCGGCGGGTAGCGCGGCCGCCACCGGATAGACTTGCAGGCTGGTGCCCACCGCCAGCAACAGTTCGGCCTCGGCCGCAACGCGCAGCGCACGCGCGATGACTTCGGGGACCAGCGCCTGCCCGAACGAGATCGTGTCGCTCTTCAGTATCCCGCCGCAGTGCTCGCAACGCGGGTCCGGATCGCCGGCGCGCACGCGCTCGAGCGCTTCCTCCATCGGCCCGCGCCGGCCGCACTCCCAGCACATGAACTTGCGCAGCGTGCCGTGCACTTCGACCACTAGTTCCTGTGAATTGCCCGCCATCTGATGCAGTTCGTCGACGTTCTGCGTTACCAGCGCGTACAGCTTGCCGCGGCGCTCCAGTTCCACCAGCGCTCGGTGACCGGCGTTCGGCCGCGCGTTCCACGCGCCGTGGCTCAGCCGGCCGAGCCACGACGCCTTGCGAATTTCCGGATCGGCAAGGTAGTTCTGTATCGTCGCGAGCTTCTCGGCCTCGGGATTCATGGTCCACACGCCCCGCGGCCCGCGGAAATCGGGGATTCCGGAGTCGGTGGAAATCCCCGCGCCGGT
Organism: Betaproteobacteria bacterium RIFCSPLOWO2_02_FULL_63_19; assembly: GCA_001770415.1. Classification (GTDB taxonomy): domain Bacteria; phylum Pseudomonadota; class Gammaproteobacteria; order Burkholderiales; family SG8-39; genus JACQTO01. The sequence continues at coordinate 34,857 of MEQX01000017.1, read as the reverse complement.
GAGGACGACGACGCGGCGCGTTTTGTCCAACCAGCCGCGAACGCGTCCTATCGTTTCGATGTCGGCTGCGCGTTTCACAGGATCATTATAAATTCGGCGCTCGCCAACGAAGCGAGGCCGCGGGAGTCGCACGCCGACGCCCCCCGCACGGGGACACGCGAAGCGTCGCCCTAGGCGACGCCGGCCGGCCCTCCGGCTGCGGCGCGGCGGTTCGTCATCCCGACGAGACCGCGTTGCACCGCGCGCAAAATGTCAAACTGGGTGACCGCGCCGACGATGCGCCCGTCCTCCACCACCGGCAGACGACGAAAATTCTTGGTCAGGAACAGCCCGGCGACGTAATAGATGTCCATGTTCGGCGGTATGGTTTCCACGGCGGTCGTCATGAAATCCTTGACTTTCCCCTTCGGGGCATCGTGATCGGCGCCGCCCAGCGTGAGCAGCTTGAGGCAATCGGATTCCGTCAGAATGCCGACGAGCTTGCCCTTGCCATTGGCAACCAGCGCGCCGGTGATCCGCTTCTCCAGCAGGAAGTCCACGGCTTCCCAGATATCGGTCTCCGGCGACAGCGTATCCACGAACTTGTCCATGAATTCCCGGACGGTGGGCAGGTGATGAACGGCCATGACAACCCTCCCTGTCTGAACGCCGCCGATGCGGCTTCTTTCAGCTTAGTCCTGCTGGCGGCAAATTCCAGGCGCGCGGCAGCCTGAATGCGGCGATGCGTTTCCGATCGTCCCTGGTGGGTCCCGATCCGGCGACTGAACTCGCCGCCGAACCGCGTGCGATGTATCTTATGTTAATTTCGCTCACCGGCAACCAACCCAAAGGGAGCGATCGGAGCGGGTCAGCGGTACAAACCGCCCTGTCGAGCACAGCGTCAACATGCGATCAACGGAAAAGCGACTGAAAGCTCGGCCCGACGATCGGTCTTTCGCCGCCGAGTTCGGTTCCCTGATCGCCCCGATTGGCATTATGGTCGCCGCCGCGCTCGCACTTTGGCTCGGCCCGGCGCTGCCGCCGTCGCTCTCCGGGCTGAAGGAATTCGGCGCGTACTTCGTGCTGGTCGCGGGGGCGGGGCTTAGCCTGTGGTTCAACCGTGGGCGTGTTTTCGTCGCAACGGTGTCGTTGCTGCTTGTCTTTGCAGGCTACCGCTACGCGTTCGATTTGGGCGCCGAGAGTTTTGCCGCGCGAGCGGTGTACGCCGCGGCGCTCGTGCTGGTACCCCTCAACGTGCTGTCCGCGCTGCTGCTGCCCGAGCGCGGCGTGTCCTACCACGGCAACCATCGCTGGCTGCTCATCGTCGCGTTCGAAATCCTGCTCGTGGCCTGGATCGCGTCCTCGGGACGCAGCTCGTTCTCCGGCGTGGCCTGGCAGGAAATGCTGGGGGAAAACTGGCGCTTGCACTCGCCCCCGGTGCCGCTCATTGTCATCGGGCGGGTACTTTTCTCGGCGGCATTCGTCGCCGCCGCGTGGTGCGCTTGGCGGCCCCGTTTTTCGAAGCAGGGCGGGCCGGTATCGACGATCGCCATTGGCCAGGCCGGTGCGCTCGTTGCGTTCGTCGTTGCCTGCGAGTGGGCCGCGGACCCGGCAGTGTTCGGCGTCTTCACCGCGGCGGCGGGCGCCATCCTGTTGGTGGGGATGCTTCAGGAGTCGCACCGCCTCGCGTTCAAAGACGAACTGACCGGCCTGCCGGGCAGGCGCGCCCTGCAAGAGGCGATGGCGGGTCTCGGTCCGCGCTATGTGCTCGCGATGGCCGATGTCGATCACTTCAAGGCCTTCAACGACACGCACGGCCACGACGTCGGCGATCAGGCGCTGAAGCTGGTCGCGGCGCGCCTCGCCCAGGTCAAAGGCCGCGGCCGCGCGTTCCGTTACGGGGGCGAGGAATTCACGATACTGTTTCCCGATACCGGGCTGGACGACGCGCTGCTGCACCTGGACGAGATCCGCGCTTCGGTAGCGGGCTACCAAATGGCGATACGCGACGAAGGCCGCCCGAAGGACAAGGAACTGGGCGCCAAGCTACGCGCGCACGCCGAACCCGACGAGACGCTCACGGTCACGATTTCGATCGGCGCCGCTGCGCCGGGTCCCGCGGCGGCGACCCCCTCGGAGGTTTTGAAGGCCGCCGATAAAGCGCTCTATCGCGCCAAGAACAGCGGCAGGAACCGCGTCAGCCGAAAATGAATGGGTCACGTCGTGAGCGGGGAAGTCGGGCGGCTGCTGCAGTTCCGGCCCGCGTCGGCTTTGTAAGAAGGAAACCGACAGTCTCGACCCGTTGACGACATCCGATGTAATTTCTGTGAGCGTTCGCTCCTCGGCCGAAGGAGATGTTGAGCGAGCAAAAACGCCGCGCGATACACTTAGCAACTGCCGTGGATCCAACGGAGAAACTCAATGGCAACAGCCCTAGCGGAAATTGAGGAAAAGGTCCGGGCGCTCAGCCAGAGCGACAAGGCTGCCTTGATCCGGCTGCTGATTGGTGAACTTGACGGGCCGCCTGATCCCGATATTGAGAAAGCTTGGATCGCTGAGGCAAAGAGGCGACACCAAGAACTGCTCGAGGGGCGCGTGAAGGGCATTCCTGGTGAGCAGGTCTTCGCAAACATTCGAGCACTGCTGGCCCGATGAGATACGAGTTCCACCCGGAAGCCGAGGTGGACCTCGTCGAAACGATCCTGTACTACGAAACGCAAGCGCTCGGGTTGGGTGAGAGGTTTGCCGCGTAAGTCGAGCACGCAATCGAGCAATTGCTGATGCATCCAAAGATCGGTGCTCCTGATGAGAGCGGCTTTCGCAAGTGGGTGCTTGACACGTTTCCCTATAATCTTCGGTACTCCGAGAGAGACGACCTGGTGTACATCCTGGTTGTCGAGAGCCAGCATCGTAGGCCCGGCTATTGGAAGGCCCGAGTTGCTCGCAAACCCCCAGCGCACGCGGACGCGCGTGAAGCGTCGTACTTCTTGTCGCCACCACGTTCGCGCGCCGGTGGCTACGGACGTTGAGAGCACAAAATGGACTGGCTCGCTTGCCTTGAGAAACTCTTGAATAACCAGTCCGTGGGCGCCTTTGTCGGCGCCGCTGCTGCATTCGCGCTTGTTGTGCTTAATGACTGGCGTCGCGACTGATGGAAAGTCCGAAATATTAAAGGAGAGGTCGAGATGAATCTCGGTCTCGCCAAGTCCAAGCTAGAAACCGTGCGCCGGAACCGCGATGCCATGCGGACGCAAAATCAAATTATCCCGGCACCAATTCTCAAATTTAATACAACGCTAATTCGAGAACTGGCAGCGCTTGTTCTTGATCGCCTTACCCCCGATCAACGCCGTGCCATCGAAGGAATCTGTTACAACATGGAAGCGACAGATACCTTGCTCGAAAGCGCTTATGGTGTTGCTAAGAAATTCGGATCTCCGTTGGGCCACGCAGAACGAATACAAATGGCAGAGCACCTATTGATCGAGTATGGTGATGCCATTGTGAATCTAAAGCGTACAATCGAAATGTGTGAGCATTACCTTGGGGCAAGGTACTCAACCATGCTTACAAAGCAATATGACCGAAACGACTACGAAGAAAAATAGGTGCTCTCTAACTTCGCGTTCGAGGTCGACGCGGTGAGACGGCGTACCGTTTCCTGTCGTGTCCATGCCCCGCGCGGCTCAACGCGGCGTTAGCGCGCGCCCGGCACGTTCCTTCGCACCGTGTGCGTTTCGTGTATCCTCTGACCGAGACAGTAATCGGAGCCTGCTCTTCATGTCCGACCTGGACATTGCGAAGGAAAAGATTGCGTATCTGAAGATCTGGCTGGGGATTCTCCTGGTGACGGACATCAGTACTTTTGGATGGCTCGTGTCTAATGTCGATTCAGCTACTACTCTCTTGCTCTGGGCGGCCGTTATCGTCGTGGTAGCCTTGAGTATTGGCATTCTCCTGCTCCATCGGCGGATTGACCGCCACATTCAGTCGTTGAAGGAGCTATGACCATGGAGATTATCGTCGCAGCGTTAATGGTTATCGTCGCACTCCTCTTTGTCGGCATAGCCATGCACGCGGCCCGTGATACCAAAGGGCGCGGCTAACCGCGCGATGGACAGCGCCACTCGCAAGCGCGGCTGCGCGCGCTTGCTTCGTGCGCGTCATCGCGCAGCGTTCGGCGCGATAGACATGTTGCCGCTATATTGCTACCATGCAATATATGCCGGTTGTTCTCGTAGTTCGTACTAAGGAAATCCGCGACGACGGTTCGATCATTGAAATCGTCGTTTGGGAATTGTCCGAGCCTCCGACCCCGAGTACACACCGGTATAAGTACCGCCTCTACTATGGCTCCGCCGGGGTGAGTCGAGTGCGGTACGACAACGAGCGCGGCAAAGGCGATCATAGGCACATTGGGGATCGCGAGGAACATTACGTCTTCACCACGCTTGAACAGCTGCTCGAAGACTTCAGGCGCGATGTCGAGAACTGGAGGCAGAACATGAAGGCGATCATTGAAGTAGCGCGTAAAGGTTCGATATTCCGCACTGCGGCGCAACAGCTTGCCAATTCCCGGCAAGGTCGGACGCCGGACTTCCGGCTGAGCTTCGAGTCCGCCCGCTCGCTTTTCGCGGAGCTGACCCCTGCCCGCCTGGATCTCCTCGATACGCTGCGTCGAGTCGGCCCCTGCAGTATCTACGCCCTGGCAAAGGCGGCCGAGCGAAACTACTCGAATGTCCACACCGACGTTTCGCGATTGGAAGAACTTGGCCTGATTGAGCGCTCCGGGGATGATGCAATCTCGGTACCGTTTGAGTCCGTCGAGATTCTTGTCCCACTCGCTCAGGTCGCGTAGCGGTGTTGGCGCCGAACCGTTTGTTCCTGCGGACGGGCCGCCGGCGCGGTGCCAGTGCAATCACTATCGAGGCCCGCCGCAGAACAACACGTGGAAGATGACAACCTCACGATCCTCGATCTCGAAAACATCATCCTCACTGGCCGCATCGTCGAGCGCCAGAAGGACCGCCAGAGGCACGAAACCAAAATCGTCATCCGGGGGCGTACCCTTGACGGCCGCGAAGCCGAAGCGGTCGTCAAGGTTGGCCCGAGCGGCGCGCTCTATGTCATCACGGTCTACCTCGTCTAGGTCTCTCTGCGTTGCGTGCGGCCGCGCGGGGGTAATCCTCAAGCGGGTAGCCAGGACCTTTGGTGCTGGACGAAGCCTTCTTGTGGTCGAAAGAATCCCGATGTGGTCTTGTCCGCACTGCGGAGAGTCCTACTTCACGGCTCAGACGATGCACGAGCTCGAACGCATCAAAGCTCTCAGAAAGTCGGTTGCCGTGCGGAAGCCTGTATCAGTTGCAGAGTTTCATCGAGCGGGTGCATAACTGCGCGATCGACAGCGACACTTCGCAAGCGCGGCTTCGCGAACGTTGATATGGCATTGCATGGACCCGAGGTGCCTCACGATCGCTGGTCTGGTTCTCGATATCGTCGGTGTTGCAGTCGTGTGGTTTTTCGGATGGCATCAGCCTCAACTCGAGACCGGATTCAGCCTTGGCCTCGAGGACGGAACACCTTTCGGTGCCGACGGTGAGACCGTTGCGGATCACAATCGCAAGGTCGAGCGCCGACGCGTCTGGTAGGAGCGAGCGTCCATTTGCGGACTCCTTCTTCTTTTGACGGGCTTCGGTCTTCAGCTTGCCGCACAGTTTCTGTAATGGCACGCATAGCACCGGTAATGCCTTCTAACGCGCCCCACTTCGACGCGCGAGAAGCGTCGCACTTCGATCAACCGTCGCAGCCGCGCGCGGGTGGGCGCGGACGTTAGCCGAGGAAATTGCGCTTAAGCACCGACTTGTCGCATACTTCTTGTTGCATCCCAATTGGAGTTGATGTATGGGAAACGTAAAGTCGATTGAGAAAGCCGTGGAGTCACTGCCCCCTTCGGAATTGGCTGAGTTCCGGCGCTGGTTCGCCGAGTTCGATGCCGCCGCGTGGGACAGGCAAATCGAGCAAGACGCCACCTCCGGCAAGCTTGACGGACTGGCTGCGGAGGCGCTTGCCGACTATCGCACTGGCCCGACGCGAGAGCTTTGAAACACACCGCGTCAAAGCGCTTTTGGCGGTGTTTTGATGCGCTACCAGCTGACGTTCGAGCCGTCGCGCGCCGAAACTACGCTCAGCTCAGGACTGATCCGGCGCACCCGTCGCTACATTTCAAGACCGTTGGAAACGGTCAATATCACAGCATCCGCGTTGGCCTCTATTACCGCGCGCCCGGGCTGCCGGTCCCGGATGGCGTTCATTGGTTCTGGATCGGTACGCACAACGAGTACGACAAGCTCGTCGGCTAACAGCTATCCGACCTTGGAGCCGCCGGCCCTGGACGCTTTCCGGATGCGCGGCACCCCCGGCGCAAGACCGGCCGCCGGCAGCATGTCCTGGTCGTGATCCGCGATGTCGCAGAAAGCGAAGCTTCCCGGCTCTATCCCGCGCTGGCCAAGTGGTGCGCGAGCGCGCGCGGCTTGTCGCGCACACGCCTTTCGTGCGTATAGAGGGTGGCCTGATCGTCACGCACGAAGCCGCACAACGTGATTCCGTATCGATCGGCAATTTCGATCGCGAGCGATGTCGGTGCCGAAACCGCCGCGACCAACTCCAGGCCGGCCCGGGCCGCCTTGACGATCATCTCGAAGCTCAACCGGCTGGAGAGCACTACCCCGCACGCCGCCATCGACTGGCGGCGCAGCAGACAACTTCCGATAACCTTGTCCATGGCGTTGTGCCGTCCCAGGTCTTCGGCTGCGGCGAGAACGGTGCCCGCCGAATCGAACACTGCGGCCGCGTGGGCGCCACCGGTCCGCTGAAAAATCACTTGGCGCTCCCGCATCGCCGATATCGCGTTCGCAAGCAATTCGCCGTCTATGCGCAGTGCGTCTTGCACCGGATTCAGGCCAAGAACACCGTTTTCGATCAGTTCGCGTCCGCCGCACAGGCCGCAGGAACTCGTGACCATGCCGTGACGCCGGCGCATGATTGCACGCGAGGCATCGAGCAACTGCACCCGCACCGTCCGAGAACTGCCCGGGCACATTGCAATGCTGCGCACATCCTCGATGGCGCCGATCAATCCTTCCGTGAAGCAGAAGCCCGCCGCGAGTGCCAGGGGTTCCGATTCCCCGGATGGAGCCAGCAAGCCGTCCGATTCCGTGTAGCCGACCGGCTCCAGCACGCTTTGCGTGGGGGTCCACATGAGTGAATAGCGATCCACCCCTTCGACATCGACGGTCAGAACCTCCTCGACGATCACCTCGCAGCGCTCACGCCTCGGGAAGTCGCCGGAGGCGTCGAGGCGGTGCGCCGGGACGGTGCGCGCGCCTTGCCTGCGGCGGAGGTCAGATCGGGACCGGATCATAGTATCGTCGCCATTACCGCGACGCGGTTTCGCAATCCGCATCCGTCCGCTTTCAATTTACAGCCCATCGTGAGTGTATCCAGCAGGAACCTAGACTCGCTGAGTGCGGGCAATGAAGCTCTGCATCGGATCGTACACAGCCGCTTTGAACAGCAACACGCGCAGCGCGAAATACCCCAGCAGAATAGCGGCCGCACTCCAGATTGCCGCCGCCGGTCCCTGGAGCCCGAATGCGATCATCGCCGCGGGGAAAATCAACCCGATCGCAAACACCAGCGACAGGAACCATTTCGACAAATCGCCCTTGAGCAGCAGTTCGACCGATTTCTGACCGCCTCGCGAGCCATAGTAGGCCGCGTGGAGCAGGCTCAGATTCATGACAAGCGCGTAACCGATCAGCGCAAGCTCGAGCGTTGGAATCAGCGCGGATCCTGCGAACCGTTCGGCGGATCCGGTCTCCAGGCCCAGCGCCGTGGCGAGGGCCAATCCGCCGAGCGAGGCGTAGGTGACGCTGATTACCGGCATGAGACCCGAGCTCCAGAGCGCGATCGCCGAGGAATGCGACATCGCGAACCCCTGGTAGAGCATGACCACCACGGCCGCCGCCGCCGAAATTCCGGTCACAAGCGGTGACAGTGCACGGGGCAACAGTCCAGCGGTCAACTGCGCCGCGTCCAGCACATGCAGCACCCCGAAGCCGGTGAACAGGACGATCGCGAGCAGCCCGCGGCTGACCCAGGAACGGTCGAGCTTGACGATGGCTCGCCACGCCCGCAGCGGCTGGCCCAGATGCAGCAGGTGACCGCCCGATTTCCCCACTGCGGTCAGCGCGATGCCCAGCATCATGCCGTCGACGAAATCAAGGAACAGCGACGCGAGGAACAACCCGGCGCCGACTTCGCCGAGGAAGAATGCCGCCGCCATCGACCAGCCCCAGTGGGTCTGCAGCCGGAATCCCGGCCGGAATTCGTCACCGACGATCGAGGATGAGTGACCTAGCATGGTCGGCAAAGCCTCTTGTTTCCCCGGATCCGCCGGGGGCGTTCGCGATCAGTCCACATAGAAGACCCTCGGTCCCGTGTTCTTTTCGGCCAGCGGCGCACGGCCGCCGCGTTCGCGAATCAGCCGGCGGACCCCGCTTTCGGAGTCGTCCAGATCGCCGAAGATGCGTGCGTCGGTCGGGCACGTGACCACGCAGGCGGGCTGCATGCCGGCGTCGATGCGGTCATGGCAAAACGTGCACTTCGCCACCGTGCCGGGGACAAAGCGCGACACGCCCTGCTGCTCGAAAGCGGTCAGTTCGCCGTGCATGAACAGCCCCGCGCGGATGTGCTCGCGCTCGACGCGCGTGCGTGCGTCGTAGGGGCAGGCAACGATGCAGGACCCGCAGCCGATGCACTTGTCCTCGTCCACCATGACAATGCCGTCGGTCCGCACGTAGGTGGCGCCGGTGGGGCAGACCCATTCGCACGGCGGGGATTCGCAATGGTTGCACAGCGTCGGAACGTACACGCGCTTGACGTCGGGGTATTCCCCGCCCTCTTCGGTCAGCGTCTTGGTGAAGAACACCCCGGTCGGCAGATTGTTCTCCTGTTTGCAGGCTATGGTGCAGGCGTTGCAGCCGATACACCGCCTCAGGTCGAACACCATCGCCCAGGTAGCCATCAGTGCACCCTTCCGGTGGCGAATACCGACCCGGCCGGAAGCTCGCTCGCCCGCATCGCGAGCTTGGTGATCTTCACGCGTGCGACCGATTCCAGCTGCGAGCTGCAGGCATCGGTGTTGCGCAGGTCCGCGGGCAGCAGTTCGTTGAAATTTCCTCCCCCCGGGCGCACGCCCTTGTGCTGCGTGGCGATGCGCGAAAGCGAGTTGGATACGGCGACGGTCTCGGGGTGCACGCCCTGCGACAGCGAGATCCTCCCGAATATGTGCCCGTACGGGGAGTCCAGTTGCACGATGTCGCCATTACCCAGTCCGCGCGCGACGCCGGTTCGCGCATTCATCAGGATGGTGGTGTGCACCGGGTCGCGATAGACGATGTCGTCGATCCACGGGTTGCCCAGCGTCTCGCCGAAGTTGATCTGGACTTCCTTGAAGCTGATCGCGTAAAGATCGTACTCGGGTGGCTCCTGGAGGACCGGATCGAGCAGCGGCAGCGGCAACGGCTGGTAGCACTCCCAGCCCCATTCGTGCCGGATCGGCACGTTCGCCGCTTCCATCCTGGCCTTGAGCTCGTCGCGCATGCGCAGGAAGTCCTCGATGTAAAAGCGCAGTCGCAGGCCCTCCCAGGGGCGGTACCACTTGTCCGGGCGCCGCGGCGTGACCGCATGTCCGCGCTCGATGTACCAGTCGAGGTCCTGTCCGTTCCAGAGCAGTCCCTTGCGCCGGGCGATCTCCCTGTCGGTATGTTTCAGTCTATTGTCCAGCAGCAATTCCGGCTTCATGTGGAAGCCGAACGCATGATTCAGCGCATCGTTGTATTGCTCGAGGAAACCCAGCCGCTCGGCCAGTTCGTAGAAGATCTCCTCCTCGCTGCGGGTATCGTACAGCGGTCCGGTCAGGGGCTGGCGCAGGCTCACGCCTTCGGTGTGCCCGGCGTCGTTCATCAGCATGTTCCACGATTCCAGAAAATCGTGGCAGGGCAGGATGACGTCGGCGAAGTCGTTGGTCTCGTTGGGGATGATGTCGACAGCGAATATGAAGCGCATGCCGCGCAGGATGCGGTACCAGGTTTCGCGGTTTCCGGTTACGTTCCAGAGCGGATTGGCGTGGCAGATGAGGACCGTATCCGGACGGTAATCCAGATTGTATTTGTCCGGATTCGATAGCACTTCGTGATTCAGGTGTCCCGGAATCCAGCCGAAAGGAAAGTATCCGGCGATGTTGGTCTCGTTCGGCGGATAGGAGAACGGCGGCGGCGGACCGTGCGGGTGCGTGACCACATCGATCATGCCGTTGGCGCCCGGCTTGATGTGGCCTCGGTCGACCGACTTGTCGTCCAGGGTGGCCCCGACGTGTCCGCCGGGCGCATCGATGTTGCCCAGCAGCATGTTGACCAACTTGAACGCGTGGTTGGCCATCGTCGAGTACTTGTGCGCCTGAGAGCCGCGGTAATAGATGTACGCCGCCGGGCGCAGCGGCAGCGTGCGCCCGTCGATTTCCACGGTCGATCCGATCTGCGCCGCCTTCGCCATTTCGCGGGCGACGCGTCCGATGGTGCCGGCAGGGACGGTGGTGATTTCCGCCATGCGCTCGGGCGTGCAGTCCTGCAGGATGTCCCGCAATAGCTGGAATCCCGGCTTGCAGGACACACCCTGGACTTCGTACGAGCCCTCCAGCGCGCAGTCCTTGACGCTCGGGTCGTTCCACAGCTTCGCCTTGCCCTCGACCGTGTCCCACACGTACACCTCGCCTTCGGCGTTTCGCACGAAGTAGCCGTCGGGGCCGACCAGATACGGGGCGTTCGTGTCCCGCTTCAGGAATTTCGTGTCGTAGAGCTTTTCATTCACCAGCACATGGCACAGGCCGAGCGCGAACAGCCGGTCGGTGGCCGGGCGGATCGGAATCCACTCCTCCGCCTTGGCTCCCGCGACCGACAGGCGCGGCTCCACGCACACGACCTTCATGCCACGCTTGACCCGCGCGTCGGCGACGACGCCCGCCTGCGCGGCCACCTGCATGTGCGAGGAAAAGCCGTCTCCGGAACCGTTGGTGAGCCAGTAATTGCAGTAGTTCACGTCGTTGGCCACCGAGAACGTGGAATGAATCATGCCGTTCATCGAATGGTAACCGCCGCCGCAGTAGTTGCTGATCGAGGACAGCACGTTCTTGGTGCCGAATACCGCTGGCCAGAGACGCAACCACCCTTTGTGGAAATTGCCGATCGCCGGCAGCAGCTTCCTCGGATCATCGTCGCGCGTCTTCTTCAGTTCGCGCGCGACGATGTCGTAGGCCTCCTCCCAACTGATCGGCACCCATTTCGGATCGACGCCCGGGCCCTTTTCGGGGTTGCTGCGCTTGACCGGCGTCTTGAACCGGTTGGGATCGTAGTGCCGGGTGATCGCGGCATTGCCCTTGGGGCAAAGGTGCGGCCCGTTGGCCGCGCTGGTGGGATTGCCCTCGACCTTGATGACCACGCCCTCGTCGGACACCAGCGCGCGCATGTTGCACGTGAACAGGCACATCTTGCACGACGTGTTCAGCCACTTGCCGGCCTTGACGGAGTTTTGCACGGGACGCTTGCCGATCATGCAGGCTTTCCTCCTCTCGGTCGCAGATCGTCCTCACGCGGTCCGGGCCGATTTCCGCGGATTTCGCGGCATGTCCCGGATCATTTGCGCTTGCCTGAACCCATGGCTTTGCGCCGACAGCGGCATTGCGATGCGGCGAGTCCGGACATCATCGCAGGAACACCCGCCACCCTCGCGCGAGCCGTGGCTTTGCCGGCGCACCCCGGCCGGGCAAGCTCGTGCCGTGCGTGCTTTTGATTACAGGAAAGCCCGCAAAGTATTAGCGCCCGGGGACGGGATCCGTGTGATGTAGATCACGCTTTGGATGGCTGAACGGACGACGTGGACGCGTCGCCGCATTCGTCGCAGAGCGAAATGATGGAAATCGTCGCTGTTACACGTTCGCCGGGTACTTCCATCGGGCGGGAGAAGAATCCCGAAGGGCGCTACAATCCGCAGCGGTATCGAGCGCACCGCCGGAGAAAGTTCAACCCGCCGTGATCCGAGCAAGGCTCAGGCATCGCGATACGGAGCAACGCGAAGGAACGACATGACGCGCTATGTAATGGTCGCCGATCTTGACCGATGCGTCGGCTGTCAGACTTGCGCGGCGGCTTGCCGGCAAGCCTATGCGACCGAGCCGGGCGTGCAGTGGCGCAAGGTGCTCGATTTCGAATTCGGCGAGTATCCGGACGTGCAGCGGGTCTTCGTGCCGGTCGGCTGTCAGCATTGCGCCGATCCGCCCTGCATGCACGTCTGTCCTTCGACCGCCACCGGTCGGCGCGACGATGGCATAGTCACAATCGATTATGACCTGTGCATCGGATGCGCCTATTGCGCCGTCGCCTGTCCTTACCAGGCGCGCAGCAAGGTCGACCGGCCGGCCTATGCGCACGGGGACGAACCGACCGAACTTGAACGCATGCAATCCAACGAGAAACGCATCGGCGTGTCGCAAAAATGCACGTTCTGCGCCGAGCGTATCGATGACGGCCTGGCGCGCGGGCTGACCCCAGGAACGGATGTCGACGCAACTCCGGTCTGCGTGAACTCATGTATCGCCGAGGCCCTGCATTTCGGTGACATCGACGATCCCGAAAGCAAGGTTTCCCGATTGCTCGCCCGATACAATCAGTTCCGGATGCACGAGGAATTGGGAACCGAACCCGGCTTCTACTACCTGTGGAACAACCGGGAAACCGCGCGGAGCCAGGCATGAGATTCGGCGACGTCCACCAGCGGTACTGGGACTGGCGCGCCGCCTGCAATTTCATGTTCGGCGGTACCGGTGGCTCGCTGATGTTCCTGACCGCGGCGGCCAGCTACCCGGAAAGCCCGCCCGGGCTCCTCGGCCTGGTTTCCCTGATCATCGTCGGCGCGGGGCTGGCGCTGGTCTGGCTGGAAATCGGGCGCCCCGGGCGGTTCTTGAATGTCTTCTTGAACTTCAGGACTTCGTGGATGACGCGCGAAGCGGTGGCTGCGGCAATCCTGTTTGCTCTGGCTGCGGCCGGCGTCCAATGGCGCCTGCCCGCGTTCATCGGGCTGGCCGGCCTCGCGGGACTGGCATTTCTCTACTGCCAGGCGATGATGCTGCGGGCGTCGAAAGGCGTCCCCGCGTGGCGCCTGCCGGCGATCCTGCCGCTCGTGATGTCGACCGGCTTGAGCGAGGGCGCCGGGCTGTTGCTGCTGCTGTTTGCGTTGACGCCGGCGGTGCCCGCCTGGCTGAGCGCTGTGTTGCTGGCGCTGACCGTGCTGCGGGCCTGGGCATGGTGGAGCTACAAAGCCGGGCTCGCGGGCGCGAACGCGGTCCGATCGGGACCGCAGGTCCTTGCCGGCGTTCACGCGACGATGCTGATCTTCGGCGTTGCCTTGCCGCTGATACTGCTGGTTTCGGCGCTGGGCGCACCGGGCGCCGCGCTGCACCTGAATTCCATCGCGGCGGCGTTGGTCGTGCTCAGCGGATGGTACGTGAAGTTCGCGATCGTCACCCGCGCCGCGCGCCTGCAGGGCTACGCCCTCGCCCGGCCGCGGGGACCGGCCGCCGCTAGACCGGCCTGACGTTCGCCTTCACCATATCGTTGATCGATCCCATGCCGTCGATCAACTCGAGCTGCATCGGGACGATGTCGTTCAAGCTGGCCCGGTTCCGGTCTTTGGCAAGCGGCGTCTTCCAGTGACCGAACTGGCCGGTAAGGATAAGAACATCGGGCCGGATGCCCTCTCTGAGGCGCGCTCGCGCGAGGGTACGACCCACCGGTGAACACACCTCGATCATGTCGCCGTCGGTAATCCCGATCTTCCGGGCGGCCTTGGCGTTGATCATGACTCCATCCTGGCCTTTGATGTTGTCGGCCATTTCATTCATCAGCGGAACGGTGACGTTGCCGCCCCCGGCGTATTGCATCGCGCGGGACGTGAGCAGCCAGAACGGGAAATCCCTGATGTCGACTGCGTAGATTCGTTCCAGTGCGTCTTCCCAGAGCTTGCAGACGTCGATCCATTCGGGCAGCGCCTGATACTCTTCCAACTGCTTGTCCCACCAATGCTGTCCGCTTTCGTGCATGCGCCGGGCGAGCTGGACGCCGACGCGCCGATAGCGCTCCTGGTACGGAAGCTCGAACCGCAGCCCCAGGTCCTTGAGCTTGGGATAGATGTACCAGTTCAGGCGCGAATACGGCCCCATGATGAATCCGTGCTCCTTGAACCAGTCCAGACCGTGTTCCTCCTTGCCCTCGGTCACGCTGACGCTGGCGGCCCGGCAGACCGCGTCCCAGATTTGTTCCACGCTGTGGTCCTGCTTCGGATCGAGCGAGAAATCGAAATTCCTGTCCCTGAGCGGCAGCGCGCAGAGGATGCCGGCGTTGATCTGCTCGTAGTATTTTTCCGAAAGGCCTGTGCGTCGCGCCAATTCAGTTGAGATCCAGGTGAAGTCGCGTGCTTCGCCGCGCGGCTCGACCACGGCTTGGCGCAGCGCAAATCCCTGCGATTTCCAGAACTGTTCCTCGCCGCGCGTGCCGCCGATACGAATAAGCTGCGTACTCTCCAGCTCGATGGCTTCGGGGAGCAGGAGATCGGCAAAGTGATTGGACTCATCGAGCGTATAGGCAAACGAGACCGTGAACGGCATCTCGGCCATCGTTGCCATCATGCGCGTCGTCTCGGAAAAGGAAATCAACGGGTTGGCCCGGAAGATGAACCAGATGTCCGGCGGCATCGGTTTCGGCCAGGTTTGCGCGGCACGTCCCTGGAAGCGCATCCACGACAACATCGACGCGCCGATGTTCTGCGAGTAATAGCTGTCGGAGACCAACGGCAGGATCGTCGTGTGCGCGTGCCTCACCTTGGGCGCGGCGGCCCAGTCGTCCCTGCCGGTCGGGTTGAAGGGGTAGCCCATGAAACCGTCGTCTCCGACGGTCACGGTGTCGACGCGCTCATAGGGCGGCGCCGTGATGAAAATGGAACCGCCCACCAGTCCGCCCGGGACCTCCAGCGCACCTACCAGGGTGACCATCATCGTCTGCCCCCAGAGGCACTCGTATGAGCCCCATCCGGTGTTGACGCCGCGCCCTACCATCACCGAGACCGGGCGGTAGGGGAGCGTTCGCCCGTCCACGTCGGTGGTCGCGCCGATGTGCGCATGGTCCAGAAATTCGTTGGCGAGGCGGCGCAGGGTCTTTGCCGGAACATCGGTGATCGGTTCGGCCCATTCTGGCGAGTGATGAGCCAGGTGCGCCTTCATCAGCCCGAAAGCCGTCTCGGCCGTCACATGCTCATGTTCCCAAAGATCCTCGTCGGCGCCCAGCTCGACCGATCGATCCACGGTGAATTTCCCCGACAGCTCGGGATCGGCGCCCGGCGTATCGTATGGAACCGGGCCGTTCGATGCGCGATCCCAGAGCAGCGGTTTGCGGGTCTCGGGATCACGCAGGTAGAATCCGTTGGGGCCGACGAGATAGGGCGAGCTGGTCGTGTGTTTCAGGAATTCGACGTCCAGTTCTTCGAGTGCATGCTCGTACAGCAGCACGTGCAGCATCGCGAATAGGGCCGCCGAATCGGTGTTGGGGCGAATCGGAATCCATTCGGTGGCATTTGCGCCGGTCACCGACAACTGAGGTTCAAACTGAATCTTCTTGGCGCCGCGCGCCAGCGCGTCCGTATGCCGGCGCACCCCGGTAACGCCGCCGCTGGCATTGACGTTTTCCCCGAAGGCGAGCGCGTACTCGCAATGGGGCGCATCCATCGTGGTCATGAACGCCCGGTGCCAAAGCTCGCCAAAGATATGTTCCGAATGATTGCACTTGGCGGTGCCGCCCGAGCCCAGGCTCTTGTCGACCGGTCCCCACGCCTCGAGAAAGGAAAGAAATGTTCCCGTATACCGGAAGGGTGTGCCGCCGGCGCCGGTGGTCAAGGCAACCCGCGGATTGCCCTGCTCATCCAGCAGGCCACGGCGACGGATATCGTTGAGCTTGTCGGCGACCGTATCGAGCGCTTCGTCCCAGCTGACCTCCCTCCAGCCCGGGTCCTGCTCGCGACCCTTTCTCGGATTTGTTCGTTTCATCGGCCTGAGAACGCGGTTGGGGTCGTAGAGTTTCTGAATTTGGCCGTATGCCTTGATGCACACCTTGCCGTCGGCGGGCGCCTCGCCCTTCAGATCGAAGTTCGGTTGGACCCGCGTCGCCACGCCATTGACGACTTCGACCTGCATCACGTCGGGGCCAAGTACGCACAATTGGCAATAGGTCGAAAGCAGCTTGCGTTCGTCGTTCTTGAGGCGATTCATCGTCGCATTCCTCAATTCCCTCGGGGCCATTTCAAGCCAAGCCGTCAAAGTGTTAGCGCTCGTGGACGACACCCCTGTGACCTAGATCACGCTTTGCTTCGCTCGATTGGCGGCGCAGGTGCGGCGCTCGGTTCGAAGGTGCTACGCTCAACGCGGCATTCTGAGGCAATTCTCTTGGCGCCGGAATGCAAAGCAGAGGCCCCGGTTACCGGGGCCTCCAATTTGTTGCGCAAGCTTTATTGGGGGGAGGGAAACGCTAATGAGCAGGACATTCGTTGCGGCAGTTCTGGCTGCCGCGCTGTTTGCCAGCGCGTTCGGACCGGCGGCGGCGGACACCAAGAACAAGCGCATCGCCTTCGTGGCCACGAGCACGAAGAACCCGTTCATCGCCGCCATCGCACGCACGATCGAGAAGGAGGGCCAGGCGCGCGGCATGAAGGTGACGGTACTGACCTCGGGATATGATTCGGCCGCGCAGGACCAACTCATCGGCGACACCATAGCGCAGAAATACGACGCGATCGCACTGCTGCCGGTCGATGCGCATGCCGTCATTCCCGCCCTTACGCGGGCCAAACAAGCCGGCCTTCCCGTCGTGCTCGTCAACAGCCCGATCGAGCCCGGCCACGAGGACCTCTATACGGCCTTCGTCGGCGAGCGGCAGGAAGAACTCGGCAACGCAACCGGCGAGGCACTCGTGCACGCGGTAAAGAACCGCAAGACGGCGAAGATCGCGATCATTTCGGGGACGCTTTCCGAAGCCACCCCGCAGCTCAGAATCGAGAGCTTCAAGAAAGCGATTGCGAAAGATCCCAAGATCCGAATTCTCTCGATCGAGGATGCGAAGTGGAACATGGCGAAAAGCGAGCAGATCGCAGGTCAGCTTTTTGCCCGCTACGCTGCCCAGGGCGGTCTCGACGCCATCTACGCCATGGCCGACAATATGGCCCATGGCGTGGTCCAGGCCGCCAAGGCTGCCGACGTTCAACTTGGCACGTCCGACGGCAAGCTGATCGTCGTCAGCTCGACGTGTATGAAATTCGGTATGGATCACATTCGCGCCGGACGGCAATACAGCACGGCAACCAATCTGCCGACAAGAACCGGCAGGGTCGCTGTCGAGGTCATCGCCGACGTCCTCAACGGGAAGACCGTGAAGAAAAACAACTTTCAGCCGGTCGAATCGATCACCGGCGGCAATGTCGGGAAATACGTGAAGGCTTGTACGTACTGACGGCGGGCCCGGAGCACGTTCCGATATGAGGGGATACGTCCCCTCATACTCGCCCGGGCCATACCGCTGCAAGACTCACCCCGCAGCCGGATCTGAGACAGACATCGAGGGTTTTGCTTGAAGCCTCCGCTTGCGCCGATCTTGGAAGCGCGCGCCGTGGCCAAGTCCTTTGGCGCGGTTCAGGCGTTGCGCGACGTGTCGTTCGCAGTCGCGCCCGGCGAGGTGCGCGGAATCTGCGGCGAAAACGGCGCCGGCAAGAGCACTCTGATAAAAATCTTGACCGGCGTCCACCAGTCCGACAGGGGCACCATCGTGATCGACGGCGCCGAGCGCCGGATCGAGGGTCCGCTGCACGCGCAGGCGCTCGGCATCGCCTTCGTCTCGCAGGAACTCAGCATTGCGCCGCACCTTTCGGTCGAGGACAACATCTGGCTCGGCCATCGCGACGTTCCGCTCCTGCATCGCCGACGAGCCTTGCGCCAGCGTGCGCGGGAGGTTCTTGAGCTGGTGGGCCTCAGGCATCTCGCGGTCGACGTGCGGGCGTCCACGCTTTCGCTCGGCGAACGCCAGCTGCTCGAGATTGCGCGCATGCTGGTGCGCAACGCCCGGGTGCTGATCCTGGACGAGCCGACCGCAACGCTGTCGGACCGGGAGATCGCCCAGGTCTTCGCGACCTTGCGACGACTGAAGCAACAGGGACGAACGATCATATTCATTACGCACCGGCTGGCGGAGATCTTCGAGATCTGCGACAGCGTCACGGTGCTGCGCAACGGCTACGAGGTCGGGTCTTACGCCACTTCCGAGGTGGACCGAACGGGTCTGATCGAGGCTATGCTCGGGCGCCCTTTGGAGCAGATGTACCCGCAGGCCCCGAGCACAGCGGGCGGCCCGGCGCTTGTCGTCCGCGATCTGCACATTCCCGGGTCCGTCAGGAGCCTATCGTTCGTGGTGCCGCAGGGGTGCATCGCCTGCCTCGTCGGACAGATCGGGTCGGGAGCGACAGAAGCTGTGCGTGCGCTTGCGGGCCTTGTGTATACCGCTCGTGGCGAGGCTTCCGTCGGAGGGCGGCCTCTGCGCTTCGGCTCGGTGCCCAAGGCACTGGCACGGAACGTTCGATTCGTTTCCGAGGAGCGCGCCGCCGAGGGCGTGTTCCTCAACCTGTCGGTGCGCGAGAACCTGCTGGCGACGCAGCTCGATACGCTCGGGGCCGGCGGCTGGATGTCCCGCCAGCGCCTCACCGCGGCTGCCGGCCGGCTCGCAGGGATGGTGGGGATCGATGGCCGTCGATTGCGGTCGCGGACGCGGGAGTTGAGCGGCGGCAACCAGCAAAAGGTTGCAGTCGGCCGATCGGTGACGAGCCACGGCACGGGCGTGCTGCTGATGAACGAACCGACGCGGGGAGTCGACGTCGGTGCGCGGGCGGAAATCTATGTACTGATGCGACGCCTTTGCAATCAGGGATACGCGATACTGATGACCTCTGCCGACATCGAGGAGGTGGTGGGCATGTCGGACATCGTGGTCACCATGTACCGCGGCGCCAAAGTCGCCGAATATGCCGGTGACGCGATCGACCGAACCCGCGTCCTGTCCGACATCATCCAGCAGCAGACGGCCATGGCCGGGACGGCATGATGGAGATCGCTCGCGAGCGTGGGGCGGGCGCCGCGGCAACGGGGCCGCGGTCTGAATGGATCGTTCGCATCGGCACTGGATTTCCGATCCGTTTCGCCGGACTCTCGATCCTGCTCGTCCTGGCCGTGATCACGCCGGGGTTCACGGCAGCCCCGAGTCTGCTGTCGCTGATCAATACCGGCTCGCTGATCGGCTGCGTGGCGGTGGGCATGACGTTCATCACCCTCAGCGGCAACATCATGTCCTTTTCGCTGGGCGCGACTACCGGAGTCGCCGCCATCGTCTGTGCCGCGCTCTCGGGATTCGGTGCGGTTCCGGCGCTTGCGAGCGCGATTGCGGTCGCGATCGTCGTAAGCGCGGCGCAAGGCTTTATCATCGGCTATTTCCGCGCCAATCCGATCATCGTCAGTATCGCGGCACTTGCCCTGATTCACGGAGCGGCCGAGTTCGCCACCGGCAGCAAGACCATCTATGCGGCGGAAAACGTGCTGGATTTCCTCAAGGCTAAGGTGGGCGGCATTCCCCTGGCCGGGCTGGTTTTCCTCGCCTCGGTGGTCGTCGGGCAGGTCATCCAAAGCTACACCCAGTTTGGACAGCGCGTGATGATGGTGGGCAGCAATCTGCGCGCGGCGATCGCGGCCGGGGTCCAGACCTGGCGCACCGTGACCGCCGTCTATGCGCTCGCCGGTCTGTTCGCGGGCCTGGCTGGCATTCTGATCGCCGGCCGTTACGGCGCGGGAACCATGGAGTATGGCGAAGGCTACGATTACAGCGCCATCGCAGGGGTTCTGGTCGGCGGCACCGCGATCGCCGGAGGCGAGGGCTCGGTGAGTCGCAGTTTCTTCGGCGTGGTGGTGATCGCAAGCGTGACGGTCATGCTGCTGCTGCGCGGTTTCGAGACCGAATACCAGTATCTGTTTATCGGATTGATCGTGCTCGCCGCGGTGCTGCTCCAGGGAAGGCTGCGCGCGTGAAGTTCCTCCGGCAGCTGCTGGGCAACGCAACTCAACGGGTGTTCGCGCTCTTCTTTATCCTGAGCGCCGCCTTTGTCGCATTGGCGCTGCCCGCCGGCCTGCCGCTCAACTGGGAGACCGCCTTCAGCGTGCTGCAGAACTTCTCGACGCTCGGCCCGGTGGCGCTCGGCCTCGGGCTCACCATGCTGGTGCGGGAATTCGACATCTCCTTTGCCGGCATGTTCGGCCTCGGAGGCTGCGTCGCCGTGCTGGTGGGCGCGACCAGCCCCGCGCTGGGAATCGCGGCCGCCGTCGCCGTCGGCCTTCTAGGCGGGGCTGCGCAGGGAGTGTTCATGACCCGCCTGCGGCTTAGCTCGGTAGCGGTGACGCTGGGTGGATTGCTCACCTTCGGCGGAATCGCCTACGTGCTGACCGGCAACCGCAATGTGCCTTTGGGCAACCTTGAACTCGCCATGTCAATGAACGCGCCGATCCTGGAGGTGTTTTCGATCCGCAGCCTCGTCGCCTGGGCGCTTTTCATCGTTGCCGCCGTAGTGGTCGGCTACACCCGAACGGGACGCGACATGATCGCGACCGGCAGCGACGTCCAGGCGAGCGTACTCGCCGGCGTCAGGACGGAAGCCATCATCATCGGGGTCTTCGGTGCCTCGGGCACGCTCTCCGCGCTCGCCGGTGCGATGCTCAGCTACAGCCTTTCAACCGCGTCGCCGGCCGGGCTTTCGGATGTATCCGTACCCGCGGTCGCCGCGGTCATTCTGGGCGGTGCGTCGTTGTCCGGGGGTACCGGCCGGCCGCTCGGTATCGCCGCCGGCGTCCTGGTGCTGTGCCTTTTGCGGACCGGGCTCACCACGGTCGGCGTCCCGCCCTATGTGCACGAGCTGGTGACCGGCGCGATACTGCTGGCCTTCGCCATCGGGGACGGTGCGGACCTGATGCGTCGGCTCACCGATGTCGAACGATTCCGTAGCTTTCGCTTGCGCGCCCCCGGTCCGCGCTCGTCTTAGAGTTGCGCTACCGCATACGGATACCGGCGTGCGCCGGATTTCAGCCGTTGCCCCAGGCCTCGACGAATTGACGCGCGTCCCCGATGACGGGTTCGGTCACCGGAACGTATGGAACGATGAGCCGAGTGGCGCCGGCCTCGATGAAAGGCTGCAGCCGTTCCTTGATTTCCTTGATCGAGGTGCCGGGAATCACCGGCAGCTTGTCCATGTATTCGTCGGTCATGCACTGCGATGCCGCCTTGAAGCCTCCGCTCTTGAACGCCTCCTGGATGCGCAGCACCTCGGGCTCGAAACCGGATGCGATCAGCATGTCCTTGTAGTGGTCGGCGATGTTGTAGAACGTGAGCACCTGTTTGAGTTTCGAACGTGCAATCGTGCGGTCGGCATTGAGCGAACAGCGCACCTTGGCGATGATCTCGAGCGCGTTGGGATCGCGGCCGGCTTCGACCGCGCCTTCGCGGACGCGCTTGGCGATTTCCCTGATGGTCCCGGGCGTCGCCATGTTGATGAAGACGCCGTCGGAAACCTTGCCGACGAGTTTCGTCATCTGCGGACCGAGCCCGGCAAGATAGATCGGGAATCCCGGGTGCGCAGGCATCCAGGAGAGTTGGAAGCGCTTTCCGGTGTTGTAGATCTCGCCTTCGTACTCGACGCGTTCGCCAGCGGCCGTCTTGCGCACGATCTCGATGTATTCGCGGGCGCGCCTGAGCGGCCGGTCGAAAACGCCGTTGTGCCAGGCAGCGATCGTCTTGTTGGCGACGCCGAGCCCAAGCAGCAGGCGCCCGCCCGAGAGGTCCTGCAGCGTGGCCGCTTGAATGCCGAGCGTGATCGCGCTGCGCCCGAAGATGTGATAGATCGCGGTACCCAGCTTCAGCTTGTGGGTGCGCGCCGCAATGGCCGAAAGCAGCACCAGCGGATCGGTGCTGTTCGATTCGCCTTTCCAGAAGGCGTCGAAGCCCGCCTGCTCGATCATCGGCGACAGCTCCACGATGTCCTTCACCGGATAGTGGGCCGCCGAGTTCAACTCAATGTCGTATTTCATGATTGTTTCCCGTTGGTCAATTCTGCTGCAGCGTGCTGCGTATGAACTGCACGATTTGCTCCGGTGGGGTGCCCGGCAGGAACACCCGGGTCGCGCCAGTCCGCTCCAGCGCCGGAACGTCGCCTTGGGGGATAACCCCGCCCAACACGATCACCGGTGCCAGTCCGTGCCGCTTCAGGCCCTCGATCACTTTGGGTGCAAGCGTCATGTGGTCGCCGGCCAAGAAAGACAATCCCACCACCTGCACATCCTCCTGAAGCGCTGCTTCCACCACTTGCTCCGGCGTCGAGCGCAGCCCGGTGAAAATCACTTCCATGCCCGCATCGGCCAGATACCGGGCCACGGTCCTGATTCCCCGATCGTGACCGTCGAGCCCCACTTTTGCCAGCAGGACTCGAATCCTGCGTTCGCCCTTCGCTTCCATATGCCTGTTCGCCTCAGATGTAGACAGGGCTGCGGTATTCGCCCCAGGCGCGGCGCATCACGGCCGTGATCTCGCCGACGCTTGCATAGGCCTTGACCGCCTCGATCACCACCGGCATGACGTTCTCGTTGCGCTCGATCACTTCGCCCAACTGCGCCAGCACGCGATCGACCGAGGCCTGATTGCGCCCCGCTCTCACCGCCGACAGCGTGTCGCGCTGGCGTGCCTCCACCTCGGGGTCGACCTGAAACAGTTCCATCGCGCTACTCTGCCCGGCATCCTCCTGCTCCTGGAACCGGTTCAGCCCGACGATGACCTTCTCACCGCTGTCGACCTGCTTCTGGTAGCGGATGCTCGACTCCTGGATTTCGCGGCTGATGAACCCCGAGTCGATGGCCTTGAGCATGCCGCCCATCGCATCGATCCGATCCAGGTAGTCCTGCGCGCGCGTTTCGATTTCGTTGGTCAGCGATTCGACGTAATACGAGCCGGCCAGCGGGTCGATGGTGTTGGCAACCCCCGATTCGTGGGCCAGGATCTGCTGCGTGCGCAGCGCGATCTGCGCCGCCGATTCCGACGGGATCGCGAAACCCTCGTCCCAGCACGCCGTGTGGATCGCCTGGTGCCCGCCGAGTACCCCCATGAGCGCGTGCATCGCGACGCGCACGATGTTGTTGAGCGGTTGCTGGCTCACGAGTGTCGAGCCGCAGGAGCCGCTGAAGGTGCGAAACAGGTAGCTGCGCGGGTCTTTCGCCCCGAAGCGCTCCTTCATGATGCGCGCAAACAACCGCCGCGACGCACGGTACTTGGCAACCTCCTCGAACAGGTCGCGAAAGCACCCCAGGCTGTAGGACAGGCGCGGGGCGAATTCGTCCACCGCGAGCCCGCGCTCGCGCGCGCGCTCGATATACGTGATTGCGTCGGCAAGCGTGAAGGCAAGTTCCTGGATCGCATCGGCACCGGCTTCCCGTATGTGGTAGCCGGCGATGTTCATCGTGTTCCAGCGCGGCACCTGTGCAAAACAGTACTGTACGATGTCCAGCGCCAGCTTCAGGCTCGGTTCGGGCGGGAAGATGTAGGTTCCGCGGGCGATGAATTCCTTGAGAATGTCGTTCTGCGTGGTCCCGGTGAGCTTGGTCTGCGGCACCCCCTGCCCTTCGCCGACGGCGATGTACATCGCCAGCAGGATCGGCGCGGTGGCGTTGATGGTCATTGAGGTGGATACCTTATCCAGCGGAATGCCCTGAAAGATCGTCTCCATGTCCGCCAGCGTATCCACCGCCACACCGACGCGTCCCACCGCCCCCTCGGCCAGCGGGTCGTCCGAATCCAGCCCGAGCTGCGTAGGCAGATCAAAGGCGATCGACAGCCCCGTGGAGCCGCGCTCGAGCAGATAGCGGAAGCGCCGGTTGGTCTCCTCCGCGGTGCCGAACCCGGCGTACTGGCGCATGGTCCAAAGCTGTCCCCGGTACATCGACGGATACACCCCGCGCGTGTACGGATACTCTCCGGGAAAACCGATGCGCTCGGCATAATCGTCCGCCGGGGCGTCGAGCGGCGTATAGAGCGCCTTGACCTCGATTCCGCTGTCGGTCGAAAAACCCGGCGAGCGCTCCGGCGAGCGTTCCAGCGTGCGCCGCAGTGTGCCCTCCTGCCAGCGCTTCAGTTCCGCCTTCAAATCAGGCATCGTCGTGACCTCGCTATTACCGGCGTATGGGGACCCAGCGCGCCCGTGCGGCCGGCTCAATCGCTTCGCAGCCGTTGCCGCTGGAGTTTGCCGGTCTGCGTTCTCGGCAATTCATCATAGAAACGTATGTCCCTCGGATACTTGTAAGGGGCAATGCGATTTTTCACAAACTCCTGCAGTGAAGCGGCCGTCTCCTTCGTCGCCTGAGCGCGATCATGCAGCACCACGCATGCGCGCACCAGCTTGCCCCGAACGGCGTCATCCACGCCGATGACCGCGCATTCGCGAACCATGGGATGCTCGCCCAGTACGCGCTCCACTTCCTGCGGCGATATATTGTGCCCTGACGAGATGATCATGTCGTCCGCCCTGTCGACGAACCAGAATAACCCGTCGGCGTCCTGGAAGAATATGTCGCTGACAACGTTCCAGCCGTCTTGAACGTACGCCTGCTGGTGCTCCAGATCGTCCAGATAACGGCATCCGGTAGGACCACGCAGCGCGAGCCGGCCGTTTTCGTTGACCGGGAGCGGCTGTCCTTCGCGGCCGACGATTCTGGCCGTGTAGCCCGGGACCGGCATGCCCGCGGATCCACTGCCGTCGCCGGCCGGTGATTCCGACATGACGGTCGCGACGAATTCCGTCGCGCCGTAGCAATTCACCAGTCCGATGCCGGTCCGCTCACGCCAGGCATTGCGCAGCGAACTTTGCAGGTTTTCGCCCGATGACGCGCACTTGCGCAGGCTGCTGATGTCGAACCGATCCAGGTGCTCCAGCATCTGACGGTACGCGGTCGGCACGCCATAAAGACTGGTGACCCGGTAGCGCTCGACAGCCGAAAGGATCTGCTGCGGCGTCGGCCGGGACACCAGCGCCACGGTCGCTCCAAAACGCACCGGAAAAACGAGAAGGACGGCCAAGCCGTACGTAAAGGCCATCGAGGGCGATCCGCAGACGACATCATTGGCATCGACGCCAAAGACCCGTGCAAACCCGTGGGTGGTCGCAATGACATCGCGGTGAAAGTGTACCGTCGCCTTCGGATTGCCCGTGGTACCGGATGTAAACGCGATCAGCGCGATATCATCGGCTGCGGTTCTCACGCTGGCAAACCCCGTCGTCTTGCTCCGCAGTGCCCGGTCGAGATCGGCAGCTTGCGACGCGTCCGTTCCCATCGGCGTGAAGTAAGCGACGCGCTCCAGGCATTGCGCCGATCGGGCCGCCGCCTGCATTTCGTCCGCGAGCGATTCCTCGCACAGCGCAACGCGCACGCGGACACGATTGACGATGAAACCCAGTTCCTGTGCTTTCAGCAACGACATCGTGGTCACGCAGATTCCGCCCGCTTTCAGCACCGCAAGCCAGCACGCGGCCAGCATCGGGGTGTTGGCCGAGCGCAGCAGCACGCGGTTGCCCGGAACCAGGCCGTAGTCTTCGACCAGTACGCGTGCGATCCTGTCCACGTGTTCGCGCAGTTGACGATACGACCAGGTCTGACCCTCGTAGTGAAAGACCGGTTTGTCGCCCAGCACCTCCTTGTCCGCGGGGTCCAGCAAGACGTCCGCGACATTCATGAAATCCGGGAACGAAGCCAGAGGTTCGATCGAATAATCGAATTCCGGCCACAGTTCCGCGGGCGGCATCATGCCGTAGACGTATCGGTCCGTATGCGCGGAAGCGACGCCTCCCGGAAGGCGTCGTGAACCCCGCTGTTCGATGGCTTCTACGCTCATGAATATCGGTTGCCGTCGACTTGACGAACGCCGGCCAAAGCCCGTTCCGTCAAACCCGAGAGAGCGCGCAGGAAATCCTATCCAAACACCGCTTCGGCCGCCCTGCCCAGGATGATTTCGCGTTCTTCTTTCGTGAACACGATGTCGGTCTTGGGTTCCTTGATGGCCTGCACCCACTCCTTGGTCGGCAGATAGAACGTGGGTAGCGGGGCGTCGGTGGCGAACAATATCTTCCACGGTCCGGTCCAGTCGATCATGTCGCGGAGCCAGTCATAGAATTTTTGCCGGTTGATCTGGTAATCGAACTGGCGGATGGAAATGTCCATGAAGACATTCGGAAGCGCTGCGCAGGCGAGCCTGCATTGCTCCCAGGACTCCAGTCCGGCATGCGCCATGATCATCTTGACTTTCGGGAATTCTTCCGCAGCCGACGCGATCAAGTTCGGTGAGCTGTACTCCCAGTTGAATTCCAGCCCGCCGCTGTGAAACATGATGGGAACACCCCATTCGGCACACTTCTCATAGAACGGAAAGCACAGCGGATCGTTGGGCTTGAAACCGGCCGATGGCATGAGTTTGAAACCCTTCATGCCCCATTCTTCGATCGCCTCGGTCGCCTGCTCGATGACGTCCGGCCGCCTTGGATCCAGAGCCGCGAGGGGAATAAACCGGCCCGGGTACTGCTTCGAGTATTGGGCAAGATACTTGTTCTGCTCCCGATTGCTCACCTTAGGTTCGCCGGTCACCCCGTAGGCCCAGTCGACGCCGAAAATGACGCTCTTGTCGATGCCGGCCTCGTCCATTGCCGCGATGAGCTTTTTTCCGGTGGGGTCAACCCTGTCTTTGACCATGTTGACATAATCATCGGGCGTGATATTGGTCTTGTGCACCCTGTTGTAGAGCGAGGACGCCATCCGCGAGTTGCCACACAAGAACTTGCTTCTCACGTACCCCGGTCGAGTCAAATGGACGTGCGCGTCGATAATCATTCACTTACCCCTAAGCTGTTCGAGACATTGAATTCAATTTACCACTAACCCGCTGCGATCGCTCCCGTAGGACGATGAGATGGTGAGCGAAATTAACATAAAATCCGCTGCGTGCGGTTTGATCCAGGTTCAAGCATGCAACTGCAGCGCGGCCCCAGGCCGATTCGGTTATCGAGCGCGAAAATTATGGCCCGACGTCGCCTCCGTTCTAGCGTCGCTGCGCGTTGGCCGCTCGGCGGAATCGAGTCGCGGCGCCGCTGCGCATTTCCCGCGAGCGCCGGCGCAGCGGGTTCCATTCGGCTTCTTGGGCACCGCAGCCGGTGACCGCGGTCGATCTCGGCTGCGCAGTCCCCAACAACGTCGGGTTGGCGACCAACCCACGGCTCAGAGCATCGCTCGAGTGGTTCGGCGTCGAATTCCGGAAGTGGTGGTTCGACTGCGGGCCGGCAGGCATCCGCGACAACCAAGTCTATCTGCGTACGCCGGTCGGCGTGGATGCCGGGGGCTGGGCGCAGTACGGCTACGTGCCGCTCTCGCAATACCGCTGGGGCGTATTCCAGGCGCACCCGAAGCCGGGCCGCGTGGCGTTGTTCGGCGACATCGCCGGCCGGCCGGTGTGGCAGCAATTGCCACAGGAGCATCGCGAAACCGTGCGCAGGCTGCTGATCACGCAAGGCGACACCGAGCCGGGCTCGGTGGAGCAGAGCAGGCAGCTCGCGCGCTCGGCCCCGTCCCTTTACGACTTGAGGAACCTGCTGCAGTTTTCGGTCGAGGAGGGCCGCCACCTGTGGGCGATGGTCCATCTGCTGCTCGAGCACTTCGGAGCGCAGGGGCGCGAGGACGCCGGGCAGTTGCTCGCGCGACGCTCGGGTTCAAGCGGCAACCCGCGTATCCTCGACGCGTTCAACAACCCGCTGAACGACTGGCTGTCGTACTTCATCTGGTGTTTTCTCGCCGACCGCGATGGCAAGTACCAGCTGCTTTCGGTGTCCGAATCCGCGTTCGACCCGCTCGCGCGCAGCACCCAATTCATGCTCACCGAGGAAGCCCACCACATGTTCATCGGCGAGGACGGACTGCGGCGCGTGATCCAGAGAACCATAGACCTCATGCGCGCGCATGACACCGACGACGTGGGGCCGTACGGCGGAATCAGCCTCGCGACCATCCAGCGGTTCCTCAATTTCTGGGCGCCGCGCATCTACGATCTTTTCGGCAGCGACGAATCGGCACGCGCCGCCGATATGTTTTTCGCCGGAATCAAGGGACGCGCGCACGAATCGAATTTTGACGATCACGTGCGCCTTGAAGGCACCGTGAGCGTCGAGCGCCGCTCACCCGACGGCGACGACGGGTATGTCGCCGTGCAGGTACCGATGAAAGACGCGCTAAACGGCGTCATGAGGCAGGCATACCTGGGCGAGGTCACCATGCTGATGAGTCGTTGGAACAAGATGCTGGCGCGCGCGCGCGCAGGCTTCGAATTGCGCTTGCCCAGCCAGCGTTTCAACCGCCGCTTCGGGGTCTACGCGGGCGCCCGCTTCTCGCCGCAGGGTGATCCCGTCGGCGAATCCGTCTTCGAGGCGCACCGCGGTGAGTGGCTGCCCGGGGAGGCTGAGCGAGCCCATCTGCGCACGGTGCAACAACCGGTGCTCGAGCGTGGAAAGATCGCCGGCTGGCTGACGCCGCCCGCCCGCGGCATCAACACCATGCCGGCATTGGATTTCGATTACGTGCTCTTGTAGTCGCCCGCCTGCTGCCTGTGCGGCGGCTGGCGTCGTCAGGTTCGCCCCCGATCCGCTATCCCAAGATGCGCGCGTAAGCGAAACGGGGGATGTCAAAAGCGACGCGATTGACCTCAATCAACCACTGCCGGCACGAGCCACGGTAATGTTGTTACGCGCACTCCGTTGAGTGCCATCCGAGAGGGGAACAATCATGACCTACAGAACGGTCCTCGTTCACGTCGACATCGGCAAGTACTGCCCCGCCCGCCTGGACATGGCGATCCAGATGGCCCGGCGCTTCGATGCGCATCTGGTCGGGCTGCACGCCCTGACGGCGGTACATCTGCCAGCGTATGCGATCGCCGAGGCGGGGACCACGCTGATCGAGGCGCAAAAGACAGTCATACGCGAACAGGCAAGTGGCGCGGAAAACCTGTTCCGCAAAGCCACCCAAGGCGCCGGATTGGCCAGTGTGGAATGGCGCGTTTCAGGTGACGACGCCGTGGACGCCATCACGCTGCACGCCCGCTACGCGGATCTCGTGGTGCTCGGCCAGTCGCGTGAACGCGACGGTTCCGGTGTCGAAATGGACTTCCCCGGACGGGTGGTACTCGCCGCAGGACGCCCGGTCCTGATGGTTCCCTACGCGGGCCGCTTCGACAGGATAGGCAAACGCGTGCTTGTTGCGTGGAATGCGGGCCGCGAGGCGACACGCGCGGTGACCGATTCGATTCCACTTCTGCGCGAGGCCGAACAGGTGCACGTCGTGGCGTTCAACCCGGAGGGCACCGCGCACGGTGCGGTCCCCGGAGCAGACATCGCGCTCTATCTCGCCCGCCATCGGGTAAAGGTTGAAGTCTCCTATCACCGCGCGCATGACATCGACGTCGGCAACCAGTTGCTGTCGCGCGTGGCCGATCTGGGCATCGACCTGATCGTGATGGGCGCCTACGGGCACTCGCGCATGCGAGAGCTGATCATGGGAGGAGCGACGCGAACGATCTTTGAATCGATGACGGCGCCGGTCCTGATGTCGCATTGACAGCCAGTATTGCCGGAATCAAGCAGGTCGCCTCGCTTTTGACGCCTCTGGTGTCGTCACCAACCGGTTTGTAAATGATTATATCGGCGTGACGCGCGCGTGCAGCACCGCCGAGCGTCCCCCCCGCACCTCGTTGATGCAGCGCTCGATCGCGGCAGGAATGTCCGCCGGGTCGCTGACCATTTCCCCGTAGCCGCCGGCCGCCTCGGCGACCTTGGCGAAGTTCATGTCCGGCGCGAGCCGCGCCTGATACCGAGCGCCGGCTTTCGCCTCGCCTTCCGGATACATGCGCAACGTCGCTTCCTTGACCGCCGCCCAGCCGGAATTGTCCATGACTACGGTGAGTATCGGCAAACCATACTGCTTCGCTACGGCGTACACCGCGGCCGGGGTGCAGAAATAGAACCCGCCGTCACCGACGAACTGCACCACCATGCGCTCGGGCTTCGCGAGCTTGGCACCGAGCGCCATTCCGCCCGAGAAACCAAGGCCCCCGCCGGCCAATCCGAGCAGCGTGCCGGGCCTGGTGCGTGGCACCTGGTTTGCAACTGCCGCGGCATTGCGGATCCCCTCGTTGATGACGACGTCCTCGGGACCGATGACGCGTCCGAGTTCGGCGCAAAGATAATTGGGATTGATGCGGCCCGGTGCGCCGCGGTCCGCAGCAAGCTGCGCCGCTTCCCGAAGCCGTGCGTCGCGCTCCATCGCGAGCGCCGCAACGCGCTTCGCCGCGGCTTCGCGGAATTCGGGAGTCGCGCGAGCCTTGAGCTCCTGCAGCAGTTGGGCGAGGATGCGCCCGCTGTCCCCCGCGATCCGCATGTCGTTTGCGAAGCCCCACATCGGAAACGCGTGCTTTACGACGTCGACGTCGATGTGCGCCCAGAACGTCTCCGGATTCTCCGGCGTGAACTTCGGCAGCCACGGCACGTCGACATCGACCAGCAACCCCACGTCCGCTTCAGCGACATGCTTGCCGGGCATCTGTCCGGCGAAGCACGGCGAGTCTTGCGGGATATTGACGTGGATGGGGTTGAACTCGATGACGCGGATTCCGGCGAACCGGGCCAGTTCGTCGAGCACGGCGACGGTGCCCGGATTGTGGCCGGCGTAGGCGGTGATCAGCAACGGGGCTTTCGCCGCCAATAACCGGTCAGCCAGCGCGCGCACGTTGTCCGGATCGGTGCCGCCCGCGGCTACCGCCCCGTATCGCGCATCCGGATACGAGCACACTTCGTTCGCATTCCACCTTTCGGCGAGCGTCTCACGCGGCAGCATCAGGTAGACCGGTCCCCGGGGATCGCTCTGCATCATCGTGTGTGCGCGGCGCAGCGTTTCCTTCGTGGTGACTCCCGTGCGCAGCGTGTATTCCCATTTCACGTACGGGCGCACCAGGCTCGCCTGATCGTACGGATCCTGTACGAAATGCACGTAGCTGTCGCGCCCGCCCGGAAGCTCGCCGTGTATGGCGAACGGCGACCGTCCCGCCATCAACAGCACCGGGGCGCGGGCGCGGTACAGATTGTGCGTTGCCATCGCCGCGTTCGCGGTGCCCGCGTCGACATGCACCATCACGCCCTGGCCGCGGCCGGTCATCATTGCGTACGCCCCCGCCATGTGCATGGCCACGTTTTCGTGCGGGCACAGAATGGTCTTCGGAAATGCGAGTCCCTCCCTGTTCCAGCGCGCCATTTCCTCTATCAGCGGCGCATGGTCGGTGCCCAGGTTGCAGAACAGGTACTCGAGGCCGATCTCGTTCAGTCCCTCGAGAAAATAATGCGAAGCCGTATTCATCATTGCCGCTTGCGGTGCCTTGTCCATTGCGTGCGTTCCCTTCGAAGTGCCCAAACAATGCGCGTCGATTCTTCGTGCCGCGCGCTACCGAGCCGGCGGCGCCGGAGCCCCGCTGCAGCTCCTTTGCAAAACCAAGATCCTCGCCGAAATTGCCGGGGGTACTCTCATCGACAATCAAACGGCTTTCTGCGCCCCGACGCGTGACCGATCCAACACGGCCATTGCAGCGATGCCGAGCACCAACAGGTAGAACGTTCCACTGAGCAGTTCAACAATGACCAGCAGAAAGCCGGCGATTAACCAGGTCAGGTAGTGATCCATGTCAGACCGCGTAACGCGACGATGGGCGGCCTATGATACCGCACGCGCGCGGGCCGCTGAGCGCTTCGGCGCCAAACAGCACCTCCTGGGGCAGGCAAGGTGCGTGAACGGATTTGCCGGCCGGGAACCCACGCGCCCATAATCGGGGCCCGTCCCGTCCGCAACCTGATCTCGATGCCCCGCTTCAGCCCGTTTCACGCGAACGCCTTTACCTGGAGTTTCGCGCTGGGAATGACCCATCTGCTGATACCGCTGTACGCGCGCGAACTGGGCATGAGCGGCGTTGCGATCGGCAGCCTCATTTCTCTCCCGGTGCTGGGCCAGATCTGGTGCAACCTGCTCGGCGGCGCCTATGCCGACCGAATCGGCGCCAAGCCCACATCGCTGATCGCATGCGTGCTGACCATGGTCGCAGCGGCCATATTCGCGACCTCGGCCAATTACCTTGGACTGCTCGCCGGGCAGGTGACCATGATGTTATCGCGCGCGGCGTTCTGGCCTTCGAACTGGGCGCTCGCAAGCCGGCTCCCCGGTGACCGCAGCCGTAACATGGGCCGCCTCAACGCGACGACGGATTCCGGCAATATCGTCGGCGTCGCTCTGACCGGCGCGGTGATCGCGCAACTCGGGTTTCGGACCGGCTTCTGGATCATGCTCGGCGTCGGGTTCCTGTCGTTCCTGTTTTCGATTTTCATAGCACCGCACCCGACCACGAACGCAGCCCGGCCGGCACTGTTCGCGATTTATCGCGTATTGCTCAAGCGCCGCGGGATCCACTTTTCAGTGCTGTGCGCTTACATTTCCGCGCTTCCGGTGTCACTTTCGGTGTCCTTCTTCCCGATTTTGCTGGTCGAACAGGGCTTTTCCTCGCAAACCACCGGATTGCTGCTGGCCCTGCGTGCGGTCGGTTCGATCACCGCCGGATTCGCGCTGGCGCAACTGGTGCGCAGTGCGGCGGACCGCGCGCCACCGTTGGCCTGCGCACTGCTCGCCGCGGTCTGCGTCGGCCTGGTCGCGTTGTTCCCGCATCCGTTGTGGGCGGGATCCGTTCTGCTGGGCCTCGGGCTTGGTTCGGGCCTGATGACTGTGTATTTTCAGATTCTGATCAGTTCCGTAAGCCTGGCCGAGCAGCGCGGCTCGGCAATGGCCTTGGGCAGTCTGGGGTACGCGCTGTCCCACCTGTCTGCGCCGCTGATCGTCGGCTCGCTTGCGGACGCCTACGGCATACATGCCGCCTTGTATGCGTTCGGTCTGATCGTGCTGATGATCGGGCTGACCATTCCGGCCGTGCAGCGCTGGGCTTTCCGCAACGGCAATCGGCCACTGTGAGCAAAGCGTGTGGCCCCGCTGTCCGGGCGACGATGCCGAAGACAACGAAACAAGAGAGCCTCAGAAGAACGGCTGCGTCGTTTTGAAACAGACTGCGGGAACCGGGTAAGATGCTTGCTTGCCGTCGCAGCCTGCGTGTTCGGAATCGTCCGGCGGCGTCGCAACGGGAGGACATAGCGTGAACGCCATATACAAATGGGGAGCCATCACGTTCGGAGTCGGAATAGCACTGGTCATTTTGGAGATCTATTTCGCTTCGAAGAAGAAAGAAGGCATCGAGCCGCAGGACAAGACGAGGATCTGGGGTATCTTCAAGCTTTCGCTTTTCGCTTCCGGGCTGGTCATGCTCTTGATCTGGATGGCGGAGTAATCCCGGGTCTGAAGACCGCCTGCTGGCGCTGCGCGTCGGCGTTCTCGACCCTTCTCGCGCCAGCAACGGACACGCGCCGAGGCGAGCGTGGCGTCCGATCCTGTCCGGATGGTTAGCGCTCAGACTCGTATGATCGAGCAGCGCCGCCGCCTCGCAAGTGTCATGCGGTCTCCCCTGACGTGCGAGACTCGACCCGAGTCGCGTGGTTCGCCGGAAAATGCCGGACCGGGCCGCCGGGCCAGATCTCAGGGAAGAAGTCAAGAGCGGGGGAAATGGACGACCCCGTCCTGCTTAGCTTTCTCAGCTTTCTGGAGGCGGAGATGGCCACGCGGCCGGAGCAGATCAAGGCAGCCGATCCGGCCCAACTGGCGCGCATCGGCAAATTCGTAAAGGGTGCCAAGACCGATTAGTGGCGTGCCGTCGTGGAAATGAACGGCTGGCAGATCTACTACTTCCGCACCTTTGCCGCCGCGCTCGACGAACTGGAAACCGACGTGGCCGCGCCTGCGGCGAGCGATCCACGCGGCTACAAGGCTCATCCCAGAACGCGGCTGCTTGCATCGGTGTACAAGGCGCCATCACCGAGCGCGTGCCCGCGGATCCCGGCCACCCGGATCTTCGCCTGGGCAAGACCCTGGGCCGGAAGTACGGCAACTGGCGGCGGGTCAAAAAAGGGATGCCGGAACGCTATTTAGTCTCGGTTGCCGGCCGCGCGTTCAATCGCAGCCGCAATTGCGCCGTGTGTCCACGGCGTCATGGTGATCTTGTACCTGTTCGCGGCCACCACGCCAAGTTCTTCGGCGCGTACGCTGCCGCAGACGACCGACGTCCTTCGAGAGTGAATTTCACTCAGCGCCGATGATTTCGGGCGACCCGCGCCTCTTGTCCGAAACCGACCTGCCTGGCCGGCATTACCCCCGCATCGTTTGATGTGGATCACACTTGCGGAATGGTCGCTGTGTTCTAGTACCACGCGGGCGAGGACTGGCGGTATTCAGGATAAAGCGGGCTCCGGGGTCCCCGGGGAACGCGATCGACCTGAAATCCATTCCGAACGCACTAATTGAACCGAGGGAGGTTTTTATGCTCCGAGCCGATCGTTGGTTGAAAAGAATACGTTTGATCATTGCTGCGAATGCGGCTT
>MEQX01000016.1:124539-154343 GCA_001770415.1 Betaproteobacteria bacterium RIFCSPLOWO2_02_FULL_63_19 | reverse complement strand
AACTGGGCCGCGATGCGCTTGCGTTCCGAGATCATGCGGGCGTAGACCTTCTCCCGGACGCTCTGCACGTAATCGAGGCGCTTGATGCGCACGTCCACCAGCTCGATTCCGTACTGGGGAATGACCTTGCGCGCCTCGGCCAGAATGGTCCGCGTGATTTCTTCGCGTCCGCGAACGATCGCCTTCTTCAACTCCTCGCGCACCTCGGCGGGGACTTCCTCCAGAATCTCTCCCTTGGGAACGACCCAGGAGGCGCTGCGCACCAGTTCCACCAGTTCGCTGCCCGAAACCTGGTCCCGCACCACCGAGTCGATGATGTCGTTCAGACGCGATCGGGCGCCGGCCTCGGAGGCCACGCTCTCGAGGAACTTCTTCGCGTCGGCGATGCGCCAGCGCGCGGTCGTATCGACCCAGATGAACTCGCGCCCCTTGGTGGGAATCTGGTTGGGATCGCCATCCCAGATAAGCAGGCGCTTCTCGAAGCGGCGCGCCTCCTGGATGAGAGGCACTTTGACGTGCAACCCTGCCTCGGTGACCGTTTCCCCCACTGGCCGACCGAACTGAACGATCACCGCCTGCTCGCCCTCCTCAAGCGTGTAGAAGGTCCCGGAGATGGCGACGAGGATCGCCAGTACGACGATCCCGAATCCGATAGTCAGTGCGTTCTTCATGGCTAGTTGCCTCCCTTGACGCCTGCTGCCCGGGCGCCACCTGCCGCGGCAGGCGTCGCTCCGGACTCAAGGCGCAGCCACGGCAACAGGGCCTTCTGGTCGCTATCGACGATGTACAGGGCCTTGGCTTCGGGCAGGATGCTGCCTATGGCCTCCAGGTAGAGCCGGCGGCGCGTGACTTCGGGGGCCCGTTGATAGTCCGCTAGGACCGCTCGGAATCGTGTTGCCTCACCATTCGCGCGATTGACCCGCTCGACGGCGTAGCCCTCGGCCTCGGTGACCGTGCGGGTCGCCTCGCCGCGCGCCTTGGGAATCTCGCGATTGGCCCGCTCCTGCGCCTGATTGATGGTGCGCTCCCGATCCTGGCGCGCCTCGTTCACCTCGTTGAAGGCGGGCTTGACCGGGTCCGGAGGCGTCACATCTTGAAGCTCCACCGTGACCAGGCGAACGCCCGTGCCGTAGTCGCTGAGAATCTTTTGCATCTCCACCTTCACTTCGGTGGACACGGCCACGCGGCCGACGGTAAGCACGTCACTTCCCAGGCGGTTGCCGACCACCCGGCGCATGACGGACTCGGCGATGTCCCGGATCGTCTGCCGCGATTCGCGGACGTGGAACAGGTATTGAGCCGGGTCCTCGATCCGGTACTGCACGATCCACTGCACGTCGATCACGTTCAGGTCGCCCGTGAGCATCAGCGACACTTCCTTGAACGACTTCTTGTCGCCCGCGTACTGCGTTCGCCCGCCGGCCGCAGAACTCGTGCCGAAGCCGAATTCCTCCTTGAGCACCCGGGCCGTGGGAACCAGCCGGACCCGCTCGATGCCATCGGGAAACTTGAAATGCAGGCCCGGGCCCACCGTGCGGTCCACCGCCCCGAAGCGCTGGACGATGCCGGTCTCCTCGGGCTGCACCGTGAACCAAGTCGACGTTAGGAAGATCAGCAGCAGCACTCCAACGATGATAAGGGTGACACGCCGGCTGCCGAGTTCGCCGGCGCGGATGCGCAAATAGTCGAAAATATCTACCGGCTCATAAGTGGGCATGATTTACCTCCTTTGCGTAAGGGTCGCGAATCGCGCAACCGGGCGACTGGAAGATTGCGCCGAATGCAGCTGTCACGGCAGGCAACGGGAACCGTTCCTAAGCCTGCGCGCCCGTGCATTCATGCTACCGCAGGCGCAGCGGTTCGCGCTGCTCCCCCGCGAGGATGGCCTCCACCTTTTCCCGCGTCTGCGCCACGGCAAGCAAGCGCTGTTCGCGAATTGCTCCTGATTATCGAGGCGCTCGGTCCTCATGCGCCGACTGGAACTCGGTCATTGCCATGGTCCCATAGCATCATCGCCGCACCGGCGAAGATCATCGTCCCCGACAGCCATGGTCCCATCCTCATACCGAATGCGAGCAGGCCGCGGAAGTCATCCGGCGGTCGGCATTCTTCATCGGCGTGCGGGAGCGCCGGGACCGCCCAATGCGCCCGCTTCGCGGCGCACGGCGGAGTCCGCCAGCCGCTTCGCCTCGGCTATGCCTGCCTGGATGGACCTGGCGAGTTTCGAGTCCGCCGGAATCAAGGCCTTCACCCGCTGCCAATGATTCACGGCCCTCGCGTAATCCTTCCTCTCGAATGCGATCGTTCCCGCCAGTGCCAGCGCTTTCCCGTTGTCCGGATCGGCACGCAGCGCGCGCTCGACAAGCTTCTCCGGCTCGCCGGCCAATCGTCCGCCCTGCGTCATCGCCAGCGTGTCGGCGTAATCGGCGAGCAATTGCGCGTCATCCGGGAATAGGGCTACCGTCCTGGCGTACGCGGTACTCGCCTCGCCGAAACGCCCCAGAACGGCTTGCGACCGCGCCAGCATGATCCAGCCCTTGCCGTCTTCCGGATTCTTTTGCAGGCGCGCGGCGAGCTGCCCGATCGCGGCATCGAGCTGATGCGCGCCACTCGTATTCGGACGCGCCTGCGGCCACATCGACGCCGGGTTACCGAGCGCAATATACAGAAAACCCGCCAGCAGCGGCACCGCCATACCCGCCGCGATCGCCACGGCGGGAGGGCGCCGTCGCGCCGGCGGCACCGCGCGCGCCTGGGCATCAGGCAGGTCTTCGACGAGCCGGCGTTCGATCTCGCCGCGCGCCTCGTCGTATTGATCGGTATCCAGCCTTCCAGTGCGCCGATCTTCGTCGAGTTCGTCGAGTTGATCGCGATACACCGAAACGTTCAGTTTGCCGCCCGATCCGGCGACGGCGGACCTCGTATGGTTTTTCATCAGCGGCAACGCGACGAACAGGGACGCCGCGACGGCGAGCGCTCCAGAGATAAACCAAAATGCTGTCATGATGGCTCCGCTTCGCTGTCTGCGCCGAGCAATGCTTGTGCTCGCGCACGTTCGGTCTCTGTGAGTGGCGCCTCGACGATGTGCCCGCGGCGCCGACCCAGACTGCGTGCCATGAATGCCAAACCAATAAGCAACAGGATCGCCGGACCGGACCACAGCAGCAAAGTGGTGGCTTTCAGCGGCGGCCGGTAGAGCACGAAGTCACCATAGCGCGCGACCAGAAAATCGATCACGTCCTGGTCGCTTGCCCCGCGCCGCATCTGCTTGCGCATCTCGTTTCTCATATCCACCGCCAGGTCCGCCTGCGATTCGGCAAGCGTCTGGTTCTGGCATACCAGGCAGCGAAGTCCCGCGGCGAGGGTCATCAGGCGTTCTTCCAGCGCCGGATCGTCCGCTGCGGGTGCCGCCTCCCTGGCAAACGCCGCAACTTGGACCATCACGAGCAGCGCGACCGCGAACAACATGCGCATGATCAGATTCGCCCTCTCAAGCATCCTGTGACCAGCGGGTGCCATGTTCATCGGGCCACCGCGCCGACCGGCTCGATCAGGCGTGGCGCGGACGCGGGCGCACGATGCTTTGCTCCCACGCTGACGCGATACCTGCGGTCAAGAGCGGCGAGAAGGCCACCCAGTGCCATCATCAGCCAACCCAACCAGATCCATTCGACGAACGGCTTGTGGTGAATTCGCACCAGCCAGGTTGTCGAGTCGAGCCGCTCACCCAATGACACGTAAAGATCGCGGTAAAAACCCCAATCGATCGCCGCCTCGGTCATCGGGTTTTGCTGCGTGCGATAGGTACGCTTTTCCGGATACATCCGGGTCACGGCACGCTCGTTCCTGGTGACGCTGATCTCGCCGCGCGACGCCGTGTAGTTGGGGCCGGGCACCTCGGAAAGGCGATCGAGCCGGAAGCGGTAACCTCCGACTTCGATGCTGTCGCCGACACTCATGCGCACGTCTTTTTCGGATTCGTAGCCCTGAACCAGCGCTACGCCGGCGATGAACACGCCAACGCCGATGTGCGCCAGCAGCATACCGTAGTAACTGCGCGAGTTGGCGCCGAGCTTCGCGAGCAGGCCCACCGAATCGCGGGACTGGCGCAGGCGTTCCAGCAGGCCGGCCACGCTGCTCGCCACTATCCAGGCGGCCAACAAAATGCCCAGACTTACCGGCGCGCTCCATTTTCCCATCGCGAGCGGCACCAATAGCGCGGTCACCACGCCAACGACGAAAGCCCATCGCAGGCGCGTCGCTAGATTGGGCAAGCTCGCTTTCTTCCAGTGCGCCATCGGGCCGACTCCGATCAGGAACATCGCCGGCGCCATCAGCGGAATGAAAACCACCTCGAAATAGGGTCGTCCCACCGAAATCTTGCCCAACTCCAGTGCGTCCAGCACCAGCGGATAGAGCGTGCCGAGCAGCACCGAACCCGCCGCTACCACCAGCATGACGTTGTTCAACAGCAGCATCGACTCCCGCGAAATCGGATGGAAGCTCCCGCCCAGACCGATACGATGGGCACGCGAGGCGAACAGCAGCAAAGCGCCGCCGACCACGATACCAAGGAACACGAGCACGAAAATGCCGCGCGCAGGATCGGTGGCGAATGCATGTACCGAGGTAAGCACGCCGGAGCGCACCAGAAATGTACCGAGGAGGCTGAAGGAAAACGTGAAAATCGCGAGCAGCACGGTCCACCCCTTGAACGCCCCGCGTCGCTCGGTCACCGCAAGCGAATGGATCAATGCCGTGCCGACAAGCCATGGGATGAACGAGGCGTTCTCGACCGGATCCCAGAACCACCATCCGCCCCAGCCCAGTTCATAGTAGGCCCAGAGGCTGCCGAGCGCGACGCCGAGGGTGAGAAACACCCAGGCGAGCGTGGTCCAGGGACGCGACCAGCGGGCCCAGGCCGCGTCGAGCCGCCCGCTGAGCAGCGCGGCGATGGCGATCGCGAACGCGACCGAAAACCCTACGTAACCCATGTAGAGCATCGGCGGATGAAGCACCATGCCGATATCCTGCAGCAGCGGATTCAGATCGCGACCGTCGGGCGGCGCCGGAATCAGCCGCAGAAACGGGTTCGATGTAAGCAGCAAGAATGCGAGAAAACCCGCGCTGACCAATCCCATTACCCCGAGCACGCGGGCGACGAATTCCTCGGACATATGGCGACTGAAACGTGCGATTGCTCCCCCCCACCCTGCAAGGATCAGCACCCACAGCAGCATGGAGCCCTCGTGCCCACCCCAGACGCCGGCGATACGGTACTGCACTGGAAGCATGGAATTGGAATTCGATGCGACGTAGAGCACCGAGAAATCGTTCTTGATGAACGCGTGCGTCAGCGCGCCGAACGCGATGACGATGAACAGAAACTGCCCGAACACCGCGGTATGCCCCATACGCGTCCACGTCAAGTTACCGCGAGCAACGCCCAGCAGAGGGAAAATTCCCTGCGCCAGTGCAATCGAAAAGGCGAGAATCAGGGCGAAATGCCCGAGTTCGGGAATCATTGGTAGGGTGCTCCCGAACGTGGTGTCAAGCCATTGGTTCTTGCAGGTGTCTGAGTTGCTTGTTGCATCCGCTTTGTCGCCCTTTCGATCCCCCAGATCCCGACGCCACCGCGCGGTGGTCCGGCGCAGAGGCCCTGGGGAGACCGCCGCGCCACGGATATCTTCTAGTGGTGGTGTCTCGCAGTGCCGACAACGGCGTCCTTGGAATGGGCGTCGCCCTCAGGGCGCTTGTCGCCCCCGCCGTGCCCGCCGCCGCCGCAGCAACCTCCATGGCCGCCGCGGCGCATCATCAGGACGATGCCAACACCGAACACCGACCAAAGCCAGTTTTGCGATAGCCATTCCATGACTTCTCATGGTTATTTAGAAGCAGCAAACGCGCCGGGATCGATGAAATATCGTTATCATGCACACGCTTGCCCGACGGGAATCTGACGCGGAAATTACTTTTCCGTAATCAATGGTCGTTCGGGTCACTTGCCCGCGTTCCGTCACGCCACCAAGCCGGTCATCTGTTGACGCCGACCGACATCGCGGTAGTCAGAAGTCCATTGGTGCTCGCCAAAACGATCAGGAGTTCGACGCCTCCCCTGTTTGCGGTCTCGGTCAATGCGAGAGGATAGGTGCGTTTCCGCCGCCTTCGCCTGCGTATCAGGTCGGGCTTACCAGAGCGCCCCGATGCGATGAGGTCCGCGACAAAACCTGTAATGCCCGCACCGTGTCCGTCAGCGCCCGCACCTCGGCCGCGACGTCTTCGAGGCTGCGCGGCCACCATTGGTTTTCTTTATTGGGTCGCTGCGCCGTGGAACACTGCGACTGATCCCGGCGGCTGAGCACCACCAATGCCCGCCATGCGCGTCGTTCCTCCGCCAGGAGCTGCTCTGCATGGTCCAAGGCTTCAGCGGCACATTTGGCCGTGCTTGGCGTTATATGGCCCGCGTCCAGAATTCGCCGCAGAGTCTGAATGCGGTCCGATTCATCGCGCAACGCGATCACTAGAGCGTCTCTGATCGCGTTCAGCCCTCCCGCGGAATTGACGACTGCACCAGGGACCCTCGCGAACGCAGTAGCCTGGCAACGAGTGTCGGACGCACTGACCTGCTGCACCAAATCCATCCAGTCAAGGTAGGCCGCGACAAAGTCTTCCCCGGCGGGCGTCGCCTTAACGGTCCGTGCACGTTGGCGGCGGATGCCTAACCGAAAGCTGACCCGCCCATTACATCTCTGTAATATTTCGCGCCGGGCGGCGCGATTCAAGCACAATGCAAGCAGGCGAATGGGTCGCGGAGGGCAACGATGAAAATCCTGATCGTCGAGGACGAGCAAAAAACAGGAGACTACTTGAGGCAAGGCCTCTCGGAAGCCGGCTTCGTGGTTGATCTCGCCCGGGACGGCGCGGACGGCCTGCACCTTGCGCTGTCCGAGCACTATGACCTCGTTGTGCTTGACGTGATGCTACCGACGCTGGACGGATGGAGCGTGCTGCAGTCAATTCGCAATGCCGGCAAGAACACACCCGTGCTTTTTCTCACCGCGCGCGACCAGGTCGAGCAGCGCGTCAAGGGCCTGGATCTGGGCGCAGATGACTATCTGGTGAAGCCGTTTGCATTTTCCGAGCTGCTTGCGCGGGTGCGCTCGCTGTTGCGCCGCGGGAAAGCCACGGAACCCGAGGTGCTCAAGGCCGCGGATCTGGAACTCGATCTACTGCGTCGCCGCGTGACGCGCGGCGGCAGACGAATTGAACTCACGGCCAAGGAATTTGCCCTGATGGAGCTCCTGCTGAGGCGCCGGGGCGAGGTGCTGCCGCGCTCGCTGATCGCCTCGCAAATCTGGGACATGAATTTCGACAGCGACACCAATGTGATCGAGGTTGCCCTGCGGCGGCTTCGGGCCAAGGTGGACGACGATTACGAGCCCAAGCTCATCGTGACCGTGCGGGGCATGGGTTACGTTCTCGAGGTTCCTGAATCGGCGTAATGCGCGCCAGACCGGTCACCTTTCGTCTCACGCTGTTCATCTCTAATGTCTGCCGCGGCAGACGGGGCGATAGGATTCGGGATCAGGTTTGCAGCTGTCCAACCGGCGTGAACCGCGCTGGCCAGAATTGTCCGCCACGATCGAGGACTCTGAGGTTCGTTTTCGTTCCAGTAGCTTTTTGAAATCAGGACGCCACGCGGCGGGTGCCGCGGCCCCATCGAACCGGATCGGTATCGTAAGCCTCGAGATCGTCCAGCTCGCACCTTTCCATGTAGTGAATGAAGTCCCGCTGCAGTTTTTCGCCCCATCCGTTACGGGGTAACGCGTTCAGGTCCACAAGCCTGCGTTCGATCTGCGCTGCTGTCGCCTGGAGCAAGTCGTAGCTTATTTCCACCGCATCGATGCGCGTGAACGTTTGAGCATGGTACTCAAGCGTCTGCATGCCGCCGCCTACATCGCTCGTTTCTTTGTCGGACCAAACTTCCATCACGCCCATCATCGACAGCAAGGCGCGTTTCAACTCGACGAATTCGGCGTGTGTGAGCGGCACGTCCAGCACGATACGTCTGTGCTTGATCACTTCCATGCCTATCTGCTTCGGCGCCAACCTGCGCCGTCGCACATACAGTCCGGGGCTGGAGCTAAAGCGCTCGCGGCATTGCTGCGAACAGAACGCGTAGCCCACGCCGCGATACACAACCTGGCGCTCCCATTCGCCGACCATCATTCCACAGACCGGATCGCGTTCCATGCGCATTGATTCATCCATCTCGACCTTTGATTCCTCCTGCGCTTGCCCCTTTCAAGCGGCATCCCGTCCCGGGTATGGGGCGTGAAACGTGACGTTCGAAGGTAACGGGTTAACCGATAAACTGCGCAGTCGCGCCCATTTATTGCGACCGCGACGCGTGTTCAATATCCGTATCATGCGGGAACACCTTCGACAAGGACTTAACGCGCGAATTACTTTTCTGTAATTCACCTCTCA
Source organism: Betaproteobacteria bacterium RIFCSPLOWO2_02_FULL_63_19 (assembly GCA_001770415.1). GTDB lineage: Bacteria > Pseudomonadota > Gammaproteobacteria > Burkholderiales > SG8-39 > JACQTO01. Next base: position 145,853 of record MEQX01000016.1, on the reverse strand, counting down.
TCGGACGCCAGGCGCGTCTGCTTATCGCGGAAACTACCGACCGCGCCGCTGGCCGTACGAATTGCCTTCTCGCGCGTTGGGGCCGCCGCGTTTGCCCGGCGATCTATCGTCCGCCTTGCACAAACGATACGCGCTGCCGCGGAAACGACTCGGGCAGTGCGAAGCCGGCGGCGGTGACGGGAGCTTCATGGGCGATGCGCCAACGACCGTCCTCCATGATCCAGTACTGGCGTTTGCGTGTCCTCTGGTCGAGGTTGCTCGAGCGGTAGTCCTGGTCGAAAGTGACCACCATCAGCGCCTCCCGTCCCGGACCACGTATCAGGCTCACGTTGTCGAGCGAGACCTTGATCCAGCGCTTGGAGGTATTGACGCGGCGCTTGTACACGCTCCAGGCGGCGATGTCCATGCCGGTCGAGCGGAATCGCCGCGCATAGTGAGCGAGGTAGCGCCCTGCATCCAGACTTTCCCAATCGAGGCGCCACGCCTCCAAATCGGCCATGAACGCCTCGCGCTCGTCGCGCCGAGCCCCGGGCGTCGTCCATTCAATCTGATCGGCAATGATCACCGGAGTCACCCCGACCCGCACGCGCTTCGCCAGTTCGGCGATATCCGTATTGGCAAGAGCGATGCAACCGTCGCTCGCCCGCGGTGCGCGTGCATAAGTGTCCGATGGAACCCCGTGCAGCCAGATGCCGTAGCCGCTCCGACCGGACATGCGGTCCCATTCGTTCGGATAGCTGATCGGGAGCGCGCCCCAGCCATAGAGGTCCGGCAGCTTGCTGCCGGGAATCCTGGCGGTCACGTGATATACGCCCAGCGGCGTCTTGCGATCCCCCTCGCGCAGCTTGTCTACCCCGTTTTTGCCAAGCGTAGAGTAGAAATCCTGCATCAGACGCGGGGTGCCCTCGGCGTTTTCGTATACGTAGACGCGCGATCGACTGGCGTCAACCACGATGGCGCTGTTTTGGCTGGAGTCGAACTGCAACAAGTAGCGGGGAATCCTGTCGGCGGGCGGAGGGTCGCGCAAGGAGCGCAAACGGGCCAAGGCTTCCGCACGCAAGTCTTCTAGGCGCTCGCCTGTTGCATTGGTTGTGTTGCCGAATCCCGCGATCGGCGCGGTGCGGGCGAGCAGCAGGTCCCCGTGCACCAGGTGCGCAAGGCGCCAGTTGGGGTAGCGCTCCGCAAGGCGGTCCATCTCTTCGAGCGCAGCCGGCAGTTTGCCGCTGGTCATCCCTTGTAGCACGCGCGCGAAGCGCGCTTCGGCTCTGTCTGCCCCCGCATCGCGCGGCGTATCTGCCGCCGGCACCGCCGGCGCGCTCAGCAACAAAGCCGTCGTGACCAAGACTCGCGCCCATACCGCGCATACATCGGCCGCGATCGCGGTCACGCTAACACTCGCAGGCCGGCTCTCTGAAGCCGTACCAGCATCGCGACCGTCGTCAACATACCTAGCCGCAAGAACACGCCAGGCACCTTGCCAATCGCGCACCGCATCTACTCAGCGCCGGTCAGGACGGGTGCATTGTCGCGTCTGTACAGGGACAGTCCAGGTCCCAGCGAAACACGCGCGGCGCCCTCTCACCAACGCGCTGGATGCGCAGCTCGACCGCCTTGGGCAGCGGCAACAATGCTTTGAAGCGGAGAACACCCTTGCGAAGGCGGCCACCCGGGGCGTCGCCTTCCCAGCGGGCGGGCGGCTCATTCTTCTTGCCGGTGCGGTTCACAATGTACGCGGTGCGCACCAGATCATCGCTCAGGTCCTGGCTGTTCGCGCTGAGCGTAACCTGGAACGACCAGGTGGTCGCTTTGGCGGAAACGTCCACCGGCTTGACGGCAATCGTCACGCCGGCGCTTTCGCTGCTTTGCGACGTCAAATCCGCGGCGAATGTCGCGCCGCCGAAAAGCATTGCCGCGCCGACGAGATGAGAAAGCAGAAACCTTATCGAGTTGCGAGGGTTCATATGTGGCATACGCTTTGGATACTTGAATCACCCTGGAATGTGAATGTTTTCAACCATAATTCGTTCGGTGAAACAGCCGGTTGGTCGTCAAGATTAATAATGTGCCGCTATCTTGGGCATGACCAGGACATTACATAACTGTAAGCAATGAGACGTGGCGCGCGCGCCGCCGCGATGCGCTTCGATCATTGCGGCGGCCAGGGCCCGACGGTCTTGGCGGCGTTCTGTGTCTCGGCTCGCGCAACCTGACCGTGCGATGACTTTCGTTACAAATGCGTAATCATGCCGTCATGTCTACGATAAGCGCGAAGCGCCAGACTGGGGGTTTTCAGACTAAATGCGGGGGCGGACGCAACCGGATGCCGGCAGTTGAAGCTATCAGCCGATCGATCGCAAAGAACACCCGCCGTAGCGCCGCCCCGGAAACCTCGGGCCTAGGCTGCGCAGGCGCTCGACGCGGAAATACCAAGCAACGTGAATCAACTCGCAGCAACTTGCGTTTCCAATGTTCCCCGGATGGGGTTACCGCGATTCGAGGCGCACGGTTCAACCAAGATAGGAAGGAATACAAAGTGATAATTCAATCCACGTTTTACCCAGTAAGTCGATTGCTGCTTGGCATATTCGTGCTGATCGCGGCCTCGCTGTATTCCTGCAATGTGCAGGCCGCAGTCGAGCAGCCGCCAATTCCTCGCGGGGTGGCAATGAAGTCGTGGCAAGAGAATGGTCGTGACGGGCGATACCTGCTGCAGGTCCTGCACGGAAGTGCCCCGGAAACCGGTAAGCGCATTACCGGAACCGTAAAAAGCGATACCGACTGCGATATCGACGCTGAGGGGCTGAGCCATTGCCACAACGTCATCGAGCTGGCGAACGGAAGCCGGATCACGGTAATCGATACGCATAATATGCATCGCTATCGTTGCCTGGGAGAAGGGGATCGCCTCACGTTGATCGGTATCAACGGGTCTTGGATCATGGGGACCTTGTCCAAGAAGTGACCGCGCATTGACTGGCCTTGCTCGTTGCCATTCGGTTCGCTCTGTAGGCTGTTTTCGAGTGTGCTAAGCGGGACTGCTCGTTGGGGGTCTTGTCATGGAATGGTTATTGCACAATTGGATCTGGCTGCTGTTGGCGGCCGGCGTGTTGTGGCTGCTCTTGCGCAGGCGCCAGGAGGAACGTATGGCGGGATGCAGCTCGCATGGCCCGTGCAAGGAGTTTCTGTCTGCCCAAATGGGGCAATTGGTCGGGTTCTGCCGTTGAAAATGCAAAACCCAGTGCGGAGTGCCCCGTGAAAAACTGATGCATGACTGATTATCGAGGATTGAAGGAAGTGTTAAACAGGACGGCCGGTCGGGATGTGCGCACCTCAGTTGGTATCGCCTTCTTGGTCTATTCCCTTTCGGCGTACGCGCAAGCGGCGAAGCTGGAGCCGCCCGAGGCTGTGGGCGCGCTTCAGCTTGTCCACGCGCTTCGCGGCAAGGAAGCGCTACAGGCGATCGATCGGCTTCATGGAAAAGGGATTGCGGGGACCGATGGCTATGTCGCCCATTATGAAAGGAACGGCCTCGTGGCCATGCTTTACGTTTCTCGGCCGGCACGTTCGTCCATGACAGGCGCCCAGTGAGAATTAACCAGGATACGAGGGACGGAGCATGAACCAGTTCACAACGAGAGCAAAAATCATGTCGATCGCAAATCACTCTACAGTAATGATGGCCGGGCTGGTCCTGTTCGCCGCAGCCGCCAGTGCGCAAACGCCTGACCGAAACGCCGCTGACGCTGCATTGGTCGACCGAGTCAAGGATGCGGTTATCAAGCAACTGCGCGAGAGCGGCGCGGTCGACCGGGCGGTTGACGCCGGCATCGCCCGGTTCCTGGAACGACAGCGCGCCGAGGCAATGCGACGTGAGCAGCGCGAAGCGAGTACGCGGGCCGCCGCGTTGCGGCCGGTCTCCGCGGGCCGCGACCACATTCGCGGGAATCTCGCTGCACCGGTTACGTTGATCGAGTACTCCGACTTCGAATGCCCGTTTTGTAAACGCTTCCACCCGACTGTGAAGCGATTGGTGGACGAGTCCAAGGGTCAGGTGAAGTGGGTGTACCGCCACTTCCCGCTTGATCAGCTCCATCCAGTCAAGGCGCGCAAAGAGGCGGTAGCGTCGGAATGCGCGGCCGAGCTCGGCGGAAACGACGCGTTCTGGAAATTCGCGGATCGGTTCTTTGAGTTGACTCCGTCGAACAACCGCACGGATATCGACGCGGTGCTGCCGCGAATCGCCAGCGAGATCGGGCTCGACAAGGCACAGTTTGCATCGTGCCTTGCGAGCGGGCGGCACGATCGGCGCGTCGCGGAAGACGTTCTAGAGGCCACCGCCTCCGGAGGTCGAGGCACGCCCTGGAGCATCATTGTGTCCAAGAGCGGCAAGACCTATCCGATCTCTGGAGCGCAGCCCTATGCAGCCGTCAAGCAACTCGTTGAACTGGCGCTCGAGAAAAAGTGACCCGTGACACGCCACCCGAAAAATCTGCGCATCGCATTCCTCCAGGTATTCGCTTATCCTTCGTACATCGCGCTCGCCGTCCTCTTCGGGCTCACCACTGCGATGATCGCCTATTTGGTCAAGCAAAGGCGCGTTGCCGCGGCAGGACAGAACATCGCCATCAGTTCCGGCGCCGTTGCGAGCGGTGTGCTCGGCGTTGGCTGCGCTGCTTGCGGTTCGCTGATCCTGGGCGTGGCCCTTCCGTCTCTCGGGGCCGCTGGAGCGCTGGCTGCGCTGCCGCTGAACGGCGAGGAATTCGGCATTTTGAGCGTTGTGCTGCTTTTCGCGTCGCTGTTGCTCATCAGCAAGAATATTGCAGAATCGATCAGGGAAGAGCCCGTCGCCTTGACCGCGCACGTTTCCTCGAATTCCCCGGCGCTACGTACGTGTACCGATTGCAGAACCCGGCATTCCTCACGGCAACAGCTTTGAGATAGGTTCTGGGCTATGAGCGAATCCAGAATGGTAACGGTGCGACGCGGATCGTTTTTCAACCACCGAGGAGAGAAGATGAATCAAATCGCAAGCCGGGTGGCATTTTGTATTGGCTTGGGCGTCTTGATCGCGGGCCCCTCAGCGGCCCAATCACCTCACACCATGGATCACGGTTTCAGCGGCGCCGAGCAGTGGGCGAAGTCGTTCGACGATCCCAAACGCGACGCATCGCAGAAACCGCGTGAAGTGATCCGCGCGCTCGCGCTCAAGCCAGACTCGGTCGTCGCCGACATCGGTTCGGGTACCGGCTATTTTGCAGTGCGCTTTGCCCGCGCGGTACCCAAGGGCCGCGTCTACGGCGTGGACATCGAGCCGGACATGGTGAAGTATCTGACCGAGCGTGCAGAGCGCGAGAGCTTGAAAAACCTCAACTCCCTGCTGGGCACGCCAACCGACCCGCGCCTTCCCGAAAAGGCGGACCTCATCGTCATGGTAAATGTTTTTCATCATATCGCCGATCGCGAGCACTACTTCCGCAATCTGCGCGGCTCGCTCAAGCCGGGCGGGCGCATTGCCATCATCGACCACAGCATGAATTCGCGCGAAGGGCCACCGCAAAGCGCGCGCATTGCGCCGGAGCACGTGAAGGCGGAGCTAAAGAGCGCAGGGTATGCGTTCGAGCAGGAGCACAGTTTCCTGCCGGCCCAGTATTTCCTGGTGTTTCGCCCCGCCCGCTCTTGATGCGCCACGTCTCGCCGACCTGGACGCGCACCACTTTCATATTGAATCCGCCCATTTCGGCGCTGACGTCGATCACACTGCCGGCGATCAGACGCAGTTCCGGCTTCCAGAAGGCCTTCACCAGCAGATAGTCGGCGCTGCAGAGCACGAGAACGCCGACGACGGCGAAGGTCGCTGCGCGCATGCGCCGACGACGCTGGCGCGTCCGTCGCAGTTATTCACGATCGGGTTTCTTCATCTGCCTTTTGTCGGCGAATCGACCGAATGTCCAGTCGCAGTCGAGCGTGATTGAGTAGGAGATTTCCTCGGGTTGCCTAGTTTTCGCCCGGTAAACATCTCACCGGCGAGTTGGACCGACCGCGTTAGAGCGGGTTTCCTGACGCTGGGTCCAAGGCGAAAAACTTCAGACACTGCAGTCGGATCCGCCTTGTTGCGGCAGCAGGCCGCGGGCCTGCAATTCCTGGGCCACGTTCTTCTGCCATCCGCTTGCGCTCGAAAACTTTGCGCTCATCACCGTGCGCGGGTCGACATCCTCCCACGCCACACCCTTCACAGACTTGAAGTAAAGCGCGATATGAGCGTACTGGTGCGGGAACCAGAACGAGTTGAATGCGAGCGCTTCGCGGAAAAGTTCTTCCTCGTTCAATCCCTGGGATGCGCCGAGCGCAAGCAGTCCGAGTAGAGCAGAGCCGTGGTTGCAGTCCTGAAAGAACGTCGAGTTGTCGCAGCAGGGACGGAAACTGTGCTGGGCCACTCGGGCCACAAGCGCCTCCTGCTGCGGGGTGAGGGGGATGATCGGGAACCGGTTGAAGTAGGAACCGCCCGGTTCCCTGCCGAGTGTCCAACCTCCGGTGGAGGCAAATCGGAAGCGCGAGGGTCCGTTTAGGGGGCTGGTGTTGTTTACTGTCATGCGGTTCGCGAGCCCCAGCGCCCACAGCATGTTCACGTAGAGGGGCGCGCTCGCCTCGGTAAGCAGCATCGACGCACGCGAAGACGTGGTGAGAATGCTTTTCAGCGCCTCAGGTACCCCGCCACGCCGGGCGTATAGGGCATCGAGTTTTCCAGCGTCAATCGCGCCTTCCTGCGCGAGCTTCACGATGCTGTCCTCGAGCGATACTCGGCTTTGGTGCCCGCGGACCGGAACGACCTGCGCCATCGCCTCTTGGTGCAGCCGCGCGGCGTCCACCGCCGGTGTCGCCATCGCGGGGCCGACCAGCAAAACCCAAACACCCAATCTCAGAGCTGCGGTCAATCTCATATACCCGTATGTCCTTTCCGTTTAGTGACATGCCGCGAACTGCACCGGCAATGCTGCGCGGCGCGCGCATCGAGCGGCGGTGACCGCCTCTAACGCGGCTTCGGTTACGATCGCTTGGCGGTCTCAGGCCCGGCGCGCGCGCGCGCCGGATAGGACTCGGGCAGCACCAGCACCGGCGCACGCACGGGCGCCTCGTAGACGATTTTCCAGGCCGCGCCCTCGCGAACCCAGTACTGGCGCTTGCGCGTGCGCTGGGAAAAATTGCTCGAACGATAGTTCTGGTCGAAACCGACACTGACCAGGTCCTTCGCTCCCGGATCGCGGAACACGCTCAACTGGCTGAGCGACACCTTGATCCACGATTTTTGGGCACTCACACGGCGTTTGTGCGCCTTCCAGCCCGCGAGATCCTTGTCGCCGGTGCGAAAGGTCTTCGCGTAGTGCGTGAGGTAGCGCTCGACATCGTTGCTTTCCCAGTCGCGCCGCCATGTCTCCAGCGCGACGAGAAAGCCCTCACGATCAGTCTGCAATGCCTCTGGCGTGACCCATTCCACACGTGGTGTGATCACCACCGGGGTTGCACCGGGCCTAACATAGGGCGCTAGTGTCTCGAGGTCCGGATTGGCGAGCGCGACGCAGCCGTCGCTCGCCTGCGGCGCGCGCGCGTAGGTATCCGACGGCACGCCGTGTATCCAGATCCCGCTTCCAGTACGCCCGAGCAACCGGTCGCGTGGGTTGGGATAGTCGAGCGGGAATGCGCCGCTGCCGTACAGATCCGGGAGCTTTCGCCCGGGCAGCCATGAAGTCACGCGATAGACACCAATGGGCGTTTTCTTGTCGCTTTCGCGTTCCTTGCCGATCCCGAACTTTCCGATGGATGAATAGAAATCGCGTACCAGGCGCGGCGTGCTGCCCTCCATCTGGTATACGTAGACGCGCGAACGCCCGGCATCGATGACAATTGCACTGCGTTCGCGCGCATCGAGCTTGAGCAGATAACGGGGCACCTGATTCGGCGGTGGCAAGGCGCGGCCCGCATGCATCCGCGCGCGCGCTTCGGCCCGCAACTCCTCCAGACGTTCGTTTGGCGCGTACGAGGCGTTGCCGAAACCGGCGATCGGTTGCACTCGCGCGAGCAGCAGATCGCCCCTGACCAAATGAGCCAATCTGAAATTCGGATAATGGGCGATCAGCCGGTCGATTTCACTCGTCGCGCTTGCGAGCGCCCCTCGGCGCACATCGGCGATCACACGCTCCAGTTGCTCGTCGGCGCTGAGTAGGCTGGCGCCCGATGGTCCGGCTGCGACTGCCGCGACACAGGCGACGGATGCCGCGACGGCGAGAACGCCACGCGCGAGAACCGGAATCAGCCCTTTTCGCCAAGGCTGGATCCCGCATGTCGGCAACAGTCGTGTCAGGCCTGCCCTCATCCGGCGGGAAATTGTATTGCGAGCGCTTCGGTCGTCGGTGATCCCGCCACGCCAAAATCGAGGACGACTTGCTTACCGAAAACGCTATTGCTAATCATGGCCATCTTGTCTGTCACAAAACTGTGACCCCCTTCATCACGAGCAATCAGACCGATTCACCGCCAACAAGTTTCAACGCGGCCGCGGAACTGTATACCTTCGTCTCGCCGCAACGCAGATCGCGCCCCTCGCGTAGAATGCTGTCGGAACGGAATTCTATCCTGACTTCGCCCGGGACAGTAGAGAGGGGTCGCAGTACATACAGCAAGCAGTAAGCGGCGATCGGACCCCGGCGCCGGATGGCGGGCGAATGGATCAACCCGCGTGCGCATCCAGGGACCTGCGGATCTTCCCCGCATCGGTTCAGATTTCGCGCCGCAACGAAGTCTGCTAACGTATTTGCCCCAAGCACCGAAGGAGCGCGATTGAGTACTACCCTCGAAAAACTGCTTTCGCTCGACCCGCACCTTCTCCGCGGCATAAAGCGTGGAATCGAGAAGGAGTCGTTGCGCGTGCGTGAAGACGGCGCACTTGCCACGACGCCGCACCCGAAGGCGCTTGGCTCGGCGCTGGCCCACAAGTGCATCACCACCGATTTCAGCGAATCGCAGCTCGAGCTGATCACCGGCGTGCACACGAGCGTGGAGGCCTGCCTTGGCGAGCTCACGCAGATCCATCAGGCCGTATACCGCGCCATCGGCGCGGAGATGCTATGGTGCGCGAGCATGCCCTGCATCCTGCCGAAGGAAGACGCCATTCCCATCGGCCGCTACGGCAGCTCGAACCTGGGGCGAGCAAAGACCGTGTATCGAATCGGACTCTCGCACCGCTACGGGCGGCGTATGCAGACCATCTCGGGGCTGCACTACAACTTCTCGCTCCCGGACGACACCTGGGCTGCGTTGCCCGGTTTAAACAGCGCCAACGCCGGGTATTTCGCGCTGATGCGTAACTTCCGGCGCCATGGGTGGCTTGCGTTCTATCTATTCGGCGCTTCGCCGGCGGTGTGTCCGAGCTTCGTAGAAGGCCGCACGCATCGCCTGCAGCCGCTTGCTCCCGGCACGGTATACCTGCCGCACGCCACCACACTGCGCATGGGACGGCTCGGATACCAGAGCGATGCGCAGTCCGCACTTGGCGTGAGCTACAACAGTCTGGCGAGCTACGCCAGCTCGCTTCAAAGCGCGTTAACCGAACCCTATCCCCCTTACGAGGCTATCGGCCTGCGCGAAGGTGACGATTATCGCCAGCTTTCCACCAGCCTGTTGCAGATCGAAAACGAGTTCTACAGCAAGATCCGCCCCAAACGCCGTATCATGCGCGGGGAGCGGCCGCTGCATGCGCTGCGCGAGCGCGGCGTAGAGTACGTTGAAGTGCGGCTGATGGATCTGGACCCGTTTTCGCCGGTGGGTATCACCGAGCCCGCCATGCGGCTGCTCGACGTGTTTCTCCTGCATTGCCTGCTCAGCGAAAGCCCGCCCGACACTCCGCGGGAAATCGATGAAATACACTGCAACAACGAAATCGTAGCCGAGCGAGGGCGCGAACCGGGCTTGAGGCTGCAGTGCAACGGCCGGGAAATCGCTCTCGCCGATTGGGGCGGCAGGCTGCTCGCCGAATGCGAACCCATCGCGCGGGCCCTGGACGAGGCGGCGGTCGACGCGGCGATGTCCCGCGGCGAGGAAGGCCGGAGCCTGTATCGCCAAGCGCTCGAATGGGGCATGGCTGCGCTCGCGGATTCCGAATTGGTGCCCTCGGCGCACGTCCTCCGGGAGATGGAACGAAACCATCGCAACTCGTACACGGACTTCGTTCTTGCACACTCTACCGCGCACCGCGCCGCGTTGCTTGGCCTGCCTTTTTCGGCTGAACTCGAGGCGCGTTTCGCCGGATTCGCGCGCGAATCGATCGAGGAACAGCGCTATATCGAAGCCGCGGATACGCTGCCGTTCGAGGCATTTCGTCGCGCTTATCTCGCGCCGGACATGCTCGCGCCGGCAGCGAGCTGAAATAGCCGGCGTTGCTATAACGTTGCGCCGCGTTCGGCGAGCCCGTGCTCGACCAGGTGGCGTTTGACGAACTCGTACGCATCGTCGACCGAATCGGTGCGATGGAACAGACTGACATCCTCGCGGTCGATGGTGCCGTGGCGCACCATCGCGTCGAAATCGATCACTTTGTTCCAGTACTGTGCACCGAACAGAACCACCGCCAAATGCTTCTTCATCTTGCGCGTCTGGACCAGTGTGAGGATCTCGAACAGTTCGTCGAGCGTACCGAAGCCGCCCGGAAACACGACCAGTGCCTTAGCCAGATAGACGAACCAGAACTTTCGCATGAAGAAATAGTGAAAGTGAAACAGCAGCTCGCGCGTGACATAGCGGTTGTCGAACTCCTCACGCGGCAATGAGATCGTCAGCCCTACGTTCAGGCCCTTGGCTTCCGACGCACCGCGGTTCGCCGCTTCCATGATGCCGGGCCCGCCGCCAGTGCATACCACGAAGCGCCGCTCGTCATCCGCAAGCTGCTTGGACCATTCCGTGAGGCGGCGCGCGAGCTCGCGCGCGGCCTCGTAATAGTGCGACATCGCCAGTTGTTCACGCGCGCGTTCCGGGTCTCCCTCGCCGCTTCCGGCGGCGCTCACCGCGGTCTGCGCCTGCTCGCGCGAAACGAACCGCGCCGAGCCCATGAACACGATGGTGTCGTCGATGTTCAGGCGCGTGAAACGGCTTCGGGGTTCAAGGTATTCGGCGAGGATTCGCAGCGGCCGCGCATCGGCGCTTTTCAGAAACCGCTTGTTGAGATACGCCTTGACGGAATGGCGACGTCTTTCCTTGCGCTTTTCATCCATGCGAAACTCCAGAGACGGGTGTTCGAGGAGGAACGCTATCACGGGAAACGAGCGCGGTGCCGGACATCGGCTCACCGCGCTCGCGCAGCCCCGCGCAGCAAGTTGTTGGCGCCAGCGTTTGCCGGAACCACCAATCGGGCGCAGAATCCGCGACAACCCGGCTCGTGCACCGCCGATACGCCTCATGCGGGCGGCGAAGCGAACGAAATCCGGGCAAGTTCTGCTGCCCTGCGCGGCGCTCACCAAATGGGGAAACCAGTGAAACGAGACAATGCAACCGTCACCAGCGCAGCCGAGAGTTTCCTGCGCACGCTTGCCAGCCGCGGCGTGGACTATTTCTTTGCCAATCCGGGCACCGATTTTGCCTCGATCTGCGAGGCCCTCGCGCGCGCGCGCCAGGATGGTTTTGCCGTGCCGAAAACGGTACTGGTGCCCCACGAGAACATCGGTGTGGGAATGGCCTACGGCGTGACGTTGGTGACCGGACGGGTGCAGGCGGTAATGGTGCACGTGAACGTGGGTACCGCCAACGCGATCTGCGGCCTGATCAATGCATCGCGCGAAAACATACCGATATTGATGGCCGCCGGGCGCACGCCACTCTTTGAAACCGGAAGGTTCGGAAACCGCTCGCAGAACATACACTGGGCCCAGGAGATGTTCGACCAGGCGGCGATGCTGCGCGAGGTCGTGAAGTGGGACTACGAGCTGCGCGGCGGCGAGCAAATGGAAAGCGTCGTCGATCGCGCGCTGGCCATTGCCCGCAGCGATCCGAAAGGGCCGGTTTATCTGTCGCTACCGCGCGAGGTACTCGCCGAATCCGTGGCGCCGGCCGTTTCAGCCACGCCGCTACAGAACCCGCCGGCACCGCCATCACCCGATCCGGAATCGATCGCGCAGGCCGCATCGATACTGGCGCGAGCGCAGAATCCGCTGGTGATTACCGCGCGGGCCGGAAGCGAGCCCGAGGCCGTACCGTTGCTCGAAGCACTGGCCGAGCGCTATGCGTGGCCGGTCGTCGAGTACCGGTCGCGCTACCTGTCGATCTCCAGCGCGCATCCGATGCACGCGGGCTACGAGCCCGCGCCTTGGCTCGACACCGCCGACGCGATCCTGGTGCTCGACTGCGACGTACCCTGGATTCCGGAAGCGAAATCCCCGGCAGCTGGTGTGCCGGTGATACAGGTGGGCACCGACCCGCTGTTCGCCAGCTATCCGGCGCGCGGATTTCGCGGCGATCTGAGCATAGCGAGCACGCCGCGCCGGGCGTTGGCCGCTCTCACCGCGGCGATGGAAAAAGCCGGCGCCGATCCGGCGGTGATCGCGCAGCGGCGCTCGCGCATCGAGGCTGCGGGCGCCACACGGCGAGCGGCCCTGGAGAACCACATTCGCGCGGCTCGCGCCGCGACACCCATGGGCATGGCCTGGGTAAGCCGAGCGCTCTCCGAGGCAATCGCGCGCGCTGGTGCGAAAGACGCGATCATCGTCAACGAGTATTCGCTGCTCGCTGGCGCTGCGAACCTGACGCGGCCGGGCAGCTTTTTCGGTTCCAGCCCGGTCGGGGGACTGGGTTGGGGCCTGCCGGCAGCGCTCGGGGTAAAACTGGCGGCGCCGGACCGGTTGGTGGTTGCAACCCTTGGCGATGGCAGCTACAGCTTCGCCAATCCGCTGGCCTGCTATCACGCCGCTGCGATGCACGACACCCCCGTGTTGACGCTGGTGCTGAATAATGGCCGCTACGGCGCAGTCGAACGCGCCGTGCGCGCCATGTATCCGGACGGCATCGCGATCAAGCAGGAAATACCTCTGGTGTCGCTTGACCCCGAGCCTCGCTATGACGCGGTCGTCACCGCCTGCGGCGGGTACGGGGAGCGCGTCGAGCAGGCCGAAGAACTGCCTGCAGCGCTGGACAGGGCGATCCGAGCAGTGCAGGAAGAACACCGCCAAGCATTGCTCGACGTGCGCTGCGCGTGATTGCACCGAACGAACGCGATCGAGACCCGACGGGCCGTCCCGGCGTGGTTCCGCCGCGCCATCGATACCGGACCGTCGCAGATGCAGTCGGTCTGCAACGGTCCGGCTATGATCCGGTCGTCAGCACCAGACGCCGCAGCGCGGTACTCCTGACCAGCGACAGCCACACGTAACTGAGCACGATGGCCGCTCCCCCTGCGAGCGCAGCGCGAGGACCGGCCAGCGACCCGGCAAAGTTCAGCAGAAAGCCGCTCAGGAACATCAGGCTCCACACCTGGGTGAATACCGCCATCACCCTGCCGCGGTACTGGTCATCCACGAGCGTCTGCAGGACCACTTGGCAGCTGGTGATGAAATACGCTTGGCAGAGCCCGGCGCCCAGCAGCATCAGAAACGAAAACCAGAACGAGTTGCTCAGCGCCACACCGACCAGCACACCGCAATAGCCGCTGAGCGCATGCACCATCACGTTCCGGGGCGTAGTCCGCGCCTGCAGCCATGGATACGTGCTCAACCCGGTCAGCGACCCGATGCCGGCGGCCGAGGCGAGGATCCCGAGCCCGCGCGAGTCGACACCGAGGACGTCCTTGGCGAAAACCGGCAGCATGTGCACGTAGCCCATGGCGAATGCCGCATTCAGCAGCGCGGCGAGAAGGACCTTGGTGAAGACTTCGTTGTTGCGGATATATCGCACGCTGTCGGAGAGATTGTCGAGCAGGTTGCCCTGCGGGCGCGCGCTGCCGGTGCCTGGCTGTACCAAGAACAGGGCGGCGATCATCACGCTGATTCCTGTCGCCGCAAGCATGAAAGTCGCCGGCGCGCCGGCGGCAGCGATCACGAAACCGGCGATCGAAGGCGCGACGATGCGCGCGCCGCCGAAGGCCATGGAGATGAGCGGGACCGCCGATCGCAACAGTGCTCTGGGGAGCAGGCGTGGAAAGAACGCCGCGCGGCTGGGCTCGTCGATCGCGTTGGCAAGACCGAACAGAAACGACCCCGCGGCGAGGTGCCAGAGTTCCGCCCGACCGAGAAGCGCCATGGTCCCCACGCCGATGACCCCGGCCGCCGACAAAGACTGAGCGCCTTGTATCAGCCTGCGGGGATCGATGCGGTCAGCGAGGGCTCCGCCAAGCAGCGTCAGCGTGAACTGCGGCACGAACGCGCACAGGTGAATCAGAGCGAGCTGCGCCTGCGAGCCGGTAATCTCGAATGCCAACCACCCCAGCGTGAACTGGTACATGTGCTGGCCGCCGACCTGCGCGATCAGGCCACCCCAGTACAGCCTGAAGTCCCGTACTCGCAGGGCGCCTGCCGCGCTGGCGTTGCTCTCGGCCATGCCGGAAGCTTACCTCAGTCGGCGCGCACGCCGGCGACGCCGCTCGCTGGGATCAACGACGGGAATCGACCGCCCCTGGCCTAATAACCGTGGTCAGACGAACGATCCGCCGTTACCGCCGTTGGCCCTCGCACGGACCGGAGGGATCAGGCATGCTGCTTCAAATACTTGCGCCGATGTGCTTCGGAGACGAACTCCTCCAGATCCGGGTCCATCGCGTTGCGCGCAGAAACGATCCCGATCGGCAAGCCGTTTTCAACCACGGGCGCGTGGCGAAAACCATTCTCGAACATGATGAGCAGTGCGTGCCCGTACGTTTCGTCCGGAGCGACCGTCCGCGGGTCCGGCGTCATTACCTCGGCAAGCGCGGTTTTCTGCGCGTCTCGCCCCTTGGCGATGACGCGGATTACGGCATCGCGCTCGGTGAAGATTCCGACCAGTCGTTTGTCCTCGAGTACCATGACCGCGCCGGCGTTCTTCTTCGCCATCAGCCGCGCCGCTTCGCTGACGCTCGTTTCCGGTGGAGCAACCAGAAACTTCTTCCGATCCATAAGCTTTCTGATGCGTTGATCGAACACGGCGGCCTCCGGTCTGAAATCAAATCCTGCGCGTAAGCTCCCCCGTGCCCGGTTCGGTCCCTGAATTCAGAAACGGACCAGACCTGCGTTACTGGATCGGGATTGCCCAGCCCCCTCGCCGTAGAGACTAGCGAGCGCGCCCAGCGCGACTTTGACTAGGATCAATGCCAGCGCTCGCGCTCCCCCGCGGGAGCGCGGCCATGATCCGCACGCGGTGGCGCGGGTCGCGAAACCGTCACCCCAGCGGTACGCCCGGCCATATAATGGAATCGCAGCCCTCGCAAAACGGCCGGGTGTCGCTTCGATCCGTATGAAAACAGCTCTAATGGCGGTGATTCTGGCGATGCTCGCCGCGTGCGACTCGCTGACGCCAACCTACAACGGCACCAACCTGACCGGTGCCGGATGGGGCAGGGACTTCCACCTCACCGACGCCGACGGGCGCGAACGCTCGCTGGCCGACTGGCGCGGCAGGTACGTGATGCTGTTTTTCGGCTATGCGTACTGCCCGGAAGTCTGTCCGACGGTGCTGCTGCGCGCAGCCGAGGTGCGCAATGCGCTCGGCGCGGAAAAGCAAAGGATTCAGGTGGTCGCCATCACGCTCGACCCGGAGCGCGACAAGCCCGCCGACATTGGAAATTACGCCCACGCCTTCGATCCGAGCTTCGTCGGGCTGTGGGGCGCCCCGGAGCGCATTCGGGAGGTGGCCAAGGAATTCCACGTCTACTACGAAAAGGTTCCTGACGGGAAGTCCTATACCATCGACCACACCGCGCTCACCTATGTCTTCGACTCCGAGGGCCGCCTGCGCCTGGGATTAGGGCATACGCAGCCCGCGGCGCTGTGGATAGCCGATCTGCGCAAATTGATGAACTCGACGGCGCGCATGAAGCAATAAGCACGGGAAGAACCCCTGCGGGCAGCTCGGCCGCGCCGAAACGGCTTCAGCTCGCTGAGGCGCTCGGCGCCAGTACGCGTCGCTGCATGCGCGCATCCGGCCCCGAGATCCCGAGCACCAGCAGGCCCGCGACGATAAGGATTCCCGCCATCACCAGCATGAAGCCGTCGTAGCTGCCTGTGCGGTCGAATGCCATGCTTGCAACCATCGGTCCGCCAGCGGCGCCGAACTGGTGCACGATGAAAGACAGGCCCAGCACCACGCCGGCGAGCCGGGGACCGACCATTTCGTAGAACATTACGTTCTGGATCGCGACGGTGCCGAATGTGGGTCCGATCGCCACGCCGACCGCGATGAAGAACCAGAACTCACTGGAAAAATTCGCCGCCAGCAGCAGCGTACCCAGCCCTCGCACCAGATACGACAGCCCGAGCATCCTCGCTCGCCCGTAGCGGTCCGATAGCCAGCCGAACAACAGCGCTGAGCCGATGGCCGCACCGCCGAAAACGCTCACCGCCGTGGCGCCCGCGGCCGCGTTGAAGCCCTTGCTCAGCGTGAACGCCACCAGGTGCGCGATCTGAAAGAACGCGATGCCACAGGAGACGCGAGCGGCAAACAAAACGATCATGCGCCGATCGCGCAGGTACGGGAGGCACTCCGCCCAGCCCGCCCGTTCCCCGGTGCGGCTCGCGCCGGCCAAGTGTTGAGGGTCACGCGCCCCCAGCCACGCCAGCGGCACCGCCACGCAGGCGAGCAGAACACCCGAGGCAAGCGCGGCGACGCGCCAGTCGAATGTGAACATGAGCAGATACAGCAACGGCGGAAACAGCAGCGCGCTAAAAGGCGGCGCAGCCTGAATCACGCTCACCGCAAAGCCCCGGTCGGACGCCTCGAAATGCTTCGAGACCAACAGCGACACGATGGACAGTCCGCAGGCGCCCATCGCCAATCCCGTCATAAGCCCATAAGTAAGGACTAACTCCCATAGATTGCGCGATACCCCCATGCCCAAGAAGCCGAGTGCCATCAGAGCGACACCACCCAGGATCACACGGCGCACGCCGAAATCATCGGCGAGTTTTCCGAACAGCACCGCGCCCACCGCCCAGCCGATCATCGCCGCCGTGTAGGGAACCGTGGCCATCGCGCGGGACCATCCGAACTCGGCCTGTATCGGCGGCATGAACAGGCTGAACGTGCTCATGCCGATCGAGGTCATTGTGACCACGGCAAGGCTGGTCAGGAGGACAGTCGAGCGCGAGGGTTGCACGGAGTCAATCTCCCCCATCATGTTGCGCAGCAAAGCCGCGCGGTCTATATGCATTCGTGGCACCGCGGATAGTAATGCAAAGTAAACATTCTGAACACGAATAATTGGCCATCGACATGCGCGCTCGATCATAGGGACAAGCGGCGCGATTGCTGATAGCTGAACGGGTAGACAACCGCTGTACACTCGTGTCATGCACACGGATCATCCAGGCAAGACCCTCGCCGAATTTGCCGCCGGCCTCAACTTCGAGGACATCCCCGTAACGGTGCAGCGCCGCACCGAAGAGCTGCTGCTCGACTGGTTCGCCTGCGCGCTTGCGGGAAAGGGCGCGCCGCCCGTCGAGATGATCGCGCGATATGCCGAGCGCATGGGGCCAGTCGGCGGCCCCTGCGAGATTCTGGTGCACCGCACGCGCTCAAGCCCGCTGATGGCGGCGATGGCCAACGCGGCTGCGTCGCATTTCGCCGAACAGGACGACGTGCACAACGGATCGGTATTCCACCCGGGCACGGTGGTGTTCCCGCCGGCCCTTGCCGCGGCGCAGGCGCTGGGCGCGAGCGGCGCAGAGCTTCTCACCGCGGCAGTGGTGGGCTACGAGGTGGGCATACGCGTGGGCGAATTCCTCGGCCGCACGCACTACAGGATCTTTCACACCACCGGCACCGCAGGCACCTTCGCTGCAGCAGCCGCGGCGGGAAGGCTGCTGCACCTGCCGGCGGTGAAAATGCTCCATGCATTCGGCTCGGCAGGCACGCAATCGGCCGGGCTGTGGGAATTCCTGCGTGAGGCCGCGGACTCCAAGCAACTGCATACGGCACATGCGGCAGGCGCGGGGCTCAGCGCCGCTTATCTTGCCGCGGACGGGTTGACCGGCGCTTCGCGGATCCTTGATGGTTTGCAGGGGTTGGCCGCGGGGACTTCGAGCGACGCCGATGCCTCGCGCCTCACGGACGCGCTCGGACGCCGATGGGCGCTCGCGGAAACGTCGTTCAAGTACCACGCCTCGTGCCGGCACACACATCCGGCGGCGGATGCGCTGCAGCAGGTTCTGGCCGCGCACGAGCTGCGCGCGGACGATGTCAAGCGGGTTACCGCGCACGTGCATCAGGCAGCCATCGACGTGCTGGGACCGGTGACCGATCCGTTGACGGTGCATCAGTCCAAGTTCTCGATGGGGACGGTACTTGCCATGATCTCCGTGCATGGCAGCGCTGGATTGGCCGAGTTCGACGCTCATTACCGCGACCCGGCGGTTAGAGCATTCAGTGCTCGGGTCGCCATGGCACTCGACCCGGAAGTGGAAGCCGCATACCCGGCGCGGTGGATCGGAAAGGTGCAAGTGGAAACGTTCGATGGCCGGCGGCTCACGGCGCGCGTGGATGAACCAAGGGGCGATCCAGGGAACACCCTCAGCCGCGAGCAGATCGAGGACAAGGCGCTGCGGCTTGGCGCCTACAGAGACGGGGCGAGGCGCGAGGACATGCAGCGCGTGATCGATCTGGTGTGGCGGCTGGCCGACGTGCCGCGGATACCGATTCTTCTCACGTAGCAGCGGTAGTGCCGGAACATGCCCGCAGGGCGGGCGCTAACCAAGGCGCAGCAACGGCATCGCCCGAGCCAAATCCCGCGCGAACTCATCGCAGTTTGCATAACGGTCCGCGGGATCCTTGGCAAGCGCACGCGCGACGATCGCATTGAAGACACTTGGAATTCCAAGCTTCAACGTCGTGACCGGGGGAACCGGCGCCTGGAGGATGCGCTGCGTCAGCGCCGCACCGAGCCCGTCGCCGTCAAAGGGCCGCTTGCAGGTGAGCATCTCGAAAAGGACCGCGCCGAGGGAAAAAATATCCGATTGGCCACTGATATTCAGCTTGCCCTGCGCCTGCTCCGGAGACATGTAATGCAGGGTTCCCAGAAGCTCCCCCGCCTGAGTGAGCGACGAATCCGGTAACTTGACCACACCGAAATCCGACAGCTTCACGGCGCCGTCCTTGAGCACCATGATGTTGTCCGGCTTGATATCGCGGTGAACCAAGCCCGCACGGTGCACGCTCGCTAGACCCGTGGCCAGCTGATGAACGATGCGAACGGTCTGGTCCAGCGGGAACGCCGCGATGGGCGAAAGCAGCTTCGACAACGGCTGGCCGTCCACGTACTCCATGGCGATATACGTGGTATCGGAGCCGGAACCCCAACCGTGAATCTTCACGATTGCCGGGTGGTCGACGCGACTCGCCGCTTCGACTTCGCGCAGGAACCTCTCCCGGGCCCGTGGATTGGCCTGCAGGGAATTGCGCAGAACCTTGATCGCCACGCGGTTTCTGGTCTTCCGCTCGAACGCCTCAAACACCGTGCCGGTTGACCCTTGCCCAACCTCGCGCACGACCGCATACCGGCTTAGTGCGAACTCCTCGCGAACCGCCGACGCGGTCGCGTACGTCTTTGTGTTCATGTTCAACGCATTCTTCATCTGTACATCTTCCGACGAGGCCGACACCGGTTTCCGACGACTGGTCCAGTGCGCACAAATGCTGTCTAGATATCAAGCCTGCGTGAAAAACCGACTTGCCGACGCTCGACTATTTCACACATTACGTACGTTTTGGCGTTTACGTGTGCAATTTTGGTCATATTGTTGCCAGCCCCGCTCGCGGCAGGTCCGCAATACGGGTTTCCGCGTAGCTGCCCGGAACGGACGCGCGTGCGCGCGGCGGCCGGCGCCGGGACCGGGAACATTGAAAAACCGCGAATTCGGCGTAAGCTCGCACGCATGAGCGAAGCCGAAGCCCGCTTCTCGGTGCTGCGCGAGTCGGCGGACGCCGCAACGGTGGCCGCCATCGAGCGGCTGGTGCGCGAGGCGCCCGACCGCGCGCTCTCGCGCGTCAACGTACTCGAATTCGCGGCGGCCAATGACCTGAACGAGGAGCGCGCAATCGCGGCATTCCTGCACGCCGCGCGGCTCGGGCTGTTCGACCTATCCTGGAACGTGCTGTGCCCGGGGTGCGGCGGGGTACTCGACTCCAATGCCACGCTAAAGACCGTGCGCAAAGAAGCGTATTCGTGCGCGCTGTGCGCAGCGGGCCACGAACCGACGCTCGATGAAATGGTCGAGGTCGCTTTCACGGTAAACCCGCGGGTGCGGCGCATCGCCGCGCACGCACCGGAGTCGCTGCCGATCTGGGAGTACGCGCGACAGATCTTCTGGAGTTCGGGCATCGTGTTCCCGGAAGACGAGGAGTTCGAGCGGCTGATACAGGACATCGTCATCGATGCCGTAGAGCTTCCCGCGGGGGAAAAGGCGATCCTGTCGATCCAGCTTCCGCCGCAGTTCGTCATCGTCTTCGACCCGGTGACGCACTCGGCCCAATTCATCGACGTGAAAGGCGAGCCGACGCGCGAGCGGCAGAACCTTTCGCTGGTGTACAACAAAGTGCGCTCGCCCGCCGGAACCGTGGAAATGCGCCCGGGACCGCTGCGCCTTTCACTCGAAAACAGCACCGACACCCGCGTGCTGCCCGGGGTGTTCATCGCCGGAGACACGCTGCACGAGTTGCTGGGCCGGCGCAGGACGTTCCTTACGGCCAAGCGGCTGCTCACGAACCAGACCTTCCACGACATCTACCGTACCGATACGCTGGACGTGGACCAGGGGCTGAAGATCACCAGTCTGACGTTTGTGTTCACGGACCTGAAGGGCTCCACCGAGCTCTACGAGCGGGTCGGTGACCTGGTCGCGTACGACATGGTGCGCGCGCACTTCGGCGTGCTGAACGAAGTGGCCGCCGCCGAGGCGGGTGCGGTGGTCAAGACAATAGGCGACGCGGTCATGGCGACGTTCCCGACACCCGAGCGAGCACTGGCAGCCGCGCTGCGCATGCGCGAAGCGATGCGCGGGCTAAACGCGCAGAGGGGGGGTGAAGACATGCTGCTGAAGATCGGCATGCACGAGGGGCCCTGCCTGGCGGTCACGCTGAACGACCGCCTGGACTATTTCGGG
>MEQX01000016.1:0-124518 GCA_001770415.1 Betaproteobacteria bacterium RIFCSPLOWO2_02_FULL_63_19 | reverse complement strand
GCTCGATCTTCGCTACCGAGCCGGTGGTAGCCGATCCGCTCGCGGCACGCCTGCTCGGCACGCACGGGCTTTCGCCCGTGCCGCAGCGGCATACGCTGCGCGGCATTACGAACGAATTCGTCGTGTATGAAATACCCTGAGCCAAACACAAGGTGCCGGCCCTCGCGAAAGCGATGATCACCCTGTACCAGTACGGCAATTCGGTGTGCGCACAAAAAGTGCGCCTGACCCTGTGCGAAAAGGGCCTTCCCTTCGAAACGCGCAACGTGGATCTGTTCCGCGCCGAGCAGTACAACCCGGAATACCTAAAGCTCAACCCCAAGGGGCTGGTACCGACGCTGGTGCACGACGGGGCGCCAGTCATCGAGTCCACGCTCATTTGCGAGTATCTCGAGGACGTGTATCCCGCTCCGCGGCTCGTACCCGTTGAACCGCTTGAGCGTGCGCGCATGCGCCTGTGGAGCAAAGCGGTGGACGAAGGATTGCACGAAGGGGTCACCGAAATCAGTTTCTCGGCGATGTTCCGCCAGGCAATGCAGGAAATGTCCGAACAGCAGCGTCAAACGCGCTTTCGCAACGTGGGCGACCCGAGGCGCCGCGACCGCTTCATGTCGACTTACGCGCAAGGGATTGAATCGCCTTACGTCACTTGGGCCGTGGCCGCATTCGAAAAGGCATTTTCCAACCTGGAGCAGTCGCTCGCCTCGGGCGGCGACTGGATATTGCAGAGCGGGTACTCGCTCGCCGACATCAACCTCACGCCTTACGTCGCGCGCCTCGACTACCTTACGCTGCTGGATCTCTTCGCCGACGGGCGACCCGCCACCCGCGCCTGGTGGGAACGAGTGCAGGCGCGCCCGGCATTCACGGACGCGATCAGCGGTCCGCTGACTCCTGAAGAGGTCGAAAGAATGCGCCACTTCGGCGGCCTGGTGCGCGAGCGCGTTGCTGCGATCCGCGATGACTGCCTGCGGCGCCAGCGTGAATCCACGGTAACGTAGCGTGCGGCGGATACGATTGCCGCGGGCGAATGCTGCTATCCAGGATCCCCCTGCTTGGCCCGGACCGTGACGTCGACGAGCCGTCCTCTCAGTATCCATTCGGTGAAACCGTACGACTCGCGGCCGTGATCAAAGTGGCCGCGCGTCGCGAACTCGATGCCCGACAGCATGGCGCGAAAGTAAGCGTCGTTTAGATCGCTCACCTGCTTGGAAATCGAAACATGCGGCTTGCTGCCGCCCGCCACCATCGCGCTGGCACGCGCTGACTGGGCAACCTTCAGGACTTCGTCGACGGTCCGGCGAATATGAGCTGCGGCCGCTGCTCGCTTTTCTTCGAAATTTATCATCCGCTATCCCCGTCGCTCCAGCGGCTGCGCGCCTTCCCGTCACTCCACCGTCACTGACTTGGCCAGGTTGCGCGGCTTGTCGACGTCGGTGCCGCGATCCAGCGCCGCGTGGTAGGCCAGCAACTGCAGCGGGATCGTATGCAGTATCGGCGAGAGCAACCCGGCGTGGTCGGGCATGCGGATGACCTGGATGCCATCGCCGCCAGTCATCCTGGTGTCCTGGTCCGCGAACACGTGCAGTTCGCCGCCGCGGGCGCGCACTTCCTGCAGGTTCGACTTGAGCTTCTCGAATAGCGCGTCCTTGGGCGCGATTGCGATCACCGGCATGTTCTTGTCCACCAGCGCAAGCGGGCCGTGCTTGAGTTCGCCCGCGGCATAGGCCTCGGCATGAATATAGGAGATTTCCTTGAGCTTCAGCGCGCCCTCCATCGCGATCGGGTAGTGGATGCCACGGCCAAGGAACAGCGCATGCTGCATTAACGAGAATTTTTCGGACCACATCTTCACCTGCGGCTCCACGTGCAGGACGTTTTGCAACGCCGTCGGCAGATGCCGAAGCGCTCGCAGCAATTCTTCCTCGCGATCGCGCGAAAGCCGGCCGCGCAGTTTGGCCAGTACCATGGTGAGCAGCACCAGCGCGGCGAGCTGGGTGGTAAAGGCCTTGGTCGAGGCGACGCCGATCTCCGGACCTGCGCGCGTCAGAAAACGCAGACCCGATGCGCGTACGAGCGACGATTCGGGCACGTTGCAGATCGCGAGTGTTTGCACGTGTCCCAGCTTGCGTGCATGCTGCAGAGCAGCCAGCGTATCGGCGGTTTCTCCCGACTGGGAAATCGTGACCACCAGCGCCTTCGAATTGGGGACCGAGTCGCGATACCGGTACTCGCTTGCGATCTCGACGCTGCAGGGAATACCGGCGAGACCCTCCAGCCAGTATCGGGCCACCATGCCGGCATGATAGCTGGTGCCGCAGGCGAGAATCAGCACCGCGTTGACATCGCCGAGCACGCGCTCGGCCCCGGCGCCGAATAGTTGTGGCGATACGGAGTGCGCATTGGTCACCATTTCCAGCGTATTGGCGACCGCCATTGGCTGCTCGTGGATTTCTTTTTCCATGAAATGGCGGTACTGCCCCAGCTCGGCCGCCGTGGGCGTGAGTTCGGAGATATGCACATCTCGTTCCAACGGCCGTCCCAGAACGTCGGTGATGGCAACTCCCGCGCGAGTGATCTCGGCGCAGTCGCCGTCTTCCAGGTAGATCATGCGCGGCGTGACTTGGACCAGCGCCGAGGCGTCCGAGGCGGCGAAGTTTTCGCCCTCACCGATGCCGATCAGCAGCGGCGCACCGTGGCGCGCGACCACGACGCTCGATGGATGGTTTTCGCTAACAACGGCAACAGCGTAGGCGCCTACCAGGTCGGCAACACTCTTGCGTACGGCATCGAACAGGCCGGCGCTCGCATGCAGGTTGGAATGCACCAGGTGCGCAATAACCTCGGTGTCTGTTTCCGAGGCGAATTCATAGCCTTTGCGGCGCAGCCGCGCGCGTATCTCGTCGTGGTTCTCGATGATGCCGTTGTGCACTACCGACACGCCGCCCGAGATATGTGGGTGCGCGTTGTTCTCCGAGGGGACACCATGGGTGGCCCAGCGGGTATGGGCGACGCCGATCGTTCCGGACAACCCTTGCGCCAGCGCGAGTTTTTCCAGTTCGATGACCCGGCCGGTGGAACGAACCCGTTGCAGCGTGGGCGTCGCATTGCGATCGTTGAGAACCGCGACACCGGCAGAGTCATAACCCCGATATTCGAGCCGCTTCAGGCCCTCGATCAGGACCGGGACAATGTTGCGCCCGGCTACAGCTCCAACGATGCCGCACATGGCTTGACCCTCGCTCGGTTCACTTGTTCTTGGTCGGACGTTTCCATCCGGGCAGGGACACCTGTTTCGCGCGCGAGACGGTGAGTTGACCCGCTGGCGCATCGCGAGTCAGTGTAGTCCCCGCGCCCAGGGTCGCGCCGCGGCCAACACGCACCGGCGCTACGAGTTGAGTATCGGAACCGATGAACACGTCGTCTTCTATTACGGTGCGGTGCTTGTTCGCGCCATCGTAGTTGCAGGTGATGGTTCCCGCGCCGACGTTGACGCTGCTGCCCACGTCGCTGTCGCCGATGTAGGCAAGATGGTTGGCCTTGGAGCCGCGTCCGATGCGGCTCGCCTTGACCTCAACGAAGTTTCCGACGTGCACGTCTTCGGCGAGCGCGGTGCCGGGGCGGACACGCGCATAGGGACCTATACGGCAATTGGCGCCGATGTCTGCGTCTTCCATGTGACAGAAAGGCTCGATGCGCGTTCCCGCGGCCACGCGCACGTTCTTCAGCACGCACTGGGCGCCGATGCTCACGCGGTCGCCTAAGTCAACGTTTCCCTCGAACACGCAATTGATGTCGATGGCCACGTCGCGCCCGCACGCGAGCCGCCCACGTACGTCGATACGCGCCGGGTCGGCGAGCGTCACGCCGCGGCCCATCAATTCGCCGGCGACGTGTGCCTGAAACGCGCGCTCCAGTTGTGCGAGCTGATTGCGGTTGTTGACCCCGAGTGTCTCCGATACGTCGTGCGGCTGCGCGCTCGAGACGGCGACACCATCGGCGACTGCCAGCGCGACAATGTCGGTGAGGTAGTACTCTCGCTGCACGTTGTCGTTTCTCAGCTGCGTCAGCCAGGACTTGAGCTTCGGCGTGGGCACTACCATCATCCCGGTGTTCACTTCCCGGATCGCCTGCTCGAATGGGCTTGCGTCCTTCTGCTCGACGATGCGCGAAACGGCGCCGGAGGCCGTGCCGCCCTCGCGCACGATACGGCCATAGCCCTTGGGATCCTCGAGCTCGACGGTGAGCACGGCCATGCCGGCGCCCGCCGCCGCACAAAGCCGCCTTAGCGTTGCGGCACGGATCAGCGGCACATCACCGTAAAGCACCAAGGTCGGGACGCCATCGATCAAGTGGGGCAGTGTCTGCTGCACCGCGTGGCCGGTGCCCAGTTGCGGTTCCTGCAACACCCAGGTAATCGGGGTCGTAGCACGCAATTCCGTGGATGCGGCCAGGGCCTCGCGCACCGCCTCACCGCCATGGCCGTAAACCACGCATATCCGCTGCGGCTCGAGTTCGAGCGCGGCATCGATCACATGTGCGAGCAGCGGCCGCCCAGCCAGGGCGTGAAGCACTTTCGGCGTATCCGAGTGCATGCGTTTGCCCTGGCCGGCAGCGAGGATGACGACGTTCACGGAGGATCCGGTCGACGGGATTGCGTTGCTCCAAATGGTAGCACGCGCGTCCTCGCACGAGGGCTCTATAGAGCCGTGTTGCCGATTGCAAAATCGATGTGCGCTATCGGTCCGGCGCCGACCCAATCGTCCACAGGTACAGTGGGCGCGGGCCGTAGCGGCCCTGCACCGTCATGGTCCGCTGCGGCTTCCAATCGCCCATGTCATGCACGTACGAAACGACTCGCGTGCCGGGACGCAGTTCGCGCCACAGCTTGGGACGCAATTTCAGGTTTACCTCCGGCCAGAGGAAAAGCATGACGACAGTGGCTTCGCGTATTTCCGTCGTAAAAAGGTCCTGCTCCAGAAAACGGATGCGTTCCGCTACCGCCGCCGCCGCGGCATTGGCTCGACTCTCCCGGATGCGTTGTGGATCGATATCGACGCACACACCCCGCGTCCCGCGCTCCCTGACCGCCGCAATCACGATGCGCCCGTCCCCGCACCCCAGGTCATAGACCACGTCGCCCTCGCGCACCTGCGCGAGCCGGAGCATCTGCGCCACCACGTTGTGCGGGGTTGGTTCGTAGGGCACGTCCGGGACGCGGAGCGCCGCGCCCTGAGCGATCGCCCATCCCGCGCTACTTGCGGCGATGAATATGCCAAGCAGCACCGACAGCAAATGAACCGGCCAGCGTGCGGTCCTGCTCGCCTCAGAGCGGTGTACATGGGAACTTTTCAGGACGAATCTCCGCAGCGGTATCAGGACCCACCGTATCCATTCTTACATAGGTGCATCGTCGGGCGGCAATGGCGTCGCTCAAAGACTGTCCCCCCGGCCAATCGGCCCCGGGTCTCCGGCGGGCCGGCGGGTAAGTGGCTCGGACCGCAATCCATTTCAAATTGCTTAAACGTCGTGCAGAGCGGATGGGCTCAGTTGCGCCGTTCCAGTTCCGCGTGACTGGTTTCGAGGAAGCCGGCCCCTCGCAGGATTGCGCACAGCCACACCCCGTCAACGGCTCTTGCCGTCCGAGCGAGGTCCAAACTCACCCCGACCACGGCACGTCCACTGCTGCAGCGCGGAACGACGTGCGATTCGGTCATTCGCAAGCAGGTGGAATAAGAAGCCCGCCTCGCACGTTTCCTCCCTAGGGAGCGCGTTCGCTTTCCCATATCCATGGAGGATCGTTCAGAATGAAAACACCGATTAGCCTATTGACGGCCATTGTGCTGGCGTTTCCCGCGTCCGCATGGGCAGACGTCTATGCCTATGTGGCGTTGCCGCTGACCGCGACACAGGAGACCAGTGTGCCGAGTTCGAGCGGCTACGGCAGCGTCACGGCGCTGTACGACACTGCCACCAAGACGCTGGTGTACAGCATCGTCTATCAACTCAATCCTGAGGCCACTGCAACGGCAGCCCATTTTCACGGCCCCGCAGCGCTGGGTTCCAACGCCGGTGTAGCAATCGGCCTCCCGACCCAGCCGACTGGAAACGCCGGAAAGCTCACGGGCTCGGTGACGCTTACTGCGGCGCAAGAAGCGGAACTGCTGGCGGGGAATTGGTACGTCAACATCCACAGCAGTCTTTCATCGGGCGGAGAGCTGAGGGCCCAACTGCTGGAAAATTCCGGAACCCTCGCATTGCCTCTGTATAACAATGGCAAATTGACGCTCCAGACAGTCCTGACGCCGGGCTTAGCTGGAACCGCGTCATACAGTGCCGAACTGAGCTTTTCCGAGGCAAGCAACGCCTTCAATTTGACCGGAGCGACGCCGTTTCGCTAGAGCGCGCCGGTCCTGCCGCGGAGCCGGCGCTGGCCGGCACGCGGCGACCGTTCAAGCTTGCGCGAGCACCGGAGGAGAATATGTGTCGTCCATCCCGGCAGTCGATACGGAACATGACAATCGCGTTTGGCACAAAGCTGCTGTTCCTGCCGGCATTGTTCGCCTTCAGTACGTCCCCCACTTCGGCCCAGACGGCTTCCTACGATGCCTCGACCCGATACCTTACGCTGCCCAGCGTGCAAGTCCTTGATACGGAGTACAAGGACGTGATCGTGCGCCTCGACAGCATCGTCGTCCTCGATCTGGGTTCTCCCGTGCCGGCGCAGGCGGGTCTTACGTCTCCGGCGCGTTACGATCCCTCACAACGCACGCTGACGCTCCCCGGCGTCACCGCCGCCGGCGTGTCCTATTATGGCTTGGTCGCTCGCATCGACAGCTTTGTGCTGATCAGCCTAGGCGATTCTTCGCCCGCCGCTCCGGCCGTCCCACCGGATATCCCGTATTACGGTTACTAGCCGCCAGCAGAAGGCGGCGATTGGAGCCATGAAATCCGCGAACAATCACGTCTGCGCTGGAAACGCTTCCCGTCACAGTTTCAGTTGCAGAAATGCCCCCACCACGTTTGCGCGGTAGCTCCTTGGCCCAGAATCCAGATAGATCCGGTTGCTGACCACTGTAGTTTCGTCCAGGCCGCTGTAGTGAAAATCGGCGATCTTGCCCGTTTCAAAGTGGTAGAAGAGCCGGATCGTGGCCTGTTGCGAAACTGGGAAGCGCAGGCCCGCATCGAACAAATGCTGTTCGTAGCTAACGTCAGGAAAAGCATTTCCTGCCTGCATCGCATACGCGGGACTCTCCAGAGCGTTGGCCGAAGCGTATGAGTACCCCAGCGGGGAATGTGACGACGCATAGCTGTATTTCATGTCGAGCTTGGTCTTTCCAAAATCGTGCCTCAGCCCAAGTCCGAACAAGCCGGAGCGATCCCGAGATTCGGCGCTCCAATATCTGTCAGCGGAGTAGATGCTGAAAGGTGCGCCGAACGAGTTGGAACACGATGGCGGCAGAACTGCGCAACCCGCGGCTCCGGCGTTGCGAACGTCCGCCGCCCCGGCCTGCTGAATCCGGGACGTTTGGTGGGAATAATGAATATTGAGCGTGGTGAGAGGCGACGGCAGATAGGTAAAGTCAAGATCGAGTGAATTTTGTATTTGCTCACCCCTGCGACCGAAATCCGCGGGATAGGTACTGATTTTCGATTGCAGCGTCGCTCCCAGATCCACGTCGACACGGGGAAAATAATTCAGCCGCGCCTTCAGCACTTGTTGCCTGCGGTCAGCCAGATCGTACTTGCGCAGTTCTTCCAAATTGTGCAGCCGGTCGAGCACATTTCCCGGCGTGTCGGTGTAAGCCGGCAATGAAGCGGTGTAAAAATCCTTATAAGGGTCCGAAATGTACTGACTGCCGCGACGGCTGCCATATTCGTACGCGAGCCGAAGTGTGACCGACTCGAATCCTCGATCTGAGTAGCCGAGTCGCACACGATCCTCCCAGGTTTCGGCGCGCTCACGATACGCGCGCTGGATTTCCTCCCTCTCGTAATCGGCGCTCAGCATCGCGCGCCGGCGCACCCCATATTCTGCGCTCAGCTTATAGTTGTCCTGCCTGCCTTGAAACGGAATGTTCCTGTAATGAACATTTTTGCTGCCATCAAATACGGTAGTCGCGTTGGTATCCTGGATGATGTAACCGAACTGACCCGTCTGCGGGTTGAACGCCACATAACTCGTATGATTTTGCGTCTGGTAATGGCGCAGCGAACCGCGTACGGTGAGCCGGTCCGCCGGAACCAGCGAAAGGCCGAGGTTGACCAGTCCCGTGTCGATGTTCGCATTCGCACGCTGCTGGCTCAATGCAGCGGTGGTATTCCAAAGGTCGAAATTGCCGTTGAATCCACCCGCACTCCCAGCGCCCATGCCGCTTGTCACGGTAGGCGCGACGAGTAGATCGTTCTGTCGCATCGCCCCGAGCGCAACGGTGGCATTGAATCGAGCGTTACGGAATGTGGGCAAGACCCGCGCGTATTCTGCCTTCGCAGCGTAGGCGTCGTTGTCCGGATACAGATCGGTTCGTCCACCCTTGATCAGTAGTGCCCCGCTCGTGTGGCGAAAGGGATTTTCCCAGGAGACCGTATCAATGCCGTTTCGAAAAAGGGAAGCCGACAGATCGAGATTGAAATTGGTCACGCGGTCCCTGTAACGCAGTCCGGCATTCAGCTCGTGCGTCTTATAGTCGATAGGCTCCACAGTTTCCCCGTTGCCTTCGTTTCCACCGAATGGGCGCGCGCCGCGGCGGTGCTCAAGCGTATAACTGGAGTGAAATGTCCAGGCGTCGGTCAATGCGACGCGGACGCGCGCACTGCCGGTCTTTCGCATTACACCCAATTCCATTTCGGTCGTCGAATCGATGAGCTCGCGGAGCGCCACCGCGGTGGTGCCGTTGTTTCCGGTCGCACCGCCGGGGGCGACGCCGGGCCAAGACGAAAGCGACAGATTGCCTGTTCCGATCCCCAGCCAAATTGGCCGCGCGGTCGTTGAAAGCACATGCGGGGTTTCGCTGTACGAAAGATCCACCCGGTAGTCGTTGTAACGTCCGTACCGAGCTTCGTAGAACTGATCGCTTCGACCGACTCCTCCCCCCACGATCTCGAAAAATCGCGCTTTGTCGGTTATCTCCAGTCCAAAGTTGTTTAGGTAGAAACCGTTGTCGACATCCCAATATTGGCGAAACAGAGCATTCCGTTCGTGGGCGTCGCCGCCGAGAACGCCGGCTTCGATGTATCCGGAACCGCCCCATCCGGATTTCGGCTCGCGAATTTCGCGGCGCGCGTAGGGAATTTCGTAGAGTTGGCCGTTCGGAGTGCGCGAAGCCGGCAGCCGGTACGGACTCAATCCTGCCGGATCCAGGTCTCGTGCCGAATTCAGCACACCAGGATTCATCGCATTGCCCGCGGTCAAAGCGGGTCCAATTGCGGAGTCCGCAAGTGCGGGCCCCATCGCGATTTGCACGACGGCGGCACCGACGCAGCGCGCCATTGTCTTGCCGGATATGCCGAATCGCATCATAGGTCTTCCCTCGATATGGACTCGCGCCATTTACGAATATCCGCTGCGGCGGTCAAAAAACCTTTTCAGCGCAGGAACCTGACACCCGCTGGATGATTGCTACCATGAATCTGTGCGTGGCACGTCTGGCAGCTGCGGGCGATCAACCACTGGTTTGGAGCTTGGCCCCCCGCTAGGTTCGGCACAGTCGCCAGATTATTGTGATGGGTGCGGTTCGTATGGCATTGCTGACACAGAAACGGGCGCGGCGCCACGAGCAGGGCTTGCTGACTCGAACCATGCGCTTCGTGGCAGTTAAGGCAATTCTCGCGCACCGGGGCATGCTCCCAGACGAAGGGACCGCGCTTCTCAGCGTGGCATGCGTAACACACGTCGTTTGCCGTGTTCGCATCGAGCAGCGGGCGCGTCAGGGAGCCGTGCGGGTTGTGGCAGCTCACGCACGACATCTTTCCCTCTGGCAACGGCATATGGGAACGCTTGCGGAACTCGGCGCGCTGTTGCTGATGACAGGAATAACAGGTTTCGGAAACGCTCGCTGTCTTTAACAGGCCGGCGAAGGAGAATCGCGCCATCGCGTTGTGGCAGTCGCTGCACGCGACCTTGTTCGAGGCGTGGGGTGAGCCCGGCCAGTGGATCCGCCGCCCTCCATCGTGGCACCCCAGACATTGAGAATTCTGCTTTTCAACAGGCGTGCCCCATCCTCTCGTAAAACCGATGAGCGCGCTGTGATCGACCGCGTTCGCCAGGTGTCGCGATCCCGGACCGTGACAGGCTTCGCACACCTGCCTTTCGCGTTCATTCCGGGGATTTTCTCGGAACAGCTTGGCATGGACGGTGTGGCCGAAGTGGGAATTCTCAGCGGCGTGGCAGCCTGCGCACACCTTTTCGCCCGCGAAAGTCGCCGTGGGCTCCGCATTGGTTTCCTGGGCGGCAGCCCGACTGGCGGCGGGCGGCGTGAGTAGCAGCGCCGAGGCCAGCAAGACCGCACGAAGCGCCCCCGCGACTCGCACGTCGATACCCGCGTCTCTTGTCGAGTCCGCTACTGCCCGCGTGGACACGATGGTCGCCTATCCCCACAAGGTAAATCATGTCGAAAGCACGAAACACGTCACCAGCGCGGTCAGGGCGCAGGGTACAAATCCAAACATGACGTGCGCCATCGACGCGCACACTCGGGTTGAAACGCTTTTCGGCGCGACTTTATTCCCGCTGATTCGTCGCTCTTCCAAGACCCTGCCAACAAAATGGGACGGCAATGGCATTGCGCTCGAAATTCCGTCCAACAACGCCGAACCCACGCCAGGGGGCTTTCGGCAATCTGGCGTCAGCCCCCGAGCGCGTGGTCGGAGATATCAGGAAGTCTTGTGCCGATGCGGGTCGGCGTTGCTCTACCTCGGAAGTTCCGATGAGCCCATGAGGAATTCGTCGACAGCGCGCGCGCACTGACGCCCTTCGCGTATCGCCCAAACGACCAGCGACTGGCCCCGCCGCATGTCGCCGGCAGCGAACACCTTCGTGACCGAGGTGGCATAGCAGCCAACACCTTCGGCGGCGGCTTTGGCGTTGCCGCGCGAGTCCTTCTCGATGCCGAACGCATCGAGCACATTCTGCACCGGGCTCACGAAACCCATCGCCAGCAGCACCAGATCTGCCGGCATTTCGAATTCGCTCCCGGGTACCTCGGCCATCTTCATCTGGCCACTCGCGGCATCCTTGGTCCATTCGACCCGTGCCGCATGCAGCGCTTTTACCCTTCCGCCCTCGCCCCGGAACAACTTGGTGGTCACGGCCCAGTCGCGACTGCAGCCTTCCTCGTGAGAGCTCGAACTGCGCAGTTTGACCGGCCAGTAGGGCCAGGTCAGCAGTTTGTTCTCGTGCTCGGGCGGCTGCGGCAGCAACTCGAACTGCACGATCGACTTGGCGCCCTGTCGGTTCGACGTGCCGACGCAGTCCGATCCGGTATCGCCTCCGCCGATGACCACCACCTGCTTGTCGGTCGCAAGCAGTTCGCGCACCTTCTTGTCGCCTGCCACGCGCCGGTTCTGCAGCGGCAGGAAGTCCATCGCGAAGTGGATGCCGTCCAGGTCGCGGCCCGGGATCGGCAGATCGCGCGGCTGCTCGGCGCCGCCGGCAAGCACGATCGCGTCGAACTCATCCAGCAGCTCCTTTGCCACGACGCCGACACCGACATGCTGATTGACGCGGAACTCGACGCCTTCGGCTTGCATCTGCTCAATGCGCCTGTCGATATGCACCTTCTCCATCTTGAAGTCGGGTATGCCGTAGCGCAGCAGCCCACCGATGCGGTCGTTCTTCTCGAACACGACCACTGCGTGGCCGGCGCGCGCGAGTTGTTGCGCACCGGCTAGGCCGGCGGGCCCGGATCCGATGACGGCAATGCGCTTTCCGGTCTTGCGCGCGCTCGGCTGCGGGGCGACCCAGCCCATTTCCCAACCCTTGTCGATAATCGCGTGCTCGATCGATTTGATGCCGACGGGATCGTTGTTGATGTTGAGCGTGCAGGCTTCCTCACAGGGCGCCGGGCAAACGCGGCCGGTGAACTCGGGAAAGTTGTTGGTCGAGTGCAGCATGTCGAGCGCCTGCTTCCAGTTCCGCTTGTAGACCAGGTCGTTCCAATCCGGAATGATGTTGTTCACGGGACAGCCGTCCATGCAGAACGGAATTCCGCAATCCATGCAACGGGCACCCTGTATCGATGCGTCCTGATCGGCGAGCCGTACAATGAATTCCTTGTAATGCGTGACCCGCTCGCGCGCCGGCTCGGCCGCTTCCGAAAGTCGTTGATACTCCAGAAATCCTGTTGCTTTGCCCATTTGCGTGCTGGTCTCGTGGATCTGTGTCGGTCTCAGTCTTGCCGTGCAGGGAAGATCGCGAAGAAGAAACGACGGTCGTCTTCCGCCCGAGAGGCCCGATTTCTCAATGCCCTGCTCAGGCCGCCTTCCTTGTCCCTTTCGTCGCGAGTTCCCCCAGCGCGCGCCGGTACTCGTTGGGGAACACCTTGACGAACTTGCCTCGGCAGGTATGCCAGTTGGCCAGTATGTGTTTCGCGTGATCGCTACCCGTGTACCGTCTGTGATTCTCTATCAGCTCCTTCAGGATCGATTCGTCAGCCCTGCCGTAATGCCAAAGGCCTCGCGCAACCTTTCCTTCCTGCTCGGCTTCGGCAAGTATCGGCTCGAGCCGCACCATTGCCTGATTGCAGCGCTGCGGGAACGTACCATCGTCGTCGAGCACATATGCGATGCCTCCAGACATGCCGGCGGCAAAATTACGCCCGGTGGGGCCAAGCACGACCACGGTACCGCCCGTCATATATTCGCAGCCGTGGTCGCCCACCCCCGCAACTACTGCCCGCGCGCCGGAATTGCGCACTGCAAATCGCTCCCCGGCGACGCCGCGAAAATAGGCTTCGCCCGCGATCGCACCGTAGAGGACGACGTTGCCGGTGATGATGTTTTCAGTCGGCTCGCCGCGGAATTTCGGTGAAGGCTGGACAATGATGCGGCCACCGGAGAGGCCTTTGCCGCAATAGTCATTGGTGTCGCCGATGAGCTCGAGCGTTACACCCTTGGCAAGGAACGCGCCAAAGCTCTGACCGGCCGATCCGGCAAATCGGATATGAATGCTGTCGTCGGCCAGCCCATCATGTCCGTACCGTTTGGCGATGACACTCGAGAGCATGGTGCCGACGGTTCGGTTGCCGTTTCGAATCGGCATGTCGATCGTCACGCGCTCGCCGCCTTCGATAGCGGATTTGGCGAGTTCGATAAGCCGGTGGTCGAGTGCCCTCTCCAGGCCATGGTCCTGCGATTCGCAGTGGTAGCGTGCGACTTCGGCAGGCGCCTTCGGCACATGGAAGACGCGGCTGAAATCCAACCCCTTCGCCTTCCAGTGCTCGACACCTTGCTTCATGTCGAGCAGGTCCGCCCGTCCGATCAGATCGGAAAATTTGCGGATGCCTAGCTGCGCCATCAGCGCGCGCGCCTCCTCGGCCACGAAGAACAAATAATTGATGACGTGTTCGGGCTTGCCGGAAAATCGCTTGCGCAGCACCGGATCCTGGGTAGCCACGCCGACCGGACAGGTATTCAGGTGGCACTTCCTCATCATGATGCAGCCTTCGACCACCAACGGCGCCGTGGCAAACCCGAATTCGTCGGCGCCAAGCAGTGCTCCGATTACCACGTCCCGACCGGTCTTGATTTGACCGTCGACCTGAACCGCAATGCGCCCGCGCAGCCTGTTCAGGACGAGTGTCTGTTGGGTCTCTGCCAGCCCCAGTTCCCACGGCGTGCCTGCGTGCTTGATGGAACTCCAGGGTGAAGCGCCGGTGCCGCCGTCATGGCCGGAAATGGTGACGTGGTCCGCCTTGGCCTTTGCCACGCCGGCAGCGACAGTGCCCACGCCCACTTCCGAGACTAGCTTGACACTGATCGAGGCGTCCGGATTGGCATTTTTCAGATCGTGGATGAGTTGCGCGAGATCCTCGATCGAGTAGATGTCGTGGTGCGGTGGCGGAGAGATCAACTCCACACCCGGAGTCGAGTAACGAAGTTCTGCGATGTACTCGGAGACTTTTCGGCCGGGGAGCTGGCCGCCCTCGCCGGGTTTGGCGCCCTGCGCCATCTTTATTTGGATTTGCTCAGCACTGACCAGATATTCCGTCGTCACGCCAAAGCGGCCCGAGGCAACCTGCTTGATCTTGGACTTGAGCGAATCGCCCTCCTTGAGCGGCAAGTCGATCTCGATCCGATCGGCGCCGATACGCGACGCAAGCGTCTCGCCTGCGACGACCGGTGCGTAGCGCCTGCGGTCTTCGCCGCCTTCGCCAGTGTTCGACTTTCCGCCGATACGGTTCATTGCCAGCGCAAGCGTCGTGTGCGCCTCGGTCGAGATCGAACCGAGCGACATCGCGCCGGTGGCGAAGCGCTTGACAATCTCGGAGGCAGGCTCGACCTCGTCTATGGGTACGGCCGCGGAC
Source organism: Betaproteobacteria bacterium RIFCSPLOWO2_02_FULL_63_19 (assembly GCA_001770415.1). Taxonomy (GTDB): domain Bacteria; phylum Pseudomonadota; class Gammaproteobacteria; order Burkholderiales; family SG8-39; genus JACQTO01. Next base: position 109,996 of record MEQX01000016.1, on the reverse strand, counting down.
GGATTCAATTTGAACTCGAACAGCCCGCGGAAAGTCATATGCCGCCGCGACTGGTCGTTGATGATCTTGGCGTATTCCTTGTACGTCTGAAAATTGTTCGCGCGCGCGGCATGCTGCAGCTTGGCAATCGCGTCCGGGGTCCACATGTGCTCGTCGCCACGCACGCGGAATGCGTACTCGCCGCCGGCGTCCAGCGCGTTGGCAAGCACCGGATCCTCGCCGAAGGCCGCGCGGTGCATGCGTATCGACTCCTCGGCGAGCTCGAATACGTTGATGCCCTCGACGCTCGAAGTCGTGCCGGTGAAATACTTGTCCACCAGGCTCTTCGCCAAGCCCACTGCCTCGAAAATCTGCGCGCCGGTGTAGCCCATGTAGGTCGAAATGCCCATCTTGGACATCACCTTCTTGAGGCCCTTGCCGTTCGCTTTGACGTAATTCTTGATCGCGGTCTTGGCATCGACGCCCTCAGACGGGACGTCGCTCATCGCGAGCAGCGTCTCGAGCGCGAGGTAGGGGTGTACTGCCTCCGCACCGTAACCGCCGAGCAGCGCGAAGTGATGAACCTCGCGGGCCGACCCGGTCTCCACCACGATGCCGACCGACGTGCGCAACCCCCTGCCGACCAAATGCTGGTGAATCGCCGATAGCGCCAACAGCGCCGGGATCGGCATTCTGTCACGGTCGATATGGCGGTCCGAGATGATCAGAATTCCGATGCCCGAGCGCACCGCGTCTTCGGCCTGCGCGCGCAAGCTCGCCAGCCGCGCTTCTATCGCCTCGTTGCCCCATGCAACCGGATAACAGATATCCAGCTCGAATGACTTGAACTTGTCCTCGGTATAACGGTCGATATTCCGGATTTTCTCCATCTCGAAAAAGTCCAGTATGGGCTGGCTTACCTCGAGACGGATTGGCGGGTTCATTTCGTCGATGCCGAGCAGATTCGGCTTGGGTCCGATGAACGAGACAAGCGAGGTGACCAGTTCCTCGCGGATCGGATCGATCGGCGGGTTCGTCACCTGCGCGAACAGCTGCTTGAAATAATGGTAGAGGGTCTTGTTCTTGGCAGATAGAACCGCCAGCGGCGAATCGTTACCCATTGAGCCAGTGGCTTCTTCGCCGTTGATCGCCATCGGCGCCATCACGAACTTGATGTCTTCCTGCGTGTAGCCGAAGGCTTGCTGGCGGTCCAGCAGCGATACCGCGGAACGCTCGGGCCGCTGTTTGTCGGACTCGACATCGTCGAGCTTGATCCGGATTCGCTCGATCCACTCCGAATATGGCTTGTTCGATGCCAGCGCGTCCTTCATCTCCTTGTCATCGACGATGCGGCCTTTTTCCAGATCCACCAAGAACATTTTGCCGGGCTGCAAGCGCCATTTCTTGACGATCCGCTCCTCGGGCATCGGCAACACGCCAGCCTCCGAAGCCATGATGACCAGGTCCTCGTCAGTGACGATGTAGCGCGCGGGACGCAGGCCGTTGCGGTCGAGCGTGGCGCCGATCCGCCGTCCGTCGGTGAATGCGATGGCGGCGGGCCCGTCCCATGGTTCCATCATCGAGGCGTGGTATTCGTAGAAAGCGCGGCGATTGGCGTCCATCAACGAGTGGGCTTCCCATGCCTCCGGGATCATCATCATCACCGCGTGCGCAATATGGTAGCCGCTCATCACCAGCAGTTCCAGCGCATTGTCGAATGACGCGGAGTCGGACTGCCCGTCGTAGATGAGCGGCCAGATCTTGTCCAGGTCGCGCCCCAGTATCGGGCTGGAAATCGCTCCCTGCCGCGCCCGGATCCAGTTGACGTTGCCTCGCAAGGTATTGATTTCCCCATTGTGCGCGATCATGCGAAACGGGTGCGCAAGGTCCCAGGTCGGAAATGTATTGGTGGAAAAACGCTGGTGTACCAGAGCCAGTGCCGAAACCACCCGCGGATCCTGCAGGTCCTTGAAGTAAGTGCCGACCTGATCGGCCAGCAGCATGCCCTTGTACACGACGGTGCGCGCAGACATCGACGCCACGTAAAACTCCTTGCCGTGGGCGAGCTTGAGCGCCTGAATTGCATGGCCGGATGCTTTGCGGATGATGTAGAGCTTGCGCTCAAGCGCGTCAGTGACGGTGACCCCGGCGCCGCGACCGATGAATACTTGCCGGATCACCGGTTCCACGGTTTTCACCGAGTCACCGAGGTCCGAATTATCCACGGGCACGTCGCGCCATCCGAGCAGGAGCTGACCCTCCTCCTTGATTGCTCGTCCGATCTCGTATTCGCATGCCAGACGCGACGCCGGCTCTTTCGGCAAAAACACCATGCCCACGCCGTATTGGCCCGGCTTGGGCAGGGTCACGCCCAATGTTGCCATTTCGTCGCGGAAAAAACGATCAGGAATCTGCATCAGCAGCCCCGCGCCGTCGCTTGCCTTGGAATCGGCGCCCACGGCGCCGCGGTGATTCAGATTCCTGAGGATCAGCAAGCCTTGGTCGATGATGCCGTGGCTTTTCCTTCCCTTGATATGCGCGACGAAACCGACGCCGCAGGCATCATGTTCGCGGGCAGGGTCATACAGACCCTCAGGCTTGGGAAGGCCGAACTGGTTCACCGTTACACCTTTCAGGTTGCCGGACGGAGAGGCAGAAGTTCATCCACCCGAAGTACTCGGGGCGAACTTTTGAGTCTACCTTCGAACCCTCGTTGCTTCAAGTAGCGCCGTGTTCAAGCTAAGAAATCTGTTTTCGCAGCGCACGTTACGCTGTCGTGGCGCGAATCGCCCCGCGGCTCTGAAACGAGTCACATCCGGTGCAGGATCGGTGCATCGCTCGAGAAAAGGGGGGGGGTCCGGCGTGCCAAATAATGCAAGGCCGGCTTTCGCCGGCCTTGCTCCTGCACTCTTTCGATTACGGATTAACCGTGAATGGCAACACCGACGTCACATTGGTCGATTCACTGGGGGTTGACACCAACAGGTCAAAGGACCCGCTCACGGGCGTCGCGCACTTGCCCGCGCCCACAGAGACCTTGACCGAATGCCAGGTTCCGCCGGGAGCATTTGAGCTCGGCACAGTCTCGGGGACCACGGTAATCTCCGCGGCCTTTGCGGTGGGGGCTGTGCTGTCGCTTACTGCATTGGCGCTGACGGTCAGCGTCGAACCTGCAGGCATCGGATTGCCCCACTGATCTGACACAAGGACAGAGGCTACACCAATGCAGCCACCGCCCATGTTGACGAGATTCGTGTTCGCGTGCGCGGTATGTCCCGACAGTACGATGACCATGCTGCGCCGCACGTGCGCCTGACCCCAAACACCATCGCATGTCCCTGGTTTCGAAGTGGCGTTGTCAAGTTTTGGGGTATCCGTCGGCAAAGGCGGGCATTCAGCAGCGTTGTTGGCACTGTAGCGAATGAATTGCTCGTTTTCGTCCCATTCAAGGCTCTCGTTCGAATCGATGTATATGTCGCCCAAATCGTCCCAGGTCTCGCCCGTGTCCCATTTGTTATTGCCGTTGGCGTCGACAAAACTTTCCTCGCCCACGGTATAGGCGACGACGGTTACGCGATTTGCGGTCGGCCCTTCAGGCAGAGCGTTTTCGGCGGAAATCCCCGAGCGCTCGCTGTCCGGGATAGGTCTATGTTCGGCGCTCACCAGATCGACCGTACACGCCCCGTTGAGCGTGGTGCACGTGGACGAGGCCGTGCCCCCAGTGGTTTGGCCTACGATCTGCGCGCCCTCGGCGATGAAATTGATCGCCGTACCGTCCGGAACGATGTTGCCCAGCCGGTCCGCCGCGTAGATGTTGAGCGTCGTCCTCGCGCCATCGTAGTTGCCGCCGTCGATATTCAACTTCGTCGCCGAGAGGCTGAAGAAATCCTGGCTCGGCCTGCCGGTCGAGATCACCACTTTGTTCGACTGCGTCGACAGCGTACCCAGCGCTGCCGTCACCCAGACCGCCGTAGGAACCGTTCCGGACTGGACGGTGACCGACACGTCACCGTTGGCATCGGTCTGCTTGGAGACCGTCTCCCCAACAGCGAGCGCGGTATTTTCCATCGTCAGGCCGCCGGCGACGGTTGTAAGTCCAAACCTGACAGTCTGGTTCGCGAGTCCGGTGCCCGCCGCATCGACTGCCTGGAATTTCACCACGGCCGTTTCGCTGTATCCGACGCCACCGGTTCCTTTGATCACCAGCAACGACGACTCCGGCGTTGTGCCGATGAACTTGATATTGGCCGCCTGCGGTGGAGCAACCGTGATAACGGCGGTTTTTTGCGTCGAACTGGTCGACGCAACAACGGTGTCCGCCTGCCCGCATCCGTTGTCAGTGTAAGTCGCGGTCGCAACGCCGTTGATGGTCAGCACACCGGTTGAAAGCGTGGCTTTACCCGTCCTTGCGCAGCCTGAGGTGAAATCCACGGTCATCGGCGTTGTGGGTGCTGCGCCGTTGATAGATACCGTCGCCGTGACCGAACTGGTCCCGCCGGCCGAAATATTCGCCTGGGACACTGCCAACGTCATGTCGACCGTAGCTGCGCCGACCGCATAAGGAGTCTCGGCGGTAACCGGCGTTGAAGAAGAGGTCGACCCGGTGGGAAACGTCGCGGTTGCGTTTACATAGCTCGCACCCACCGCCGCAATGCTGGTAGCGTCGATGCGTGAAAATGCGACGCCGGAAGTGTTGGTTAGCGCCGAAGAGGGAGACAGCGATGCAAGCGCGGAGTCGGCGCTGCTGAATGAAATCACGATGTTGGGGATTGGCGCGCCGTCTGCATCTTTCAGCGTCGCCTGAACGGTCAAAGGAGACCCCGCTGTCAGCGATGTCGCGGCAGCCCCGCTGCTGTCCTGCAGAGCGAGCGTCAGAGTCGGCGTTTTCGCGGTGCCGGTCGTTCCCCCATTCGTTCCGCCCGTCGTCCCACCGGTCGTCCCGCCTGTTGTTCCGCCTGTTGTTCCATCCGTCGTTCCGCCCGATGTCCCCCCTGGGCTGCCACCCCCGCAGGCGGCGAGCACGGTTACCATGGCAGTGATTAACACCCATGCAGAACATCTCGATATCTTCTTGTCCATAGTAGTAGTAAAAGGATTCCGCACGGAAGTCCTCCTTTGCCCAATATTGGCCAGTGCCTATTATGAAGTATTCTGCAGTTCTTGCAATACCTCAACAATATTTCCTATGCTGCTGTCTGCTAATACATTTACGGGTGGCTCTTTGGACATCATACAACAGGTCGTGGTTGCCTGGGTCGACCTCCAGCCGGTGAGGCTTTCGGGAGCTGTCCGCAGCCCGCGTGATCATCTAATTTTCTCCCGGTATTCGATCAGGTAGCGTCCCGGCGCGGCCCCTGGGCGGCCGAGCGCTTGCAGGATCGTCTCCAGATTGCCGGCGTGTTCCCCGTTCGCCCAAGCTTCCCCGGTGAAACGCAATGCGCCTCCGGACAGTTCTCCGGCCCCGGTAATCCGCAGCCGGCCGCGTACTGTTGCCAGATCAAAGCGCAGGGCTTTGCCTTCCGCGGTCAGGCGCAACTGATAATCTCCCAGAGGCGGTCCGGGGACGTACGCGACGGCAGCCTTGGTCCAGCTCAAGTCGATTCGTCCGACACAACCGGCGCGTCCCCATTGGCAACTGAAGACCTGTGCGCGGGCGTGCATCGGGCCCGACCAGCCGTAATCCGCGAGCGTGGCGGGCAGCAAAACGGCAATCTGCTCGGCCGGCATGGTTGCATCGAGCTCTTCAATGGACCAACTTCGCGGTCCGGCGGCGAGCCGAACTCTGCCCGCGTCACCCAAACCCGTCTGCACGGCCAGACGGCCCCGGAGGAGTTCGCCCCAGACGAAGTCCCAGTGGATTCTCCGCCCCGGATGCCACCGCCCGCTGGATCGATCGAGACTGTACAGGACGGCCTGGCCCCGCCAGACCGTGCCTCGGACGCTGCCGAGCCGCCAGCGCTGTTGGGTAGCCTGCTCGATTCTCGGAGCGAGCCACGCCGCAGGCCACTGTACGATCAAGGCCAGAAGAAACAATCCAGCGGCAAACAGCCACCACAGGCGTTTCACGGTGTCTGACACTCGATTGAGATGAGCAGCAGTACGCCGGCGCGGTTTCGCGCTAAATCCTGCGGGTCCAGGAAAGAAATTCCGGAATAAGCGCGGTCGCGCCTAACCGGATTCCGGAAGTGAAAAAAGGGCATCGATCCTGACCAGGCCTGGCGCCTCCCCCGCGTCAATGCGGCAGGAAACAACCCTGATACGCCCGTCCCTCTGAAGCGCGGCGACCCACTTGAGCCATCGGTCGAAATGCAGGGTTGCGCGCAGGCGTAGTCTTCGCGGTCCCTCCGTCCTGAGCTGTTTTGCCGCCTCGGGAAGAGACGCGGTATTTGCGCTTGCGACTGCAGTGGCGAGCAAACCGCTCTCCTGTATCGGAACCGGACCCGGCGGCTGAACCTTAAGTCGCTGCAGATCCGCGGCCCTTCGTCTGAGGTTCTCCACCTGTTGGAGCAGGTGCGGAATCTGTTTCTTGAGGCGAACGCGCGCCTGGTGGCTGGCCCAAAGCCCTTGCGCCAGAAGCGCTGTGCCGAGGAAGATCGCCAGCGCGAGCAGAAACGTCCTTTCGCGCGGATGGCGTGCGGCCCAAAACGCTCGAATGGAAGCCTGCGTCCCGATCAACATCATAGGCTCCGCCTTACGCTAAAGGTCGCCTGGATACTCGTTCCAGTCCGCCGCGAATCGCGCAAAGTGGTATCAAGTCCCCGCTGGACAAGTGCTTCACGCAAGCGTTGAACGGCCCCAGTATTCGGCAGCGAGACGGCAAACTCGAGCCGCCCCTCCTCGAAGCTCATGCTGCGATAAGCGCCGCTATTCGCCACTGCATCCGAGACGGAGGCAAGCATTGGCAGAAAATCGCTTTCACCCAGTTGTCCGCGCTCGCGCTTGAACTGGTCGTAAAGTCGCTGCATCTGCAGTGAAGGATCGACGATCGTGCCAACCTGCGGGAAGGCAGCGCGAAATGTTTCCATCGATTGGGCATTCAGGCTGCTGGCCTTCCGGTCGAGCCAGATCCACTCGCCGAAACTGAACAGCGAATACAGTACTAATGTTAGCGCCCCAAGCACCAGCGCCGGTCTGAACGCGGCCCACGCTGCCCCGCGCTCCCCTCTGGGGGTAAATTCGCCCACCAAGAAGTTACGGACCGAACGCGCCGGTCGAACCTGCCAGACGTATTCCGCTGCCCGGCCAACCTTAACGCCCAGCGCAGATTCCCAAGCCACGGCATCTGGTGCTGAGGCCTCAACGCAATACACGTCTACCGACTCGGGCATTCGGTTCGCCCGACGGGCGGTCAACAGCGCCAGTTGCAAAGCGATCGGAGGCTTCGTGTGCACGTTCTGCTGGGCGAAATCGAATGCGAAGCCCGATTCTTTGCCGACGCGAACAAAACCGTCCTGCTCGCCGAGGCATACCGACCATCGGCCGGGGTTAAAGGGCGCAAGCTGCAGTTCGCTGAATACACGGTGGGGCTTACGCCCCAGCTGCTCGAACGCGCCGAGCAACACCCGCAGTCTCGCGCGGCTAATGACCCAGACCGGCGTCTGGCCATCGGCATCCGTTTCGCCCACGACGAAATGCTCGTTCTCGACTTCGCCAGCCAGCCGCTCTTCGACGGCGTAGGCGATGAGTTCACTGCTGCGGGATCTTGCGGCTTTCGCCCCGCCTGGCAGCTTAACTTCGAGGCTAAGGCACTGATCAGGGCTAAGGACCGCCTCGACGCTTTCGGCCATCGGCCAGTGGCGAGGTTCGCTCGATCCACGTTGAATGAGCGATCCCCTTGCGTCGTACAGAGCCCAGTCGCACGCAGTCGTCTCTGCCGGCCAGTTAGCCGATATATGGAACCGCAGCAGGGAATTCATTGATATTTCTGCCAGACGACCAGCGGCCAATCGCGCCCCGGCCGCTCGAGCAAGGCCTCTGTTGTAAGTCCGGCGCGACCGTAGCGCGCGCGGATGAGGACGGTGAAATACCGGCTCCGCGTGTCGAGCAGTTCCTGGTTCGGCGCGATCTCGGACCTTGGCAGACGCGCGCGGAAGTCGACGAAATCTCGGAAGGGTATTCTCTCGCGCTGGGCGATCATCTGTCGAATTTCGGAGGGCTGCATGTCCGGCAACAGTGCGCTGAGCACGAATTCACTAGCAGTATTCACGTTGGCTCTATGATAGCCCGGCAGCGCGGTCACGTGGGGACGCAAGCGCTCCACGACGTTGGCATCGAATCCGCGGACGCGCAGCAGTCCATCGACGTCGGTCAGAATTCGGTTGGCGCTCCGATAAGGCTGCGGTTGCGCAAGGTAATAGGCGTCCTCTGCACCGCCCGCTGATGGTTCGCTGTCCTTGTCCAACCAGTCCGCAAGCGTCGCTGCAAGTTCCGGCGATAATCTGAGCAAAACCAGCAACCGGCGAAAGACCTCCATATTGGCGGCGCTTACACTGCCGTCACCTGCGAGCAAATTGTTCAAATTCCATTTTCCCTGCTCGTCGGTCACCTGTCCGGCGATTTCGCCGTCTTCCACGCGGGTGGTCGGCACTGTGATCGCCCAGGCCTCGCCGAGATGATCGGATACGCTCGTTCGGGTATCGTAGGCGAGTACCGCCCTTGCCCATGCGATACCGGCGCCGGCGATAATGCGCGTCTGGGCCTGATCGCGCTGCGTGTCTACTTGCCTCAGCCAGACATCCTGCCGAAAGAACAGCGTCGTCGACAACATTGTCGCCAACGCGACCACGAGCAGTGCCATGATCAGCGCCGCGCCGCGTGCCTCCGGTTGTATCCGACGCGGCACCGTCACGGAAGCGCGAAGATTCGGGTCACAGTGGGACCTTCGGCCAAGGTCAGCTCAACCGCGACAGCGCGAGGTAGCGGTTCGGCATCCGACTGTGGCCATTCGTCCTGCCAGACACCGCGCTCGTCGAGATGGCGGAACCGCAACGCACGCACGTTGGTGAGCAGCTTGTAGACTTCGGCCTTGGAGCCAGGTGCGCGGTCCAGCACACGCCACACCAGCAATTCCACGTTGCCGCCGCGCAGTCGGTAGCCGAGCCTGGATTCATCCTGACCGGGAGGCGACTTGCGCGAGAATTCGAGTTGAGATTCGGTGCCCGCCGGCTCGGCAAGCGCTTGCCCCCACCAAGCCGGCAGCAGTTCCCCGGCGGCCCCCCGGATCTGCCGTCGCGCGGGCTGCGACACGTCTGCGGCAAAGCGCTCCAGCAAAAAAGTTGTAGCGCGCCAGCGTTCGACCTCGGCGAGCGTGCGATCGTTTGATCGCATCATGCTGTCGAGGCCGCGATAGGCCATCACCGAAAGAAGTGCCAGCAGCGCCACTGCGACGATCAGTTCGACCAGTGTCAAACCCGACTGCAGACGCGACATCGCCCTCAACCGCCCGGTTTGACGACGAATCCACTAAGACGCGCGAGCGTGAAATCCGGTTGCTGCTCGGAAAACACGCGGATCTCGATACGCCGGAACTGGAAGTTCGGTGTGCCGACTGTCCGCTCCTCCCAACCGAATCTCACGCCGCCTTGGCTTTCCTCGCCGCGTACCACGCCGATCGGCAGCCAATCGCGACGTGCGATATGCTCGGCGAGACGGTTCTGCGCAACCCAGCCCGCGAGCAACCGGTCGCGGATCTCCTCGGTGTTCGCGACCGCGGCGCCGCTTGCGCGCAACGCCGCCAGCAATGCAATCGCCAGCACAGTAAGCGCGACCAGCATTTCCAGCAGCGTGAACCCGCGTCTTGCTCGCGGCGTCGAATTCATTGCTCTTTCGGCATCTGCAGATCTACCCTGCCGTTCGGAAGCGAGCGCAGGATCAACTCGCCCTGGGGCGCACTCAGCGTGATTTGGAACAAGGGCATGGAAAACGGGAAAAACTTCAGCAGCGCGCCGGGTGGCAGCGGCTGCCCATCAACCTCGACGCCTGAGATTCCGGTGGCGCCCTCAAGCGAACGCGCTCGGTACAGTTCATTGTCCGTAATAGGTTGCCACCGGCGTTCGTTCGCTTGCTGCCAGAACCGGTAGCCTTTCGCGTCGGCCGACCATGCAATCGCGTGGCCGCCCCACTGCGCCTCCTGAAGGGCCGTTTCGAGCAGCAGCGCCAGCCGTTCGGCGTCGGCCGCTGCCTGGCGGCGCGAATTGGGTGCTGTCGACAGGGCGACATAGATCGACAGAATCCCGATGATCGCGATCACGACCAGCATCTCGATCAGCGTGAAACCACGGCTCGCTCGGCTGCGGTCAGAACGACCAGTTGCCGATGTCGCTGTCAAAACCTTCTCCGCCCGGAACGCCGTCCGCGCCGTAACTGAACACGTCGATTTCGCCATGCAGCCCGGGGTTCAGGAACTGGTATGGTTTGCCCCAGGGGTCAAGGGGCAGTCTTTCGACGTAGCCCCCCGGTTTCCAGTTTTCCGGCACCGGTGCCTGGCTCGGCTTGGCGACCAGCGCGTGCAGGCCCTGCTCCGTCGTCGGGTAGCGCTTGGTATCCAACCGATAGAGCTTGAGCGCCTGCATCAGCGCAGCGATGTCCTGTTTGGCTGCAACCACGCGCGCCTCATCGGGGCGGCTCATGATCTTAGGCACGATCAGCGCAGCAAGAATGGCGAGAATCGAGATCACGACCATTACCTCTATCAGCGTGAATCCCGCGATTCGCCGCGCCGCGCTCTGAGTTAGAGTCAAGTTATTCTCCTAGCGCAACAGAAGGTTGATGTTGATGATAGGCAGCAGAACGGCCAGCACGATCAGCAACACGAGTCCGCCCATCAGCAGAATCAGAAGCGGCTCAAACAGGCCAAGCGCAAGGGCGGTACGGTGATCCAGCTCGATTTGCTGCTGCTGCGCCGCGCGCGCCAGCATTTCATCGAGCGTTCCGCTCGCTTCGCCGCTCGCGATCAGGTGGATAAGCAATGGCGGAAACACTCGCTCGGTTGCGAGCGCGCGGTGCAGCGGCGTGCCTTCGCGTACGAATCCGATTGCCCGCTCGACGGATCGGCGAAGAACCAAATTCCCGATCACGCCCTTGCCGGCCTCCAGCGCGGCGAGGAGCGGTACGCCGCTTCCAACGAGGATGGCCATAGTACTGGCGAAGCGTGCGCTGTCGACCGTGCGCAAAAATCGCCCGAGCAGCGGCGTCTTGAGCAATCGTGCATGCCAGCGCAACCTGAGCGCTTCGTTTCTCAGGGCGCGCTGCACCAGTATAGCCAGGGCCACCGCCGCCACCGCCAGCCACACTCCGCTGGTGCGCATTAGATCGCTCACCAGAATCAGGGCTCGGGTGAGCAGCGGCAATGTCTGCTTGCTCTGCACGAACACGCCGACGATCTGCGGCACGACATAGGTAACCAGACCTGTGATGACGGCCAAGGCGACCACTACCACGATCGCCGGATACAGCAGGGCCTGCAGAATCTTCTGCCGCGTCGCCTGCGACGCCTCCAGATAGTCCGCCAGGCGAGCAAGCAGCGTCGGAAGTTCCCCCGATTTTTCACCCGCGTTGACCAACGCCCGGTAGATAGGTGGAAATACGTCCTCAAAACGACCCAGGGCAGCATGCAGGGAATGCCCGGCCAGAACCTCTGCTCGCACGCCGCCCAGAACCTCTTGGACGCCCTGGTCCTCGGTCTGTTCGATTAACGCACTCAGCGAGCGCTCGATAGTAAGCCCGGCCGCAAGCAGCGTGGACCACTGCCGCGTTACGAGACTGAGCGAACCGGTTCGAATTCCCGAACGGCTTCCGTAAGGGCGGTCGACGCTGCGCCGGCCGGCAACGGTGACCTCGACCGGCGCCAGATTCTGGTCGCGCAGCTGACCGCGGGCGATGCGGCTCGTCTCGGCCTCAAGTACGCCTCTAACCTCGCGACCCTCGGAGTCGAGTGCCCGGTAGTTGAACGCTGCCATCCGTACGACCCCGGCGGTTCAGTCGCGAGTGACACGAAGAATTTCATCAAGGGTGGTGTCTCCGTTGGCCACCCACCGCAGCCCATCTTCTTTTAGCGGGCGCAGACCGGCGCTTGACACGCAATGGTCGCGGATACGCTGTTCCGATGCGCGTTCGTGAATCAACTGCTGCAGCGCGCCGTCGACTTCCAGCAGCTCGTAAATGCCCATGCGTCCAAGGTACCCGGTATGAGTGCAGGCAGCACACCCCTTGGCACGATACAACACCTCCGGGCATCCCGAGCGCGCGAATTGTGCCTCTTCAGAAGCGTCCGGCCGATAGGATTGCCGGCAGGTCGGACAGAGCCTGCGCACTAGGCGTTGCGCGAGAACGCCGACGAGGCTCGAAGCAAGCAGAAAGGGTTCCACGCCCATATCGACCAACCGGGTCACAGCGCTTGCGCTGTCGTTCGTGTGCAAGGTCGCCAGAACCAGGTGCCCGGTCAGGCTGGCCTGCACGGCGATCTGAGCGGTTTCAAGGTCGCGAATCTCGCCGATCATGATGACGTCCGGGTCCTGTCTGAGGATCGAGCGCAACGCTTTGGCGAAAGTGAGATCGATGCGGTTGTTGATCTGCGTCTGGCCGATATTGGGCAAATCGTATTCGACAGGATCCTCGACCGTCATGATGTTCAGTTCCCCGGCTTTGAGCCGGGAAAGCGCCGCATAGAGAGTCGTGGTCTTCCCCGACCCGGTGGGCCCCGTCACCAGGAATATCCCGTGCGGCCGGTGAATCAACGCATCGGTGCGCGCCAGCGTATCCGGTGCCATTCCCAGCACATCGAGCACGAGCTTTGACGGATCCTTGTCAAGCAGACGCATCACGACGCGCTCGCCATGGGTTGCCGGTATCGTCGACACACGCACGTCGATCGGCTTCCCGGCGATCCGAATGGTAATGCGGCCGTCCTGAGGAAGTCGCTTTTCGGCGATATCCATCTGCGCCATGATCTTGATGCGGGATGTCATCGCGGCGTGCAGGGCCCGGTGTGGCTGTATCACCTCTCGCAGCACGCCATCGATGCGAAAACGCACCGACGAGTGGCGCTCGAACGGCTCGATGTGAATGTCCGAAGCCGTTTCGCGCACCGCCTGGGTGAGCAACGCATTGATCATGCGTATGATCGGGGCGTCGTCCTCCCCCTCGAGCAAGTCCTCGATCGGGGGCAACTCCTGCACCAGACGCGAAAGGTCAAGGTCCTGGCCGATATCGTCGGCCACTTCGGCCGCAGTCTGGTCGGTTCGGCTGTATGTTTCCGCGAGTTCGCGCTCGAAGCTCGCCGCATCAAGTAAGTCGACTTCGAACAGAGCGCCGACCGTGCGCCGGACCTCGGCTAACGCGAATACCGGCGTATTCTCGCTTACCAGCGCTCGCAGCCCGCCATCTTCACGGACGTTGAGGATGATGGACTGGGATTTCGCAAATGTATACGGCAGGCGCGCAGGTATGCTCATCGGCCGACTCACCGCGCCGCAGGCTGGCGGGCCTCGCCCGATGCAGGTGCTGACGGCGCGCGCGCAGGCAGGGTCGGCGCCGGCGGCTCCCCAGGCATCGGGGTTGTCCCTTCCGCATTCTTCTGCTGCTCGCCGATCACATAATCGTAGCGATCCGCGGTTAGCCCCTGATAGGTCGTCGCATCGCGAATGATGCGTGGACGCAGAAACACCATGAGGTTGTTTCTAGTACGTTTTCGCGTTTCATAGCGGAACATCGCGCCGAGGACGGGAATATCGCCCAACACCGGTACTTTGTCTTCGCCCATCGCCCAGTTGTCCTCGATCAGACCGCCGATTACCACAATACCCCCGTCGTCCACGACGACCGAGGATTCGATTGAACGCTTGGTCGTGATCGGTCCGGCGGGATTCGATAGCGTCGTTCCCTGAATACTGGATTGCTCGTGGAACAACTGCATTCGAACAATGCCGCCTTCCGAAATCTGCGGCCTGATACGCAGCGTCAGTCCCACGTCGCGTCGATCGTAGGTCTGGAACGGCGACGCCGTAAGCGACGCGCCCGTCTGCGCATACTGGCCGGTGATGAACGGGACATTGCTGCCGACAATAATGGTAGCTTCCTCGTTGTCCAGCGTAAGGATGTTCGGCGTCGAAAGGATGTTCGCCTTTGCGTTTGTTTCCAGAAACCGCGCGAGCACCCCGAGATTGGGCACGCCGCCACCCGTCTTGCCGAAAATTACGCCTACGTTAAGTCCCGGGCTGATCCCCAGCGAACCTGCTGTGCTCGCCTTGGCGACGTTCTCGATCAGCCCGATAATATTGCTCCCGCCGGAGCTGAAGTTTGTCCCGCCCACGATCCTCGCGCCGCTGGGACCGGTACCGGTTAGGTCCTGCCACTGAATCCCGAACTCCGAGGCGCGGTCGGATTGAAGATCGACGATCAAGGCCTCGATATAAACTTGGGCTCGACGCTTGTCGAGCATGGCAATAACGCTGCGTAGATTGTTGTAGACCGGCTCCGGGGCGGTGATGATGAGCGCGTTGTTGGCTATGTCGGCCTGGATGAAACCGCCGCTGGCCAAGCTGTCGGCAAGGCCAATACTCGTATTTTGCCGCGTTACCGCCTGGGTGCCCCTGGCCGTGGCGGCCGAACCGGCCGTCCCGGCGGTGGCGCTGGTTGTGCTCGCCCCGCGGATCGGAGTCGACGGCAGCGGGGACGCCGCCTCTCCGGTAACAATGGCCCTTAGCGTTCGCGCAACATTCGCGGCGTCGGCATTCTTCAGATAAACAACGTGGATATTGCCTGCAGCCGCTGTCGGTTGGTCGAGCCTGTCGATCAACGCCAAAATACGGGCGATTTTACCCGGATTGTCTGAGCTGACGATTAGGCTGTTGGCTCGCGAGTCCGCGAGAATGGTCACACGCTGGCTGGTGTCGTTGCCGGTGCGGGGTCCCTCCGGATACAGACGACCGAGCATGTTGGCCAGATCGATCGCCGAGGCATGGCGAATCGGAATGACCCGTGGCCCTTCGCCAAACGGCGTGTCGAGCGCGGCGATGATCCGTTCAAGACGAGCGAGGTTGTCGGCATAATCCGTGATGACGAGCGTGTTGTTGTTTGCATAGGCGCTGATGCTGTTGTTCGGCGCTATCAGCGGGCGTAGAACGGGAACCATCTGCACCGCGGATTCGTGCTGCAATGCGAAGACTTTGGTCAGCATCTGGTCGCCACGCGGTCCGCCGGCCCCGCTTCGCGTTGGGCCTGCCTGGGTTTTGGCTTCAACCTCGGGGATGATCTTGGTGACATCGTTGTATTCCACCGCGGCGAACCCCTGCATGCGCAGCGCCGACAACAACAACGGATACGCAAGCGACGATGGCACGGGCTTCCCCGAAACGACGTTGATCGTGCCTTTGACGCGCGGATCGAGCAGGAAATTCTTGCCGGTAATCTGGGAAACTGCCTTGATCACCGACTCGATCTCCGCATTGACGAAATTCAGCGTCACGCGCTCTTCGGCGGAGCCAACAGGCTGCAGGTTCGCGTTCTTGTCTGCAGCGCCTGCCGGTTCCACTGCAATCAGCACGCTGGCCAGCATTGTGAGGCCGGTACGCAGCAATAGCTTAGTCCGCATTTTCATGGAGTCGGTCGCCGTCTTGATTTGGTCGGAATTTGTCCTGTTCGGCCGGGGAGTGCGGGAGGGGCGATGGATTTCTTGGGATCCGGAAATGAGAGCGGAACGATTTGTCCGTCGCGGTCTATTTCGACCGATCTCGGAAGCACGCGATGCAAGACTACGCCGGGCAGGAATTCTTCGCCCTCGCGAACGGCCACTGCAGGTTTGCCCTGGCTTGAGAGTATCGCAAACGCTCTACTTCCCGGTTTGGCCGGGGCAAAAACACCCTGCAGCTTGATGTCGGCGACAACCCTCGCTTCGGCGACGCTTACGGGCAATGCCCGGGTCTCGCCGAACAGATGGCGCGCCGCAAGAGACTCGGCGACCCGCAAGGCGTCCGTATCCACGACCATCGCGGGAGCCGGCGTGGCCGGCTTTTCGAGACTCCAGAATATCCGTGCACCCAGCCATGCGAGGACTGCGATCATCGCGAGCGTCGCGAACCTTCCAAACCACTGAAGGACACGTCGCGCGAGCGCATCCCTGAAAAAAGTCCGATCAGCCATTTAGATTGATGAGCGCTGCCGAGAAGAATCTGCGACGGCGTATCGAGAAAAAGCGGAAATTCATGCAAGCCGGGCGTTTCCCCAGGCGTGTATGTCCTGCCCTAGCCGATTGCCCCAGCGAAGTATAGCACCATGAATGTCGCTCAGAATCCGCCGATCTGCGATCATGGGAGGAACGCGGATCAGCCGGCGGCTCCGAGCGTGCCAACGAGCGCGTCTTGCGGCACGTCCCCGCGGACGATCGCCGATCCTAGTCCCTCCAGAAGAACAAAACGAACTCTCCCGGCGGCCGCCTTCTTGTCCACGCTTATCAACTCGATGAACCTTGGTAGGGCGATCGCAGGTGCAGATACCGGCAGCCCCGCGCGCTCCAGAACAGAAATGACCCGCCGGAGGTCGGCTTCGCTCAGGATCCCGAGCCGTCGCGAGAGATCCGCAGCCATGGCGATGCCAGCGGCTACGGCTTCGCCATGGAGCCACACGCCATAGCCCATGGCAGTTTCGATCGCGTGACCGAACGTGTGACCCAGGTTGAGCAGCGCTCGTGTTCCGGTTTCCCTTTCGTCGAGCGCGACAATCTGCGCCTTTATCGCACAGGATCGGTGCACCGCATGCGTCAGCGCCTCCGTATCGCGGGCAAGCAACTGGTCGATGTTCGCTTCGATCCATTCGAAGAATTCGAGATCCGTTAGCAGCCCGTGCTTAATCACCTCTGCGAGGCCGGCACGGAGTTCGCGGTCTGGAAGCGTTGCCAGCGTATTCACGTCGGCGACCACCGCGATTGGCTGGTAGAACGCACCAATCATGTTCTTGCCGCCGGGGTGATTGATCGCCGTCTTTCCGCCTACCGACGAGTCCACCTGAGCCAAGAGTGTCGTCGGCACCTGCAGATAGGGCACGCCCCGCTGATAGCTCGCCGCGGCGAAACCGGCCAGATCGCCGATAACGCCTCCTCCCAGAGCGATTATCGTCGTCTGACGGTCGCAGCGCGCCGCAAGCAGCTGATCGTAGATGAGATTGAGCGTCCCCCAATTCTTGTAGGTCTCGCCGTCAGGAAGGATGATCCTTACGACGTCCAGGCCGCACGCGGTCAGACCTGCGACGAGGGGTTCCAGATAAAGCGGCGCCACCGTCGTATTGGACACCACGGCCGTCCTTGACCCGGTGATGAACTGCGCCAGCAAATCCGCCCTTCCGAGGAGGCCGCGACCTATGTGGATCGGGTAGGCGCGACTACCCAGCTCTACGCGGAGAGTTTGCATTGCGCTCCGAGTTTCGTAAGAAGCCTCTTAACGAGGACATTGACACTCTGCCTGCCGGTGTCCACCACCAGATCAGCCACCTCACGGTAGAGCGAATCCCGGATTCGGTACAGCTCTTCCACGCGCGTGCGCGGGTCGGGTGTATCGAGCAGAGGCCGCGAGTTGTCGTGGCGGGTTCGGTGCCACAGATCCTTGGGCAGAGCGTGCAAATAAATGACGAACCCGCGTTCCGTGAGTAAAGTCCGATTTAGTGAATCGAGTACAGCACCGCCGCCAGTAGCGAGTACGACCTGGTCTAGCGCGGCGAGCCTACGGAGTTCCTCAGCTTCGCGCTTGCGGAATCCCTGCTCCCCTTCGATTTCGAAGATCACCGACACGCGAACCCCAGTGCGCGCCTCAATTTCGTGATCGCAATCGTAAAACAGCTTGCCCAAATGCCGAGCGAGCAACCGGCCGACCGTGGTCTTGCCCGCGCCCATCATGCCGACCAGAAATATGTTACAGGAGGACTTCACGGCGCAATTGTAGCTTTCCCGCCGTTGCCGCCGGGTTCGACAGCCTCCCGTGCGGGCCGCCGGTACTGCGGGGACTCTAGCGTTGGCCGAGTTGCTGGCCTTGAATGATGCGGGGCGTTATGAATACCAGCAGTTCGGTCTTGGCGTCCTGGCGAAGGTTGTTGCGGAACAGCACGCCGATGCCCGGCAAATCACCAAAAAACGGCACCTTGGTCGTTGCGTTCGCCGTCGTTTGGGTATAGATGCCGCCAATGACCACCGTTCCGCCGTTCTCGACCAACACCTCGGTCTTGACGTGCTTGGTGCTGATCGCGATTCCCGCCGAGCTTGCGGTCGCGAGGTCTGGCGCGTCCTTGTTGACGTCCAGCGACATGATTACATTGCCGTCAGGAGTAATCTGGGGTTTGACCTTGAGCGAGAGGCTGGCCTTGCGAAACGATGTCTGTGTGCCCGAAGCGCTGGTCGTCTGGTAGGGGATCTCGGTGCCCTGCTCTATCATCGCTTCCACGTTATTCGTTGTCAGCACCCGCGGGTTCGAAATGATCTTCCCCTTTCCGTCGTTCTCCAGCGCCGATATCTCCAGATTGATGAACCGGGTCTGGGCTCCGTTGAACAGGCTGATCGCAAACGTCCCGTTGTCGCCGGCCACACCCTGAGCCGGAAGGTTGACGTTTGCGTTCGTGGGGTCAAGCGTGGTTCCCTGGGCGGGCAGAGTTGCCAGCGTGGGCGCGGTGACGAATTGCGTGTTGGTGGCTCTGCCCCCAAGTACCTTGTGGACCGCGCCGTCGATGAAGCCCAGTCGCACACCCAGGGTTTTTGCGAAGTTGTCGTTGGCCTCAACGATACGCGCTTCGATCAGGACTTGGCGTACTGGAACATCCAATCTGGAAACAAGCTTGCGCACTTCGTCGAGGCGGGCCGGAACGTCCTGCACAAACATTTGGTTGGTGCGCGCGTCCACGACCGCGCTGCCACGTTTGGAAAGAAGTTTCTGTTTTTCATCTGAAATCAGTTTGGCGACTTCGGCCGCCTTCGCGTAATTGAGCTGGAAGGTTTCCGTGCGCACAGGTTCAAGTTCGCTGATCTGCTGCTGCGACTCAAGCGTGATTTTTTCCTTTGTGGCCAACTCGTCGCGCGGCGCGATCCATACCACGTTCCCGTTCTTGCGCATGTCCAGACCACGAGTCTGCAGAATAATGTCCAGAGCCTGATCCCACGGTACATCCTTCAGGCGCAGCGTGAGATTGCCCTGGACGCTGTCGCTGGTGATGATGTTGAGGTCGGTGAAGTCTGCGATGACGTTGAGGACGCTTCGAACTTCGATGTTCTGGAAGTTGAGCGAGAGTTTTTCTCCCTTGTAGCCGGCCCGTGTCCCCTGAACCAGCTTGTTGGGATCAAATGGCACCGCCTTCACCTCAAGAACGAACTGCGTGTCGGTCTGGTATGCGTTGTGTTCCCACAGACCCCGCGGCTCGATCACCATGCGCACGTTGTCCCCCTGCGGGAACGTATTGATGATCTGCACCGGCGTGCCGAAATCGATAACGTCAAGTCGTTTTCGCAGATTGTCCGGAATGCTGGCCTTAAGAAATTCGACGATGATTTGCTGCCCCTGACGCCGAATGTCGATCCCCGTTGAGGCGTCGGAAAGATCGACCATGATGCGGCCTTCTCCCAGCCGCCCACGGCGGAAGGCAATATTCTTCAGTGCGTGTACCACATCCTGGCTGCCTTCGGCGAAGCGCGATGTCGCCACTGCGCTCGGACTCGGGGTCATGGTGACCAGCAGGTTGCGGCCATCGACCTTGGCGTTGTATTGCACCATGTTGCGCAGGTTAAATACGACCCGCGTGCGGTTGCCCACCTGCACGACGTTCACCGAGCGCAGGTCACCCTCGCCGATTTCCTGACTGCTGCGCCCCAGCGCGTTCACGGTGGCCGGAAAATCGAAAGCGATTCTGGCCGGATTGGCAACGGTGAAACTTCCCGGCGTAGAAGTCAGCGCTTCCTTGAACCCCATGCGAATGACGATCCGCCCGCCCTGCTGGCTAACATCAAAAGAATCAATAGCGTTCTCGGCAAACGCAGGCGGCGCCACAATCAGGCCGATTGCGAAAATCGCCAGCTCGAAGATCCCAGTCATTCTTGTATTCATTACTTTCCTCCTGCTTCCTGCAGCTGCAGCGTGCTGATCCGTTCGGTCCAGTCTCCCGATGCGTCTTGTACGAGTTCACGCAGCTTCACCTCCGTCTCGGTGATGGCGGTGATCAGCCCAAAGTTCTGGCCCATGTAATTGCCAACCTTGACCCGGTACACGCTTGCATCCGCTCGCACGAGCGCCTGCACCTGCTTACCCTGCTCGATCATGCCGACGACCTTCACTGATTCGAGCGCAAACGCCTCAAGCGGCTCCTTGGGTCGGTTGAGGTCCGGTTTGAGCCCGCCGCCCGCGCTGGCGGTCTTGGCCACCAGATCGATCTTCCCGGTCCCGAACGGGTCGGGAAGATCGTATGCGTTGTAGGACACGGGTTCGTAGGGCTTGACCACGGGCAGGGGTGGCACCTTGCCACGCATACCGGCCGAGAGCTTCTTCAACTCCTCCCTCAGGTCCTGGTATTCTCCCCCGCCGCACGCCGCAACTAGCAGGCCCAGCGCGATGACAAGCGCGTATCTCATCATCTCTTCCTCACGCCTCTCTTCGCACGCTGCTGCGCGGCGACTTCCTCTTCGTCGAGGTAGCGGAAAGTCTTGGCCGTAGCGTCCAGAACGAGCGCACCCTGTCTGCCCTTGGCAAGCGCGATGTCATTGAGGGTTACGATCCGCGATAATCCGCCGATGTCGCTGGCAAAAGCACCGATGTCGTGATAGTTCCCGAGTACCCTGATCTGTATAGGCAATTCGGCATAGAACTCACGCTTGATTTCGCTTGCGGCTGGCTTGAACAAATCGAACTGCAGACCGCGACCGAGCCCGGCTTGGTTGATGTCAACCAACAAAGCGTCCATCTGCGAGCGGTTTGGCAGCTGCTTCAGCAACGCACCGAAGGAACTGTCGATCTCCCGAAGCTGCTGGCGGTACAGGTCCAGATTGACCGATTGCTGCTTCTTGCTCTTGTACTCCCCTTTTAGCTTCGCTTCCTGCGCCACCCCCGCATCGAGTTGCTCCAGCTGCCCCGACCAGTCGAGGAAATAAGCGGCGACCAAGATGCCGATGAACAACGCGACCAGCAACATTGCCTTCGGCAGCGGCGGCCATACTCCCGGATCTTGCGGATTAAGGCCCTTGAATTGTTCAATCAGTGCGTTCATCGTGCTGAGCCATCACTTCTTCACGGCTTTGGCCTTGGGCGCAGGCGTTTTGGTCTCAGTCTGCGTAGCCTTTAGGCTTAGCCTCATCGTGAACTCGGACAATCGCTTGCCGCCTATCGTTACCGCCTTGATTTCGACCAGCACCGGGTGCTCAAGATACTGCGAAGCGGAGATGTTGCGCATCAAGGTCGACACTCGCGCGTTCGATTGCGAATAACCGTTCAAGGTTATTCCTCGACCTTTCTGCTGCACGGTTCTCATGTACACGCCATCAGGCATCTGGCGCACCAGCTGATCGAGGAGGTGCACAGCTTGGGCGCGGTCGGTCTGCAGCCGCTCGATGACCTGTTTGCGTGCTAGCAGCGCCGCGATCTCACCCTGAAGCTTCTTGATTTCGGCGATTTGTTTGTCAAGTATCGCGTTTTCTTTCTTCAGGAAGGCGTTACGGTCGTCCTGCACCGCTATGTAGCCTGCAATCACTCCGTGTACGAGAACGACAATCGCAATTGCGAGCACCGCCACCATGCCGGCCAGGATCCCCAGCTGCTTGCGCTGAGCCTTGCGCCGCTCCTCGCGGTGCGGGAGAAGATTGACGCGGATGCTCACGGGTCGAACCTCCGCATCGCCAAGCCGCAGGCGATCATCAACGACGGGGCGTCCGCTACCAGCCTTTTCAACTGGACGCGCGGATTAATGGCCATGCTCGCAAAGGGGTTCGCGACCATGGCGTTGACCTGGGTGAGCGTGGATACGGTTTCGTCCATGCCCGGAATCACCGAAGAACCGCCTACAAGCAGGATCTGATCGATGGAATTGTACTGCGTCGAGGTAAAGAAGAACTGCATCGCGCGCTGGATTTCGAGCGCCGCACTCTCCATGAACGGACGCAACACCTCGGCTTCGTATGTCTCCGGCAGGCCGCCGGTGCGCTTCGCGGCCTCGGCCTCCTCGTGGCTCATGCCGTATTGGCGCATGATGTCCTGAGTGAGCTGATTGCCGCCGAAAGCCTGTTCGCGCGTATACACGGTCTGGTCATTTCGCAGCACCGTGACATTTAGGACATTGGCGCCAAGGTCCACCAGGGCGATATTCTGGTCCTTGCCCTCATTGGGAAACTGCTTCTTGATCAGGTCAAACGCCGTTTGCATGGCGTAGGACTCGATGTCCATCACGATGGCTTTTAGGCCAGCCGCCTCCGCAACAGCGACCCGGTCCTCGACTTTTTCCTTGCGCGAGGCGGCGATCAGGACCTCGACTTCATCCGGGGACGATGGTGACGGGCCGACCACCTGGAAATCCAGGTTCACTTCCTCGAGCGCGAACGGGATGTACTGGTTTGCTTCCGTCTCGACCTGTAGTTCGAGTTCCGCTTCCCGCAGGCCCGCTGGAACGATGATCTTCTTGGTGATCACGGCCGCCGTCGGCAACGCCATCGCGACGTTCTTTGTTCGCGTCGCCAGTTTCTTCCAACCACGTTGGACGGTTTCTTGGATTGCCTCAAGATTCGCGATGTTGCCATCGACGATCGCGTCCTTCGGCAGAGGTTCAATGACGTAGCGTTCCACGCCAACAGCGCCTTTACCGGCCTCGGCGACCTCAACCATTTTCACGGACGATGAACTGATGTCCATCCCGAACAATGCTTGGGCCTTCGGTGTGAAGATGTCAAAATTGAGCGCCAAACTCAATTTCCCTTTCTGATATGCCTGGTTAGGAGCGAAAAATATAATCCACGTTAAATCCTAGCAACAACTCCAGACACTGTAAAGCAAATTTTTCCTACGTGTTTTCAGGGGCCTGTGCGCAATGCTGACAGCCTCCGCCTATAATGAGCGTCCTTTTCAAGGTATTGCGTGGAATGTCTTTACGCTGGCTCACATTTCCGATCTTCCTCCTGGCCGGAATCGCCGTTATGGGCACAGCGGTCACCAGTTTCGTGGTCCTGCTCGCCTATTCCAACCTTCCGTCTATCGAAGCCCTCACCGACTACCAGCCGAAAATCCCGCTTCGGATCTACACGGCCGATGGCGTTCTGATCGGCGAGTTCGGGGAAGAGCGCCGCTCCCGGGTACGGATACGCGACGTGCCGGTGGTGATGAAGAACGCCATACTCGCGGCGGAAGACGAGCGCTTTTACCAACACACCGGTGTCGATTACGTAGGCGTGCTGCGGGCGGCCTATTCAAATCTTATCACCGGCGGCAGGCGCCAGGGCGCAAGTACGATAACCATGCAAGTAGCGAGAAACGTCTTCCTGTCCTCCGAGAAGACGCTGATCCGGAAGCTGTATGAAGCATTGCTCGCATTCAAGATAGAGGCAAGCCTCACCAAGGGACAGATTCTAGAGATCTACATCAATCAGATATACCTTGGGCAGCGTGCCTATGGATTCGCAATGGCTGCGCAAGTCTATTTCGGCAAGCCGCTCGCTCGGTTATCCGCCGCGGAAGCGGCGATGCTCGCCGGCCTGCCCAAAGCTCCTTCGACGTTCAACCCCGTGGTCAATCCGAAGCGGGCCAGGCAGCGCCAGTTCTACGTGTTGCGCCGCATGCGAGAGATCGGGTATCTGACCGAGCAACAGTACACGGAAGCTCGGGCCGAGAGGCTTGTCGTCAAACGTGAATTCGACGACTACCAGGTTCACGGTGAGTACGTGGCCGAAATGGTGCGGCAGATGCTCCACACACGCTATCCGGAGGAGGTATATCGGCGCGGTTTCCGCGTCTACACGACCATCCGTAAGGACGATCAGGAAGCGGCATACGCAGCATTGCGCCGCGGACTTCTGGACTACGATCACCGGCATGGATATCGAGGACCGGAAGGCTACGTCAACCTCGCGATCGGCGACGGCGAGGAAGCCTACGACGAAGCCCTCGCCGATTATGCGGATAGCGACGACATCTACGCCGCTCTGGTGCTGGAGGCAAGCCCGCGAGTGGTACGCGCCTGGCGGCGAGGCGGCGAGACGGTTTCCATCAGGGGCGAAGGCTTAAGATTCGCAGCGCGAATGCTCGAAAACAAAGCGCCCCCGAACAGGCGGATTAGACGCGGCGCGATCATCCGTATCAGCAAAGATGCGAGCGGACATTGGCAGATACTGCAGCTGCCGAGCGCGGCGTCGGCATTTATGTCCGTCAATCCCCGGGATGGCGCCGTGCGAGCCCTGGTCGGAGGATTTGACTTCAACCGCAACAAGTTCAACCACGTGACCCAGGCGTGGCGCCAACCCGGTTCAGGATTCAAGCCGTTCATCTATTCCGCGGCGCTGGAAAAGGGTTTCACGCCTGCCACGGTCATCAACGATGCACCGGTCGTCGTGGACGCCTCACTCACCGGCGGGCAGATTTGGGAACCGCGGAACTACGACGGCAAGTACGGGGGGCCGATATTCATGCGGACCGGGCTCGCGAAGTCAAAGAACATGGTGTCGATACGCATCCTCCAGGCGATTGGGCCAAAGTACGCGCAGGATTACATCACCCGATTCGGCTTTGACGCCGACAAGCACCCTCCCTATCTCACGATGGCGCTTGGGGCGGGCTCGGTGACGCCTTGGCAGATGGCGCGCGCCTACGGGGTATTCGCGAATGGTGGCTACCTGATCGAGCCCTATATCATCGCCCGCATCGTAGACGACCGCGGCAATACACTCGCGCAGGCCCAACCGGCACTTGCAGGAACCGAGTCGTTGCGCGTGATCGACGCGCGCAACGCGTTTCTGATGGACAGTATGATGCACGACGTAGTGCGCGAAGGCACAGCGATACGAGCAATGACTCTTGGCCGTGACGACCTCGCGGGCAAGACCGGTACCACCAACGACTACATAGACGCCTGGTTCTGCGGCTACCAGAGCGAACTGGTGGGAATAGCGTGGGTGGGATTCGACCAGCCAAGGAAACTCGGCTCGAACGAAACCGGCAGCTTGGCAGCGCTCCCAATTTGGATAAACTACATGGACAAGGCGCTCAGGGACGTGCCGGAGTCATTCAGGTCGGCGCCAGAGGACGTGACCATCGTCCGGGTCAACGAGGCGGGACAGCGCGATCCGGACGGGACGCCCGAATACTTCTACAGCGAAAATTTGCCGCCGGAGCGAACCGAACCCTCCAACCGCGCACCCGAGGACGTCAGAAATCAACTGTTCTGAGCGCTCCGACCTTGGCCGTTCAATTCGGAACGGCCAACGCAACCGATGTACCCGACTGCTCGCTCACGCAGCGCGACAACGCGGCGAAGAATTCTTCCCCGTCGCGCGTGTTGACCCAGTGGTCGCCGTCGAAGCGGAAATGGTATCCGCCCGATTTGGCCGCTATCCAGATCTCCCGGGCCGGGGCGTGGCGGTTAAGGATGATCTTGCTGCCGTCGTCAAACTCAAGTTCCAGCACGCCCTCGCCTTTGAACTCGCAATCGCAATCGATCCCGCTCGCCTCCAGCCTGAGCACCACGTCCGCCAGAACGCCTTCGGCACGCTCATTGAACTCGGTTTCGATCATCGCCGTGATATCATGATTTACAAGGTGATTATGATGTTCCGACACTCCGCAGGTATCGTGCTGATATGCCTGCTCCTGCAGGCCTGCGGCACCAAGGGGCCATTGTACCTGCCCGTGCCGGAACAAGAACCCGCCCAAAGCGACCCGCAACGCAGAAAATGAACCCGCTTTCCTGGATCAACGGGGCGCTGACCATGGAAGCGGTCCCGCTTGACGCCATCGCTCGGCAGTTCGGCACACCCTGTTTTGTCTATTCCAGGGCGGCACTCGAGGCCACTTGGAACGATTTTGCGACCGGCTGCAGCGGACACGATGTTCTGATCTGTTACGCGGTCAAGGCCAACTCCAACCTCGCGATCCTCAACCTCTTTTCGCGGCTCGGCGCGGGGTTTGACATCGTTTCGGGCGGCGAACTCGCGCGCGTCCTCGCAGCAGGGGGCGCCGCATCGAAGACCATATTCTCCGGTGTCGGCAAGTCAGAGGCCGAGATGCGCAGCGCACTCACTGCGGGAATACGGTGCTTCAACATTGAATCCGAGGCCGAACTCGACCGGTTAGATCATCTGGCACGCGACCTGGGTCGTAAGGCGCCTGTTTCGCTGCGCGTCAATCCCGACGTTGACGCAGGGACCCATCCCTACATTGCAACGGGGCTGCGCGAAAACAAGTTCGGGATCAATTACGACGAGGCGCTTGCACTGTACCGCAAGGCGGCAACGCTTGAAGGCGTGAACGTCGTCGGTATCGACGTGCACATCGGCTCACAAATCACCGCAATGGGGCCCTTCCTTTGCGCTCTCGAAAAGGTGCTCGAATTCGTCGACACGCTTGGCGCCACGGGAATCCCGCTGGAACACCTGGATTTGGGTGGCGGTCTGGGAATCCGCTACCGGGACGAAGAACCGCCCGCGGTGCCCGATTACCTGGCGCAGATATTCTCGGCGCTGGGCGAACGCAAGCTGAAGCTGATGTTCGAACCGGGCCGGGCGGTGGTGGGTAATGCGGGAATATTACTCACGCGCGTCGAATACCTGAAGCACGGTCCGGTAAAGAACTTCGCCGTAGTGGACGCGGCGATGAATGATCTAATGCGTCCCGCACTCTACGAGGCCTGGCACGACATCGTACCGGTGTGCCCCCGCACAGGGACGGGGGCGACCTATGACGTGGTCGGGCCAGTGTGCGAATCAGGCGATTTTCTTGGCCTCGAACGCCATCTCGAGGTGCGGACAAACGACCTTCTCGCGATACTGTCCGCGGGTGCCTACGGCATGAGCATGAGTTCGAACTACAACACGCGGCCACGTGCGGCGGAAGTCATCGTCGACGGCGGCGTCACGCATCTGGTGCGCGCCCGGGAAACGGTCGAAAGTCTTTTTGCGTTAGAACGCGTTTTGCCGTAGATTTCACCGTCATTTCATCGCGGAGGCTCGGGCCGCCGCACTGACGGAGGACCCGTCCGCATCCTTCGGACGGCAGCCGAAATGGCATCTGGCGAAAGGCATATATGTCGAACTGTGGAATTGCAGGGCGTGTGCGCCCGTGGGCGCCCCGCTTGCTGCGGCCTCGCGATCTTTTGAACCCGCGCGCGCGCGCCCCAGTATCGTTGCTCGCAGGGAAACATCGCGTATTGCTCCGCGTGGCCTGCATCACGCTCATTGGCTGTGTTCTGCTCTTCAGCATCGCGCCAGACGGTTTCGCACAGGGTTCCAGGGGAGGAAAAGGCGGGCAGGGCGGGAAAGGAGGGCGAGGCGCGGCCAACGTTGCCGTGCCGGTCGCGGTGGCCACCGCGACGCGGCGAGACGTCCCATTCCGGCTGCAAGGCATCGGTAACGTCGAGCCCTTCTCCAGCGTCGCGGTGAAAGCCCGGGTCGACGGTCAGATCGTCGAAGTCAATTTCAGGGAAGGTCAGGAGGTCCGGGCGGGCAGCGTCCTGTTCAAGATCGACCCGCGACCGTTCGAGGCCGCCGTCCGCCAGAGCGAAGCGAATGCGCTGCGCGATGCCGCCGAGAGGGACCAGGCGCGATCGCAGGAACGGCGCTATTTTGAACTGCTGCAGAAGAACTTCATTTCAAAGGAAGCTTACGCGCAGATCAAGACCAAGGCACAAACCGCGGAGGCGGTCGCCCAGGCCAGCCGCGCGGCACTGGACAACGCAAAGCTCAACCTCGAGTACTGCACCATCCGCTCCCCGATCGATGGCTTTACAGGAAAGATCCAGATTTCAAGAGGCAACCTGATCAAGGCCAACGACAGCAACGCGCTGGTCGTACTCAACCAGGTGCACCCGATATATGTGAGCTTCGCCCTGCCGGAGCAGCGGCTGGGAACCATCCGACGCTACATGGCCCGCGCTCCCATAGCGGTGGAGGCCACGGCGCCCGAGGCGGAAAAACTCGCGGCTTCGGGGAAACTGATCTTCATTGACAATGCAGTGGACCAAACCACGGGCACGATCAAGTTACGTGCAATCTTTCCGAATGCTGACAACGCACTTTGGCCAGGCCAATTCGTCAACGTTACTGTTAGGCTCTACGATCAGAAAGATGTGGTCGTCATCCCCGGGCAAGCAGTTCAGACCGGACCCGAAGGCCAGTTTGTGTTCGTAGTCAAGCGCGACATGACCACCGAGGTGCGCAAGGTCGTCGTCGACCGGACCGACGGTGAGGATGCCGTCATCGGAAAAGGACTTGAGGGACGTGAGCGGGTGGTGGTCCGCGGGCAGCTGCGAATCGCGCCAGGCGCGAAGGTGACGATCAGGAACTGACGAACGATGAACCTATCGGAACTCTTCGTGCGGCGGCCGGTGATGACCGTGCTGGTCATGATCGGCATACTTATCTTCGGCGCCATCGGGTTCCGGTTGTTGCCGGTGTCGTCGCTCCCCAACGTGGACTTTCCAACGATCCAGGTCTCGGCCCGACTGCCTGGTGCGAGTCCTGAAACCATGGCTGCGGCGGTGGCCACTCCGCTGGAGAAGCAGTTCACTACCATTGCCAGCATCGATTCCATGACGTCGGTGAGTGGCCAGGGCATCACCACCATCACGATCCAGTTTTCACTCGACCGGGACATAGACGCAGCCGCGCAAGACGTGCAGTCG
Source organism: Betaproteobacteria bacterium RIFCSPLOWO2_02_FULL_63_19 (assembly GCA_001770415.1). Taxonomy (GTDB): domain Bacteria; phylum Pseudomonadota; class Gammaproteobacteria; order Burkholderiales; family SG8-39; genus JACQTO01. Next base: position 81,193 of record MEQX01000016.1, on the reverse strand, counting down.
GCAATCGCGACCGCGGCGAGGCGGTTGCCTCCGACCATGACCGATCCGCCGTCCTTCCGCAAGCTCAACCCGGCGGCCTCGCCGATCTATTACCTGGCTCTGAGCTCCGAGACGCTGCCGCTGTACACGGTCAACGAATACGCGGAAACCTTCCTCGCGCAGCGGATCTCCACCATCAGCGGCGTCGCGCAGGTGCAGGTGTTCGGGCAGCAGCAATACGCCGTGCGGGTGCAGCTCGATCCGAATGCGCTCGCAGCGCGTGGAGTTGGGATCAACGAGGTGGAGCAGGCGGTTGCGCAGGCTAACGTTAATCTGCCCACGGGCGAGCTGTACGGGAAAGACCGCATGTTCGCGGTGCAGGCAACCGGCCAGCTCTACAACGCGGCGGCATTCCGGCCGATCATCGTCGCTTATCGAAACGGGTCTCCGGTGCGCCTGAACGAGCTTGGTCGGGTCATCGACGGTGTGGAAAACGACAAGGTCGCCGCCTGGTTCAAGGACAAGCGGGGTATCGTCCTCGCCGTGCAACGCCAGCCCGGCACGAACACGATCGAGGTTGTCGACGCGATCAAGCGACTGCTGCCCACGTTCCGGCAGGAGGTGCCCGCCGGCATTGAAATCAGCGTTCTCTACGACCGCTCGGTCACGATCCGCGAGTCAGTCGAGGATGTCGAATTCACACTGATGCTGGCGCTCGCGTTGGTAGTGATGGTGATATTCGTGTTCCTGCGCAACGTTCCCGCAACCATCATCCCCAGCGTGGCGCTGCCGATGTCTATTGTCGGCACTTTCTCGGTCATGTACCTGCTGGGCTACAGCATCGACAATATTTCCCTCATGGCGCTGACGCTGTGCGTTGGTTTCGTCGTGGACGACGCGATCGTGATGCTGGAAAACATCTCGCGCCACTTGGAGATGGGCAAGACTCCGCTGCAGGCGACACTCGACGGGTCGAAGGAAATCTCGTTCACCATTCTGTCGATGACGCTCTCGCTCGCCGCGGTGTTCATTCCGGTGATGTTCATGGGTGGGATCCTCGGCCGGCTATTGAACGAGTTTGCCGTCACCATCATCGTTGCGGTCCTCATATCGGGATTCGTTTCCCTGACGCTGACGCCGATGATGTGCAGCAGGATCTTGAAAGAGCGCCACACCGAGCGCCACGGCAGGCTGTATATGCTTAGCGAGTGGGCGTTCGAGGCGGCAAGACATCTCTACGCGGGGAGCTTGCGCTGGTGCATCGACCATCCCCGCTTCATCATGATCATATTCTTAGGCGTCATTGTCGCTACCGGCTTCCTGTACCAGCGCATGCCCAAGGGCTTTCTGCCGAGCGAGGACAGCGGCCAGATGTTCTGCTTTATTGAGGCACCGCAGGACACTTCGTTCGAAGCCATGAAGGAGCACGAACGCGCGGTAATGGACATCGTTCGTGCCGACCCGAATGTCGAGGCGGCCATGGGCTTTATTGGATCGACTCCGTTCAACCCGGGACTAAACGTCGCCCGTCTGATTATCAGCCTCAAGCCGCGCGAACAGCGCAAGCCGGTCGAAGAAATCATCCGCGGCCTGCGGCCCAAGTTCGCCCGCCTGATGGGCATCAAGGTATTCGTGCAAAACGTCCCCGCTATACGCATCGGCGGCAGGCTCACCAAGAGCGCGTACCAGTACGTCGTGCAGGGCACGAGCACCGAGGAACTGTACCACTGGGCGCCGATCATCGAGGCCAAGCTGAAGACGCTGCCGGGCCTGATCGATGTCACCAGCGACCTGCAGATCGCGCGTCCGGAAGTCACGGTGGAGATCGATCGCGAGAAGGCAGCGTCGCTCGGCGTCAGCCCGCAGCAGATCGAGGCCGCGCTGAACAACGCCTACGGGACAAAACAGATTTCAAGCATCTACACGGCGATCAACCAGTACGCGGTGATCATTGAGCTTGACCCGCGTTATCAAACCGACCCGTCGGCGCTTGCGAAGCTGTACGTGCGCTCCTCGAAGGCCACCCTCGTGCCGCTAAGTTCGGTGGCGAAGCTGAGCTATGGGGTCGGACCCCTGACCGTGAGCCACCTCGGACAATTGCCGTCGGTGACGCTCTCGTTCGACCTCCTTCAGGGCTTGTCGCTGTCTGAAGGAATCGAAATAATCGAGGCAGCAGCCCGCGAGATGGAAATTCCTGCCACGTTGAACACGCGTTTCACTGGAACCGCGCAGGCGTTCCAGAGTTCGCTGCGCGGCATGGGAATTCTGCTGGCGCTCTCGATCCTGGTGATCTATCTGGTACTGGGTATCCTCTACGAGAGCTTCATTCACCCGATCACCATACTTTCGGGGCTCCCGACGGCGGGCCTCGGGGCGCTGCTCACGCTGTGGATGTTCGGCCAGGAGCTCAACATGTACGGCTTCGTCGGGATCATCATGCTGGTCGGCATCGTCAAGAAGAATGCCATCATGATGATCGATTTCGCCATCGAGGCGCAGCGCAGCGAGAATGCGTCTCCGGCTGATGCGATTTACGAGGCTTGCCTCATTCGATTCCGACCTATCATGATGACCACGTTTGCCGCGTTAATGGGCAGTCTGCCGATCGCCCTCTCGTTTGGCGCCGGCGGAGACGCGCGCAGGCCGCTTGGTTTGGCGGTGGTCGGCGGACTAGTCCTGTCCCAGTTTCTGACGCTGTATATCACGCCCGTGATCTACATTTACTTTGAGCGCCTGCAGCAGCGACTGGGAAGAAGGCGTGCCGTGGATACCACGATGCCGACGGGGGCGGCGGCAAAAGCCTGATCAGCAGGCCGTTAGAGCGTCCGCTTCTTCAGCGCCGCCACGACGCGATAGCCAAGCAAGACCATCAGAACGAGTGCATAGATCGCTGGCTGGGTAATGTCGCGCTTGACCAACCACCAGTAGTGGATCACGCCGCAGATCGCCAGCACGTAGACCAGCCGGTGAAGTGCGATCCAATTCTTTCCACCCAGGCGCCGCACCATCGCGTCGGTGGAGGTCACTGCGAGCGGTACCATCATCGCGAATGCAACAGATCCTATGGTAATGAAGGGACGCTTTATGATGTCCTTGACGATCGCTGCGCCGTCGAAGAACTGCTCGAGCCAGATGTAGCTGCCCAAATGCAGCAGCGCGTAGAAGAACGCGTATAGGCCGAGCATGCGCCGCAGGCGCGCGAGCCAATGCCAACCCGTTAGGCGGCGTAGCGGTGTCACCGACAGCGTCGCAAGCACGAACACCAGCGTCCAGGTACCCGTCGAGCGACGAACGGTTTCGATCGGATTGATTCCGAGGAGATCGAGCGGAGCGCCAATCAGCAGGCGGGCAAATGGTCCCAGGCACAGCACGAAGATGATCGCTTTGGTCCAGGCGACAGTCTTCGGTGACAGGGCCCCAGGTTTCCGCGCCCGCGGTTTGCCCTGCCTGATCTCGGCAGATGCTGCAGCCACGCGAGCCTAATAGAACTTGCGCAGGTCCATGCCGGTGTAAAGACGCGCCACTTGGTCTGCGTAGCCGTTGAACATGAGGGTCTTGCGCCGCGGACTGAAGAACCCGTCTTGGCCGATGCGCCGCTCGGTCGCCTGGCTCCAGCGCGGGTGGTCAACATCGGGATTCACATTCGAATAGAAGCCGTATTCGTTGGAGGCCGCCTTTACCCAGGCAGTCTTCGGCTGTTTTTCGACGAAACGGATCCGCACAATTGACTTCGCGCTCTTGAATCCGTACTTCCATGGCACCACCAGCCGGATCGGAGCGCCGTTCTGCTTCGGCAACGTCTCTCCATAGAGCCCGACGGCGAGCAGGGTGAGTGGATGCATCGCCTCGTCCATGCGCAAGGCTTCCACATACGGCCAGTCGAGAACGGGCGCGCGTACCCCAGGCATGCTTTCGGGCTGCAGAACGGTGACAAACTCGACAAACTTGGCCTTGCCTGTCGGCTCCACCTGTTGGATCAGTTGCTTGAGTTCGAATCCAACCCACGGAATGACCATGGACCAGGCTTCGACGCAGCGCAATCGGTAAATGCGCTCTTCCAGCGGCAGCTTCAAGAGTTCCTCGATGTCGAATCGCTTTGGACGCTTCACTTCTCCGTCCACCAATACGGTCCAGGGCCGCGTTTTCAGCTTTTGCGCATAGCTCGCCGGATCGGACTTGTCGGTCCCGAATTCATAGTAGTTGTTGTAGCTGGTTATTTCCTTATAGCTATTGGCTTTTTCCATCGTGCTGAAATTGCTCATGCGCGCACCCGCGAGCTTCTTCCCCCGACCCTGCGCCTCGACCGAGCCCGCCGAAACCAAACCGGTGGCGCCGGCGAGCATCGCTACGCCAGCCTTCACGAATTCCCGCCGACGCAGATAGACGCTATCGGGGGTAATTTCCGAGGGTTTTATCGCATCCGGTCGTCGTATCAGCATGGCACGCCCCTTTTCTCGTTGGAGTCCGCTGTCGGTCGATCTGGTTACTTCGGATCCAGGCATCGAAACGTTACATTCGGCCACGGTATTGCTCTTGCCCCCCCATCGGCCAAGCGGCTCCGGGGCAACGTGTGTTCAAATCGCAGCGTGGCTGCCCGAGTGCCGCTTCAGGCGCTGGAAACTCATGGACTAAGTTGCCGATAGACCGCGGTTGCGACCGCGAGCAGCGCCTCGCGTTTGATGTCTCCGGAAAGGGCGTAGCCGTAGTCTCGATCGACCCAGTAAAAGACGGAGACACTACCCTCCTGGCTGAACCGAAACGCCGTGTCAGGCATGTCGCCCTGCACCCCCGACACGTAAAGGGTGAGCCGCTTGCCGGTCGCTTCCTGGTACATGAACTGCGCAACGGGACCTCGTGGTCCCGACAGCAACCGGCCTCCGACCAGATCATAGCCAAGCGGCACGAGCTTCGGCGCGCGAAGCTGGGTCCCCAACCGTTTGGATAACCATCTGACCAGATGGTCTTCCTGATCGGCACCGACCTCGACCGGATGCCGCACCTCCGGTGAATACACAGCGTGCGCAATGGCTGCCGAGTGCGCCAGAGAGGGCGTCGTCCGGTAGGCCTGCGTGACGCCACCGCGCGCAATCATCCATCCTATCGCCACGCCCGTGAACAACACGCTCGCAGCAAGCGCGATCGGACGCCAGCGCCGCGCTGGCCTCGTCACTTTCAAGCCCGCCGGAACCGGCTCGTTGAGCACATGATCAAAAAGCGCGTGCAAGCCCGCGTTCTGTGCGCGATATGCGCGCACGCGCTCTGCCTCATCGGGCCGGTCGGCCAAGTAAGCCGTCACCTCGGCGCTTCGCGCCGGATCCAGAACTCCGTCTACGAATGCATGCAGATCGTCTTCGAGCACTTGAGTCATTTCACCACCTGCAACGGTACCGATTGCCGTGCGCCCGCGATAAGCCGGCGCATGCGCTCCCGGCCGCGCGACAGACGCGACATCACGGTGCCGATCGGCACGTTTAGCGCGCGGCTTGCTTCCTCGTAGCTCATCTCTTCGAGCACGACCAACAGCAGTACCTCGCGCTGCTCGTCGGGTAACGCCCGCAAGGCGCGGTCCACGTCGGCCACTTCGAGAGCGTCCGAATGAGTTTCCCTTACTGCGATGTCGGGAAGTTCTTCCATCGTCCTTTCAATTTCGGCGCGCCTGCCGCGCACCTGATTTACAAACACGTTGTGCATTATCGCGAAGAGCCAGGCTCTCAGATCGCTTCCCGCGCGCCAGAGGTGATACTTGCTCAGTGCCCGCTCCAGCGTGTCCTGCACCAGATCGTCGGCCGCATAACGGTCCCCGAGCAGCGCGCGCGCGTAGCGCCGCAGCCGCGGAATCTGCTCGAGGATGTCTTCGCTATTCATTAGTTCGTTGCTTCATAACGTAAACAAAGGAGGAGCCGGATTATTCCAGGGTTCGGAACCATGAGCGCGACCACGGGGTTTGCTGTGACCTTCAGATCGGCGCCGGTTGTCACGAAAGAAGAACGTCGGCGGACTGTCCGTGCCGCAGACGGTCGGCGACCCCGTCAGCGAAGGCCGGCAATGTAGTCGCTGACCGCACGCATTTCTGTATCGCTCATTTTCGCGGCAATCGAACGCATCATCCTGTTGGTGTCGTTCGCCCGGCGCTTGTCGTGGAATGCTTTCAGCTGGGCGAGTGTGTACTCGGCATACTGTCCTGCCAGGCGCGGATACTGAGACGGAATGCCGGCGCCGGTCGGGCCATGGCAGCCTGCGCAGGCAGGCAGCCCGGTAGCGGGGTTACCGGCCCGGTACAGCTTCTGGCCCAGGAAAACCAGTTCACGACTCCGCGAAACGCCGCCGCTGAGCTTGCTACCAGCGAAATACGCGGCGACGTTGCGCATATCGTCGGTGGACAAATTCGCGACCATTCCGGCCATGATCGCGTTGTCCCGTTCAGGCTTATTGCCCTGCGCTACCTTGAAATTGTGGAGTTGCTTCTCAAGGTACTCACGCACCTGGCCGGCAAGATGAGGGTTCGCCGGCGTCGGGCTGTTTCCATCGGCACCGTGGCAGGCGGCGCACGCCTGGGAAGCGATGGCCTGTCCCTTTGCAAGGTCAGGCTTCGCCGACGGTTGCGCCGCCACGCAGGAGGAGGCGACCAGGACCGAAAGCGAAAGAGCCGAACTCAAGATGGCTCTTTTCATCACATCTCCTTTGGGCGGGGCGAGAATGAAAAGCTGATATTCTACCGTAGCTTAAACATACCCAGCCAGCAGCTTTGCAGGCCTTCTCCCGTACCATGAGCGCGCCACTATTCCGCCGGGCCAGCTTCTTGACGAGCGCGCCGGACCTCATGGCGCTGCCGAACGAAAGCACGTGCGAAATCGCCTTCGCCGGCCGCTCGAATTCAGGCAAATCGAGCGTGATAAACACGCTCACCGGCCAGCGCCGACTGGCCCGCGTCAGCAAGACGCCAGGCCGCACCCAGTTGATCAATTTTTTCGGCCTGGGCGACGGGCGGTTTCTCGTTGATCTACCAGGTTATGGTTACGCTCAGGTTCCGGCTGCCACGCGCGCGCCGTGGGGTCGGGTTCTTGGCGAGTATTTGCGCACTCGCAGGCAACTCGTCGGCCTCGTGCTCGTAATGGACATACGCCACCCGCTTACGCAACTCGACACGGACCTTCTCGAGTGGTTCGGCCCGACTCGCAAGCCGGTTCATGCTCTACTGACCAAGACGGATAAATTGTCGCGCTCTGCGGCGCTGCATACCCTTCGAGGGGTTCGACATGCACTGCACGCTGCCTCATCCTGCTGGTCGGCACAACTCTTTTCGAGCCTTAAGCGCACTGGCATTGATGATGCGGAAACGGTGCTTGGCGCGTGGTTCATGACGAACGATGCGCTCAAAGACACAGACCGGCGATGACCTGCAACTAATCCAACGGCTCGGCTATCCGCGCACGCGCCCGCCCCAGCAAAAAAACAAAAGCCCCCGGGCTAAAAGGGGATTAAAGCCCGAGGACCAAAATGCCTTAATGATTTAAGGCACCCGCTCAGGGAGGTGAAGCGGGAGACGATTTCACAATCATCTGGCTGTATGATCGGCAGCCAGACGAGAAGGTTCCCGAACCAGCCGAATTAGTTCGAAGTCCTTGATTTATAGAGATTCAAGCAATCAACGAGAAAGGGCCATTTATGAACGCGTATGGCAGCTACCCTGGCATAAGAATGCGCCGCATGCGACGAGACGAGTTTTCACGTCGCTTGATGCGCGAGCATGTGCTCACTTCAAGTGATTTTATCTATCCGGTGTTCATTATCGACGGCAAGGGAAAGACTCAAGCAGTACCGTCAATGCCGGGAGTATCCCGTTTAACGCTGGACAAGTTGCTCCCTGTGGCCGAGCGCTGTCTCAAATACGGCGTGCCGGCCATCGCGCTTTTTCCGTCGATTGAACCCTCGCTCAAGACCCCTGACGGAAGAGAGGCGATCAATCCCAAGGGCTTGGTCCCACGAGCGGTCGCGGCACTGAAGCAGCGCTTTCCAGAGTTGGGCGTGATGACCGATGTCGCCCTTGACCCGTACACCTCGCACGGTCAGGACGGCATTATCGACAAGACGGGCTACATTCTAAACGACGAAACCTTGACGATTTTGGAAAGGCAAGCACTTACCCATGCTATTGCGGGCGTTGATATTGTTGCGCCGTCGGACATGATGGACGGTCGCATCGGACGCATCCGCGCTGGACTGGAAGCGCGCAACCTGATCGCTACACGGATCATGGCCTATTCGGCCAAGTATGCCTCAGGGTTCTATGGTCCATTCCGCGACGCGGTCGGATCCAGTACCGCGCTTGGCAAGGGCGACAAGTTCACCTATCAGATGGACCCCGCAAACAGCGACGAAGCGCTTTGGGAAGTTGGGCTGGACCTGCAGGAAGGCGCGGACATGGTGATGGTAAAACCGGGTATGCCCTATCTGGACATCGTCAGGCGCGTCAAGCAGGAGTTCAGGGCCCCGACCTTCGTCTACCAGGTGAGCGGCGAATACGCGATGCTTAAGGCGGCATTTCGCAATGGCTGGCTGGAAGAAAGGAATTGCGCGCTTGAAGCGCTGCTCGCTTTCAAGCGCGCCGGCGCCGATGGCATTCTCACCTATTTTGCACTCGACGCAGCTAGGTGGCTGAGTGAAGTTGCCTAGCCAAATACCACCGCCACCCCGTGCGCTTCGCCGGCATCAATCGCGATCGAGCCGTCCGGCACGCGTACAGGATGAAATCCGCCCCGTCGCAGCCTTTGCTCCGCGTGGCTGCGGTCTTCAACCCGGATGAACAATGCGGCCATCAGCGGGGCGGGGCGGGCGCTGATCCGCACTCCCGGAAGGCGCTTGGCGAGGCTCTCGTCGGCGACCACCGCGATCGGCGCGGCACCGGTTTCCACGAGTAGGCCCTCGGCGATCCCAGTCGCCTGCCGATCGAAAATCCTCGCGTACGCGGTCGCGGTGGTTGCAACATCGGGCGCAACGACTGCGACCGCAGCAATGGCCTTGGCACCGGTGTCGTGATGCTGCCATTCAGGGCGCCACACTAGCTCGGGGGTCCGGTGCTGGCACAGGAACAATCGCCCGCAGGGGGCGTGCCGTGCGCCTATGTCCAACGTGCGAAACCGCGCGCTGCGGATACTGTCCGAACAACTTACCGGCCGCGAGAAATCCATAGGCGCGGAGGGTTCCAGCCCCGCGGCCTGCAGTTCGGCAAACGCCGCATCGGCGTCTCCTGTCTTCAACGCCAACGCCGCCAAGCCTTCGCCATGCGCCAGAAAATCGGCGATAAAGGGGCGCGTATTCAGCTCCGGAGGAAGCCAGAGCAACTCGAGGTAATCATCGCCGAACACGATGCAGTGATTCTGTGAGCCAAGCGTGTGATGGCCACGCGGAGTCAGCGCAAATCCCATCCGTTCGAACGTGTCGCGTGCCACGTTGAGATCGTGCACTGCGAACACCGCATGATCGATGCCCTGGACGTAGGTACGCATAGCTGTCTCCGAATTAGGTCGCCATTATAATTTGGCTTGAGTTGACGACCGGTTGGAGATGTTGCTGCCCCGTGCTGGATCGGGGCCAATATTTTGCCTTGACCAATTTTGACGTCATCCGATGCGGTTTGGCGGAAACAACAGGGTCGTTCGATGACTGCGGCTGCGGCGTATCGTCGTTGCGCTGAGGCTATTCGTCAAGCCGACGGGCTGTTGATCACCGCGGGGGCCGGCATGGGCGTCGATTCGGGGCTGCCAGATTTTCGCGGCACCCAGGGATTTTGGCGTGCCTACCCGGCGCTAGGGCGCGCGCGAATCGCGTTCGAATCGATAGCGGGCCCGGCGGCGTTCGAGGCCAACCCGCGGCTTGCCTGGGGGTTCTACGGCCATCGGCTCGCGCTTTACCGGCGCACCGAGCCGCACGAGGGTTTCGCCATTCTAAAGAATATCGGCGAGTCGATGCCGAACGGCGTCTTTGTGTTCACCAGCAACGTCGACGGCCAGTTCACGAAGGCGAGATACCCGGTGGAGCGCATATGCGAAATCCACGGTTCCATCCACCACCTGCAATGCATGCACGGCTGCACCGAGAAGATCTGGTCAGCCTGCGATCTCGAACCCGAGATTGACACCGAGCGGTGCCTGCTGCGCTCTGCATTGCCGGCGTGCCCGGAATGCGCGGGGCTTGCCCGACCCAATATACTCATGTTCGGCGACTGGGGATGGATCGAATCGCGGCAGCAGACACAATACGCCGCGCTGCACGAATGGTTGAGGAACGTGCAGCGACCGGTGGTCATCGAGATCGGAGCCGGAACCGCGATCCCATCGGTTCGGCATTTCGGCGAAACCGCTCAAGGCTTGCTGATCCGCATCAACCCAACCGAAGCATGGGTCCCCGAAGGCCGAGGCTATGGATTGCGAACAGGTGGGCTGGAAGGCCTACGGCGGTTATGGAACGCCTTACAACGGGACGGAACGTGATTCGAGCCTGCACCCCCGACGAGTTGCCCGTCATCTGCGCGATCATCAACGACGCGGCGGAGGCCTACCGGGGCGTGATTCCTGCGGATCGATGGCATGAGCCCTACATGGGGCTTGAGGAATTGGCAGGCGAAACTGCTGACGGCGTCGTGTTCTGGGGCGCCGAGGTCGCCGGTGAATTGGCGGGCGTCATGGGTATTCAGCAGCGGGGCGAGGTCGATCTCATCCGGCATGCCTACGTGCGCACCCGACACCGAGGACAGGGCATCGGCAGTCTCTTGCTACGCCATCTGGAAGGGCTGACTGCCAAACCAATTCTCATCGGCACGTGGGCCGACGCGATTTGGGCGATTCGTTTCTATGAAAAGCACGGCTACCGGGTGCTTGGTCGCCCCGAAACCCGGGCGCTGCTGAAGAAATACTGGAACATCCCGGAGCGCCAAGTTGCGACTTCGGTGGTGCTTGCCAGCCCGAGGTGGGTTCCGGCCTGATCAGAGACGGCCGGCGATGCGTCGGAAGTGGTAGCCCAGGATGGAGAGTTCCATCGCCATGTGAAATTTACCGGGGCTGGCGACCAGCGTCGACCAGAACAGCCCCCAGTACGCGCGCCGCCCAGTCTGCCAGACGCCGAGCACCCAGAGCGATTTCAGGAACGCCTTCAATTCCGCCCCCGACAGCCGCAGCGACGGTCCGCGCCGCCGATAGGTGCGCAGGAAAACGCGAATGCGCCGGTAATAGTGCGTCGGCTCGTAGAGCTTGCGCATCAACTCGCCGTATCCCGAAATCAGGAACTCGCGGTCGAGCCTTGTGACGAAATTGATCGCCGCGTCGGTATTGTTGCCGCAGGTCTCCGCGAGGATACGGCCCTCGTGCACCAGACGCCGGTACAGCTCGGTCTGCGGCAGCGCCGTGAGCAGGCCGACCATGGCCGTCACGACACCCGACTGCTGGATGAACTCGAACTGCCGCTTGAATATGTCCTGCGGGTCGCTGTCAAAGCCGATGATGAACCCGCCCATCACTTCCAGCCCGGCGCGCTGCAGCATACGCACCGAGTCGCCCAGATCGCGTCTTCGGTTCTGCTGCTTTCCGCACTCCTCGAGGCCTTCAGCCGAGGGGGTTTCGATGCCGAGGAACACCTTCTTGAACCCCGCCTTCACCATCAGCTCGCACAGTTCGGCCTCATCCGCCAGGTTCACCGACGCTTCGGTCAGGAAGCCGATCATCGGCTTCACTCGCCCGCGCCATGCAATGAGTTCGCCGAGCAATTCCCTGGTGCGTCTGCGGTTGCCGATGAAGTTGTCATCGACGATGAAGACCATATCCTTCCAGCCGGCAAGGCGCAGGGCCTCCAGCTCGCGCACCACCTGGACGGGCTCCTTGGTGCGGGGAACGCGCCCGTTCATGACCACGATGTCGCAGAACTCGCAGTTGAACGGGCAGCCGCGGGAAAACTGGACCGGCATGGTGACGTAATCGCGCAAATCGATCAGGTCCCAGCGTGGCACCGGCACCTTGCGCAGGTCGGGCCAGGTGCCCGAGCGGTACGTGGGCCGCAACGAGCCGCGCTCCATGTCCTGCACCACGTCTTCGATCAGGTCTTCGACTTCGCCGAGCGCGAAATGCGGGATTTCCGGGAAATCCGCGTGCCCCGTAGTGAAAAGCGGGCCCCCGGCGAGCACGGGCTTGCCGAGCGCGGCGCAGCGCGCGGCAATTTCGTGTGCGGAGCCCTTGTGCACGATCATCCCGCTCAAAAAGACGTAATCGGCCCAAGCGAGCGCGTGGTCGCTGAGCGGCGCGATGTTGAGATCGGCGAGCCTCAGATTCCAAGAGCGCGGCAGCATGGCCGCGACCGTGAGCAGGCCCAGCGGCGGAAATGCCGCCTTCTTCGAGACCAGCTTCAGGACATGCCTAAAGCTCCAGAAGGTATCTGGAGAAGGGGGGTAAACCAGGAGTACGTTCAAGCGTTGCGCCCTAAACTATCAGAATAGGAAACGTTGCCCATTTGTACAGTAAAGAATCAGAAGCTCTCGACGCGCTCGAGCGTTTTGAGGAAGCTTGCGGCCGGCTGGTAGCCGATCACGCGCAGTTGCTCGATCTCGCGACCGTTCCTGTCGAAGAAGATAATCCCGGGCGGCCCGAACAGCCGGAAGCGTCTGAGCAGCGCCTTGTGCTCGGCGCTGTTGGCGGTCACGTCGGCCTGCAGCAGCAACATCCCGGCAAGCTTGGCCTGCACCTGGGGGTCGCTGAAGGTGTAGCGCTCCATTTCCTTGCAGCTCACGCACCAGTCGGCGTAAAAATCGAGCATCACCGGCGTTACGGTTGCCTCGAGCCTGGTGTCCAGTTCGGCAAGGCTGTTGACGCGCTCGAAGCGCACCGGGGCCGTCTGACCTCCACCGCCTGCCGCCGCTCGCAGCCCGGCCAGCGGCTGCAGCGGGTCGCGCGCACCCGACAACGCCCCAATCAGTAGCGCCACACCCGCCACCAGAGCGATCAGCCCCACACCTTTCCATAAGCGCGCATAGCCGGAGGCCTCAGCGGGCAGAGGATCGATGGCACGCAAGAACATCGCCGAAACAATGAGCAACGCGGCCCAGCCGAGCGTCTGCACGATCACGGGAATCACCGGCGACACGATCCAGAGCGCGACACCCAATAACAACGTGCCGAAAAACTTCTTCACGGTCTTCATCCACGGCCCGGCCTTCGGCAGCAACGCACCCTCGGATACGCCCACCGCCACCAGCGGCACACCCATGCCCAGCGCCATCACGAACAGCGCAGCTCCGCCCATTAGCACGTCTCGGGTCTGGCTGATGTACAGCAATGCACCGGCAAGCGGTGCGGCAACGCACGGACTCACGATAATCGCGGATAGCACGCCCATCAACGCGACTGAGGCTAGCCGTCCCCCCTCAAGCCTGTGATGTGCCGCCGAAAGATGCTGGTGCATGAACCCGGGAAGCTGGATGTCGTGAAAACCGAACATCGACAGCGCCAGCCAAACGAAAGCGAGTGCGAACGCACTCAGCACCCAAGGGTTCTGCAACGCCGAGACGAGCAGCGAACCGGAATAAGCCGCCGCTATCCCGGCCACGGCATAGGTCACCGACATACCCGCCACGTAAGAGAGCGACAGGATGAGTGCACGCAGTTTGTTCATTCCGCGGCCCTCGCCGACGATAATGCCCGAAAGGATCGGGATCATCGGTAGCATGCAGGGAGTAAACGCGAGTAACAGCCCGACGCCGAAAAAGCTCGCAAGCACGAACCAGGCGGCCCCGGATTGGAACACGGCGGCAACGTCGGTATCGCTCGCTGATGTCAACAGGCGCGGCGCCGGCGCCGCACTGCTCAGGAACCGCGGCGGCGGGGCGCTGAATAACACCCCCGAAGATACAGGGGAGTCCGAACTCGCCGCGGTGAGCCGAATCTCGGCGTACTGGTCATGCGGGACGTAACACACTCCCGAATCGGCACAGCCCTGCGATGTCACTTTAAGCCGGAAGCGATCCGGGCCGCCGGCACCTTCTATCGGCAGCACAAAGCGCAGATCCCTGCGGTAGGTTTCCACGCGACCGAAGAACGGATCGTTGTGAATCTCCCCGCGCGGAAACTGCGCGGCGCCCAGTTTCACGCCGGCCGGTTCCGTGGCAAAACGGAACCGTTCCCGATACAAGTAATAGCCGTCGGCGATCTTGTAGCTCACCCCGATCGTGCTGGCATTCAACGCGCGGGCGGAAAACCGAAACGCCTTATCCGGCGGCAGTAGGTCGTCCGTTCCCGCCGCCCGCATCGCGGGCGCGGCACACAACAGCCAAAGAAGGAAGAACAGCCGAGCGAATTGGCGCATGGACGGTCTAAGCCCGGCCAAAATGAGTTGCCTCAATTTGGCATGTGATCAAGAACCTCGAATTCGTCGTCCAATCCGCGGGTACTGGGTTCATCGGTGCCTATTGGCCCGTTTGATCGAGCGGACTCGTTTCGCTGGCGACCCAGTCGAGGTAGTCCGAGAGACCTGCCACGACTGGGACAGCAATGATTTCGGGAAGTTCATACGGATGACTCGCACGGATTGCCGCCTCGAGGGGCGCGTAGCTCTCACGCGTGGTCTTGATCAGCATCGGATATTCCTGCCCGGTTTCAAGTTTCCCGTCCCACTTGAATACCGATTCGCAAGGCGCAAGGATGTTGATGCACGCGGCGACTCGCGCCTCAACCAGTGACTGCGCCAGCCGCCGCGCACTCGCGAGGTCCGGAAGATTGGTGAGCACCAGCAGCGTTTCCATGTCGCGGTCGGAATCTATCTGAACCGATGGCGAAGGTGGCCGTTTCGCGGCTCAGTGGCCGTGATGCGTCGCCTGCGGCAGACCCTCGTACACGGTCGGGTAACGCAAGCGAATACCAAGATCGCATTTGATGCGACGGTTGACGAGGCGGCGGGACTCGCTCATGAAGGAAAGCATCAGCGGAGAGATCCTTCCAGGTGCGCTGGCCCGGGACACACGCGGCGGCCGCGGCAGGTCCATGCGATCCGCAACAAGATCGAAATAGGTTCCCATTTTCATTTCGCTGTCATCGTTTGCGTTGTAGACACCTTCTCCGCGAGAAAGAGCGAGCGTAAGTATTGCAGCCAGGTCATCGGCGTGGATGTGATTCGTGTAGACATCGTCCTCGTCCGTAAGCACCGGTGTGCCCCGTTCGAGCTGCGCCAGCGGCAGGCGGTCGGAAGCGTAAATACCCGGCACGCGCAAGATTACCAGCGCGATACCGCGTTCGCCGCACCAGCGTGAAATCCGTATTTCCGCATCGACTCGGCGACGCGCACGATCGGTGAGGGCGTTGCGCGAACGCGACTCGTCCACGTAATCACCGCCACAGTCTCCATAGACGCCGCTGGTGCTGATGTACACCACCCGCTGTGGTAACATTGCGCCGCTTTTACGCTTTGCCCGCGATGGGCCGGAACGTCCATCAAGCGCAGCGAGAAAATTGCGGGTACGAACATCCTTCGTGCCGGATTCCGCGGGTGGGGCGGCGTGCACCACCAGGTCCGCGTTGCCGGCGAGCGGTAACAGCGTTTGCGGCTTGTCGAGGTCGCCAGTGGTCAGGTGAACTCCGGCCGCGGCAAGCGCCGGGTCGGGTCCACGAACGAGCGCGGTAACATCATAGTGCTGCAGCCATTGAGGCAACGCGCGCCGGGCCACATTGCCGCAGCCTATGACCAGTAGACGTCCTTGTGCCATGCGCGAATTTTACCCTGCTGCCCCATGACCCATCAGATCACGATTCGAAATTCCGGCCACAAGATCACCGCCAATTCCGGCGAGTCGATATTGCAGGCCGCGATGAGGGAAGGCCTCGTTCTGCCCTATGGATGCCGAGATGGCGCCTGCGGCAGTTGCAAGGGCAAGCTTATCGAAGGCAGCGTCGACTACGGCAAATATGCAAGCAGGGCCCTCAGCGATGCCGATCGCGAATCAGGGATGACTCTGTTCTGTCAGGCGCGCCCGTTGAGCGACGTCGTGATCGAAGCCCGCGAGGTGCGCAAAGCGGGCGACATCCAGATTCGAACGTTTCCCTGCCGAGTGCAAAGGATAGAGCGGCCGACCGACGACGTGGTTATCCTTTGCCTGAAGCTGCCGACAAACGAAAGGCTGCAGTTCCTCGCCGGACAGTATTTGGACATCATGCTCAAGGACGGCACGCGGCGCAGCTTTTCCATGGCCAACGCACCGCACGACGATGAATTGCTGCAGTTGCACATTCGCCACGTGGCGGGCGGTGCGTTTACCGACCACGTGTTCAACAGGATGAAGGAGCGCGAAATTTTGCGCTTCCAGGCGCCGTTCGGGACGTTCTTCTTGCGGGAAGATAGCACCAAGCCCATCATATTCGTGGCAAGCGGCACCGGCTTTGCTCCCATCAAAGCAATCATTGAGAACGCCCTGGCGAAGGGAATTGCACGTCCGATGACGCTGTACTGGGGCGGCCGCCGGCCAAGTGACCTGTACATGCGTGACCTGCCGGTCAGGTGGGCAGCCGATCACGCCGTTTTTAAGTTCGTTCCCGTCATCTCGGACGCGCTCCCGGAGGACAACTGGACCGGGCGCTCCGGTTTCGTTCACCGTGCGGTAATGGAGGATTTCCCCGAACTTTCCGCTTACCAGGTCTACGCCTGCGGCGTGCCGGTGATGGTCGATGCGGCACGGCTTGATTTCACAACCCACTGTGCGCTGCCGGAAAACGAGTTCTACGCGGATTCGTTCACCACCGCAGCGGATCGCCCGGCATAAGGCCCCGCCCCCGGACCATGCCGAAGACGTATCCGGCGGCCGTCAGTATCACTGCGCAGCGCTGCGTCGAATTTACCGTCCGCATCTGATGGGCGTAATATGCGGGTCAGCCGCTGCACACCCCATTACTCCAAGACGAGGTGGCGATGAACAAACAACTATGGGTTGGGCTGGGGTCGGTCCTGATTTTGATCGCGATCGGCGCTTATTTTTGGCTGCGACAGGCGCCGCAACAACCGCCACCGCCGGCACCGGTCGTTTCAGCCGCCCCGATCGTTGCGCCGCCCGCGCCGGCGCCGGCTGAGCCTGCGATCCGCCATCCGATTGACGAGGCGCCAAGCGCGACGCCATTGCCTCCGATCGAGCGTGCCGATGCTTTTGTCAAAGAGCAGATCACGGGGCTGCTCGGCGCGAAGAGAGTTAAGACCCACGTCCGGATCGAGAATTTCGTGCGCAGCGTGGTTGCCACCGTTGACAATCTGGCCCGCTCGCTCGCACCACCGAGGATGTGGCCGATTCACCCGACCCCCGGACGCTTCAACGTCGAGACCGCCGGGAACGAGCGTATCATCAGCTCTAAGAACGCGGCCCGCTACCGGCCGTTCGTCGCCCTGGCCGAATCGGTGGACACCGCTCGCGCTGTTGCGCTGTACAAGCTGCTCTACCCGCTGTTCCAGCGCGCCTACGAGACCCTCGGCTATCCTGGAAAACACTTCAATGACCGCCTGGTCGAAGTGATCGATTTGCTGCTCGAAACGCCCATACCGTCAACTCCTCTTAAAGTCGAACTTCCGGAAGTTCAGGGACCGATCAAACCGTCGCGACCCTGGCTGCTCTATCGCTTTTCGGACCCCGCCCTGGAACGTCTGGCGAGCGGGCAGAAGATCCTGCTGCGCGTGGGTCGGGAAAACGAGAAGCGGCTCAAGGCGAAGCTCGTCCAGATCCGCAAACTTATCGCCACGGAGCAAGTGGGTCGCCGGACACCGGGTTCGGGATAAGGATATCGCTGTCCCGCTCCACATGCGCCCGTTGTGATCGAATTGGGCAGCAGGTTCTTCGGCCCCGCCGCCAAGTGGTACGCGGACTATTCCCCGAGATAAGCTTCGCGTACCCGGCTGTCGGCGAGCAGCGCCGCCGATTGGCCCGCGAGCGTGATGCAGCCGCCTTCCATTACGTAGCCCCGTCCGGCCAGCTCTAGCGCAAGTCTGGCGTTCTGTTCCACGAGCAGTATCGTTACCCCGTCGCGCGCGACTGCCTGGATGGTCTCGAACACTTTCTGCACCATCAGCGGTGCAAGTCCCATGCTCGGCTCGTCCAGGAGCAGCAGCTTCGGGCGGCTCATCAGAGCGCGTCCTATCGCCAGCATCTGCTGTTCGCCTCCGGAGAGCGTGCCTCCGGTCTGGTAACACCTCTCCTGCAGCCGAGGCATCAGTGCGAAGACCTTTTCCAAATCATGCCCGATCTCCCGGTCGCTGCGATGATAGGCGCCCATCTCGAGGTTCTCGCGCACGTTAAGCCTTCCGAACACTCCTCGCCCCTCGGGCACCAGCGCCAGACCGCGGCGCACCAATTGGAAAGACGCCAGCCCGGCCGTGCGCTCGCCTCCCAGCGTTATCTCGCCTGCAGACGGAGACACCAATGCCGCGATTGCCCCGAGCGTTGTCGTCTTGCCAGCGCCGTTGGCTCCGATAAGGCAGACGAGTTCCCCCGAGGCCACCTCCAAATCGACCCCCTTTACGGCCGCAATGCCGCCGTAGTGAACATGGAGACCACGCACCTCAAGCATGTAGCGCGCTACCCAGGTAGGCTTCGATGACTTTTGGGTCGCGCTGCACCTCGGCCGGGGCGCCCTCGGCGATCTTCGTTCCATAATCGAGAACGGCGACGCGATCGCACAACCCCATCACCAGTTTTACGTCGTGCTCGATCAGCAGAAGGGTTATGCCGTCGGCCCGGATCGCCTCGAGCAGCGCGCGCAGCGCAGCGGTTTCCGTCGCGTTCATTCCGGCTACGGGCTCGTCCAACGCGAGCAGCTTGGGCTCCGTGGCAAGTGCGCGTGCAATCTCCAAGCGCCGCTGATCGCCATAGGAAAGGTTCCGGGCCAACTCGTTCATTCGCGCCACGAGTCCAACATAGTCGAGCAGATCCGTAGCGCGAGCCTGAATCTCCCGTTCCTCTGCGCGGGTGGCCGCATTCCTGAGCATCGCGCCTATCACGCCGGCTTTCGTACGCACATGGCGCCCCACCATGACGTTTTCCAGGGCACTCATGTTGGCGAAGAGCCGGATATTCTGGAACGTTCGCGCAATACCCGCTGCCGCAACGCGATGCGGCTCGCTTTTGGGCAGCGGCGCGCCGTCGAACACGAACCCGCCCGCATCGGGCCGGTACAAGCCTGTGAGCACGTTGAAAAGCGTCGTCTTTCCAGCTCCGTTTGGGCCGATCAAACCGTATATCTCGCCGCGAACAATCGACAACGAAACCTGCGAGAGCGCATCCAGGCCGCCAAAACGCTTGCCCACGCCGCGCGCCTCAAGCAGTGCAATCATTCCGCGCCCCCCGTCGCAGCTACGTTCACGACGCAAGCTCACGCTTGACCCAGTTCACGACGCAAGCTCACGCTTGACCCAGTTCACGACGCAAGCTCACGCTTGACCCAGTTCACGACGCAAGCTCACGCTTGCGTGTGGTCGACGGCCAAATGCCGGACGGGCGAAACAACATCACCAGCACCAGCGCGAAGCCGTAGAGCAACATGCGCACGACTTCCGGGTCGAACACAATTTTCCCGAACAGCTGCCGTTGCACAGGCACGATGGTGTTGCGAAACACTTCGGGCATCGCTGCGAGCAGCACGGCGCCGAGTATCACGCCAGGGATGTGTCCCATGCCGCCAAGAACCACCATGCACAGCACGACGATCGATTCCATAAGGATGAAGCTCTCCGGGCTGACAAAGCCCTGAAACCCGGCAAACAAGCCCCCTGAAATGCCGCCGAAGCTCGCACCCATCGCAAAGGCAAGCAACTTTATATTGCGGGTGTTTATCCCCATCGCCTTGGCCGCGACCTCGTCCTCCCGGATCGCCACCCATGCCCTTCCGATACGTGAATTCTCCAGGCGCAAGCTGACGACGATAACAAGCAGTGCGAGCATCAAGAACAGGTAATAGTAAAGGTGCACGGACGGAACACTAAATCCGAGAACGTCGAGCGGTTTGGCGAGCATGAAACCGCCGAACGAAATTGGATCGATCCTGTTTACTCCCTGTGGACCGTTGGTGATGTTGACTGGCGCGTTGAGATTATTTAGAAAGATCCGGATAATCTCGCCGAAACCCAGCGTGACAATCGCCAGGTAATCGCCGCGCAGCTTAAGCGTCGGTGCGCCCAGCAACAGGCCGAACACCCCGGCCATCCCGGCGCCCAAAGGCAATACCAGCCAGATGGGCAAATGGAGTCCGAAATGCGGCGAGGCCAGCAAAGCGTAGGTGTAAGCGCCGACTGCGTAAAAGGCGATGTAGCCAAGGTCGAGCAGACCCGCGAAACCGACCACAATGTTCAGGCCGAGCGCGAGCATCACATATAGCAGCGCGAAATCTACGATGCGCACCCATCCGCGTCCGCCCACCTCGCCAGCTACGATGGGCAGGGTAGCAAGCGCGGCTGCGATCAGCGCAACGCCGATCCATCTTGCGCTGGGATTGCGTTTGACCTTATCGAGCCAGTCGGCCACTCGTATACCTCGTTCCGCCCCTCAGCAGGCATGGTCTCAGTCGTGTGTCGCCCCGCGATACCGGCGAGGAATCGCCGACAGATTCGTGCATCCGTTTCTCACGCCCTCTCGGCCACCCGTTCACCCATCAGTCCTGAGGGCCGGAATACGAGCACGACGATCAGCACGAAGAACGCAAAGACATCCTGGTAATTGCTGCCCAGAAACCCACCCGTGAGATCGCCGACGTAGCCTGCCCCAAGGCTCTCGATAATTCCGAGCAGCAGTCCCCCCGCCATGGCGCCCCCGAGGTTGCCGATTCCCCCCAGCACCGCCGCGGTAAATGCCTTTAAGCCCAGCACGAATCCCATGTAGTAATGCGCGATCGAGTAATTGGCTGCCACCATCACTCCCGCGACCGCCGCGAGCGCAGAGCCTATGACGAAAGTGACCGAGATGATGGCATTGATGTCGACACCCATCAGCCCGGCCACCGACTGGTTCTCCGCCGTTGCGCGCATGGCGCGCCCGAGCTTGGTTCGATGCACCAGGACCATCAGGCCCGCCATGATCGCTATCGCAACCGCGATAATCACGACCTGCACCGGAGTCATCGTAGCGCCGAAGAATTGGAATGGCTCAGTGGATACATACGCGGGGAAGCTGTGGTATCCGCGCCCCCAGACCACCATCGCGACGTTCTGCAGCAGGATCGACACCCCGATCGCAGTGATCAAAGGCGCCAAGCGCGGGGCACGACGCAGCGGCCGGTAGGCCACGCGTTCGATGGCGTAGCCGAGCAGCATGCAAACGGGAATCGCGGCGAGGGTAGAAAACAGCAGCACGGCGGGTCCAGGAAGACCGGGGAACACGTTGTGCAGCAGGCGTGACACGCTGAGGGTGCTCAGCGCGCCGATCATGACCACTTCGCCGTGAGCGAAGTTAATCAAGCCAAGCACGCCATAGACCATGGTGTAACCCAGCGCCACCAATGCGTAGACGCTACCGAGCACCAGTCCGTTGAGGATCTGCTGAAGCAGGATGTCCAAGTTCACAGCACCCATTGAACCACAGCGGCACCCCGTCACCAATGGTGCCGTCGTGTAGCGAAAAGCGTTGCTACTTCACTTCCTCGCCGCTTGAGCAGCAGGCGTGTCGGTGCTGCCTCCGACCACCTCGAGTACGTTTAGCTTGCCTTGCTTGGTTTCGTACAGGGTGATGGCGCCGTTCTTCACGTCGCCCTTTTCGTCGAACGCGACTCTGCCGGTCAGTCCTGAGTAGGATGTCTTGGGCAGTTCCGAAATGTACTTGGCCGGATCGACCGAATTCGCCCGTTTCATCGCATCGACCAGCACGCCTACCGCGTCGTAGCTGTACGGCGAGTAGATCTGCACTTCGGCGTTGAAGCGCTTCCTGTAGCGATCTGCAAAAGTCTTGTCCGTCATCCTCTCAAGTGGAAGACCCGCCTGGGTACAGTAGAAGCCTTCGGCCGCCTCACCAGCCAGCTTCATGAACTCCGGCGTGCAGGCTCCATCACCGGACATGAACCGGGCCTTGATACCGAGCTGTCTCATTTGCTTGGCCATCGGTCCTGCCTGCGCGTCCATGCCGCCATAGAACACAGCGTCGGGCTTCTCCCCCTTTATCTTGGTCAAAATGGCCCGGAAGTCCGTTGCGTCATTTCGGGTAAACTCACGCGCCACGATTTTTGCCCCGCCCGCCTGCGCCGCCTTCGCGACTTCGTCGGCGAGCCCCTGTCCATAGGCGGTGCGATCGTCGATAATCGCGACCGTCTTGGCGCCGAGGTTCCGGGCCACAAAATTGCCCAGAACTTTGCCCTGCTGGACGTCATTTGCCATTACGCGAAACGCGGTCTTGAAGCCCTGCTGCGTGTACGTCGGGTTGGTGGCCGAGGGTGAAATCTGTGGAACTCCGGCGTCGGCATAGATCTTGGAGGCCGGGATAGTCGTTCCGGAATTCAAGTGGCCGACGACACCGTTGACCTTCGCGTCGACCAGTTTCTGCGCCACCACGGTACCGGTCTTCGGGTCGGCCTGATCGTCTTCCCCCACAAGTTCGATCTTGAGCTTCTTGCCCGCAATGACGACGCCCTTGGCGTTAATTTCCTCCACGGCGAGTCGCGCACCGTTCTCATTGTCCTTGCCCAGGTGCGCGATATTTCCGGTCAACGGGGCCACATGGCCTATTTTGACCACCAGTTCAGATATCCCCGGGGCGGCAGCCGCCTGTTTCGCTTCGGCGGGCGGCTCCTGTTTTCCGCATCCGGAAATACCGAATCCAGCCAGGGCGACGAGCGTGAAAGAAACGGCGCGTGAGCGGTCCATGGGAGCCTCCGGAATGAATCCGCAGATTATCCGTGCCGGCCGCCTAGGAAGTCAATCCGGACCGGCAGTAATTCATCCACGAAATCACGAGCTTAGAGCGTTGCCAGCAGATTCTCCAAATTTGAAACTGGCGCCCGGCACATGGCGCCTTCGCATACCCACGCCTGTGCCCGGTCCGCAAGCGGCTTCGCCAAGACGGGCGGTAGGAGCTGCGCCTCGGGACCGATCGTGACGATCATGCTCGACGGCAGATAACGTTCTGCAAGCGCGCGCTGCCAGCGGCCGAGGTCGGGCGGCGCGCCGCGCAAAATGATGGTGCGCGTCGGCGTAAGGCTTTCTTCAAGCGCCACGAGCAGGCTCGCGTGCCCCGCCGGCTGAGCACACATGGCCGGGTAAAAGCACTCCAGCGTGCGCTGCGCTGCCTGCGCGTACCGCAGCTCGCCTGTGAGACAGGAAAGCCGCTGCAGCGCGAAGGCGGCCACTCCATTTCCCGAGGGGGTGGCGTTGTCGTGGCCGGTCTTGCTGCGGTGTATGAGGTTTTCGTGGTCGTGGCTCGTGAAATAAAAGCCGCCCTCGTTCCGATCCTCGAAATGCGTGACAAGCGCATCGGCGAGCTGTGTCGCAAACTCCAGGGTCCGCGAACTGTAATCGGCCTGCACGAGCTCGATGGCAGCAGCGAGCAGATACGCATAATCGTCAAGATAAGCGTTGAGGTGAGCGCGACCGTCCTTGTAGGTCGCGAGCAGCCGGCCGTCGCGCCAGAGGGTGGTACGGATGAAATCGATCGCGCGCCGCGCCGATTCGATCCATGTCGACCGGCAAAACACCGCGCCCGCGCGCGCCATGCCACCGATCATCAGCGCATTCCAGCTGGTAAGGATCTTCTCATCCCGCCCGGGCCGCACGCGGTGCTCGCGCGCGGCGAACAGTCTTGATCGTGACCGTTCGATCAATGTCATGCAGTGCTTCACGTCCATGCCGAGGTGCTGCGCCAGGGCCACCGGATTTCGCGTCACGTGCAGATGCCAGTGCGCCGATTCGAAGTTCGGCGGTCCGTCGAAACCCCAGTACGGTGCTGCCGCATTGAACTCTTCCGGAGAAAGCAGCGCCTTGATCTCTTCAAGGGTCCAGACGTAGAACTTGCCTTCCTCGTGCTCGGAGTCGGCATCCAGGCTCGAATAATAGCCACCCGAATGGTCGCTGCCCCCCTCCTGCATTTCGCGCATAACCCATTCGGCGGTCTGCGCCGCAACGCGTTCGAACAGCGGCTCGCGCGTTACGGTCCACGCATCGGCAAGCAGTCCGAGCAGCGGGCCGTTGTCGTAGAGCATCTTTTCGAAATGAGGAATCATCCACTCGGCATCCACCGAATATCGCGAAAAACCTCCGCCCAACTGGTCATAGATGCCGCCCAGCGCCATGCGCTCCAATGTATGCACTGCGACGTGCAATGCAGCTTCGTCGCCGGTGGCCGCGTAGCGCCTCAGGCAAAGCTGCAGTTCGGCCGGATGCGGAAATTTGGGTGCGCCACCGAAGCCGCCGTGCACCGGATCGAAGTTTGCTTTGCTCGCGGCCAGAGCATCCTCGATGGGTGTCGGGGCAAGCGCGACGCGCTGCCCCCCGCCTTTTGGGTCGATGCGCCCGAAGGCCTCCAGTAACGCCTCGTTCTGGCGTCCGATGTCGGCCTGCCGTTCGCGATAAATCGCGGCGATGTTCCCGATCAGCTCAGTGAAGCCTGTCATCCCGTAGCGTGGAACCTTCGGGAAATAGGTGCCGGCGAAAAATGGCAGCTGATCTGGCGTTAGAAACACCGTCAGCGGCCATCCGCCCGGCCGCCGCGACAGCATCTGATGCGCCAGTTGATAGATCTGGTCGAGATCGGGGCGCTCCTCTCGGTCCACCTTTATATTTACGAACATCCGGTTCATCGCCGATGCGACCCCCGGATCCTCGAAGGACTCATGCGCCATGACATGGCACCAGTGGCAGGCCGAATACCCGATCGACAGCAGGATCGGTTTATTCTCTTTCTTCGCGCGGGCGAGCGCCTCCGGACCCCACGGATACCAGTCCACGGGATTGTCTTTATGCTGCAGCAAATACGGCGAGGTCTCGCCCGCGAGCCGGTTGGGCATCTAGTACACCGGTAGGAAATGGGGTGCTCGACGGGCATTATCCCTCGTCGAAGCACCGCTGATCTACCATAGCAGCCGTAGGGCCTTTGACGGCGAACGCAGTGCCTACTGAAACGATTCGTGTATTTTCCTGTTTCATCAACGAGGGATAGAATGCACGTTCCTAATCGAGTCCAGGCGTCGTGAGCGCGCAACCCACTTCCGAGACAGTCAGCAGGATCCTCGACCCGCGAACTTCCCGGGCCGAAGTCGAGCAGTTCCTGCAAAATCTGCCGGACGCGGACAAGACCGATCTGATCCTGCGTCTCGCGCAGGCGGCGCACCGCCAGACACAATTTATCGATATCGCAAACACGGTTTCCGACAGCCTGTCCTTGGACGTGCTGTTTCCACGCCTGATGGAAGTCGTCACCGAGACCCTCGACGCGGACCGCAGTTCCTTGTTTCTTTACGATTCGGAAACGGGAGAGCTTTTTTCCCGCGTAATGCAGGGCAGCGTAATGGGCGAAGTGCGGTTTCCCGCCACGCTGGGCATCGCGGGGGCGGTCTTCGCCACAGGCAGGGGCGAGATCATCCAGGATGCTTACGCACATCCTCTTTTCAACCGCGAAATGGATCAGCGCACCGGCTATCGAACACGCAACGTTCTGTGCGTTCCCATACGCAACCGCAAACACGAGGTTATCGGAATCACGCAGGCACTCAATAAACGTCTCGGCGAATTCGACGCTGAAGACCAGCAGCTTCTGGAGGCTCTTTCGCATCAGGCGGCTTCGGCGTTGGAGAACGCGAGGGTGTTCGAGAAAGTCGAGCGCGCGCAGCGTGAGGAGGCCCTGCTGCTCGAGGTGGTTAGTTTGATCGCCTCGGAAATATTCCTGGAGCCGCTGCTGCAGAAGATCATCGATGCGGCCACACTCCTGCTGGAAGCCGAGCGAGGTTCCCTGTTTCTCTACGACCCAGCCCGCGGCGAGCTCTATTCTCAGGTCGCGGGCGGAGCAACGGTCCAGGAGATCAGATTCCCAAGCAATGCGGGAATAGCCGGGGAATGCTTCACGGCTGGCGAAGCGATCAACATACCCGACGCCTACGAGGATTCGAGATTCAACCCGGAGGTTGACAGACGCACGGGTTACCGGACCCGCAATATGCTGTGCATGCCGATCACTACCAAGCACGGCAACCGGGTGGGTGTCATGCAGATCCTCAACAAGCGAGCGGGCTCCTTCGGCCCCAGCGACGAGAAGCGACTCGTGGCGTTGTGCGCGCAGGCAGCGGTGTCGATCGAGAACGCGCAGTTTTTCGAACAGGTCAACGCGGCACGTAACTACAGCGAGGGCATTCTGCGCAGCATGAGTAACGGCGTGGTTACGATGAATGCCTCGTGCACCATTACCAAGGTGAATCAGGCGGCAGCACGCATTCTTCGCCGAACTCAGGAAGAAATGATCGAGAAGACGCCCCAGGAAGTCTTCGGCGACCGCAATTCTTGGATTCTGAAAAGCCTGGATAAGGTCCGTTCCTCCGGTGAAACTGACATCACGGTGGACACAGACTTGCTGCTGGACAATCGCGAGGCGGTATCTGTAAATCTCACCGCGGTACCGCTGCTCACCACTCAAGACCAACCTATCGGCTACATGCTCGTAATGGAGGACATCAGCCGGGAAAAGCGGCTTCGCAACACCATGTCGCGCTACATGAGCAAGGCTGTGGTCGACCAGCTTCTCGAAAGCGGCGAGACCGTTCTCGGCGGGGCCGGTCGCGAAGTTAGTGTGCTCTTTTCCGATATACGGGGCTTCACCTCCATCTCCGAGCGACTGGGGGCGCGCGAGACCGTGGAATTGCTCAATGAGTATTTCACCGACATGGTCGACATCGTATTTGCGCACAACGGAATACTGGACAAATATGTCGGCGACATGCTCATGGCAGTGTTCGGGTCCGTGATGACGAGCGACAGCGACGCGGACGACGCGGTGGAAGTTGGCAACAGGATGATCATGGGACTGCGCATGCTGAACGAGCGCAGGCTGCGCGATGGCCGCGATCCCATCCACATCGGCGTCGGTATCAGCACCGGGCCTGTCGTCGTGGGCAACATCGGTTCGCCCAAGCGCCTTGAATACACGGTCATCGGGGACCGGGTAAACCTCGCCGAGCGTCTCGAGTCCGCCAACAAGTACTATGGCACCAGTGTTCTGCTGTGCCAGGATACCGCCGCCAGGCTGCACCGACCGGCGCTGCTGCGTGAGATCGATTTAATTCGTGTGCGCGGATCGACACGCCCGCTATCGCTGTTCGAAGCACTCGATCACTGCACCGACGAAAGCTTTGCGCGTCGCAATGAAGTGTTGCAGGCCTATGCCGAAGGACTGCGCCTTTACCGCCAACGCGAGTGGTCGCGTGCGGCGAACTGCTTTCGAACCGCTTCGCTGGCGAATCCGGACGACAAGCCGTCGCGCGTGTTTTGGGAGCGCTGCGAGCAATATATCGAGGCGCCCCCATCGGAAAACTGGGATGGCGTCTGGGCAGTGAAGCATTTTTGATGCGGCCGGGTCGGCCCCCGAATTCAGTCTTCGTTGAATCCAAACCGCTGGACAAAGCCTTTCGGATCGAGCGCAGGCCCCCGGTAGTCCCCCTGCATGTAGTCGCAGCCCAGTTCTTTGAGCCTGGTCGCGTCTCCTTCGTCGGCAACGCTGACGGCGACCACGTCCAACCGCAACTGGTGAGCAAGCTCGATGATCGACTGCAGTATGCGCTCGGCCTTTGCTCCACCGCCAGACTCACGCGCGGTCGCAACGTCAATCTTGATTTCCTGAAACGGCATCGTCGCAAGCCAAAAAAGCGATGAAAGCGGCAAGCGCTCGTCGTCGACCGACAGTTTCACGCCAATTTCCTTGAGCCGGGCCAGCGTTTCCCGGGCCACTGCTTCGGTGTGCAGCACCGAAGTCTCACCGATCTCGATGATGAGTCTTCCCGGCCGCAGACTCCATGTACCGAGCGCACGCTGGACCACGTCCGGAACCTCCGGGCTCAACAACGCCCGACCTGGCAGATTGACGCAGACCCGCAGATCCAGTCCGGCGCTGTAGCGAAATTCCGAGACGTTGCGCAATGCGCGATTCAGTACCGACGACAGCAGATCGGTGAGTATCCCCCCGGATTCCGCAGCGGCAAATGCGTCTTCCGCCGCAATGATGCCTCGCGCGCGATCACGCCAGCGAAGCAGGCTCTCCATCCCCATGATCTGACCAAGACGTAGATCGTATTGCGGCTGAAACACCAGTTCGATCGCATCCTCGGTAATGGCACTGCGCAACTGGTTCTCGTACAGCAGCCTTGTCGCTGCCGGATTCTCCTGCTCGTCCGCGTACTCGGCAATGCGGCTCGTCCGCTCACGAGCTATTGCACACGCGCCTTTGGCCCGCTGCAGAAGCGCCTGCGCAAGATCTCCGTGTGCTGGATACATCGCGATCCCGATCGCCGGACGCGCAAAGATTTCTTCCTCACCGATCCAAAAAGCCGTATTCAGTGCGCGTAGCGATTTTTCCGCCGCCAGCACTGCCACGGCAGGACCTTCTACCGGAGAAAGGATGCAGGCGAAATCGTCACGGCCGATCTCTCCGATCAGATCGCCCGGGCGCAGCACGTTCGTCTGCAACGCGGCGGTGATACGGCCGCGAACGGCATCGCCGATGTCGTAGCCCCAAACTTCGTCAATGCGACCTATCACGCCGCAGTCGATCAGCAATAGCGCCAGATTCTTGCCGTCAGCCCGTCGCGCGTCGATCTGCTGCGCCAGCGACTCCAGGAACTGGGCCGCCGCGCCTTTCGCAGCCGCCTCAGGCGCGGCAGGGTCCTCCGCGCTCACAGGAAGAGCTCACGCGGATCGATTTTGACCGAGTCGTACTCAAGGGTACGTTGTATCCGATACGGCTCGTCAGGTCCGACCTTCGGTTCCTTCATCAGGTCGAGCATCTTGTACGGAGAAAGTGGATTGCCCTTGGCATCCTTGACAACCATGATGCGCGGTTGCATGCGGCGCACCATGTTCTGGGCAATCACGATCGCGATCTCACCGCTGTTCAGCTCGACAATGCTCCCCACCGGGAAGACGCCGATGCACTGTATGAACTGCTCGACCAGCGCCGGGTGAAACTGCTTGCCGCGCCCCTTGTACATCACGCTCAACGCGTTCGCTGGCGACATGTTTTCCCCCATCGGCTGGGGTGCGGTAAGCGTGTCGAATGCGTCGACGATTCCGGCAATCAAGCCGTACAACGCGATCGCATCGCCCCGCAGTCCGCGCGGATAGCCGGTACCGTCAAATCGCTCGTGGTGCAGTGATGCGAGCCCTGAAAGCTCGGGGGGGAGGCCGGCAGACTTACTCAGCACCTCGACCGAGTGGTTGACATGCGTTCGATACAGTTCGACTTCCGCAGCGTTGATGGGACCGCTTGTCGCGAGTTCAGCGGGCAGCTTGAGTTTGCCCACGTCCTGAAGTAACCCCAACATTCCGAGGAGTTCCAAGCGGTCCTGCGGCAGCTGGAGAAAACGTCCGAATATCGTCATCATCACCGAGACTTCGATGGCCCGGCTGAGCGTGATGCTGCTCTTCTCCTGCAGCTTGATCAGTAGCGCCATTGCGTCGGGATTGCGAACGACGCTCTCGGTGATCTGCGCAGCTGCCTCATGAGCGCGGGAACTGTCGATCGAATTCCCGATTTCCACGGCCCGCGAGAGTTCTTGGACGACCACGGTCGTGCTCGTGTAGGCCTTCTGGGCCCGGGGTAATTCGACCTCGACAGTCGCCACTTCCTTGTAGACGGTCGTGCCGCGGACCTTTGCGATGTCCTCCGGTGTAACTTTCCCGACTGGTTCCTCTTTTTCAGGATCGACGTAGACGAGCTTGCAGAGTTTTTTCAATACGTCGATCTGCTTGTCAGTCTTGACCACGAATCCCTGAAACACGAACGGCGTTTCGGTCCATGGTCGGTCGAGCTTCGCAACGTACATTCCGAAGCTCAATTCGTCGACGGAAATCTCTCTAAGTTCCATGCGGTTCCCGGACTTCCCACAGGGTCAAATTCTTAATCCGGTATTCAAGATAGATACGCCTATTTTCGACCGTGCGCTCAAGTCCGGCAAGTGTTCCTAGCAATCGGTCACCGCGCCCCGACTGGAAGTTGATACCAGCTTCACGTATTTCGCCAGCACGCCCCTCGTGTAGCGCGGCACGGGCGGTTTCCAGTTCGCTCTTCGCCGCGCCAGTTGGTCATCGGAAACATTCAGCTGTATCAGCCGTTTCTGGGCGTCTATCGTAATCGTATCACCCTCCTCGATCAGAGCAATAGGACCGCCGACATACGCTTCAGGTGCCACATGCCCGACCACCATGCCCCAGGTTCCCCCGGAAAAACGGCCGTCGGTGATCAAGCCTACCGATTCACCCAACCCCTGCCCGATGAGTGCCGAAGTCGGCGCGAGCATCTCCTGCATCCCCGGCCCCCCCTTCGGACCTTCGTAGCGGATCACGATCACGTCCCCCGCCTTGATCTTCTTCGCCATAATGGCGTCCATGCACGCCGGCTCGGAATCGAACACCCGCGCCGGCCCGGTGATGGAGAGCTTCTTGAGCCCCGTGATCTTCGCGACACAGCCTTCGGGGGAGAGATTGCCGCGCAAAATCGCCAGGTGCCCCTGAGCATAAAGCGGTTTATCCCAAGCCAGGATGACATTCTGGTCTTTCCGCGGCTCGTCGGGAACGCCTGCCAGTTCCTCGGCCATGGTCCGGCCGGTGATCGTCATGCACTCGCCGTGTAACAGCCCGTGGTTGAGCAGCATCTTGAGCACCTGAGGCACGCCCCCCGCATCGTGAAAATCGGTCGCGACGTATTGTCCGGAAGGCTTCAGGTTGCACAGCACCGGCACGCGCTGGCGGACGTTTTCGAAGTCGTCGATGTCCCACTCCACTTCGGCGGCAGCGGCAATGGCCAAGTAATGCAGTACCGCGTTGGTCGAGCCGCCCGTGGCCATGACCAGTGCCGCGGCGTTCTCTATCGACTTGCGCGTGATGATGTCGCGCGGACGGATGTTCCGGCGGATAGCGTTCACGAGCACGCGCGCCGACTCAGCGGCTGAATCGGCTTTTTCCGGATCTGGCGAAGCCATCTGGGACGAGCCGAGCAGGCTGATGCCCAACGCCTCAAAGGAAGATGACATCGTGTTCGCGGTATACATGCCGCCACAGGCTCCGGCGGTCGGACATGCATTCTTTTCGATACCGACGAAATCTTCCTCGCTCATCTTACCGGCCGAGTAAGCGCCGACGGCCTCGAACACGCTCACTATGGTCAGGTCCTGTCCCTTCCAGTGGCCTGGCTTTATGGTGCCAGCGTAGACGAAAATGCCAGGCACGTTCATGCGCGCCATGGCGATCACGCTCCCGGGCATGTTCTTGTCGCAACCGCCGACGCACAGCACGCCGTCCATTGCCTGGCCGCCGACGGAGGTCTCGATGCAATCGGCAATCACCTCGCGCGACACCAGCGAGTATTTCATCGCCTCGGTGCCCATGCCGATGCCATCGGTAACCGTGGGAATCCCGAATACCTGCGGCATCGCACCGGCTTCCTTGAGCGCAGCCATGGCCCGATCCACCAGCGTCTGGATGCCGGCGTTGCAGGGATTCATGTTGGAATGACCGTTGGCCACACCGACAATTGCCTTGTCGAAATCGTCGTCGCCGAAACCGACTGCCCTTAGCATGGCCCTGTTCGGAGAGCGTGCAACCCCTCGCGTAATGAGATTGGAGCGCCAGTTATCTGCCATGAATCGTGCTCCTTTGATAAATACCAAGAAACCGAAATGTACCGCGAAATCGGCTACGGGCTCGCAGCCGGCCCGAGAAAATTGATAGACTCCGCAACCCAAGCAGGAAATCTAGAACTCGCAAAAGCCATTCGGGCTGGGTCATTGGAGAATCTCATGCAGCAACCCTCTTTCGCTTCGTCATCGACCAATATAACCGGCAAGGAGCACTGGACCCAAAAGGGCGAAGTAAAACTCTTCCTTTGGCAAAAGCCGACCGCCAATGCCACGCCCCCTAGCGGAACCGTGCTTTTTGTGCATGGCTCGTCAATGGCCTCGCAGCCCACCTTCGACCTCAGCGTTCCCGGCCGCCCCGATTCCTCGGTCATGGACTGGTTCAGTTCGCGGGGCTTCGACACTTGGTGCATGGACAACGAAGGTTACGGACGGTCTGACAAATCGCGCCCGATAAACTGCGATATCGCGAACGGCGCCGACGATCTGGCCGCGGGTACCGACTACATAATTAGGCACACCGGCTCGAAAAGGCTGCTGGTCTACGGCATTTCCTCCGGCGCGCTCAAGGCGGCGCTGTTCACGCAACGACACCCGGAACGCGTCGCTCGGCTCGCGCTCGACGCGTTCGTATGGACCGGTGAAGGCAGCCCGACTCTTGCCGAACGCAGGAAGAAACTGCCGGAATTCTCCTCGAAGAATCGCCGCCCGATCGATCGCGCGTTCGTGCGCAGCATATTCAGCCGCGACCACCCGGGTACAGCGGATGATGCCACCATAAACGCTTTTGCCGATGCCATCATCGCGCTCGATGATTCGGTGCCCACCGGAACCTACGTCGACATGTGCTCCAAGCTGCCGTTGGTCGACCCGGAAAAGATCACGGTTCCGACCATACTAATGCGCGGCCAGTGGGATGGCATCGCGGGAGTCGATGACCTTCTGGAATTCTTCAAGCGGCTGCCGCACTCGGACAAGCAGTTCACGGTGATGGAAGGAATATCGCACGCGAGCTTCCAACAGAAGAACTACCTCATGGTCTATCACATCCTGCATGCCTTCTTCTCCCGCCCTGAGCCCGTCTATCGCGGATGATTTCGACGCGGCGACGCAGATGAATGGCACTCCGAAATATCGGAATCGCGCGGAATGCGGATGCCGCCCGAGCCCGGCCGGCTGACGTGAGTCGCGTGCCAGGCCCGCTGCGGAGCAACCGCGGTCAGGATGGCCCTGAACGCCGTGCGTGAGGCAATATTACTTCTGGCGGTAGCCAGTGCGAACGGCGGCATTTCGATGCGGGTGATCGAGCCCATGCTACCGCGGCTGGCGACAGATTTTGGCATCAGCATCTCGGCCGCCGCATCGGTGATCACCGCCTATGCGCTCGGCGCAACCATCGGTACGCTCGCATACGGGCCACTGGGGGACCGTTTTGGCAAGCTGCGCATGGCGACCCTGGCCCTGTTCGGTGCAGGGATCGCATCACTGGCCTGCGCCCTCGCGCCGGACATCGGCTCGCTCGCGGCATTCCGACTCCTGACCGCGATTTTCGGCTCATCCTCGATGACGCTCGGCATGGCCTACGTGGGAGATCGCGTGTCGGCCGCTGAACGCCAGCAGGTCATAGCGCGCTTCGTCGCCGGTACCGTCGCCGGCCAGTCCGTGGGGCCACTGTTCGGCGGGCTGTTCACAGACCTGCTTGGCTGGCGCGGAGCGCTTGCCTTTCTCGGGACGATTTTCATTGCCGTGTCAGCAATACTGCTCACGCGTACGCGTACGCAGTGGTGCAAGGAATCCCGCATCGATTCCGCCGGTAATCCTTTCACCGCACATTTGAGGCTGCTTGCGTTCCCGCATGTGCGTTATGTGCTCGCGACCGCCCTCGCCGACACGATCCTTTTCTTTGGCGCCTATTCGTTTCTCGGCCCGTTTCTGAAGCTCAAGTTCGACCTTAGCCTTACATTGATCGGCGTGATACTCGCGGGCTTCGGCGCCGGCGGCGTGCTTTACACGATGATGGTCGGCCCGCTGCTGCGCAGGCTGGGTCAGCCCGGCTTGGTGAGTTGGGGCGGCGCAATATGTTGCGCCTGCTTTGCGCTGGTGACGCTTTCGCCAGTGTGGCAAATTGCGCTGCCTTGCACCGTAGGTTTGGGGTTCTCGTTCTACATGCTGCACAACACGGTACAGACCAAGGCGACGGAAATGGCGCCCGAGGCCCGAGGCACCGCAGTGTCGGTCTATTCGGCATTCTGGTCTATGGGACAGGCCACCGGCGTCGCGGCGATGGGGCTGATCATTGGCTTTGTCCCTTATACGCCGGCGATCATCGGCTTTGGTTGCGGATTTTTGCTGCTTGGGTTGTGGATGCGCGGCAATCTGCAGCGGCTATCGTGAGGGCTCCAGCGCAAACAGGCCCTCCCCGGCCAGCGCCGCGTTCAGCGCGCGAGTGATTCCAGCCGATGATCACGGTCTGCGATTTCTCGACTATGTCGGTCAGGAATCCATGGGCAATGAACAGCCGATAATCGCGGTAGGCTAATGGTCCCGCTGGGGCCGGCGATTCTCCCGGTCCGTGTGCGGCGGTCGAATTGGATTGAGGGCCGTGATCCATGCCGGAGTGATTCGGGCGATGCAGCAAATGCAAGGGGGCGATAAGTCTATCCTACCGGGGCGACAAGACAGTTTTTGCCCTAAGCTCCAAAATGCACGGCATACTTCGAGCACCGATTAACGCAATACATCGGCTTTAGCAGACCCAACCATATCTGCCCTTGTTGATCCATCCTCAATTCGATCCCGTTGCGATTCACCTAGGGCCTCTCGCGATTCGCTGGTACGGGCTCATGTACCTGGTCGCATTTGCCCTGTTCTTCTTTCTCGGGCGCCTGCGCGCCCGCCGCGATGCTTGGCGCGGTGCGTCTGAGACCCTCATGGACGATCTGCTGTTCTTTGGCGTGCTGGGCGTCGTGCTCGGTGGAAGGATGGGCTATGTGCTGTTCTACAAACCGGGCTACTACGCGGCACACCCCCTTGAGATCTTCGCCGTCTGGCAGGGTGGCATGGCGTTTCACGGCGGATTTCTCGGCGTGCTTCTGGCGATGTGGTGGGTCGCACGCAAGTACCGGCTCGGGTGGCTCGCCCTCACTGATTTCATCGCGCCGCTGGTTCCGTGCGGGCTCGCGGCGGGACGAATGGGTAACTTCATCAACGGTGAACTCTGGGGCAGGGCCGCGGATGTTCCATGGGCCATGATCTTTCCCGCGGCCGGCCCAGTACCCCGCCATCCGTCGCAGCTTTACCAGTTTTCGCTTGAAGGACTGCTGCTGTTTGCGATTCTGTGGGTGTATTCGGCCAAGCGGCGGCCGACAGGGGCGGTTTCGGGCGCGTTTCTCGTTGGCTACGGCGTCTTTCGTTTCGTAGCGGAGTATTTTCGCGAGCCCGACGGCTTTCTCGGTCTGCTCGCGTTCGATCTGTCGATGGGTCAGTGGCTCTCCGTTCCGATGATAGCGGCCGGCGCAGCGCTGCTCGCATGGGCGCTCGGCCGGCGCTAGAATGGGCTTATGACTGAACCCGGCCAAGACATGCGCCAACAAATCGAAGCCCGGCTGACGGAACTTCAACTCGAACATCGCGACCTGGACCTCGCACTCCAGCGCCTCACCGAAAATCCTCTGCATGATGAGTTTCTGCTTCAGCGCATGAAGAAGCGCAAGCTCCTGCTCAAGGACCAGATCGCGTTGCTCTCGCGGCAGTTGGACCCCGATATTCGGGCCTGAGCGGAATCGGCGATTCCCTTAAGCCGTGCGTTGACCGGTCCGGGCCGGGTTCGCCGGCATCTTCAAGGCAGAGCCTGCTCCAGCACGCGCGCGACGTGCATCGCGTGGCGCTGCGCCTGCAATGATCTACCTTCCCTTGTGCCGTCGGCGATCTGATGGCGGCATGAAATGCCGTCGGCGACGATGAGCGTATCGGGACCGGCGGCGCGTACGGCAGGCAACAGCGCCGCTTCGGCCATTTTCATCGATACCTCGTAATGCGCAGCCTCGTAGCCGAACGCACCCGCCATGCCGCAACAGGAGGACTCCACGGTCGTCACCTCCAGCCCCGGAACCAGCGCGAGCACCTTCTGCACCGCTGGCATGCCGGCGAACGCCTTCTGGTGGCAATGACCATGAAGCAGTGCGTGTTTCTGCGACAGCGCTTTCAGCGGGAGCTTCAGCCTCCCGGCTTCCAGTTCCTGCGTCAGAAACTCCTCGAACATCATCGCCCGCGCCGCCAGCGCCTCGGTCTGCGAGCCGGGCAGCATTGCCGGAAACTCGTCGCGCAGCGTGTAAAGGCACGACGGCTCCAGTCCCACGATCGGCACGCCGCGCGCAACGAATAGTTTGAGCGCGGTGAGCATGCGCTGCGCCTCCTGTCTTGCTCGCTCCAGCATGCCGCATGACAGGAACGTTCGGCCGCAGCACAGCGGCCTCGATCCGTCCTTGTCCTTCGCCCGCGCGATATGCACGGTATAACCCGATGCTTCGAGCACCCGCAGCGCGGCGTGTGAGTTTTCCGGTTCGTGGTAATTGTTGAAACAGTCGGCGAAAAGAACCACCTCGCCGGTGCCGTCCCCCGGCGTGGCGTCGCTGCGTCCGGCAGCCGCGATGGAATCGACGAACGTGGCGCGCCGCCACGTGGGCAGCGGGCGCCGGGCCGAAATACCGAACAGCGATTCACTCAGCGCGGCGAGCCCCGGAATGCGATTGCGCAGATTGAACAGCGGCGCGAGACGCGAAGCGATCGGCGCATAGCGCGGCAGATACGCAATCAAGCGGTCCTTGATCGTATAACCATGCCGCCGGTGGTAATGGTGAAGAAACTCTGTCTTCATCCGCGCCATGTCGACCCCGGTCGGACATTCGCGCTTGCACCCCTTGCAGCCGACGCACAGGTCCATCGCTTCGCGCAGTTCATCCGAAGTGAATGCGTCCGGACCGAGCTGGCCCGACAGCGCCAGGCGCAGCGTATTGGCTCGGCCGCGCGTGAGATGCACTTCGTCGCCGGTAACGCGAAACGACGGGCACATGGTCCCCGCATCAAATTTCCGGCAGTGGCCGTTGTTGTTGCACATTTCCGCGGCACCGGCGAGCCCCCCCCATTCACTCCAGTCGAGAGCGGTCTCGGGCGACTGTACGGTGTAGCCCGGCTTGTAACGCAGAAGAGCGCGGTCGTCCTGCTTCGGCGGGCGCACGATCTTGCCCGGGTTCATCAGGCCCTTCGGATCGAACAGAGCCTTGATTTCGGCCAGTGAGGACGTCAACCGCGGCCCGATGATGGGTTCGATCCACTCCGAGCGGACCAGACCGTCTCCGTGCTCCCCCGAGTAGGCGCCCTTGAATTCCCTGACCAGCGCGCAGGCTTCTTCGGCGATCGCGCGCATCTTGCTGGCCCCGTCGGTTTTCATGTTGAGCACGGGCCGCACGTGCAACGTGCCCACCGACGCGTGGGCGTACCAGGTGCCATGCGTGCCGTGGCGCTCGAATACCTCGGTGAGCCGGCGCGTGTATTCGGCGAGGTGCTCGAGTGGAACCGCGCAGTCCTCGATGAACGACACGGGCTTGCCGTCGCCCTTCATCGACATCATGATGTTCAGTCCCGCCTTGCGCACTTCCCAGATCTCGCGCTGGAGCGCGGCATCCGGAATCTCAACCACGCTCCCGGGCAGGCCCAGGTCGCCCATCAGTTCAACGAGCTGCTTGAGCTTGGCAAGCTGAACACCGAGGTCCTCGCCCGCGAACTCGATCAGCAGAATCGCTTCCGGATCGCCCCTCACGAAACGGTCCACAGTCCCCCGGAACGCCGGATTGCCGCGTGCGAGACCGATCATCGTGCGGTCGACCAGCTCAACAGCAACGGGATCGAGCTTCACGATGTGCTGCGGCGCCTGCATCGCCGCGTAAAACGCCGGGAAGTGACATACGCCCAGCGCCTTCGCCCGGGGCAGCGCCGAAAGTTTCAGCACGATGCGCTCGAACCAGGCGAGTGTTCCCTCCGATCCGACCAGCAGGTGCGCAAGGTTATGCGGTGCATAGGACCTGATCATGTCGATGTTGTAGCCCTGCACGCGGCGCAATACCTTGGGCCAGCGCGTTTCGATCTCGTCGGCCTCGCGTTCGACGATGGCGTGAATTCTCCCTACAAGCTCGCGCAGCCCTGCAGGCGCGGCATCCAACCCGGCACTCGGACCGAAGTAATACTGAGAACCGTCAGCCAGCAACGCGTCGATACCCAGCACGTTGTGCACCATGTTGCCGTACCGAATCGAGCGCGATCCGCAGGAATTGTTGCCGGCCATGCCCCCGAGGGTGGCCTGCGCCGACGTGGACACGTCGACCGGGAACCACAGCCCCGAGCCCTTCAGCGCTAGATTGAGCTGGTCCAGCACCAGTCCGGGTTCGGCGACCGCGGTGCCGTTCGCGGCATCCGCCTCGAGCAGCCGGTTCAGGTATTTCGAGTCGTCGATGACCAGCGCCGCACCGACCGTTTGGCCGCACTGCGAAGTGCCTGCGCCGCGCGGCAGTATCGGAATACCCTCCTCGGCTGCAATCTGGACGGCAACGCGCACGTCCTGCCGGGTCTTCGGTACGACAATACCGATTGGTTCGATCTGGTAGATCGACGCGTCACTCGAATAGCGGGCGCGGCTCGCCGGATCGAACAGAACCTCGCCTTCGACCTCGCGCACCAGGCGCCGCGCGAGAGCGGAATCACCCACGCGCGGGTGAAACGCGACCGAAAATGCCTTATCGCCGCTCATTCCAAGGATTCGTGCATCGTCAATTCGCTTGACCCGCAATGCAGCCGCACCAACATCATTCGTCATTTGCCGGGAGAGGCTCTCGTTCGGAGGCGAGCATGGCGTCGACCAGCACCTCGGTATCCTGCGCGCCCGATACCGCGTAACGGCCATTGAACACGAAGAACGGCACACCCTCGACGCCGAGACGCCGCGCCTGCTCGTCTTCCGAGCGCACCTGTTCGCGCGCCTGCGCGCTTGACAGGCAAGCCTCGACCTGTGGCCTCGCAAGCCCCGCCGCGCAAGCAATGTCCGACAACGTCTCGTTTGCGCTGAGATCGCGGCCGTCGATGAAATAGCCCCGGAACAGGCCCTCGACCACGTTGTTCTGCAGCCCGGACTCGCCCGCGAGCATGATCAGGCTGTGCGCCGCGAGCGTGTTGGGTTGTCGGGTCACTTTGTCAAACGCGAACGGGATGCCGACTTGGGCGCCGGCAGCACTCACGCGCGCATAGATCTGCGTCGATTGGCCGCCAAACTTGCGGCGCAGGTATTCGCGTCGGTCCAGGCCCTCCACCGGCATGTCCGGATTGAGCTGGAACGGATGCCAGGTCACCTCCGGCGGCTCGACCTCCGCATTGCATTCGCCATAGCGTTCGAGCGCGCGCTCGAGCTTCCTCTTGCCGATGAAGCACCAGGGGCAGACGACATCCGAAATCACATCGATTTTTAGCGTCACGTCAAGTCTCCTTGCAACGCTCTACCCGAGCATGACCGCGGGTAGGGCCTTGGTTCATGGCCAAGTCTGCCGCGCGACCGCCGTCGATCGGCCACAACGCAGCTATTTCCGCTCCGCCGTGCAATCCTGATTAAAGCGCGATCATACCGCGACCCCTGTGGGACGGGCGGGCTCGCGGTCGGTTCGGAAAGTTGGCGCCGCCGCGGTACTGAGCCGGGCCGTTTCTGCTCTTGTGAGCTTCACCGGATTCAATTAAGGTGGCAGACTCTCGGAGCAGTGTTTGTCTGCGCGAAGGATCACTCCATGGCTTATCGAAGCGGCCGTCATTTTCTCCAGATTCCCGGTCCCACCAACCTCCCCGATCGCGTGCTGCGCGCGATGAACATGCCCACGATTGACCACCGCGGACCTGAATTCGGAAGGATGGGGCTCGAAATCTTCGAGGGACTGCGCGAGATGCTCCAGACCCGGCAGCCGGTGGTGATATACCCGGCCTCCGGCACCGGGGCATGGGAAGCCGCGTTGGTCAACACCCTTTCGCCCGGCGATCGTGTGCTCATGTTCGAGACCGGCCAGTTCGCCGCGCTGTGGTCGAAGATGGCCACGCGCCTGGGCCTGCAGGTAGAGGTCGTCGCGACGGATTGGCGCCGCGGCGTCGACCCGGCGATGGTCGAGGCGAAGCTGAAGGAAGACCACACGCACGCGATTCGCGCGTTGTGCGTGGTGCACAACGAAACCTCCACCGGCGTTACCAGTCGCATCGGCGCTGTTCGCGCCGCCATCGACGCTGCGGGCCATCCGGCGCTGTTCATGGTCGATACGATTTCGTCGCTCGCATGCATCGACTACCGACACGACGAATGGGGCGTGGACGTCACCATCGCCGGATCGCAGAAGGGTCTGATGCTGCCCCCGGGATTGTCGTTCAACTGCGTGGGCGAGAAGGCGCTTGCCGCCTCGAAATCCGCGAAGCTGCCGAAGTCCTACTGGGCCTGGGAGGAGATGCTCGCGGCGAACAAGAGCGGGTTCTTCCCCTACACGCCCGCCACCAACCTGCTCTACGGCTTGCGCGAAGCCCTACGCATGCTGCGCGAAGAAGGCCTGCAAGACGTGTTTGCGCGCCACGCCCGCCATGCTGAGGCGACGCGCCGCGCGGTGCGGGCCTGGGGACTGGAGATCGTGTGCGCCGTTCCCACCGAATACAGCAATTCGCTCACCGCGGTCATGACGCCGCAGGGGCACGACGCCGACGCGCTGCGCAGAATCATCCTCGATGCCTATGACATGTCCCTGGGCACCGGACTGGGGCGGCTCGCGGGCAAGATTTTTCGCATCGGGCACCTGGGTGACTTCAACGACCTGGCGCTCGCCGGCACGCTGGCCGGCGTGGAAATGGGGCTCACGCTGGCGAACGTGCCCCACGAGAAGGGCGGAGTGCAGGCGGCGATGGAGTATCTCGCCGGATGCGCCGAAATGAAAGCGGGCGAACGCAGGGCCGCCTGACCTGCAGCAATACACCTATCAATCGAGAGGAGGAACGTTCATGCGTAACGGGAAACTGTATGGTTTGGCCGTGCTTGCCGCTGCATTCTGCGCCAACGCCGACGCGCAGGTGGAACTCAAGTTCGGACATGTTGGGCAAACGGGTTCGCTGTTTGCAGCTTCGGCCGAGGAGTACGCGAAGCGCGTCAACACGAAACTCGCTGGCAAGGTGAAAGTCTCCGTTTTCGGCTCGAGCCAGTTGGGCGGCGACGTCGAACTGCTGCAGAAGGTTAAACTGGGCACCGTGGACATGGCGCTTCCGTCCACGGTGATGTCCTCGGAGGTGGACCTGTTCGGCGTGTTCGAGATGCCCTACCTGGTCAAGGACCGCGCGCACATGCAGCGCATCGAAAAGAATGTCGTGTGGCCGAAGCTCGTGCCGGCGGCCGAGAAGAAGGGCCTGAAGATCATCGCCGTCTGGGAGAACGGCTACCGCCACATCACCAATTCCAAGCGGCCCATCGTCGTCCCCGCCGATTTGCAAGGCATCAAGTTGCGCACGCCCAAAGGCAAGTGGCGCGTGCGCATGTTCAAGGATTACGGCGCCAACCCCTCGCCGATGAAATTATCCGAAGTGTTCACTGCGCTGCAGACCGGCGTCATGGACGGCCAGGAAAACCCTTTCACGCAGATCTACAGCCAGAAATTTCAGGAAGTGCAGAAATATCTATCGCTGTCGGGCCACGTCTATACACCGGCCTACGTCACGGTGGGAGCGAAGAAATGGGCAAAGCTGCCGACCAAAACCAGGCAGGACCTCGAAGCGATCGCGAAGGAAACCCAGGCCTTCGTTTACCAGACCGCGGAGAAAGCCGAGAACGAGTTGCTGGGCAAGCTCAAGGCAGCAGGCATGCAGGTCAACACTCCGAACAAGGACGCATTCGTCGCTGGAAGCAAGGCGATATATGCCGACTTCGGCAAGGCCGTGCCCGGCGCGAAGGAAGTGATCGACACGGCCATCGCACTGGGTAAGTAACCAGGTAAAGCCCAGGCCCGGAAGGATCGAGGTGCAAAGCGGCGATCCATCGCCGCCGGTACCGGCGTGCCTGCCTGCCGCACTTCGAAGTAAATAGGGGGAGGAATGACTATCCAGCGGCTGCGCTCGGCGTACGAACGCTTTCTCGAATGGTTAGTGCTCGCACTCATGGTGGTGCTGGCCGCCGAGGTCACCCTCGGCGTACTGTTCCGCACCATCGGCATGGCGCTCTCGTGGTACGACGAGGTGGCCTCTGTGCTGCTCGCCTGGCTCACGTTCTACGGTGCGGCGCTGGCAGCCCTCAAGCGCGCCCATATCGGCTTCTCCGGGCTGGTCGCACCTTTGCCGCCCATATGGCGAGTGCTGTTCGCGCTGATCGCCGAGCTGCTGGTGTTCGCATTCTTCCTGCTGCTCGCCTGGGTCGGCTACCAGGTACTGGCGGTAGTCGGCAATGACCGCCTGGTGAGCCTGCCGTGGATACCGGTTGCGGTCACGCAGTCGGTCATTCCGGCCAGTGCATTGATGTTTATCCTCGCGGAGGCATTTAACCTGCCTCAGGTGTTTCGTGAGGCCATGGGCCACTCCGATACACAAACGAGCGACCTGGCGCAGATGACGCACTAAGGGAAGCGCGTGGCCATACTCCTGCTGTTTGCGTGCGTGCTTGCACTGGTGCTGATCAACGTCCCCATCGCGGTGGCGCTGGGCATCGTCGCCACCGCGGCGCTGGTGGCGACGCAGGGTGCGGACAGCCTGCCCAATGTCGCGATCGTCATCTACAACGGTGCGACCAACTTTCCTTTGCTCGCCATACCCCTGTTCATTCTGGCTGGCTCGATCATGAACTGCTCCGGGATCTCTCAGCGGCTGATCGCGTTTGCGTCGGCTCTGCTCGGCTGGATCAGAGGCGGGCTGTCCATCGTAAGCGTTGGAACGTCGCTGTTCTTCGCCGAAATCTCCGGCTCGGCCGTCGCCGACGTCGCAGCGCTGGGCTCGGTGTTGATCCCGGCGATGCGGGAGCGTGGGTACTCCAAGGAATTCGCCGCCGCGATCTTGTCATCGTCCGCGACGCTCGCCATAATCATCCCGCCTTCGATCCCGATGGTGCTCTACGCCGTTATGGCCGACACCTCGGTGGTGCAGCTGTTCGTGGCGGGAATCGTGCCCGGCATCCTTGGCGGCCTGGGTCTGATGGGCGTGGCCTACTGGTTCGCCCGCCGATACAACTTTCCGGTGGAGGAATCTTTTCGCTGGTCGCGCGTGCGCCAAACCTTCCGGGAGGCGTTCTGGGCATTCTTCCTGCCAGTGATCATCCTGGGTTCCATTTTCGGCGGTATCGTCACAGCGACGGAGGGTGCCGCAATGGCGGTGCTTGCCGCGCTGTTCATCGGCCGCGTGGTCTACGGCGAACTCGACCGGGAACACTTGCGCAATGCGATCATTGAAGGCGGCGTGCAGACTGCCGTGGTCATGCTGCTGGTAGCCGCCAGCGCCCTGTTGGGCGTGTACCTCACCGAGGCGAAAGTACCGCAGCAGCTGGCCGCGGGGATCCTGGAATACACGACGAACAAATGGGTCGTGCTTGCGATCTTGAACGTTCTTTTCCTCGTCCTGGGCCTGTTCCTGCACTCGGCCGCGGCGATCATCCTCACCGTCCCGGTGGTGCTGCCGCTCGTGACCAGTGTGGGCATCGACCCGGTGCATTTCGGACTTATCGTCACCATCAACCTGGGCGTCGGCCAGCAGACTCCGCCCGTGGCAAGCGTGCTGATGACTTCGTGTGCGATCGCCGGGGCGGACATCTGGGAGGTCTCCAAGGTGAATGCCTGGTTCGTCGGGGTGCTGATCGCGCTGCTGCTGCTGATAACCTACGTGCCGATAACCGGCATGGGCCTCGTGGAGCTGTTCTATCGTTAGCAGTCGCGGTGCCGGCACCGATGACGCTGCAAGTGAAGGGACTCAGACATGTCAGATTCCGTTCTTGTCTCACGCGACGCGGCAATCGCCACCGTCACGCTAAACAATCCAACCCGCTTGAACGCGCTGTCCCGGATGGCCTGGATCGAGCTCGGCGAGGTCATTGCGCAACTCGATGCCGACGATAGCC
The DNA here is from genome assembly GCA_001770415.1 of Betaproteobacteria bacterium RIFCSPLOWO2_02_FULL_63_19. GTDB lineage: Bacteria > Pseudomonadota > Gammaproteobacteria > Burkholderiales > SG8-39 > JACQTO01. The sequence continues at coordinate 37,264 of MEQX01000016.1, read as the reverse complement.
TGCGCTGCATCGTGATGCGCGGCTCCGGCACCAAAGCCTTTGCCGCCGGAGCCGACATCGCGGAATTCCGCCGTGAGCGCGCCAATGTTGACCAGGCGCGCGAATACGGTCGCTCGATCGCAAGCGCCCTGCACGGCTTGGCCCGCTGCAGGCACCCTGTCGTGGCCATGATCCACGGTGTCTGCGTCGGCGGCGGGCTGGAAATCGCCTGCCAGTGCGATCTGCGCATTTGCGGCGAGTCCAGCCGCTTTGGCGTGCCGGTGAAAAATCTTGGCCTGGTGATGGCCTACGCCGAGCTGCAGGGCCTGATCGAGTTGTGCGGGAAGTCCGGTGCACTGGAGATTGCGCTCGAGGGCCGCGTGTTCGGTGCCGCGGACGCGAAAGCCAAGGGGCTGGTGAACCGCGTGGTTCCCGACCATGAGGTCGAAGGGGAAGCGTATGCCGCGGCCCGGCGCATCGCCGAGGGCGCGCCGCTGGTGGCGCGCTGGCACAAGAAGTTCGTCAACCGGCTGATGGATTCGAAGCCGCTGGCGCCCGAGGAATACGACGAGAGCTTTGCCTGCTTCGGCACCGAGGATTACCGCATCGGGCGCGAGGCCTTTATCGCCAAGAAGAAGCCCGAATTCAAGGGGTGCTGAACCAAATCTCAGCGCGCACGGCTCTCCGGGCCGGTAGGCAGCGAGTACGTACGAGTCAGTGCATGGCGCCCATCATGCGGTCCGGCAGCCAGGTGGCGATCTGGGGAAACACGCACAGGATGACGATTGCCAACACCATACACAACATGTAGGGCAAGGCGCCGCGCATGATCTGCATCAGCCTCACGTCCGGTGCGATCGAATTGATCACATAGATGTTGAGGCCGACCGGCGGGCTGATCAACCCGATCTCCATGTTGATCGTGAGAATCACGCCGAACCAGACCGGATCGAAACCCGCGGCCTTGATGATGGGCAGCAGAATCGGGCTGGTCATCAGGATGATCGCCGCAGGAGGAATAAAGCAGCCGCTGACCAGCAGGAACACATTGATCAGCGCCATCAACACCCATCGATTGACCTCGAGTGCGACGATCGCCTGCGCCAGCGTCTGGGTGATGTACAGGGAAGTGAGCATGTACCCGAAGAGTACGGCGGCCCCGATGATCATCAGGATCATCACCGACTCACGCGTCGTGTCGCGCAGGATCGCCCACCAGGCCCGCGGGCCCCACATGCGGTAGATCAACACCGCCAGCAGCGCCGAAAGCGCGGCACCCACGCCGGCCGCCTCCGAAGGCGTCGCGACTCCACCGTAGAGCACGTACATGACACCCACGACGATCGCAAGGAACGGCGCCACCTTCGGGACTGACATGAATTTCTGTTTCCAGGTGTAGCGAAAATCCTCCGCATGCGCGCGAAATCCCCGCTTCCATATGATGAACAGCGTCCACAGGATGAACAGCCCTGTAAGCAGAATGCCGGGCAAGACCCCGGCGAGGAACAGGCGCCCGATCGAAGTTTCAGTCGCGATCCCGTACAAAATGAACGTGATCGACGGTGGAATCAGGATGCCGAGCGTGCCGCCGGCGCAGATTGATCCGGTGGCCACGTCATCGGGATAACCGCGCCTGCGCATCTCCGGGATGCCCATCTTGCCGATGGCTGCACAGGTCGCCGGCGACGACCCCGTGAGCGCGGCGAACAGAGCGCATGCCCCGAGATTCGATATAACCAGGCCGCCGGGCACGCGGTAGAGCCAGCGATCGAGCGCTTCGTAGAGGTCTTTGCCGGCGGGCGACGAACCGATCGCGGCTCCCATCATCACGAACATGGGAATCGACACGAGCGTGAAGTCGTCCAGCCCTCCATAGACTGTTTCGGCTACCACGCGCAGTGCATCCAATCCGTCGAACAGCACGAGGAAGGCGATCGAGACCGCACCCAGCACAAAAGCAACCGGAGCGCCCGATAGCAATACCAGCAACGTCACACTCAGCACCAGCGCACCCTGGCCTGCCGCGCCCATTATCGATGTCCCGGCGTCATGCCGAACGGAGGCTCCTTGCCGTTCAACAGGCTAATGAAATCCGCCAGGCACTGCAGGCTCAGGATCCCCATTCCGACGGGCATGGACGAATAAGGAATCCAAAGGCGCGCCCGCCACATGCTTTCGGAAACCCACCCTTCGCTCCAGGCTTCATGCCAGAACTGAAAGGTCAGCACGGCCATCGCAATACAAAACGCAAGCGATAGCACGGACGAGAACAGGGCCAGTCCGAAGCGCAGCGCCGGCCCCGAGTAAAGCGGCAGGATGTCGACGTTCACGTGGCCGCGTAGCATCAGCACGTATGGGCTGCCGACGAAGGTTGCGGCCACCAGGCTGTAGGTCACGAAGTCCGTCTGCCAGATCGTATCGTGGCTGAACACATAGCGCTCCACCACCATGTGGCACACGACAAAGACGCCGATCGCGATCAGTCCCGCGGCGACAACACCGCAAACTTGCGACAGGAATCCGACAGTTCGAACGAACAACCCCATTGGGCGCAGGCCTGCTCCTGCTAGCGTTGGTGACGGAACCGGCAAGCGGGATGAGCCGCCTGCCGATCCCTGGTCTGCGCGCTACTTGACGCTGAGGGCCGCGTCGATCAGTTGCTTGCCTTCGGGCACTTGCTTGGCGAACCGGGCGTAAGAGCTCTTCTGCGCAACCTTGAGCCAGGCGTCGTACTCGGCCGGTGTGAGTGTGACGACCTCGACGTTGTGCTGCTTGAACGTCTTGACGAGCCTGTCGTCCAGACCCTTGGCCTCCCTGGCAAAATATTCCTGAGCCTTCCTGCCGGCCTTCAACAGAACAGCCTGTTGCTTCTTGTTTAGCTTGGCAAAACTTTTCTTGGACATCAGCACGGGCTCGTACATGAACCACAATGCGTTTTCTCCCGGCGCGGTCAGGCACTTCACTTGCTCGTAGATGCGGAACGAGACGAAGCTTCCGGAACTGGTGTCGGTGCTTACGATGACGCCGGTCTGGAGAGCGTTGTAGACCTCGTTGCTGGGTATCGAGACGATGGACGCGCCTGCGGCCTGCCACATCGCCGCGAAGGTCGCCCCGGCCGAGCGCACCTTATGTCCCTTGATGTCGTCCGGCATGCGAATACATGCGTTCTTCGAGGCGACGGCGCCGGCGAGCCATGCATCCGCCAGCACCATTACGCCCGCCTTGTCGATCTTCGCCTTGATCTGCTTCATGAAGTCGGAATTGTTCAGCCGGGCAGCGCGCTCATGACTGCGTACCAAACCCGGCATCAACGTTGCTCCGAACGCGCGCACCTTGCCGCTGGCGTAGTCAAGCGGGAAGGACGATATATCGAGTTGCCCGTTTACGAGTGCGTTCCACTGCTCCTTAGGCTTGAACAGCGACGCCCCCGGATAGACCTGCACCTCCAGATCGAGGCCCGCCGCCTTGGCGTCGCGCGCAATCATCTGCACCATTTCGTCGCGCACATCGCCTTTGCCGCCCGGAAACTGATGCGAAGCACGCAATACCGTGGGTGCCGCCAATGCTGCGCCGCCGAATGCTGCGGCGGTGATGACGGCCACAAAACCGACTCGCTTGAACGTATTCATATCATTCCCCTCTCTCCACAAGAACGATTTGTCGTCAATCCGCAATGTTGCGCCGCATCGGATTACTCAAAGCGTGCAGCATTTGGGACACCCATGAAAGCGGCTGAATTCTAAGCGCAAGCGGGCGCCCGCACAAACTGAGCCGAAAGGCGATTCAATTCACCAGTGGTGTGAGCAATTGGTCGATGAGCGCCGTGACTTCCTTTTCCTTCCCTGCGAAGTCGTGGTTGGCTCCGTACACCATGGCCTGTTTCGAGCCACGGTGGCCGCGCAGCGCTTCTGCGCGGCCCAAGGCGCCGAGTCGGACGGGGTCACTGTCGCGCTCTGCATAGATGTCGAAAATGGGGAAGTGAACGCGAGCCAGCGAATCCAGACGACCGTTCGAAACGGATAGCGGGAGCCATGCCGTCAGACGAGCATTTGGATGCCGCGCAACGAAATCGTTCGCCATGCGCGCTCCCATGCCATGCGAAATCAACGCAATCCGGTTTATTCCCCTTGCACGCAGGTAAGCGATCGCCGCCTCGAGTCGAAGCCCCGCCTCCGGGAAAAGCGCGACATACTCTTTCGCTTCAGAATCCGGCGCAAGCACCGGCATCTGAATCGACAGCGTCGTGTATTTCCGCTCGGCGAGATGCGCGCGAAGCTTGCCTATTAGGCCGAAGTCCGGATTAACCCCGGCGCGATGAACCAGAACCAGTGCTGCACGGGGCTTCTCCGTCAGCCGGAGCAATCCGAGAAACCTGCGCCCGGCCCCCGTTTCCAGCGCCACCGCTTCGCCCTTCACAGGCGATGAGGCGATCTCCTCGGCAAAGCGCTTCTCGCGCGCAAAGTCAGGCGCGGCATACGCTACAACCGCCACAAGAGACACCATCACGATTACTGCACGACGCCCGAGCGTGTTCATCCATCAGCCTCCTTAACCTCGAAAATGTCCACGGCTAAATCGCGCCGGCGGCTCGCAGCCGCGCCACATCTTCGTCGTTCATGTGAAGCATGTTTCGCAAAATCTCCTCGGTGTGCTGGCCCAGCGTTGGCGGCGGCAAATGGTGCACAACCGGCGTGCCGGAGAATTTCATCGGACTTCCCGCGACTGTCACCTCACCCGCGACCGGGTGGTTCAGCTTCACTTTCATCCCGCGCGCTTCGGTCTGGGGCTCCGCGTACGCCTGCGCCAAAGTGTTGATCGGTCCGCACGGAACGCCGGCCGCGTCGAGCGCGCTCACCCAGTCCTGTGTCGTGCGAGTGCGGAAGATTTCCGCGAGCAACGGCACAAGCGTGTTGCGGTTCTTGACCCGACCTCCGTTTCTCGCAAAGCGTGGATCCTTGGCGAACTCCTCGCAACCCGCGACCGCGCAGAACTTTCCGTACAGGTTGTCGTTGCCACAGGCCAGTATCATGGCCCCGTCTGCGGTACCGAATACCTGGTAAGGCACGATCGTCGGGTGGGTATTCCCGATACGCCTGGGGTTTTCGCCGGTCGCAAAGTAGGTTTGGCCTTGATTCGCGAGCAATGCGAGGCAGGAATCGAACAGCGCGACATCCACATGCTGACCCATGCCAGTCCTTGCCTGGTGCGCGACCGCGGCACAGATCGCAACGCTCGCATACATGCCTGCGAAGATGTCGATGACAGGCACACCTGTCCGCATGGGGCCGCCGCCGGGCACCTCATCAGGCTCGCCCGAAATGCTCATCAGCCCACCCATCCCTTGAGCCATGAAATCGTACCCCGGACGCTCGCGGCACGGCCCCGTCTGCCCAAAACCGGTTACCGAACAATAGACCAATCGCGGATGTACCGCCGCAAGGTCCTCGTAACCCAATCGGTAGCGCGCCAAATCTCCGACCTTGTAGTTCTCAATCAGGACGTCGCATTTCAACGCAAGTTCCCGCACCACGCGCTGTCCTTCGGGATGTGTGAGATTCACGGTAATCGATTTTTTACCACGGTTCGCCGACATGAAATATGCCGATTCGGTCGTGTCGCGGCCGGAGGGGTCCTTCATCCAGGGCGGGCCGAATGCGCGCGAATCGTCGCCCGCGTTCGGGCGCTCTACCTTGATCACTTCGGCGCCGAGGTCGGCGAGATTCTGTCCGGCCCAGGGGCCTGCAAGGACCCGGGAAAGGTCAAGTACGCGTATGTGGGAAAGGGGTCCTGGCATGAGTGTTCCAAATTATCGATTGGGCGGGCGGCGGCGATGTCGCGAGCGAACCTGCCGCAGTTCAGCATTTCGCGTTCACCCTCGAGGCGAACGTGGCGTCCGATCGAGGTATCGAGGCGCCCGGCAGAAGCATGATGCCCGTCATGCATTGCGCGCTTAATTTACCATACGCCATGCAATTCATTATCATCGAATTCGCAGCGAATTTTGCGCCATCCTTTCAACGACCGGCATGAACAAGACAGACACCGCTTCACATTCCGCGCCGATCCTCACCATGGACGGCGACGGCGCGCGCGCAACCATACGACTGAACCGGCCGGCCGAACACAACCGGCTCGACCCGGGCGACCTGAACACGCTGCGCGCGCACCTGCAGCGCATCGATTCGGTTCGGGGGGTCCGCGTCGCGGTTGTTACCGGCACGGGCGCAAAAAGCTTCTGTTCGGGCTACACCATCAGCTCGCTGCAGGACATGATAACCATGCCCAGTTCCGACGAGGCGACCCTGGAACAGGTCATCGATCAACTCGAGGCCCTTCGCGTGCCGACCATCTGCGCGCTGAACGGCAGCGTCTACGGCGGCGGCATCGACCTGGCGCTCGCTTGTGATTTTCGCATCGGTGTCACCGGCACCCGAATGATCATGCCGGCGGCAAAGATCGGGCTGCATTATTACGCGGGTGGCATGCGTCGCTACGTCGAGCGTCTGGGGCTCGCGGCGTCGAAGAAGCTGTTTCTCGTTGGTGAACCGATGCCATGCGACGAAATGCTGCGCGTCGGATTCCTCGATGAACTGGTCGAACCCGAAGCCTTGCAGGCCCGCACCGACGAGCTGGCACGCATCATCGAATGCAATGCGCCGCAGGCTCTGGCAGGCATGAAACATCACCTCAACCTGATCGCTCAGGGAAGGTACGATGCCGCTGCGATTGGCGCGCGCAACCGCGAGAGTCTGGGCTCGGCCGAACTTGCCGAGGGCCTGGCCGCGATGAACGCCAAGCGCACGCCGAAATTTCGGGGCCATTGACGTCTTATCGGGCACGCCGGCCCTGCGCGCGGGAATCCCGCTTCTGTCTTGCGACGCTACGAGTTCCCGGTCGCTCTTCGACGCATCAACGCGCGCGGATTGAAGTTGGTCACGAGCCCCGTGCCGACGATGATGATCGCGGCGCCGGCGATCGTGTTCCAGCGCACCGCTTCAGCGAGAAACAGGGTTCCCCACAGCACGCCGAACACCGGAATCAGAAAAGTCACCGTCAGCGTGGAGGTGGCGCCGACATCTTTGACCAGTCGAAAGAACAGCAGATAACCGAACCCGCTGCATACGATGCCCAAGGTCAACGCCGCCGCCAGTGCACCCGGGCCCGGTGAGGCATTCATCGACGAGAACACTGTCGCCGGTGCGACCAGGATTGTCGCGGCCCACATGCTTCCGTGCGCATTGGCGAACGGTTCGACCCCTTTCACCGTCTTCGCATAATGGGTCGCAATGCTGTAGGAAAACGCGGCCAGCAGCGCCGCCGCGATCGCTTCGAGCGCCCCCGGCTGCACGGACAGGCGATCGCCGCCCACAAGCACGCCCACGCCAGCCACCCCCAACAGCAGTCCGCATACGGTGCGAAGCGAGGGGATCTGGCGCATCCACACCGCGCCGATGATGGCTCCCCAGAGCGGCGCGGTCGCGTTCAGGATCGACAGCACGGATGCCGACAGCGTCTTCGCCGCAAAGCCGAGCAGCACGAACGGCAGCGCGGAATTGAACAGGCCCAGGATCAGGAATGGTTTCCAGTGCTTGTGCGCCTCGAGTCGCTTGCGTAGCACCATTCCCACGATCAGCAGGAACAGTGCGGCAAAAAAGACCCGCAACGCGGTCAGGACAACCGCGCCGAGGACCGGTGCGGCGATGCGCATGAATAGGTACGAGCCGCCCCAGATTGCCGACAACGCGATCAGGCGCGCGAAACTGGCGGCGTCCATGTCAGTGCAAAAGCGAGCGAGTCACAGCGCGAGTGTGCCGGTTTGTCGTGAGAGCCGCCACCGGTTTCCTGCTGCGGCTGCGTCGTGAGCCCGCCATCGCAAGCCTGGCCGCGTGCGATGGCTCTTCGCCGCGGATCCGCCGGCCGAGCGCGAGCCCGGACCTCGGAGTGACTGGCGCTCAGCGCTTCAAATAGCGCTCGAAAGTCTTGGCCTTTGCCTTGAGTTCTTCCGATATCCGAACCATTTCGAACTCGCGCTTCGGCGCCGACAGCGGTCGGGTGGCGTCGATTCCGAGCTTGGACGTCACTGTCCCAGTCTTGCCAACCGTGGCGGAGGGATCGAGCGAGGTAGCCGAAAGCCCGTCGAGCACCAGAGCGCCTCTGTTGGGCTGAAAGCGCGTGGAAATGGCAAAACCGACCGAATAGGGGTCCTCGGGGTCAATATCGTCGTCGACCACCACGGCGGTCTTGACGATGTGCGCCGCCGACAGCACTCGTCTCAGCACTTCGCACGGCTCGTCGTCGCTTCGTTTTTTCATTTGCACAATCAGATTGGACCGGTTGAAGCGATCGCTCGCGACCGAGATCACTCCCGGATGCGCCGCTCGCAGCGATCCGATCAATGCCGCTTCCAACGACAAGCCCATGAGCGTCGTCTCCTCTCCGGAGAATGGAAGCAGCGCATGATAGATCGGCCTTTCCCTGCTCATAATCGCAATCACCTTGGCAATCGGGTTGCTGCCGCTCCTGTAGGTTCCCCACGACTCGCCAAATGGGCCCTCGCTGACCCTGACCCCGGGAAGCACTTTTCCCTCGAGCACGAACTCCGCGTGAGCAGGCACCTTCACGTCGATGGTCTTACATCCCACCAGTTCCACCGGCTTACCTCTCAAACCGCCCGCAATTTCAAACCTGTCGGTGCCAGGCGGCGAGGGAAACACCGACGCGATGAAACTCAGAGGATCGATGCCGACGACAACGGCGACCTCCAGTTCCCTGCGCAGGGTTTCGGCGTTGCGCAGAAAGTGCGTCAGCGGCGGGTTCTGGAAATTCAGACTGACTTTGTTGCGCCCCCTGATCTGGATTCGGTAGATGCCCATTCCGGTCGCGCCGGATTCCGGATCCTTCGCAATCGTGACCGCGGACGTGAAGTACGGGCCCGCGTCGCGTTCGCGATGCGTCAGGGCAGGCACCACCTTCAGGATGTCGAGGTTGCGCGTAACAATCCTTTGCGTGACGGGACCCTCGGAGACAGTTCGAGGCTTGATCCGGCGCTTTGCCCGCTTCGAGTATTCCTTCAGCAAATCCCGTTCCTTGACTCCCAGCGCCAAGGCCAGTCGGCGTCGCCTGGACAGCAGATTTCCCGCGATGGGCGTGCCGTAGCCGCGAACCCGCTCGAACACTACCGCCTGCCCGGTCGTCTTGTCCGCCAGCTCGAGCACCGCGGAGATATCGTACCTCGACGACAACGGCTGCCTGATCCTGACCAGATCGCCGGCCTTGTCCAATTTGGTGATGAACTCATTGAGATCCATGCGGTCATTGCTCCCGGAATTCGTCCGCGGGAAATATAGCTGACCTTATGAACTAACGCATCGCGCAAAGTCGGCCCACAGGCCCTGGAAACCTCGGCGCGCCGGCGCGAGCCGCGCCCCCCCAGACATGCGAAGCGGGCTCTTCTCGGAGCCCGCTTGTACGCTCGGCACGTGGTGTCCGGATCGCCTGGCAGAAAGTTAGAATTTCGTGCCGCGGCGAACCTGATGCACTTACGTCACACCTTCAGAATCTTCCGTCCGGCCAGCCAGGCCAGGGCTCCCAGCCCGACGATTGGTCCGATCGTCACGAAAGCGATCGTGATGAACGGTGCCGCGATCAGGGATGCGATGGGGCGAATCTTGTCGTTTTTCATCGCGGCCTTGGCGGCGACCACCGCGATCATTCCCAAACCGACGAACGGGAACACGAGCAGATAGGCCAGTCCGATGAAGGGCGCGACGAGGAACAACGCGATGTTCTTCAGTCTGGATTCGCGCTTTGCTTGCGCCGGCGCCGGTGTCTCTGCAGGTGCGACCGCAGTTTCCGCGGCAGCGAGCGTCTTCTCGGTCGTGCCCTCGATGACTTCGGGTGAAACCGGTTTGTGCAGAAAATCCGACACGCCGGCGGCTGCGGCACGCGCTTCGTTGTCGCCCGATCCGTAGCCGGTGACGATGACCACCGGAAGCCAAGGTTGGCTCGCCTTAACGCGCTCCGCCATTTCGATACCGCTCATTCCGGGCATCCGAATGTCGGCAAACACGAGATCGTAGGCTTCAGCGCTGAGCTTGGTGAGCGCTTCCTCTGCGTTGGCGGCGGTGATTACCGCGTAGCCCTTGTTCGATAGAACCCGGTCAAAGCTTTTGGTTACCACCGGGTCGTCGTCAACTACCAGGATTCTCTTGGGGTCAACCATGATGTTCTCCGTAGACCATCGATAAACAGACTTCTCGATGATTTCAGAGCATCGACCGTGCCAGTTACACGGCCGGAAGTCATTGTCCTTTGTTTTCAGATGTTTAATTAATTAGATATGCCGTCGGACAGCTGCAGGCGACGGGGCTAGATCGGACCTAAGTATATTTTTTTTATGCGGCTGCGCGCGGACGCCTCGATATAGTCGTTTCCATTCAAATACATGGAAAGCTCTTTGGCTGCATGGTTTCCCTATACAAGCCGAAAACGGCATCCGGGGGCGAAGGAGGGCACGGCATGAAAGCGGGCAGGTTCCGGAGCGCCTCCGCGCGCAACACAACGCGGGGGGAGATGGCTTATCTCCCCTTCGCTTTGTCCTTCATCGCTTCGTAAAGCGACGGCGTCACGCGCGCGCGTCCCAGGAACTCCCGCAGATTCTTTACATCCTGGCGACCCAGCGTGTTGCTGTGATGCGGTCGGTGCAACACGTCCTCGTAGCCGTTCAGCTTCACGCGAAGGCGTGCCCCGGAGAGCTCTTCGATTGCGGCGTCAAGATGACGCAGGAGTGATTCCACCTCACGCCAGTGAATATTGGCGCTGATGGGATCGCGAAAAATCGCTTGAATAAGGTTTTCGTGTTTGTGGCTCATGGGACGAGGCTTTTGGACGGTCGGCGTGCGCTAAGAATAGCCGACCTTGCCGAACCGCGTCATTCGAATTGGGCACTCCGGCGACATCCGATCGGGCTGCGTTTCGGCTTGCTTAACGGGACCGGCATAGATCTGTTGACGCCAAGCGACGTTCGAGACTGCCCGCACCTCGGGCTTGCGTCCGCGTCGTGCAGCTAAAGACCCGCCCACGGACTGCGGCCCATCCGGCGCGACGACGCTCAGGGGTTGGCGCTGAAGTCGAGGTTCTCTCCGCCGGCGGCGGGTGCCGCCGGCGCGGTCGCGGCTGACGCGTCGCGCGCCGTTGCCGGCTGGGGATTGCTCAGGCGTTCGAGATCGGCCCGGACGGCTTTGTTGTCCAGGGCGACTCGGCCCTGCATGCGCAGCAGCACGCGTGAAGGCAGATCGATAAGGCGCGGATCACCGGCGCGCATGTTTGCGGCGATCTGCAGCAGCGGCACTGCGTGGGTATTGCGAAAACCGGGATTCGCGCGCTCCATGGCGTCGATCACGGCGGTCTGCGCCTTGGCGATGCCGATCAGCAGATCGGCCAGGTACTCGGAGCTGATTTCCATTCTTGCTTCTCCTTGGGCATGCACGTTGCCGGCGACCATGGATAGTGTACATCGTACCTTGAGTCGCCGATCCGATGCGCGTGTCCTCGCGCAGAAGCATCGGTAATCGTGACATCCCGGTGCCTGCAGACGAATTCATTCGAGCCGGAATTCCAGGTCGTAGCGTGCCGTCTCGTCCTGCCCGAGCACCTGGACAAGGTACGGCATCGCCGCGCGCAGGGCGTCGGGCAGGGTCCACGGCGGATTCAGTACGAACATGCCGCTGCCGTGCAACCCGAGCCCGCCGGCGACCGGTTTCTTTACGTCGAGCGTGACGTGGAGCCAATCGTTCTGCTGCAAACGCTTGAGCAACTCCGGAAAGCGGCGCGATTCCTGGCGCTGTACCTTGGGATACCAGACCGCATAGACACCGGTGCCGAAGCGTTTCAGCGCTTCGCGCAGCGCGCCGACAACACGCTTGTAGTCGCCTTTATCCTCGTAGGTCGGGTCGATGAGTACCAGGCCGCGGCGCGAGGGCGGCGGTAGAACGGACTTCAGACCCGCAAAGCCGTCGCCGCCCTGGGCCATCACGCGCGGCGCCTGGCCACGGAAGTAGTCTTGCAGCAGCCGAATTTCGGTACTGTGCAGTTCAAACATGCGCAGACGGTCTTGCCGACGCAGAATCTGCGTTGCAAGCTGCGGCGATCCCGGGTAGCGCCGCAGCACGTTGCCGGCGTTGAGCGCACGCACTTCCGCGACATATTCGGCGACCGGGATCGGCACGTCCTTGCGCGCCCACAGGCGGCCGATTCCGGTTTCAAATTCGGCGTTCTTGGTTGCATAGCCCGCGTCGAGCGTGTAGACCGCCGCACCTGCGTGCGTGTCCACGAACCACAGCGCTTTGTCCTTCCGGACGAGATAGCGCAGCAAATGCACCAGGATGACGTGCTTGAGCACGTCGGCGTGCATTCCTGCATGGAAGCCGTGTCGGTAACTGAGCATGAAGCGGCCGGTAAGCAGCGGTTGGAGCCGAATACTAACCCCGGCGTCCTTTCGCTGGACGCTCAACCGGGGAACGTCACGAAGGTGTGTGCCGGTGCCTTAATTGGGGATTAGAATATTCACTCGTATGGACGAACTCGATTTCTCGAAGGCATCAGAACCGGGCAATAAGGCCGCAGCGCGCGCGGTCGTTCAAGGCCCGACGGCGCAAAGCCCCCTCTATCAACCGGCGCTCGCGCTGGCTTTTTTCCGCTCTTGCGGAACGGTAGAGGAAAAGCCGGGCGGCAAACCGATCTTTGTGGAAAACGAGAAGCCGGGAGGTCTGTTCGCAAAGAGCGCGAGGATGTACCTGCTGCTCGAGGGTGAAGTCGGCCTGATGATCCGGAACGGGTTTTTCGGGGTGGTCAAAAAGGGTGAGATCTTCGGCGAGTTGGCCGTCATAGCAGGATTGCCGAGAACCGCGACGGCTCTGGCCAAGACCGACTGCCGGGTACTGTCCCTGGACGAAAAGCAGTTTCATGCAGCACTGCAAAAGACGCCTGAATTCGCGCTGATGCTCATGAGCATCATGGTGCAGCGGCTTCGACGGAGCCTTGCGCAAGTCGGCCCGGGTGGCGCGGCAAAGGGAACACCGGTGGAACGCAGCGACGCGCTTGACAAGAAAATGCTTGCTGGGCTGCGCAGTCAACTTGCCCGGCAGGACCCCACCGAGTTCCCTGCCGGCAAGGTCATCATGACCGCCGGCGCCGCAGGCGCGTTCATGTATGTCGTGGTAGAGGGCCGCGTCGCCATTTCCGTTGGCGAGCGCGTCGTCGAGCGCGTAGGACCCGGCGCGATATTCGGCGAGATGGCGCTGGTCGACCGTGCCGCGCGCGCGGCCAGCGCGGCGGCCGAAACCGACTGCAGTCTGCTCGCGATCGACCGCAACGATTTTCTGGAACTCGTCAGGGCCAAGCCTGCGTTCGGCGCGTCACTGCTGAAGTCCATCGCGGAGCGCATGCAGCAGCTTGCGCTGCAAGTCGCCCAGATGAAATCCTGAGAGGCTACCTGTCCGGCCCCTCTCCGAATCCGGCCCTTGGTAAACTTGCATCCGCCCTAAGCTTTGGGATCGTAGAAAACCAGACCTTCGATCCGGGCAGCCTCCTCGACATCGAGACGCGCGCGCAATTCCACTACGTTGCGGTCCGGGTCGCGCACGAAGACCGACACGTGGCCGTCGCCAAACGTCACTGGGCCCTGCGTGATCCGGATGTCGTGCTCCCTCAGGGCAGCGACGGTCGCGTTGATGTCCGGGACGCGGAAGGCGACATGCGTGAGACCCGGATGCTTGTCCGGCACGTCCATCAGAATATTCTTGCCGCCGGTGCGATCCACGCCGTTGAGAATAAGGTTCAGTTCCACGCCGGCGGCATTCTTGATGATTGCGACGGCGTCGAACTCAACCTGGTGCTCGAGTCTGAAACCAAGCACTTCGTAAAACGCAAGCGCCCGAGTCTGGTCCGTGACGCGTATGCCAACATGGTCAATTCGTTCGACCGAGATCATGGTACCTGCTCCTAAGCCAAAGAAACCAAATCCTTCTATGTGCCGTCGCTTTCAGCCGCTCGAAGACCGCCTTCGCCAGATTTCCCGCTTTCCAGCAGTTTCACGAGCCCATGCAGAGTCCTGTTGACCGGCGTGGGTATTCCAAGGGCTTCACCGCGCCGCACGACGGCCCCGTTCAAATCGTCAATTTCGGTGCGCTTGCCGCGATCGAGGTCCTGCGCCATCGACGACAGTTGCTGCGGCATCGCGTCCGCGAGCTTCATCGCTGTTCGGAGGGAATCGCCCGCGGGCATGCGAACACCGCTTGCGTGCGCGACAGCGAGCACTTCCCGTACAGCGTCTTCCATCACCCTGTGCGATTCGCCAATGGCAGTCATGCGCGCGTAACGTGAGCGGCCCAGTGCGGAGACCGCGTTGTAGGCACAGTTGATGAGGAACTTGAGCCACAGATCGCCTTCGATGTTGTCCGATATCACACATGGAATATCGGCCCGCGCGAGCTGTCCGGCGAGTTCATCAAGCTGTTCACGCGCAGGCAATGCACGTCCGTCGCCGGTGTCGATCGAGCCGATGACGAGATCGCCGCGGCCATGGTGCTTCACGCAGCCGGCGCCGATCATTTCGCACGCGACGTACACCACGGCCGCAATCACCGGGTTGCGAACCTGACTGCAGATGCGCGGGACGTTGTCTACGCCGTTTTGCAGGTCGAGAATAAGCGCATCGGGCGCCAGATGCGGCGCGAGCGATTTCGCGACGGGTTCACTATCGATGCTCTTGACGCAGAACAGCACCAGCTGTGCCTCGCCCGCGGCGGCGATATCGGTTGAAGCCGAAATCGGCACGGTCTCGCGGAATCGGTTCGTTTCCATGCGCAGCCCATCCCGGTTGAACGCCTCCACGTGCTTCGCACGACCGATCAGCGTAACGGGCGCGCCGGCCCGCGCGAGCATGCCGCCGAAATAACAACCGACGGCGCCGGAACCAACGACTGCGGTCTTGGGCCAGGGGGGGTATTGCATAACTCGTCTCCTCGCAGGGGCAGGGATGCGCTCGCACCGGGCTGCCCGTGTCGGCAAGTTTGCCCAAAAAATCGAGCCTACACCACGGTCAAGGCGCTTTCCTGCCAGAATGGCTGCCTGTTGCTCTACGGAGAACGAGTATGAGCGTATCTCTTGTGCTGCACCTGCTCGCCGCGATGCTCTGGATAGGAGGCATGGCGTTTGCCCATTTCGCGCTGCGCCCAGCAGCGATCGCGACACTGGCCCCGCCGCAGCGCCTGCCGTTGATGAGCGCCGCGATCGGGCGCTTCTTTCGGATGGTGATGGGAGCGGTGGTCGTGTTGCTGGCAACAGGCTTGCACCTGGTCTTTGCCCATGGAGGCTTCGCGGCGGCGCGTCCCGGGATACATATCATGTACACCGGCGCGTTGGTGATGATCGTGATCTTCGGATACATCGCGCACGGCTGTTACCCGAAGATGCGCCGGCACGTCGAGGCACAGGAGTGGCCGGCGGCGGCGGCGCGGCTTGACACGATCAGGAAGCTGGTGCTCGCAAACCTCGTGCTGGGCGTGCTGATCGTGACTGTCGTTAAGCTGATGTAACGGCTGCGCTAAGCGCTGTTCTCGGTCTCATCAGGAAAGAACACGGCGCAGCCAGGCGCCGATATCGCGGATCTCCTCGAGGCACACCGAATGGGGCATGCGATAGTCGTGCCATTCGAGCGCGTATCCCTCGCGCCGCAGCAGGTCGCGGGACTCCGCGGCCCGCGCCAGCGCGACAACCGGGTCCTCGGTTCCGTGAGCCATGAAAATCGGGATGTCCCGGTTCGCGGCTTGCGCCTCGGTCGCGAGTCTGTCTGCCAGCGGGAGGTAGCACGATAGCGCCATGATCCCGGCAAGCCGTTCGCGATGGCGCAGGCCGGTTTGCAGCGCGATCGCGCCGCCCTGAGAAAATCCCGCGAGCAGCAGCCGGTCCGACCTGGTCCCACGTTCCTTTTCCCGAGCCATCAGCGCCTCGATCCGGGCCTGCGATGCGCGCACGCCGGCTTCGTCCTCGCGACGGATCGCGGCGTCGGTCACGTCATACCAGGCCCGCATGACCATGCCCGCGTTGATCGTGACCGGCTGCATTGGTGCATGCGGAAATATGAAGCGGATCGGCACCGCGGGCAGTTCCAGCTCGGGGACAATTGCCTCGAAATCGTGGCCGTCGGCGCCCAGTCCATGCAGCCAGATGACGCTGGCCGTCGGCTGTCTGCCGGTTTCCAGTTCAATGGTTTCGAGCAGTTGGGTCATGGCAATTCACTCACACGGTTCGCTTCGATGTCGCAACAAATCTCTTTGGCACGGTCCGTAACTGAGCGCGCTAATGTTTACCGGCAATATCCCTTGTGTGTCGTGCAGTTAAGATCTGCCCGGAAAAAAGGCGGCCGAGGCCGCCCCATCTTCGGATCAAAATCACTTACTCTTACTTGCGCTGGCGAAGCTTCCGGATTGCAGCGAGTTGAGCGGCAGCTTCGGCCAGTTCGGCCGCGGCCTTGGCGTACTCCATCGTCGCACCGCGGTTGTGCAGCGCTTCGGCCGCTCGCTGGTGCGCGGCTTCGGCTTTTGCCTGGTCCAGATCGTGCCCCCGGATCGCGGTATCCGCGAGCACCGTGACGACGTTCGGCTGTACTTCCAACACTCCGCCGTTGACGAAGATTAGTTCCTCGGCATCCTGACCGGCCACCTTAATGCGCACCGAGCCAGGCCTGATGCGCGTGATGAGCGGTGTATGCCTGGGGTAGATGCCCAGTTCGCCGGCTTCGCCCGGAAGCACGACAAACTCCGCCTCGCCGGAGAAAATGGACTCCTCGGCGCTGACGACATCGACGTGAATCGTATTTGCCATGTATGCCCTCGCTCCTCGCCCTTGCCCTTGATCCCCCACCGGGGAAAAGAGCGCCGGGAGCCGATGATTATTGCAGTGTCTTCGCCTTTTCGAACGCTTCCTCGATGCCCCCTACCATGTAGAACGCCTGCTCTGGCAGCTGGTCGCATTCCCCGTTGACGATCATCTTGAAGCCCTTGATGGTCTCCTTGAGCGGAACGTACTTGCCCGGCTGGCCGGTAAAGTTCTGTGCGACGGTAAACGGTTGCGACAGGAAGCGTTGGATCTTGCGCGCGCGGGCGACGACCAGCTTGTCTTCGGGGGAGAGCTCGTCCATGCCCAGGATCGCGATGATGTCGCGCAGTTCCTTGTAGCGCTGCAGCGTCGCCTGGACCTGACGCGTGGTGTTGTAATGGTCTTCGCCGATGACGTGCGGGTCTACCTGGCGCGACGTCGAGTCCAGCGGGTCCACCGCCGGGTAGATGCCCAGCGAAGCGATGTCCCGCGAGAGCACCACGGTCGCATCCAGATGGCCGAACGTGGTCGCGGGTGACGGGTCGGTGAGGTCGTCCGCCGGCACGTAGATGGCCTGCACCGACGTGATCGAGCCGGTCTTCGTCGAGGTAATGCGCTCCTGCAATCGGCCCATTTCCTCCGCGAGCGTCGGCTGGTAGCCCACCGCCGAAGGCATCCGACCAAGCAGCGCCGACACTTCCACGCCGGCCAGCGTGAACCGGTAGATGTTGTCGATGAAAAGCAATACGTCGCGCCCCTCGTCACGGAAGTACTCGGCCATGGTGAGGCCGGTCAGACCCACGCGCAGGCGGTTGCCGGGCGGCTCGTTCATCTGGCCGTAGACCAGCGCAACTTTGTCCAGTACGCCGGCGTCCTTCATCTCGTGGTAGAAGTCGTTGCCTTCGCGAGTACGCTCACCCACTCCGGCGAAAACGGAGTAGCCACCGTACGCTTTTGCGATGTTGTTGATCAACTCCATCATGTTGACGGTTTTGCCCACGCCCGCACCGCCGAACAGGCCGACCTTGCCGCCTTTGGCGAAAGGGCATACGAGGTCGATCACCTTGATGCCCGTTTCGAGCAACTCCTGCGAAGGCGCAAGCTCTTCGTACGGCGGGGCCTTGCGGTGAATCGACATGGATTGCTCCGACCCGATCGGACCCACCTCGTCGATCGGGCGCCCCAGTACATCCATGATGCGGCCCAGCGTCTTCTGCCCGACGGGCACCGTGATCGGCGCGCCGGTATTGACCACCTGCATGCCGCGCCTGATGCCGTCGGTGGATCCCAGCGCAATGGTGCGCACCACGCCGTCGCCGAGCTGCTGCTGCACTTCCAGTGTGAGCCCGATATCGTCCATCTTGAGCGCGTCATAGATGTGGGGCATCGCCTCGCGCGCGAATTCGACGTCGATCACCGCGCCGATGCACTGAACAATGGTTCCTTGGTTCATAGTTGTTTCCTGAGAATCCAATTCAAATTCGTTAGACCGCGGCGGCGCCACCGACGATTTCGGAGAGCTCCTTGGTGATCGCTGCCTGGCGCGACTTGTTGTAGATCAAAGTCAGCTCGTCGATGACGCTGCCGGCGTTGTCCGAAGCCGCTTTCATCGCGACCATGCGCGCCGATTGCTCCGAGGCGAGATTCTCGGCCACCGCCTGGTAAATCAGCACCTCAATGTAGCGCGTGAGTACCTGGTCGAGGACCGCTTTCGCGTCGGGCTCGTAGAGGTAGTCCCAGCTTCCTTCGGGGGCGCCCAGACGTTCGCCCGAGAGCGGCAACAGCTGCTCCATCACCGGCTCCTGCTTCATGGTGTTGATGAACCGGGTGTAGAAGATCGCCAGTCGGTCGAAGCGGTCGGCGACATAACCGTCGAGCATGATCTTCATCGCACCGATCAGCCGCTCGATGCGAGGCGTGTCGCCCAGTGCAGTGACGTGCGATACGATGTTCGCGCGCAGCCGCTGCATGAAGCCCAGGCCCTTGTTGCCGATGCAGCACACCTCGAATTCCTCGCCCTCGGCCTCCCATTCCTTCATCTTTCCGAGCGCCAGGCGCAGCACATTGGTATTCAGACCGCCGCACAACCCCTTGTCCGTCGTCACCACGATAACGCCCAGGCGCTTGACCGAGTCGCGCGTCACCAGGAACGGATGCTGGTACTCGGGGTTGGCATGGGACAGATGCGCGGCGACATTGCGGATCTTCTCGCCGTACGGCCGGGTCTTGCGCATGCGGTCCTGCGCCTTGCGCATCTTGGAGGCGGCGACCATTTCCATCGCCTTGGTGATCTTGCGCGTGTTCTGCACGCTCTTGATCTTGGTCCGGATTTCTTTCGAGCCTGGCATTGCTAGTTTCCCGTCATGCTCACTTGCGGCAAACCGAACGGCGGTCCATACCGATTCGCGGCTTTATGGCCGCATCCGCAGGACGTCGCTCAATAAGTCCCATTCTTCTTCCAGTCCGTGACCGCATCGAGCAGCTTCGCCTCGTCTTCCTTGACGAGATCCTTGGTGCTCTCGATCCGGTTGACCAGATCGGCATAATTGCTTTTCAGGAAGTCGCGCATCGAGCGCTCGGCCGCGAGAGCCTTCTTCACGTCGATATCGTCGAAGAAGCCGCCGTTGACCGCGAACAGCGTCAGCGCCATTTCCCACACCTGCAACGGCTGGTATTGGGGCTGCTTCATGAGCTCGGTGACCATGCGGCCGCGTTCGAGCTGCTTGCGCGTCGCCTCGTCGAGGTCGGACGCGAACTGCGCGAAAGCCGCGAGTTCCCGGTATTGCGCCAGCGCCAGGCGCACGCCGCCGCCCAGCTTCTTGATGACCTTGGTCTGCGCCGCGCCGCCCACGCGCGATACCGAGATGCCCGCGTTGATGGCGGGACGGATACCCGCGTTGAACAGATCGGATTCCAGAAAGATCTGCCCATCGGTAATGGAGATCACGTTGGTGGGCACGAACGCGGTCACGTCGCCTGCCTGGGTCTCGATCACCGGCAGCGCGGTGAGCGAGCCGGTCTTGCCCTTGACCTCGCCCTTGGTGAAACGTTCGACGTACTCTTCGGTCACGCGCGCCGCGCGCTCGAGAAGACGGCTGTGCAGGTAGAACACGTCGCCCGGATAGGCTTCCCGGCCAGGCGGGCGACGCAGCAGCAGCGAAATCTGCCGGTAGGCCCAGGCCTGCTTGGTCAAATCGTCGTAGATGATCAGCGCGTCCTGGCCGCGGTCGCGGAAGTATTCGCCCATTGTGCATCCGGAGTAGGGCGCGATGTACTGCATCGCAGCCGAATCCGAAGCCGTGGCCGCGACGACGATCGTGTATTCCATCGCGCCGTGCTCTTCGAGCATGCGCACCACGTTCTTGACCGTCGAGGCTTTCTGGCCGATCGCGACGTAGACGCAGATAAGGTCCTTGCCCTTCTGGTTGATGATCGTGTCCACCGCCACGGCGGTCTTGCCGGTCTGACGGTCGCCGATAATCAGCTCACGCTGGCCGCGCCCGATAGGAACCATCGAGTCGATCGCTTTCAGACCCGTCTGCACCGGCGTCGAAACCGAGCGACGCCAAATCACGCCCGGAGCGACCTTCTCGATGACATCGGTCTGTTTCGCGTTGACGGGACCCTTGCCGTCTATGGGCTTGCCCAGCGCGTCAACCGCCCGGCCAATCAGTGCTTCTCCGACCGGCACTTCCAGAATGCGTCCGGTGCACTTGACCGTGTCGCCCTCGGTGATGTGCTCGTAGTCGCCCAGAACCACGGCGCCAACCGAGTCGCGTTCCAGGTTGAGTGCGAGTCCAAACGTGTTCTTCGGGAACTCCAGCATCTCGCCCGCCATGACGTCGGAAAGACCGTGGACGCGGCAGATGCCGTCGGTGACCGACACTACCGTTCCCTGCGTCCGGACGTCGGCCGCGAGCGCCATGCTCTGGATCTTGCTCTTGATCAGATCGCTGATTTCGGAAGGTTTGAGCTGTTGCATGGTAATTTCCTAAATTTTTAACCTGTTAGCTCTTCAGGGCTGCGAGCATCGAGGCGAGTTTGCCGCGGACCGAGCCGTCTATCACCTCGTCGCCTACCTGAACGCAGACGCCGCCAATCAGCTCCGCGTCCACCGCGACCACCGGTTGAATTCTGCGCTTGAAGCGCTGTTCCAGATCCGCCACCAGACCCGCGAGCGCTTCAGCTTCGAGCGCAAATGCCGACGTGATCCGCGCCTCGACCATGCCCTCGCGCTGGTTCTTCAGCTCCTCGAACAGTTTCCGGATTTCGGGCATGAGCGACAAGCGCCGGTTCTCGATCAAGACGCGAACCAGGTTCTGACTTTCGGCGAACATCGCATCGCCGACGAGCGAGGCGAACATTCCGTAGAGCTGATGCGCGGTCAGGCGCGGGTTGACCATCGCATCGAGCATGTCCGGGTTGTTGGCGATTGCGGCCATGCCTTCGAGGGCCTGCGACCACTTTTCCAGATCGCCCGTGCCGTCGGCGAGCGCGAACACCGCTTCCGCATAGGGCCGAGCGATGGTGATCGATTCAGCCATGGACCTAGCGCAGTTCCTGCTGGAGCTGAGCGAGCAGGTCCGCGTGAACCTGCGCATTCACCTCGCGGCGCAGTATTTTCTCTGCGCCGGCGACCGCCAGCAGGGCCACCTGGCTGCGCAAGGCATCCTTGGCCCGCTGCATCTCGCTTTCAATTTCGGCCTTGGCGGCGGCGATCAGCCGATCGCCCTCGGCCTTGGCGGCGGCCTTCGCTCCTTCGACGATTTCGAGGCCGCGCTTTTCGTTCTGCGAGACGATTTCCTGAGCACGAATACGCGCTTCGGCTTCCAGCTTCTGGAAACGCACCAGGGCGTCCTTCAGCGCCGCGTTGCCTTTTTCGGCCGCAGCCAGGCCGTCGGCGATCTTTTTCGCGCGCTCGTCCAGCGCTTTCATCAACGGCGGCCAGATGAATTTCATCGTGAACCAGCCAAGAATGAAGAACACGAGCATCTGCGCGACGAAAGTGGCGTTCAAGTTCACAATAGGTGCCTCCGCGAGGTAGACGTTACGTGGGCCGGAGCCGGTGCGGCCACGAACCCGGGTCCGCTCCGGTCCGACTCAACCCGCGAACGGGTTGGCGAACGCGAACATCATCGCGATACCCACGCCGATCAGGAACGCCGCGTCGATCAGACCGACGAGCAGGAACATCTTGGTCTGCAATGCGTTCATGAGTTCCGGCTGGCGCGCCGATGCTTCAATGAACTTCCCGCCCATGAGGCCAATACCGATACAGGCCCCAATTGCGCCGAGCCCGATGATCAGCCCGCAAGCCAGAGCAACGTAGGCGATGTTAGTCATGACGACTCCTTTTCAGCGTTGATGGTGAATAACGGATTTCGGTGAATCAATGGCCTTCATGCGCCTGGCCGATATAGACCAGCGTCAGCATCATGAAGATGAACGCCTGCAACAGGATGATCAGAATGTGGAAGATCGCCCATGCCGCGCCGGCCACAAGGTGCATGCCGAAGCCCCACCAAGTGGCGGTGGCGCCCAACAGCGCGATCAGCATGAACAGCAACTCGCCCGCGTACATGTTGCCGAACAGCCGCATCGCGAGCGAGACCGTCTTTGCTATGAATTCGATCAGATTGAGCAGCAGATTGAACGGGTAGAGCCAGATCTTGTTTCCGAACGGCGCGCAGAACAGCTCGTGAATGAATCCGCCCAGATGCTTGATCTTGATGTTGTAGTAGATCATCAGCACGAACACGCCGAGCGACATGCCGAACGTGCCGTTCAGATCCGCTGTCGGCACGATGCGGTTGTAACGAATGAAGCTGTCCAAGCCTGTCCAGGCGAAGATCTTGTGCGGCAGGTCGACCGGTAGCAGGTCGAGGGCGTTCATCAGCGTAATCCAAAGAAACACGGTCAGCGCGAGCGGCGCGACGAACAGGCGCGACTCGGCGCTGTGCACGATAGCCTTGGCCTGATCGTTGACCATCTCGACCAGCATCTCGATGGCCGCCTGGAACCGCCCAGGCACCCCGGCGGTCGCGCGCTGCGCAACGCGCCACAGGACAAAACAGGTGATGAATCCCATCGCGAGCGACCAGAACAATGTGTCGATGTTCAGCACCGACATGTCGACGATGAAACCCTGCGCCTTGGTGTTCAGGTGCGTAAGGTGATGGGTGATGTACTCGGATGCGTTCGGGGCGTGTTCGGGCGAAGCCATAGATGTCGACTGAGTCAGAAAACCAGAAAAGCCAAAAAATATCCCTGTACCGCGGAAATGAAACCAAACACCATCGCTGCAGCGTTCAGCCCTCCAAAGCCGGAGTACACCAACGCGAACAGCGCCACCACCAGCACGACTTTGATCAATTCGCCCAAAATCAGGGCGATTCCGAAGGCCTGGCCCGAATGCGACGCCGCCCGCGACAACTTGAACGCAAACAACGCGGAAGGCAGCACGCACACCGCGCCTCCGACCAGCGCCCAGACACCGGCGACCAGATTCCAGACGAACACTGAAACCGCCGCCGCCGCCATCGCCAGAACGACCTGCAGGAGCAGCACTCGCGCTGCCTGCCGCCAGACTTGAGTCGCACTTTCGAGCGGCGTCACGCCATGGTAGCCCTGGCCCAAAAGGGCTCCGATTATAAGGGAGATTCCCGTGAAAATACAAGCTTAAAGGGCGCTCATTGCGCAGCAACATGCAACACAGTCGGCCGCACCCAGACAGTCCGATATGCTTGTTGACCTCGGTCAAACCCGGAGCAGAAAAGCGGTGCCGCATTAGAACCGCAGGCATCCCTTGCGGGGACCCGGGAGTGCGCGCGGGAGCCCGCGCCAACCTGGCTTACACGCGAGTCCCCCGGAAAACGAAGCCAACGGCAAAATGCGAATCGATGCGCGAGAAGATAAGGCGCGAAGCGCTCGTCGGCGTACCTCATCACCCCTGGCGGAAGGCTACCCTCGGTCTGGTCGTGTATCAGCCCGCATACTCAGAGGCGACCCTGATGTCGAAACGACCTACGGCTTGAATCTCGGCGGTGAGCACGTCCCCCGGTTTGACCGGACGCACGCCGGCGGCGTGCCGGTTATGATGATGCGTTGTACCGGAATCGCTTCCAGCGCGGCCGTCACGTCAAGAACATGATCCTGCCGAACTATGCCCACGCGATAGTCCTCTAAGCGGCAACGTTACATTTGCGGGTCCCTGTCAGTTGATTCGGCCACCCCCGCTATGGCGAGTGCTGGATACTCGGGTCATGAATTCGAAGTCGGCTCCACCGACCTTCGGCATTATGCCTACTCGACGTCCGCTGGCGAACATCGGAATCGATATAAGGACACGCGGGCCCGCCAATTGGTTAGAATTGGGCTCCTTTCTGTTCACTTTTCATAATTCTGGAAGGATCAGCCCATGGGAACCATGATCGAATTGAAAGCCGCCGACGGCCATGCTCTCGGCGCGTATCGTTGCGAACCTGCGGGTAAGCCGCGCGGTGGACTGGTGCTCATACAGGAAATATTCGGGGTCAACAGCCACATCCGCGCAGTCGCCGACGGTTACGCGGCAGACGGGTACCTGGTGGTTGCGCCGGCGCTGTTCGACCGTACCAAGCGCAACTACGAAACTGGCTACACGCAGCCCGACATCGACGCAGGTGTCGCGATCATGATGGGCCTGAAGTGGGAAAACACGCTGGCCGACATCGCCGCCGCGGTCGATAGCGCGAAGGCGGCGGGAAAAGTCGGAATTGTCGGCTACTGCTTTGGCGGTGCGGCCACCTGGATGGCCGCTTCACGGGTGCCCGGCCTTGCCTGCGCAGTGCCTTATTACGGCGGCGGCATCCCCAATCAGATCGACGAGCAGCCAAAATGCGCGGTGATGTTCCACTGGGGGGAGAAGGATCACTCCATTCCGCTGGAAGCGGCGAAGAAGGTCGCAGCGGCGCACCCCGAGGCGATTTCGCATTTCTACGATGCAGGCCACGGCTTCAACTGCGATCAGCGCGGAAGCTTCCACGCCGAATCGGCCAAGCTCGCCCGCGAGCGGACTCTCGAGTTCCTCCGCAAGCAATTGGGCTGAGCGGCCGTTGTATAGGGCTCTGCGGGCGCGAACAAGCGCCCGCCAGACAAATTATCTCGACTAGGAATGCGACGCGCCTCAAGTCAGCGCATTTTGCCGTACCGCGCGTAACGTCGCTCGCTCTTTCGGGATGAGCCGCACTGCAGCAGACTGTACGAGCGAACCTGAGCACCGGCCGCGGCAATCCCAGACGCAAGCGCCTCGACACTCGCACGGTGGCCAGGACCTCTCGCAGCGGAATCCCGAATGACTGAAGCGCGGTGCTACAAGCTTGGCATCGACATCGGTGGCACGTTCACTGATCTGACCCTGATTGAACGCGGCGGGCGCGGCATTTATACGCACAAAGTGCCCAGCACGCCCGATGGGCCCTCCCGCGCGGTCGCTCAGGGGACCGTCGAGTTGATGAACAAGCTCGGCGAAACGCCGGCGGCGATCGATGGCTTCGTCCACGGCACCACGATAGCGCTCAATGCCATCCTGGAGCATCGTGGCGCGAACGTGGTGCTCGTCGTCAGCGCGGGGAATCGAGACATTCTCGAAATCGCGCGTCTCGCCAAGCACGATCATTTCAATCTGCGCGCCGCCTCGCCGCCCGACTTGTTGCCGCGGCGTCGCGTCATCGAGGTCCCGGAGCGCACAGACAAGAGCGGTCTGGAAATAGAACCTCTCGACATCACGGTCCTGCGCACGCGGCTGCAGTCCCTCGAGTCGTCGCAAGTCGAAAGCCTCGCGGTCTGCTTGTTGAACGCTTATGTCGCCCGCGAGCACGAAACGCAGGCGGCGGCAACGCTGGCGGAATTGTTCCCGGGACGGCACATCTCGATTTCTACCGAACTGTGGCCGGAGATCCGCGAGTACGAGCGTGCGATGGTGGCAGTCCTCAATGCCTATGTGCAGCCCATCATGTCGCGTTATCTGCGCGCCCTGCAACGAGACGCAGCGGCGATCGGCATGCACACCAAGCTCTACATTACGCAATCCAATGGCGGCGTGATGTCGGCGTCAACGGCGGAGGACAAGCCGGTAAGAACCTTGCTGTCGGGTCCCGCCTCCGGCGTAGTCGGAGCGGCCTACATTGCCCGCCTGTGCGGCGTGCGCGAGGCGGTAACCATAGATATCGGCGGCACGAGTGCCGACGTCTCGCTGATCCGCAACGGTGAGCCGGTTCATTCCACCGAAGCCAAGGTCGGGCACTACCCCCTGGTAATGCCCTCGGTGGACGTGTTTGCGGTCGGTGCGGGCGGCGGTTCGATTGCCTGGTTCGATCCGATCGGACTGCTCAAGGTCGGTCCGAAAAGCGCCGGCGCAGCGCCGGGGCCGGCGTGTTACGGCAAGGGAGGCACCGAGCCAACGGTGACCGATGCGTATGTCGTATGCGGCTACCTCAACCCGGACAATTTTGTCGGCGGTGCGATGACGCTCGATCGCCGCCTCGCGGAGAAAGCCATCGGCACAGTCGCGGCGCAGCTCAACGTAAGCCTGCAGGAGGCGGCCGAAGCAATCCTCGATATCGCCACGGCGAACATGATCACCGCATTGCTGCCGATGATGACCAAGCGCGGCGTGGATCCGCGCGATTTCGGACTCATTCCCTTTGGCGGCGCCGGAGCCACGCACGCCTGCCTGCTCGCCGAGGAAATCATCATTCCACGCATCATCATCCCGCCATCGCCGGGCACGATATGTGCCCTCGGGGCGGCCATCGCGGACGTGAAGAACGACTACATCAAGAGCCTGCGCGGCGACCTTGCTCAGACTCCCGCTGAAGCGATCCGAGACGGCTTTGCCGAGCTCGAGTCCGCCGGCCGCGCCTGGCTCGCCGGTGAGAACCCTGTAATAGACGACGTGATCATCCGACGTTCGGTTGACGCCCGTTACTACGGTCAAGCCTTCGATATCGAGGTAGAACTGCCTGAAGATCCTGAGACACTCGCGATCGAACGAATCGCAGGGAAATTCCACGACACTTACGAAGCCCTGTACCGCAACAGCGACCGAAGCGCGCGCATTGATCTGGTAAACCTGCGCGTGCGCATCACCGGCAGGACACCGCCGCTCGCACTCCAGGTTCTGCGGCCGTCCGAGGGGACGCCGATTTCGAAGGGCACGCGCGAGATCTGGTATCGCGGCAAACGACACCTGGCGCAACTGTACGAGCGCTCACACCTTGCCGCGGGGCACCAGGTGGAGGGCCCCAGCATCATCGAACAATTTGACACCACGACGGTGGTCGCGCCCGGCTTTGTCGCCGTTACCGACGAGCATGGCGTGCTCATGCTTACCCGGAGGAATTGAACCATGCGCACGAATCCGGTCATCCTCGAGATGCTGATGCAACGTTTCCGATCGGTCGCGGAGGAGATGGGTTATTCAGTTCAGCGTACCGGGTACACCGCCTTCGTCAACGAGACCGCTGACCTGGGCGTGGCGCTGGTGACGCCTGAAGGGGAAATCTTCGGTTATCCCCTCGGCATAGGTATTACCACCTTCGTCAATCTGGACATGTCGGATGCGTTCGGTGCATTCGATCACTACGACGAGGGGGATATCGTCGTGACCAACGATCCGTACACGTCGGGTGCCATGTCGTCGCATCTGCCGGACGTGAACGTATTCCGGCCGGTCTTTCACGACGGCAGGCTGGTGTGTTTCACTTTCGCCTATGTTCATTCGACCGACGTCGGCGGCAATGTGGCGGGTAGCCTCACCCCGGCAAACTACGAGGTATTCCAGGAAGGTATCCGGATTCCGCCGATCAAGCTCTACAAGAAGGACGTGCTGAACGAGGACGTGCTCAAGCTGATGATGAACAACGTTCGTGTCCCGGCCGACAACTGGGGCGACCTGCGCGCCATGATCACGGCGCTGCGGGTTGGCGAACGCCGTGTGCACGAATTGATCGAACGCTACGGCAGCGACACGTTTCTCTCGGCCATGCGAGACTGCCTTGACTACAGTGAAGACCGCGTGCGCAAGCAGATCCGAAGCATCCGGCCCGGAACCTACCACTTCCACGACTACCTCGATGACGACGTCGCCAGCGAGGTCCCCGTGCGCTTGCAGGTTGCCGTGACGGTCGAAAGCGAATCGATGCACCTGGATTTCACCGGCACCGACCCGCAGTTGAAGGCGGCGTTCAACCTGTACAGCGCGGGTAAGCCGCATCCCTGGCTGATCTACAAGCTGATGTCGTTGTTTGCCACCATGGACCCGGGCATCCCGCTCAATTCCGGGATGATGCGGCCGGTCTCAGTGACCGCTCCGGCAGGATCGGTCGTCAATTGCGTCTTCCCCGCGGCGATCGGCCTGCGGACAACCATGGGGGTGCGCCTTCAGGACGCGGTGATGGGGGCGCTCGCGCAAGCTCTTCCGGATGTCGTTCCTGCAGCTGGTTCCGGAACCATCGTGCCCGTGGTATTCGCCGAACCGAGCGCGACCGGGCGCGGCATCGAGGTCAACGTGCTCGAGCCGCTCTCGGGCGGCACAGGCGGCGGCTCACAGGCCGACGGCCTGCATGCGCGCGACGTCGTCGATCTGGCCAATCTGCGCAACAGTCCGCTCGAAACGGTCGAAAGCAAGTCTTCCACGCGCGTATTTGTCTATGGACTGCGGCCGGACTCCGCCGGCGCGGGCAAGTTCCGCGGCGGCTGCGGCGTGGTGTTCGAGTTCGAGGTCCTTGCGCCGGATTGCGTCATTATCGCCCGAGGCATGGAACGACTGCGGTTCCAGCCGTGGGGGTTGCATGGCGGAGCCTGCGGCGCGTTCGGGCGCATCGAGGTCAAGCGCGCCGGCGACGATCATTTCGAACAGGTGCACAAGGCCGATGCGCTGCGCGCATCGGTAGGCGACGTAATTCGTCTATCGACCGCCGGCGGCGGAGGTTACGGAGACCCGCTTGAGCGCGATGCGACGAAAGTCCTCGACGACGTACTTAACGGCTTCGTCACCGCGGCCGGCGCCGAGCGCGACTACGGCGTGGTGACAAGAAACGGGCAGTTGGACGAGGTAGCCACGGCAAGGCTGCGTAAGTCGCGTCGGACCGCGGAGCTTCCGGCGCTTTACACACTGGGCGCGGCGCGCGAGGAATACGAGCGCGTCTGGAACCCCGAGGTGAGCCGGGCGATGGTGGATATCTTGTTCGGCCTCCCGCAACCGATGCGCTACGAAGTGCGAAACCGACTTTGGCGCGCCATGGAAAAGCGACGCAGTGAAGACCGGGCATGTGACGTCGCCGCACTCGAAACTCTTTGGGCCGAACAACGCCGGCGCATGGAAAAGAGTGCGCTACGCATTGAAACACAGCCGCAATCGGCGCAGACCGCCGTGCGCTGACTACGGCCAGCGATGGCCGCCCGTACGGACGCACTGTCGCCCTCGGGGCAAGGCCGCGGCCGGACAGGTAAGATGGTTGTTCGAAAACTGGAGACGACATGAATACGATGAATGAGCTTGCAAAGGTCAAAGCCAAGCTCGAGCCGATTCTACCCAAGCACCGTGATCTGTATTACGACGGCAAGTGGCAGAAACCACAGGGCGGTCATCTCGACACATCGAATCCGGCGACCGGCGAGCCGCTTGGGCCAGCCGCCGAGGCAAACGCGGCCGACGTCGACGCGGCGGTGAAAGCGGCGCACAAGGGCTTCCAGGCGTGGCGCAGGATGAAGCCGTTGGAGCGCGCTGCACTGATGAAGAAGGTGGCTGCAGTGCTGCGCGCCAACGCCGAGGAACTGGCGATGCTCGACGCGGCCAATTGTGGCAACCCGATCCGCGAAATGCTCAAAGACGCCGTGGTCGCAGCCATGCAGATCGAGTTTTATGCGGGTCTGGTCACTGAAGCCAAGGGCGAGACCATTCCGATGGGCGAGGGCGTCGTAAACCTGTCGGTGCGTGAACCCTACGGTGTCGTCGGCCGCATCGTCGCGTATAACCACCCCATCATGTTTACCGCGGGCAAAATGGGGCCGGCGCTGGCCGCCGGAAATACGGTGATCATGAAGCCGCCCTATCAGGCGCCGCTCTCGGCCTACCGGATGATGGAGCTGATCGACGGCATCATGCCGCCCGGTGTGATCAATATCGTCACGGCCGGCCGCAAGGGCAGCGAGGCCCTGGTCACGCACCCGCTGGTGCCGCGTGTTTCGCTTATCGGCAGCGTGCCCACCGGCAGGGCAATCATGAAGGCCGGCGCGGACCGCCTCAAGCACGTGACGCTGGAGCTCGGCGGCAAGAACGCCTGCATCATCTATCCGGACGCGGATCTCGAAAAGGCCATGGCCGGCGCAGTAAACGGCATGAACTTCACCTGGTGCGGCCAGTCCTGCGGGTCAACCTCGCGGCTGTTCCTACACGAGGCCATTTACGACCGCGTGATCGAAGGCATGCTCGCGACCATCAAGGGGTATAGGCCGGGCATTCCGACGGAGATGGAAACCACCATGGGTGCCATCATTTCCAAGGCACAGCATGACAAGATCATGGGCTATATCGAAATCGCCAAGAATGAAGGCGCCAAATTGACCTATGGCGGCAAGGTCCCCGACGATCCGCTGCTGGCGAACGGCTGGTTCGTCGAGCCGACCGTGTTCACCGGCGTCGATCAGGGCATGCGCATCGCCAACGAGGAGGTCTTCGGTCCCGTGCTGAGCGTGATCAAGTGGAAAGACGAGGAAGAGATGTTTACGCAGGTAAATGCCGTCGAATACGGGCTCACCGGCTCGATCTGGACCACCAGCCTCGCGAATGCCCACCGCGCGGCGAGTCGCCTGGAATCGGGCTATATCTGGGTCAACAGCGTGAGTTCCCACTTCCCCGGTGCCAGTTTTGGGGGCTACAAGCAGTCCGGCGTAGGACGGGAGGAGGGTGCCGACGAACTGCTCTCTTATACGCAGGTGAAGAACATAAACATCGCGCTTTGAAGAGAGCGCAGCGAGGGGACCCGCCGGAGGTCGCGCCAGCGGCGCCGTCCAGGCGGGCACGACGTCTGGCGCCGTGCAATCGGGTGTCCTGTCACCCCGCAACGCGGTTTAGAGCTCGACGATCGTTTGCGGCGTTTTGTGCAGACGCTCGACCGTCCCGTCGGCATGGGTAAGAAAATTGTCGCACACGGTCACGAACATTCGGTCGTTCGATAACGAGGGATGGATGCCTATGTTCATGTTCGCAGCGATTGTCATCGACTCGTCGTCGCGGATCAACGGCCGTTCCACGACCTCGTATCCCTGGCCGTGGCAATAGACGCGGCGTTCCTCCGGCAGTCCGCGTGCGCGCATGTACCCGTTGTACTGGGCGAAAATGTCGCGGCACGACGCCCCGGGCTCGAGCAGGCCGACCGTGTATCGCTGCGCTTCGAGCATCGCACCGAACGCGTCGACCAGTGCCTGGGGCGCCTTGCCGAGGACGAATATCCTCCCCAAGTGCACGAAAAACCCGCCTGGACCGGTGTTTTCCGCCTGATACATGAACACGTCGCCGTCGCGGATGACGCGGCCCTGATACGGCCGATGCCGCAGCATGGTCGGTTTTCCGGGCGGAGCCGAGTTGGCGAGGAAATATCCCGCCTCGCTTCCGCCAAGCTGCCCGAGGTATTGCCCGTACGCGGTCACTTCAAAGTCCCGCATCCCCGGCCGTACATGCCTGCCCACTTTGCTCATGACTTCGTCCTGCATCGCCGCCGTGCGGCGGATGTAGGCGATGTCCTCTTCGCTCTTGATCGCCTTCATGTCGTCGACGGCCTGAGTCGCATCGACCAGTGTCACCCCGCTCAGGAGCTCGCGCAGCCGGCTGGCAAACCCGTGGTACATCGCAAACGCGCCAACCAACCCAACATTACGGTAGCGATTCCCGGTGATCTCGGCGGCGACAATTTCGGCGTCGTATCCGCTGCAATACTCGATCGCCGGAAAACTGGGCGTGCTCAAACGCCGTCCGACGCCGCGAAATTCGGGCACGGTCCCATCAAGAATCTTCTCGCCGCCGCGGTCACCCTGCTGCAGTAGTGTCATCAACGCGTCGCGTGGCAGAATCGCCGTGTGCGGATAGCTGTTGACTGATGGCATACCCGTCAGCCAGCGATAGTACCCTGCGGTGCCGGCGTAACCGTTCGAACCCTGAACCACCAACGCTTCGATATTCGCGTCCCGCATATACGACCGGGCCGCAGCCCATCGCCGTTCCAACTCGGCGGTCGAAACGGGGTTGCAGAGTCGCTCATCCATATCAGCCATGAAATGTCTCCCTGGTGAGAGCTAGAGGAAAGTAGCACCTATTCTGCACAAAAATACAAAAAGCTCCCCGCCGCGCCTCCGCTGACGCGTCCTGTATCGATGACGACGGTGCAACGGGCTTGAGACCGTCGATCATCCGTCGAGATTGACCTTTGCCGGTCCGGTCCATAACATCGCATGCAATCGTCATCGACCGAAGCTTTACTCCGTCGCGATGGCTCGAAACCCGGGGACGCGATTTGGACGTCAATCAGCTCAAGAGTTACATAGACGATCGGCCGGAGAACGGCGCGTTCCGCGTGCACCGCGCGGTATTCTCGGATCCCGAACTGTTCGAGATGGAACAGCGTTACATTTTCGAGCGCACCTGGCAGTTCCTCGCGCTGGAATCGGAGATCGCGCATCCGAACGATTTCGTGACCGCGTGGATTGGCCGCACCTCGGTACTGGTCACGCGCGACCTGGAAGGCGAAGTGCGGGCCTTCGTCAACGTGTGCCGACACAAGGGAGCCGCCTTGTGCCGTGGGGAGCGTGGCAATGCCAAGTACCACGTGTGCGCGTACCACGGCTGGGCTTATGACACCGGCGGGCGCAATGTGTACATCAAGGACGGCAAGCAGGGATGCTACGCGCCCGCCTTCGACGCCGAAGACCACGACCTGCTGCCGATTGCGCGCGTCGGGCGCTACAAAGGACTTGTCTTCGGCAGCCTGTCGGCAGCGGTGCCCCCGCTTGAAGACTTTCTCGGGGAAATACGTTTCTTCATTGATCTTGCCATGGAGCAGAGTCCGCAGGGAATGGAGTTCATCCCGGGACGCGCAAACTACTTCTACCGTGGAAACTGGAAGCTGCAGATGGACAACGGTGTGGATTTCTACCATCTCACTTCCACGCACAAGAGTTTTCTCACGGTCCAGGAACGGCGCCGCGACGGCACGGCGGGAAACCAGGACGCCCGACAGTTCGACTGGTCGAAGCGGCTGTCTCAGGATGGCGGCATGTTTCAGTTTTGCCACGGTCACACCGTGGGTTGGCTCAACCTGGCGGAGGTGGAGAAACGGCCGATCTATCCGAGCATCGGCGACATCCGCAAGCGCGTCGGCGATCTGCGTGCCGACTGGATGCTGAAGCTGCGCAACCTGGTCCTCTTCCCCAACGTCCAGATCGCCGATTCCACCTCGCTCATCCTGCGCACATTCCGCCCGCTGGCAGTGGACCGCACCGAGATGCAGTTGAGATGCCTTGCGCCGATCGGCGAGCCGCCCGAACAGCGCGCCTGGCGGCTGCGCCAGTTCGAGGATTTTTTCAACGCAAGCGGCTTGGCGACTCCCGACGACACCGTGTTGTACGAGGACTGCCAGGCGGGCTATGCCGCGCGGCCCCTGCAATGGTTGCAGGGCTATGCCCGCGGATTGACCACGCTGGAGCCGGGCGCCAGTGCGTTGGCACGCAGCCTCGGAATCAATCCGGTATCCAGCCTGCAGGGCAGTTACTACGTGCAGAACGAGGCGATCTTCCATCCGATGTATCGCGAGTGGGCGCGACTTCTCGAATGCGGCCTCTGCGGCAAGGAATCCTATCCATGAGCGAGGCGCGTGCATTGCTTGCGGCCGGCGAGGAACTCCTGCAGCGGGAGGGCGTGTACCTGGATGAGCAGCGTTGGGACGAATGGATCGCGCTGTTCGCGCTGGATTGCGAATACTGGGTGCCGACCTGGACCAGCGACCGCGCGCTCGCGACCGATCCGCAGCGCGAGATGTCACACATATACTATGCAAACCGGCAGGGCCTGGAGGACCGCATCGTGCGCATTCGATCAGGGTTGTCTCCAGCCTCCACGCCGATGCCACGCACCGCCCATCTGGTAACGGCCGTGCTCGCGCTGGAGGCGCCCACGCCCGAGCGGCTGAATTTGCGCTCGACTTGGAGCAGCCACGTCTTCTTCCCGCGTCGTCGCACGAGCCACACGTTTTTCGGGTACGCGCACTACGAAATCGCGCGGCGCGAGAACGGCTGGCTGATTCAGCGCAAGAAAGTAGTGCTTCAGAACGACTATATTCCGAGCATGCTCGACTTCTACTGCATCTAGGCTGCCCGTCCGCTGCGACGCGAGCAGCCGATCGGACAGATTTCGATGATCGCGCGCTTTCGTTACGCGTGCCGCGTGCTGTGCCGGCAGCCGTCTACTTGTAGACCTTGACCTGGACGCAATGATCCAGGGCCGTTGAGATCATGTCGATATGGTCCATGTCGGTAGGCAAGAGGGCATTGAAGTTGACACCCTTTCCTCGCGAAATGGGCATACCCGGCGCCCAGTGGCCGAAGTGCCCTCCGACTCCGACGGCTTGAGGATGGATGCACTGAGTCACTTTGGCTACGGCCTGGACTTTTTGCACCGGTGATTCCAGCCACACCGTATCGCCGTTGCTGATTCCCTTTTCCTTTGCCACCGCCTCGTTGATGAGAATGCGGTAGGCGTTGGTCTGTTCGCAGATTTCGTTCACCCACGGATTCTCGTTGCCGTAGGCGCCATAGGCGAACGGGAACTTGAAGTGGACGGCGATCAGGTCGTACTCGCCGTTCTGGATCGCGTGATAGGAAGGGCACGGGATGAAGTCGCCGATGGGCTGGTAATCCGAGAGATCCCAGTCCAGCCCCAACTGCCCAAGCACGGCCTTCATCTGTTGTTTTTTGTCGATCATGTGCTCCAGGTAGATCGGCACCCGGGCTTTGAGGAACGGACCAATATAAGCTTCCTCGACGTCTCTGCGATGGCGGATGACACCGTTCTCCCGGAACCAGGCCAAGCCATGGTCTTCGCCAAACCAGGCCCGTGCCTGCCTGTCCACCACTTCGGCCATCGGGTAGCGCTTGCCCGGCCTGAGCGCATACTCCCCTTCGAGCTTGTACGTGTGATTCAGGAGCCGATACAGGCCGCTCAGGATTCCGAGGCGTTCGGCGATTTCCTGAACGATTTCCTGAGGCTGCCTCATTCCAGGCGGAAGCTCGACCACGGGTTGGCGCAGCTGCCAGTAAAAATCGTCCTGGCCGCAGGGCGCAATCAGGAAGGCTCCCATGCCGGAGATGAAATCCCATCGCTCCAGGTAACTCGGGAACGGCAGAACGATGTCATCGAAATGGGTCGTCTCGTTGATCTCAATCGCAAAGCCGACGATGAATTTCAACGACTGATAGAGCCGCTCGACTTTCTTCGCGTCGCCGAAAGAGCCCAATACCGAGTTCACCGGAGCGTGCATCAAGACCTCGATTCGGTCCTGCTCGGTCATGCCGAAAGCCGAAGGGTCGTCCGTGGCAATCGACATCAGCGTGTGGTAGTGCGGGGCCAGCGGAAAAAGTTCCGCCAGATCCATCCGCGCCGGCTTTGTGGGGGTGTGCCCCGGGAAAGAGCTCGGATGCGCCATTGGCATGAGCGTTCCGCCATGCTCGAGCATGCCGTCGATGCCGCCTTCGGGCGACCAGCGATGCGGGAACTTGCCCGCTGCGCCGGTGCTGAGGATGCCGCCGGGGACATTCACGGATCCGACTACGATGTTTACCAGTTTGAGCGGCCAGCAGTTATGGAAACCATGTTTATGGCCCTGCGTTCCTCTGGCCCAGTCCACGCAAACGGGCCTGTAAGGCAATTCGACCCCGTCGATGGTAATGGTCTCGCCGATGTGTGCGGCCTCGCCGAACTCGCGCGCGATGCGTCTGACGGTTGCGGCAGGAATCGTGCTGAACTTTTCCGTCGCTTCCGGTGGGTACTTTGCGACGTGCTCACGAAGCAGCTCGAAAGCCGGGCGGCCCGGTCTTCCCTGCGCATCGTAGGACCCCGTGATCGCCGGATTGCGCAGGTTGGGATCATCGTGGGTCTTGACCGTGCCGTCGGCCGCGTCGTAGATCAACGGTTTCTTGGTCGCGGCGTCGCGGACATAACGTCCATCGGCTCCAACCAGATAGGGCGCATTGGTTCCGTTCGCCAAATACTTCGCGTCGTACAGGCCCAACTCGTTCAACAGCACGTGAAGCATGCTCAGCCCGAGGGCCGCGTCGGTGCCGGGACGAATCGGAATCCATTCGTTGGCCTTGCTCGCCGCGTAGCCTCCCACCGGATCGATGACCACCAGCTTCATGCCCCGCGCCCTTGCATCGGCCATATCGGTCAAATGGTGGTTGAACGCACTTCGCGAAGCGATACCGAACTGGGTTCCGATCAGGATGCAATAGTTCGCATAGTGCAGATCCGGCTGTTGATGGAACCCGCCGCCGGAGAAGAACTCCACCGGGTGCACCACCTTGCCGCAGGTGGCCGAGGAGGCAACATTGACGTGAGTCGAGCCGAATGCGCTGCCAAACGCCGACAACCAGAACATATTGTCGCCGACGACGTCCCAGGCCTGAACCCAAAGCTTCTTGGGGTTGTCACCGATACGCTCGAGCTGGGTGACGACAGTGTCTATCGCCTCGTCCCAGGAGATTTCCTGCCAGCCCGGGTCTTCGTTGATGCCCTTCTTCGGATTGGTCCGCTTCAGCGGAACCTTGACCCGGTTCGGGTTGTACAGGTTCATGAAGCCGGCATGGCCCTTGGCGCACATCTTGCCCCGGTTCTGCGGATTGTCCGGATTGCCCTCGATGTGTGTGACCACGCCGTTTTCCACCCGAACCTTGATGCCGCAGCCGATGTAGCATTGGCCACACGCGGTTGTGACCACTCTTGTCTGCAAGTTCGATTGCGTCATTTCCACGGCTATCCTCCTCCAAACATCGGCAGCATGATCACCTCCACCTCTCCATTGCCCAGTTTCGCGGCAAGGCCGCCGCATTCCTTGATATTCTCGCCGTCGACGAATATCAGCAGGGTATGGTGCAGTTTCCCCGGGGCACAAAAAACCCGGGATGTGAAGACTTCTCCGTACGTCACGGATAGAGACTCAAGCAGTTCGCCAACCGTCGCATCTTTCGGCAAGGAGACCTGGAGACTGCGCCGCCTGACAATCGAGGGCAGCTCTCCCATGAATGTCACCCGGATAGCGGGTGTGGACAGTGTGCCCGCGTCCATCGCTTCAGCCCTGCGCGCCGGAGCGTTGAGCCGCCA
>MEQX01000015.1:96691-96944 GCA_001770415.1 Betaproteobacteria bacterium RIFCSPLOWO2_02_FULL_63_19 | reverse complement strand
GTTCCGCCTGCGCTATTCCTGCTGGCGATGACGGCGGGGATCCTGGCGCTGGCAAGGCCTAGCGCGGTCGTCGTTCTGCCATCGGAGTTCATGTCGATCGTTCTGGCCATCGACGTCTCGCGCAGCATGCGGGCAACGGACATCAAGCCCAATCGCATCACGGCCGCGCAGAACGCCGCCAGATCTTTCATCTCGGAACTGCCGAAAAACGTGCGTCTGGGCATCGTGGCGTTTGCCGGTACCGCGGCGGTGG
>MEQX01000015.1:74674-96625 GCA_001770415.1 Betaproteobacteria bacterium RIFCSPLOWO2_02_FULL_63_19 | reverse complement strand
TCCGCGGTATTCGACGAAAAATTCTCGAGGCACAGCAGCGGACCCAAGCCGCTGGATGGTGGACGCAAGTCGGAAAAACCCAAGGATTTCAAGCCCGTTGCGCCCGGGTCGAACACTTCGGTGGCGATCATCCTGTTGAGCGACGGGCGCCGCACGACCGGCCCCGATCCGCTCGAGGCAGCGAAAATGGCCGCCGAGCGCGGTGTTCGCGTCTATACGGTCGGATTCGGGACACGCGATGGCGGCGAGGTCGAGGTGGATGGTTGGTCCTTTTATGCAATGCTCGATGAGGAAACCCTGAAAGCGATCGCAAAAAGGACAGCCGGCGAATACTTTCACGCCGGCACTGCGGCCGACTTGCGCAAGGTGTACCAAAAACTCAACGCAAGAATCGCGCTCGAGGCCCGGGAAACCGAGGTCAGCGCGCTGTTCAGCGCCGCCGCCGCGCTGCTCGTGATCGCCGCTGCAGTGCTGTCGCTGGCATGGTTTCACCGATGAGTTTCGTCAAGTCGATGCTCGACGCACCCTGCAGGGTATCCCGCGCAGCGTGATGCCCCCGGTGGACGGGTCATAGTCCGGTCCGCTGGGTGTCAGCATATTGATGTTGCTGCCTTTCCAGCCGTAACCGGATTCGGCCTGTTCCGGAAACCACCATCCGAACGCTGCGACGACGACACGCGGGTCAAGACTGCGATTGAGCGAAAGTCTCTGCTTGATCGCGCCTTCCTTGGTCTCGATGCTGACCCATTGGCCTTCTTCGAGACCGAAATTCCTTGCCGTCTCCGGATGCAGTTCCACCATGGGGTCCGGCCTGATGATCCGCACCGACGCGACCCCCTTGAAGCCGCTCAGCATGTACGCTTCCTCTTTTGCGTTGGTGAGCAGCAGCGGATATTCGTCGGGCATTTCGATCTTTCGGCCCAATTCCTCCCAGTTCGGCATCGGCGCATAGCCGATCTTCTCGACCCGGCTCGAATAGATTTCAATCTTTCGCGAGGGCGTGTCGTAGACGTGGCGCAGGTAGTCCTTCTTGGGCAGCAGCGTTCGCTTTTCCTTGAACTCCTCGTAGCTCATGCCGCTGGGTTTGAGCATCACGTCCAGCGCTTCGTGATCGTCTTTCCAGAAATCCTCGGCCAGTCCGAGCCGCTTGGCGAGCTCGTTGATGATCTTGGTATCCGGCCAGCATTCGCCGGGTGCGTCCACGAGTTTCGGATGCGCGCGAATCTCCTCGTACCATCCCGGCCAGTATCCGAGTTCTTCGTGTTCCATGCTCCACGCCGCCGGCAGCACGATGTCCGCGAGCGCCGCCGTTGGCGTCATGAAAAGCTCGGAGATCACGATCATGTCCAGCTTCATCAGCGCGCGATAGGTTTCCTGCGAATTGGGCCAGCTGACCAGGGGATTGGACAGAATGAACATCGCCGCCTTGATCGGGCACGGATCCTCCTCGAGGATCGCCTTGGTCAGGACATGCGGCGGCACGAATGCGGAACGTTGCGCAAACTTGAACTGTTTGCCGAGAATTTTCTCGGTCTGCCGGGGATACTTGTTTAGCAGAAAGAAGCTTCCGGGCCTCGTATAGGCCGGTGCAGTCAGCACGACGTCGCCTCCGGGCACGTTTACGTTGCCGCAGATCGCACGCATGATCGCTATGGTGCGCGTGGTCTGAAAGCTGTTCACCAGCTGGTCCAGCGCATTGCCGGTCTGCATCGCCGCCGGCTTGGTCCCCGCGTAGATCCTTGCGAACTCCTCGATCTGCCGGATCGGAACCCAGGTGAGCTTTTCGACTTCCTCGAGTGAGAAAGTCGAAAAATGCTCTTTGAGCTTGTCAAAGCCGACGGTCCAGTTGTCGACGATGTCCTGTTCGTACAGCTTTTCCTCGATGATGATCTTCAGGACTCCCGCCGCGAGCGCGCCGTCGCTGCCCGGCCTGGGCCTGATCCAGAGGTCCGCGAGCCTGGCGACATCGGTCTTCTGCGGATCAACCGCGACCAGCTTGCCCCCCGCCTCGAAAAGTTTTTCCAGGGACTCCCTTCTGAATCCGCCGGTGGTCTGGTTCATGTTGCTGCCCCACATCACCACCAGCGAAGGAAGATGGGCGTCGTCGCAAACAACCGGCGAGCCATAGGTAAACGCGCCTGCCATCGCCTTCGGCACACCGCACGACCATCCAGGCGTCACGACACTCGGCGTACCGAACGCGGTTGCCAGCCTCTGCGCGAACGCGAACTCCATGCCTTTGGGCTCACCCAATCCGAAGGCCACCGACTCGGGACCGAATTTCTGTTTCACGTCGTTGAATTTCGCCGCGATGGTATCGAGGGCCTCGTCCCAGGAAATCCGCTGCCATTTGCCTTCGCCGCGCGCTCCGACCCGCTTTTGCGGGTAAAGCAGGCGGTCCTTGTGCCCCAACACCTCCGGGATCGTGAACCGCCCCTTGTTCAGCGCGCATTGCTCCGCGTACAGCCCGCTCTCCATGTCGGGTTCCAGATCGACGAGCTTGCCGTCTTCGACGATGGCCTTCATGCTGCAATGACCGGCGCACAAATGGCAGAAAGTGAAAACCTCGGTGCTGCTCTTGGTGCCCGGGGGCGAAGCCGTGCCCGCGTGTCTCGCCCGCCTTGCACCGTCGTCAGGATGAATGAACGCCTCCATCATCGGGCTGAACCCGGTATCTCCGGCCGTCAGTTTTTCCATGGTCACGATGTCCTTGCCATCCGCGTCGGCAGCCAATAGCAGACATGAGCTGACCAGCCTGCCATCCACCGAAACAGTGCAGGCCCCGCATTCCCCGATGCTACATCCTTCCTTGGTCTTGGCCAGTCTGAAATCCTCGACCAGCACCTCCAGCAGCGTGCGCCACGGTTCCACGGCGAGTTCGCGGCGCTCGCCGTTCACGGTCAGACGAACCTTGCACGTTTCACTTGTGTTCACTATGGCGTTCATCCCGGCGCCCTCCTTATGCCCTGGTGCGGGCGATCAGCCTTTCCAGTCCCTTGCCGACCAGCATCCGCACGAGTTTCCTTCTGTAGGTCGCATAGCCCCGAAAATCGTCGATGGGAAACGACTCGTCCGCAGCCGCCTGCGCGGCCGCTTCCAGCAATGTAGTTTCGACCGCGTTCGCGCCGAGGCGTTCCCCGCGGATGCACTGCTCGGCCTTTTTCGCCCTGAACGGGACCGGTCCAACCGCACCGAGCGCGATCTTGACGTCGCGGCAGACATCGCCGTCGAAAAGAATGAACACCGCAGCGCTGGCGATCGCGACGTCCATCCTTCTCAGACTGTGTTTCAGGTAGATGCAGTCTGCACCCGACGGCAGATCGGGGACCTGCACGCCGGTGATCAATTCGTCCTGCCTCAGGCTGGTCTTTCCCGGCGACAGGAAGAATTCTCCAATCGGAATCAGGCGCTCTCCACTGCTACCGACGCATCGGACCGAGGCCCCCAGTGTCAGCAACGGTGGCGCGAATTCGGCCGAGGGTGATGCATTGGCGAGATTGCCGCCGATTGTTCCAACGTTGCGAATCTGCGTCGTTCCGAGGACTTCCGCGGCCTGCTTCAAGACACGAAACTTCTTGCCCACCACCTGCGAGGCTTCGATGCCCTGAATCAATGTCAGCGCCCCGATCTGGAGCTGGTGCCCGTCGTGAGCGATTGTGTCGAGCTTCGGGATCCCCTTGATGTTGATCAGATGCGCCGGAATGGTTCTTCGGTGTTTCATCTTCACCAGCAGATCGGTGCCGCCGGCAAACACCGTCGCCCGTTCTCCGTGTTTCGAGAGCAAAGCGCAGGCCTCGTCGACACTATGGGCCGAGGAAAATTCGAACTCCGGCAAGCCAAGCAGCACAGCTCACTCCTCCTATCCGCGATCACGCGCGCAGGTCAACGCGCTTGTTCCCGCAGCAGTCGACGGTCGATCTTACCCTGGCCCGTTTTCGGCAGCTCGTCGAGAAATTCCATGGCTTTCGGAATCTTGTGCGGCGCCAGTCGTTCCCGGCAATATCCTTTCAGCAATTGCTCCAACTCCGACCGTCCAGTTGCGCCGGCGCGCGCGCCGTCGCCGGGCACCACGAACGCCCTGATCTTGATCAGCCCGTCCGCATCCTTGATACCGAGCACCGCGCACTCCTTGAGGTGCGGACATTCCTGCAGGGTCTTTTCGATTTCCAGCGGCGACACCCAGACGCCGCTGACCTTGACCATGTCGTCGGCACGCCCGACGTACCAGAAGTAGCCGTCCTCATCCTGCCGGAACACGTCCCCGGTATTCACCCACTCGTCGCCGAGGAACGTCGCCCTGGATTTCTCATGCTCGCGAACATAATACAGGCCGGCCGCGTCACTTCGCACGTGTAGCACCCCTGGCTGGCCCGTGGCGACTTCGATACCTTCCTCGTCCACGAGCCTGACCTCCGAGAGCGGCGTGATCGTCCCTGAGCTTCCGGGCCTTACCGCGCCCGGCCGATTGCACAGGTAGCCGATGCCGGATTCCGCAGAGCCGAATCGATTGACCACCTCGCTCCCGAACGTTCGGACCCACTCATGATTGAGCGGCGCCGACAACAGTTCACCGGAGGACATGCTGTGACGAACGCAACTCAGGTCCGCCCGCTCCTGTTCGGGCGTTTGTATCATCGCCCTCATCATTGTGGGAACGTTGATCAGCACGGTAGGTCGGTATGTCCTGATCAGATCGAATATCAGCGGGGCAGTCGTCCTTTCATCCAGCAGGACGATGGTTGCCCCGTTTCGCAACGGGAACAGCAGTCCCAGATCGCGCGAATAATGAAAAAACAGCTTGGGAACGCTCAGGACGATATCGTCGCTTCCGTAGCTGAGTATGTGATTGAAGGACTCGTAAGCAACAACGCCGTCGCGATGCATGTGCGGAACGCCCTTGGGCTTTCCCGTCGTCCCGCCCGAGAAGTTCCAGAACGCCGGGTCATCCCGATGCGTCGGTTCGACTTCGAGTCGATCGGCAGCGCCGGCCATCAGCTCGCGAAGACTGAATTCCCCCCTTCTCAGCTTCGGGACCGTCTCGCCGGCAACCAGCAAAGCTTTGGGGTACCTGCAACCCGTCGCGCCTTCTCGCACGCGGTCCAGCGTGACTTTGTCCACGACCACGACCTTGGGTCGCACCAGGTCGAGGATGTACCGGTAATCGTGCGGCTTCAGATAGGTATAGACGTGCGTCCCGACACCACCCACCTTCATCGTGGCCAGCCATGCGGCGACCCACTCCGGTGAATCTTCGAGAATCAACAGAACCCGATTCTCGGCCTCGACACCGAGTTGCTTGAGCACATTGCCGAGCCGGTTAGTCAGAAGCCACAGGTCGCGGAAGCTGTAAGCCCTGTCCTTGTGGTGTATGGCCGTCTTTTCGCCTCTGCCAAGTTCCAAATTCACGTCGAGGTAATAGGAACCAAGGTTAAGACGCTCTGGCAACGGAATGTCGAATTGTTCGCCTTTGACCAATGTTTGCTCCGTAAGCGGCCACGGTACGTCCGTACCGGCCCAAAATGATTCTTCGCCGCGGGCAGGACCGACAGATCAGTTCGTCGCGAAAGGGTGCGTCAGGTGCGCTCGAATATCGCCGCA
This sequence comes from Betaproteobacteria bacterium RIFCSPLOWO2_02_FULL_63_19, assembly GCA_001770415.1. Classification (GTDB taxonomy): domain Bacteria; phylum Pseudomonadota; class Gammaproteobacteria; order Burkholderiales; family SG8-39; genus JACQTO01. Next base: position 91,027 of record MEQX01000015.1, on the reverse strand, counting down.
ACTCCCTGCCCGCTGCCAACACACATGGTTTCCAGGCCGTAGCGGCCTTTTCTGCGCTCGAGTTCGTGCAGCAGTGTCGCCAGGATCCGGCCGCCGGTGGCTGCGATCGGGTGACCGAGTGAGATGCCCGAGCCATTGACGTTCAGCCGGTCCGGGTCGTTCCATCCCCAGCCCTTGAGCACCGCCAGCACCTGTGCCGCGAACGCTTCGTTCAGTTCCACCAGATCCATCTGGTCGAAGCCAAGACCGGTCTTCTGGAACAGTTTCTTCACCGCCGGCACCGGCCCGATGCCCATGGTTGCAGGATGGCAGCCGACGGCGGCCCAACCCACCAGATAACCCATCGGTTCGAGCTTCAGTTCGCGAAGCTTGTCCTCGGCGACCACCAGACACGCCGAGGCTGCATCGTTCTGCTGGCTGGAATTGCCCGCAGTCACGGTGCCGCCTTTGATGACCGGTCTGAGTTTTGCCATCGTCTCCATGCTGCTATCGGCGCGGATGCCTTCGTCCTTCACGAACGCGACTGGATCGCCTTTCTTCTGCGGCACCATGATCGGCACCACTTCCTTAGCGAATTTTCCGTCGGTCCAGGCCTGCGCGGCGCGTTTGTGGCTGCGCACGGAGAACTCGTCGGCCTCTTCGCGCGGGATCGAATACTCCTTCGCGAGGTTCTCGGCCGTTTCGATCATTCCCGAGATGACCCCGAAGCGCTCTTCAGGCTGAGAACGCTCGCGGCCACGCTGCAGACGGTCGTGCAGCGTCACCGAACCCGCGCGCTTGCCCCAGCGCATGTCGGTGGTGTAATACTCGACGTTGCTCATGCTCTCGACGCCGCCCGCGACGACCACGTCGGCAGCGCCTGTCTGGATCATCATGGCCGCGTTGATCACGGCCTGCAGCCCCCCACCGCAGCGCCTGTCCACCTGGCAGCCCGGAACTTCTATCGGCAGATTCGCCTCCATCGCCACCCAGCGCCCCGTACAGGGTGTCTCGCCATTGGGATAGTTCTGGGCGAACACGACATCTTCGATCCTGGCCGGATCGACACCGGTGCGCTGAAGCACCGCCTGGACGACCGCCGCGGCCATTTTTTCCACCGGAACCGGGCGCAGGCTACCGCCGTATATGCCCACCCCGCTGCGCACGGGACTCACGATTGCTGCTCGTCTCATATTGACCCTTTGGAAGCGTTGAAATCGAACCGGGAATATACAAGCAGGTGCGCCTTCAATTCAAACTGTTTGGCCAAAGATCGGCGATAAATGTCGCCGCCGGACCCTCGGCTCAGCGATACAATCCCCCGCTTGCGGTCGCAGTGCCGAATCATGGTCCAGGAACTCGATCTTCGATCTCTCGACTTCGCCGGAATCATCAGGCCCGGCGACACGGTCATGTGGGGCCAGGCCACCGCGGAGCCGGTTCCGCTGACGCAGGCTCTGATGGCACAACGCCACTCCATCGGCCGATTCAGTGTGTTTCTGGGCATGACCCATTCGGACACGCCAAGGCCGGAACACACCGATTGCATCGCGTTTTCCAGCTACTGCGGCACCGGCGGCAACCGCGCGCTGGTCAAGGCCGGCAAGCTCGACATCCTGCCCTGTCACTATTCTCAGCTTCCCGAGCTGATCCGAAGCGAACGGCTGAAGATCGACGTGCTGATGCTGCAGCTTGCGCCGGCCGACCGGGACGGTCATTACAGCTTCGGCATCGCGCACGAGTTTCTCATCGCCGCGATGGATGCGGCCCGCGTGGTCATCGCGGAAGTCAATGAGCAGGCACCCTGGACCTACGGCGAGCGGCCGGTGCGCGAAGCCGATCTCGACTACATCGTGCGCACATCGCGGGCGCCGCTGGAAATCGTACAACCGGTACCCGGCGATACCGAGCGCGCGATCGCGCGCCATGTCGCCGCAATGATCGAGGACGGTGCGACGCTGCAGTTCGGGCTGGGCGCGATGCCCGAGGCGATACTCGGCGCACTGGCCGACCGGCGTGATCTGGGCATCCACTCCGGCACCATCGGCGACACGGTGGCCGACCTGACCCGCTCCGGGGTCATCACCAACGCCAGAAAGAGCATCGACCCCGGCGTGACAGTGACCGGCATGATGATGGGCAGCAAGCGCCTGCACGACTTCACGCACCGCAATCCCGGCGTGCAGTTCCGATCTACCGCCTATGTCCACAACGCGGACGTACTCGCGCGGATCGAGCGCTTCGTCGTGCTCAATACCGCGATCGAAGTGGATCTGACCGGGCAGATCAATGCAGAAGTCGCCGGCGGCATGTATATCGGCACCGTCGGCGGCGCGCTGGATTTCCTGCGCGCCGCGAACCGCTCCCGGGGCGGGCTGCCGGTCGTCGCGCTGCCCTCCACGGCCGGACGCGGTCACAAGCGCAGCAGCCGCATCGTCACAGGACTGAGCGGCCCGGTCAGCACACCGCGCAGCGACGCTGGAATTATCGCGACCGAACATGGAATCGCGGACCTGCGCGGCATGCCCTTTTCGGAGCGCAGACGCCGGATGATCGCCATCGCGCATCCGGACTTCCGCGAACACCTGGAGCGCGAATCGGCCCGCCCCGGCGTGCCCGGGATCGGCAGCTAACCAACCACCGGCTTCAGACGGTTCCGCCGCAGTTTGGCGCGCCCGGTGGGATTCGAACCCACGACCCTCTGGTTCGTAGTATCAGCAGCAAATTATCACGGTAATTACATCAATACCCTGCGACGCCTGCGCTGGGCGTAAGTGCAGCAATCCGACGAAGTGACTCTTGGATCCTGGGGATACTGCGGCGATTTTTTCGAACCACGCATCGCCTAGCGCCGCTCGCGCCGCATGAGCCAGGCAAGCAGCAGCGCTCCCGCCGCCGCCGCCGCGATGTGCTTCAACGTGTGGCCGCTCACCCATCCGCCGTGTGCATAGATCCACCCATCGTACAACTCGAAGAGCTTGGCGAACGCGTACAAAATCACCGCCCCGAGCGGCCATAGACGCCCCGTGTACTGTGAGGGCAGCACGCACAGGACGGCAACAGCCAGGACCGAGCCGAATTGCACCGCGACGTAAGGGCGCAGGTCCTCAGCGCCGAGCGCAGCGCTCGCCGGCCAATAGAGCACGCTCGCACCGCCGAGCGCGACAAGCGGCCACAGCAGCCGCACCCCTGCCCGTTCCCCGATGCGCTCAGCGACGAGCGCAGCGACGAGTGCCGTCAGGGCCGTTCCAATCGGCAGCCGGTCCCAGAACAGTCGCGGGTCGTTCGGCGCCAAGTGGTAATACGCCGATGCGAGCCCGGAGAGCGCGACGCAGACGAAAAAGACCAGCCAAGCAAGCAGTTCCGCGTTTTCTCCTCGCCGGCGCCAGAGCAAGGCGATCCCGATCGCGCCCACCGCCAACAGCGCAAGGTTGGAGAGTGTGTCGGCCGCGTTCGGGATGCCGAACCAGGTACGGGTATCGACGAAGTGGTGATAGTCCTGCGGCTGGGCGATCGGGCCGGGAAACGTGATCGATTTCATGACCTCCGCCACGTGCGTCATTGTATGCCGGAGCCGCACGCGACCCCTGGCGCCTCGGGAAAGGCAACAGTGGGCTCACTAGCGAGTCCGGACACAGTATTTCGATTGGTCATGTGCTTCCCTTGGCCGATGATTACTCTGTAACTCAGCGCATACCGCGTGCCAATTGGATACGGCGTTGTTTATTAGCTTATTTTTGCGCAACGCTTGGAGACAACCTGCTATCTAAGGTAGCAAAGAATGTCGATATCACCTACATTCTGCGCATGGAAACAGTTCGTCTCAGCGGCGCAGACCGGGGATTCTTCGCCGCACTAGCCGAGGTGGCATTCCGCAACCCGTTCAGCGCCGAACGTGCGCAGCTAATCAAGCGGCTTGCGCCGGACGCCGAGTTGGGCGATCTGACCAAAGACCGGGAAGCGCTCGCCCGCGTGGTGATGCCGCGGATCGAGACGTTATTGCGCGCAGGCGCGAAGGCGGTCGAGGGACTGAGTACAGCGGACCGGGCGCTCATCGAGCCGGCGCTGCTCTACGTCTGCTATCACCGCCACGTACCCGCGATCGACGCGCTGATCGAACGTCAGGCTGCGACCGGGGGCGGTGCGCCGTCCGTCGTACCGTTCGCGAACGAGCTGATCGGTGATCTCGTGCAGTGCGCGTTCGCGGAAGAGGTCGCCGTACGCTACCTCGCGCTCTTTTATCAGCTTCGGCGGGCCTTCTATTTCATTCACCGTTCGCTCGTGGGCGATTGCGAGTCGATGCGCCGCCTGCGCCAGGCGCTTTGGAACAACGTCTTCACCCACGATATGCGCGGCTACAACGCAACGTTGTGGAGTCGAATGGAAGATTTTTCGACACTGCTTCTGGGTGAGACCGGGACCGGCAAGGGTGCCGCGGCTGCAGCGATCGGCCGCTCGGCATTCATCCCTTATGTTCCGAACGAGCGTCGCTTCGCGGCGAACTTTGCCGACACCTTCATCAGCATCAACTTGTCGCAGTTTCCCGAGCAACTCATCGAGTCAGAACTCTTCGGCCACCGCAAGGGCTCATTTACCGGTGCGATCGAGAATCATGAAGGCGTATTCGGGCGCTGCAGCCCGCACGGCGCATTGTTTCTGGACGAGATCGGCGAAGTGTCGGTGCCCGTACAGATCAAGCTCCTGCAAGTGTTGCAGGAGCGCAGCTTTACGCCGCTTGGCGGCCACGACAAGCGGCGATTCTCGGGTCGGGTGATCGCCGCGACGAATCGCCGCTTGAGCGAGTTGCGCAGCGACGGTGGATTTCGCGACGACTTCTACTACCGGCTGTGCACCGACGTGATCGAAGTGCCGACGCTGCGTGAGCGGCTCGCCGAATCGCCGGCCGAGCTCAACGAACTCGTCGGGCAACTGGTTACGCGCATCGCAGACAACGACGATGCCGCGCTCGCGGCTAACGTCCTCGATTCGCTCCAACAAAGCGTGCCGCGTGGCTATTCGTGGCCGGGGAACGTGCGCGAACTCGAGCAGGCTGTACGGCGGGTCCTGCTCGCCGGGCGGTACCAGGTAGAGCCTGTCCCGGCGATTGGCGACGAAGAAACCGCGCTCGCCGAAGCGATGCGCGCGGGCACGCTCACTGCAGACGAGTTGCTTGGTGGCTATTGTGCTCTGCTCCACCGACGGCTCGGCACCTACGCCGAGGTCGCGAAACGCACGGAACTCGATGCTCGAACCGTGCGCAAGTACGTCGAAAGCGCCAAACTAAAATAGGCGTCCGCCTGCACGTTCGCCCAACGCAGTCGTCGCGGAGAAGATCGCTGCGCACGCGATGCACCACCCGCGAAAACAGCGCTCGTTGCGTTGCCGAATTCGTAATCTGCACCGTAGAACCTGCGAGCCTCCTGAGCGCATAATTTGCAGGGCGATCCTACAAAATTTCCTTCTCTTTCTTGAGCCTCCTGATCAAGTCATCTTAACAACCATTTAAATTCAACCGGTTGCATTCACGCGGTTTTCTGGCATGGGGAATGCGTAGCACCTCGCACACCTCAACGTGCTGGGAGACCACCATGACCACGGAATGCACCCTGAACGCCGGCGCCGCCGCGACACAAGCGGCTTGGACTCCGGCGCGCAAGACGATCGGCGACCGGGTATCCGAGGCGCTTCTGCTGCCCCGCGACTGGTCGCTGCGCGCGGCGGCCCTGTCCTATCCCACGTTCATCCATGGACTCGCGAGTCTGTCGCCCGCCTACATAGAGCGGGAAAGCCGCGCCCGCGCACGGCGAGCGTTGCTACGCGCGGCACAGCGCGTACCGGCCTACGCGCAATTCCTCGCGAGGCACAGCACCCCCACCGACCCGGTGCCTGAAACCAGCAAAAAGAACTACATCCAGGCCTTCCCGATCGAGTCGCGTTGCGTCGATGGACGCATTCCATACGCGCGTGTGGCAATTGACGAGTCGTCCGGCAGTACGGGGACGCCCTTCAACTGGGTGCGCGGGGAAGCCGAGCGCCATCATGTGCACCTGCTCGTGAGCTATTTCTCAAACTATTGCTTTGGCCGGCGTCCGCGCATCACGCTCAACGCCTTTTCCATGGGCGCGTGGGCCACCGGCGTCAACATGGGGCTGGCGATGCAAAGAAACAGCATCGTCAAGAACACCGGGCCGGACGTCGCAAAGATCTTGTCCACGCTGCGTGAATTCGGACCCGGTCACGACTATCTCATAACTGGATACCCGCCGTTCCTCAAGCTCCTTTTGGACACGGCCCGCAGCGAAGGATTTGTACTGCACGATTACCGGCTCGATGCGCTGGTCGGTGGTGAAGGGATGTCCGAGGGCCTGCGCGATTACTTGCAAAGGAACATTCGCAACGTCTTCAGCGGCTACGGCGCAACAGACCTCGAAATCGCGATCGCCGGCGAGACCCCGCTTTCGGTTGCCATCCGGCGCCTCGCGCGCCACGACCCTGCCGTGCGCAGCGCTCTGTTCGGCGAAGACTCGCGTCTGCCGATGGTCTTCCAGTACAACGCGCTTACGCATCACATCGAAGTGAACGCGCAGGGCGATCTGCTCGTCACGATCACGCGTCGGGACATGCTGTCGCCGCGAATCCGCTACAACGTCGGTGACCAGGGAGGCGTCGCGCGCTACGACCATATGGCGCAGAAGCTCGCGGCCGTGGACATAGACATCGCCGATTTCGTCGGTGACGCCGACGAGCCTTCCCTTCGTCTGCCTTTTGTCTGGGTCCACGGGCGCCGCGACTACACGGTCAGCGTAATGGGCGCAAACATATACCCCGAAGACCTGGAGCAGTGCCTGTACGCGGACCCGGTGCTTGCCGAATTGACGCGCTCGTTCTGCCTCGGGCTTAGTGACACGCAAGACGGAACGACCCGGCCGTGCTTCGCGTTCGAAATCGACGCCGAACCGACGTCAGATATCCAGGACAAATTCGCCGCATCGATCACGTCCCGGCTGCGCGAGTTGAATGCAGACTATCGCACGGCTTTCGACGAATACCCCGAAGCGATGACCCCCGAGGTCCAACTGCATCGTCTGGGGGCGGGCCCGTTCGCGGCAGACCGTGACCGCATCAAGCAGATGCGCGTATTCAAACAGTCCCGTGCGGCTCATGGCACGTCACACGCGTAAATCATCAACGTTCAAGGAGCATGCAATGAAGATCTTTCTACTTGTGCTCTCCCTCGGCCTGCTCGCAGGATGCGCGGGAGATATCGCGGTTCGGATCGCCGCGCCCGAGCAGCAAAGCAGCGCCTCGCTCGCCCGGGTGACCGTGAACGACTTGCGCAAACCGGGCGTCGCCGCCAGCAAACGCGAGGCCGCGTTCGGCACGCCGATGGGAAACATTACGTTCGTTCCCCCCGAGACCGAACTCGTCGCACGACGCCTGGAGGCCGAACTCACGCGCCAGTTGCGCGAAGCCGGTGTGGCCTCGCCGCGCTCGTTCGTATGCGACCTCGTCGAATTTGGCGTCAATACCGACACAACGCCGTTCTACTGGGATGTCGTGGGGCGCGTACGCCTGGTGTTGAAAGACGGCGACCGACAGTATCCGCTGCTCGGCACGGCGACCCGGCGCACCTTCATCTGGCCCGGTGAGGACATCATCGCCGCGGTGGTCGGGGAATCGCTCGCTCAGGTCGACGCGGGCCTCGAGCAGATAGCGCGGGCGGTGGCGGCCGGATCCCGGTAGCGCAACGGATCGTCCCGGGGAGAACGACAATGAGGACGCTCAATCAGTTCGTCTTTGGCTGGCCGCGCGCCGTGGTCGTGGTGTGGGCCATGCTGCTCGCACTCGCCGCGGTTCCCGCACTGCGACTGCCCGGCGTGGTCCAGGGGTCGAGCGATGCCATTGAAGCGAGTGAGTCGGGCCGTGTCGCTGCTATCCTGGAAGCACGTTACGGTCGCGGCGGCGGATACCTGATCTCGGTCGTGGTTCAGAGCGACGGGCCGGCAGTCGACGACCCGGCCTTTGCTGCGGGCGCTAACGCATTTGCGGAAGCGCTGCTGTTGGTTCCCGGCGTGAAGTCCGTCGAGCACGCCTGGAATACCGGCGAGAGCGCACTCATCGGCCGGGACCGCCATTCGGCATTGCTCCTGGTGCGGCCCGACGTAAGGTCGTTCTTCGACGCGGAGAACCTGATCGGACGACTGCGCACGGCACTCTCGGAAGTCCGGTCGCCCGACCTTCGCGCAAGTGTCACCGGCATGCCGGCAATCTTCTATGACCTGAATCGCAGAGCTTCGCGAGACATGCTGCGCGCTGAATCCATCGGATTGCCGCTCGCTCTCATTGTCCTGCTATGCGTATTCCGCGCACCGCTCGCGGCGCTACTGCCGCTCGTCGTCGCCATATCCTCGGTGACCGTAGCGCGCGCCGGCCTCTACCTGTTAAGCGACCTGCTGCCGGTTAGCGTGTTCGCGCAGAACGCCGTCACAATGATCGGCTTGGCCGTAGGCATCGACTATGCGTTGTTCCTGCTGTCCCGTTTTCGCCAGCAACTGGCCGCAGGCGACAGCGTGCAGGAGTCATGTCTGCGTGCGTGCCGCACGGCCGGCAGCGCGGTGATGGTGTCGGGTGCCACCGTCGGCATCGGTCTCGCGGGATTGTTTCTGGTCAGAGCGAAGTTCATCCACAGCGTCGCGATTGGTGGACTGCTGGTCGTCGGTGTCGCCGTGGCAGCGACCGTGACGCTGCTCCCATTGCTGCTTGTCTGGCTGGGACCGAAGGTGAACTGGCCTTTCGCCCATCAACCGATACATCACGCTGGTCGTAGACCAGGTGGGCGGTGGCATGCCTGGATCAGCGCGGTTCTTCGTCATCCAGGGAAAGCGCTGCTTGCGGGCGTGGCGATCAGCGCCGTGCTCGCCACCCCCGCTTTGCGGATGACGACTGCCGCCGCTGGCGTGCGCGACCTGCCCGTTCAAGCCGAAGCACGTCGCGGTCTCGAGGTTCTGGAACACAACTTCGAGGCAGGGTGGATGGGGCCCGTGACACTGGCGTTGGAAGCGTCCCCCGCTTCGACCGGCGATGAGGCGCGCCGCACCGTGCATGACATCGCAGCGCGGCTCGAGAACGATCCTCGCATCGCCCGCGTCCTCATCGACGATAGCGGCGACCCCTCCAGCCGCACCGCCCTGCTATTCGCTGTCACCCGTCACAGTCCTGATTCGACCGAGTCGCTCCGTCTGGTGCGTGCGCTGCGCGCCGATCCATGGCCCACGGCGACGCGGGCAGGCCTGACCGTAAAGGTTGGCGGCGCCGCAGCGATGATCCATGACTTCGATGCCGAACTCCAGGGAAGCCTGCACCGCGTTATCCCGGCAGTTCTCGGCGCCACCTTCGTCGTGCTGCTCCTCGCCTTCCGATCCGTCCTGATCCCTGTCAAGGCGGTGGTCCTCAACCTGCTCGCGATAGCGTCGGCTTGGGGACTCCTGGTGCTCTTGTTCCAGGACGGTCTTTGCGCAGACTTCCTCGGCATCGATCCCCCGGGCGGGCTCAACTCACTCGTCATGCTGATGCTGTTCACCATCCTGTTTGGCATCTCCATGGACTACGAGGTACTTCTGCTGCAGCAGGTCAGCGAGGCTCATTCGCGTGGAGGAAACAACGTCTCTGCGGTCCGCGACGGCGTCGCTCGCTCGGCCGCCCTGATCACCGGTGCTGCGGTGATCATGATCGTATTGTTCGGTTCGTTCGCCTTCACCGGCTTCACAGCCACCCGCGAGTTCGGCCTAGGACTCGCGTTTGCCGTGGCCTTCGACGCGACGTTCATTCGCTTGCTGCTCGCTCCGGCGCTGATGGGGCTGGCCGGCGCGGCCAACTGGTGGTGGCCATTCGCAAGAAACCAAAAGCCGGTACGCAGCCTGCTGCCTTCCGCGGCGAGCGTACCAAGGGGCAGTCTCACGCGCCGCGAAGCGAACTAATGAAAGGAGCCCTGCAGATGATCGAACTTCTGCTCCTCGTCGTGCCGACCGTCGGCCTCTTGTTCGCGCATCCCTACTCAAGTTGTAGAGATCTCCCGACAGACAGCACTCATCAATCACGATAGTTTTTTAAGTCTCGAGGGGGGCGACATGAATGAGAACGGAATAACCCACTGATCCTTCCGCCAGCGGCGGATGCTATTGGAGGAGTAACTCGAGATGAACCTAAGGCTGATTATGCGCGCTCTGCCAGATCTCCTGCTCGATGCCGGAGGCGACTTGGCACATGCTTGCTCGACGGCAGGACAATGGTTTTTCCTGTCGCTCGCGAGTCCGCTGCTTCTCGCGGTTACTTTGACTTGCGCGACGCAGAGTGCGGCATATGCACAGTCCAAGAACCTGGCTCCGGGCTTCGATTTTCTACCCAAGGGCAGCACCATTGTCATCATGCCGACCGACATTGAACTCTTTGAAATCAGCGCAGGCGGCGTGCACGAACCGAAAGCCGCGTGGTCGGCGGCGGCGGCCAAGCATTTTCGCGCGGCACTGGACGCGAGGCGAAAGCGCCTTGGAGTCACCACCGTCTTCCTGAGTGAGAAGAGCGCAGACGAGACGGCCGAAATCAACGCGCTACACGCGGCGGTGGCACGGGCGATCTCATTGCATCATTTCGGCCCGCCCTCCTACAACCTGCCAACGAAGGAAGGCAAGCTTGCGTGGTCGCTCGGCGAACCTGTGCAGAAGATCAAGGAGAGGGCCGGCGCACAATATGCCTTCTTCAGCTGGATCCGTGACAGCTACGCAAGCGGCGAGCGCGTCGCGGCGATGATCGCTCTTGCCCTGTTGGGCGTAGGCACAAGTGGCGGCCAGCAAGTTGGCTATGCCTCGCTGGTCGACCTCAACAGCGGAAAGATACTGTGGTTCAACCGGCTTGCCCGTATGAGCGGCGATCTGCGCGACGCCGAGAAAGCGCGGGAAACACTTGATGCGCTCCTGGAAGGCTTCCCTGCAACGAAATGAATCGTCGCGATTTCATTCGTGGAGGCTGCATGTTCTGCGGGGCGCTGTTCACGACCGGCCTGCGCGCGCAGCACCCGCAGCCGTGGAACGCCCCTGCCCGATTCGCGCGTCCCGATCTGGATAGCGACGAAGGCGGATTGTGGGCGCTGATGGACCGGCAAGAAAGGCGGCTGCGCCGGAGCCCGTTCGTGATCCGCGATCACAGTCTCAATAATTACGTTCAAGACATCGCCTGCCGTCTCGGCGGCAAGCATTGTCCGGACATCCGCGTGCATCTCGTGCGCACACCGCTATTCAATGCGAGCATGGCCCCTAACGGCATGATGCAGGTCTGGACCGGGCTCATGCTGCGCATGGAGAATGAGGCGCAGCTTGCGGCGGTGCTCGGTCACGAGATCGCGCATTACCTTGAGCGGCACACACTGGAACGGCTACGCGATATAAAGTCGGCTTCGGCATTCGCCACCTTCGTCGGACTGTTTGGCGCCGCCGGGGCAATCGGGCAACTGGCAACGCTTGCCGCGACGTTCGGCTTTTCCCGCGATCAGGAACGAGCTGCAGACCGCATTGGCGTCTTGCTCATGCGCAAGGCGGGTTACGACCCTGCCGAGGCCGCAAAGGTGTGGGGCAATCTGCTGGCGGAGTCGAAGGCCCGGCCCGATGGTGGCGGCGCAAGTACCCTTCCGATGTTTGCGACCCACCCCGGAGCCGAGGAGAGAAACGAAACCCTGGCAACGCTGGCGGCTGAGCAACCCGGCGGTACTACCAATGCCACGACATGGCGTGAACGCGTCCGCCCCTTCCGCAGCGACTGGCTGCGCGAGGAAATCAAACTCGGCCAGTACGAGGAAAGCGTCTCCCTTTTCACGCGAATGATCGAGTCGACCCCTCGCGACGCTGAACTACTCGCGGCGCGCGGCGAAGTTCATCGCCGGCACGGTGGCGACAGGCAATTCGACCTGGCGGTAGCCGATTTCCGGGCGGCGGAGCAGATTGGACACGAGCCGCCCGAAGTGCATCGCGGCCTGGGGATGATCTACCGCAGACGGGGCGCTTCACGCGAGGCGCGTGCAAGCCTGAAGCATTACCTTGAGCTTGCACCCCAGGCGCCGGATGCGCCCATGATCAGAAGTTACCTCGAGGAGTTAGGACAATGAGACAACTGACAATGATTCTTAGCATGTTGGCCCTCGCGGGCTGCGTGGCCATGGCGAAGGTTGAAAAAGGCGAGCGCGCCATCGGTGATCGGCTGGCGGTAAAGATCGAAGGCGCATGGAACCAGTTGGACGGGCCCGAACTTGGCCCCGCACAGACCTGGACCATGGAGGGGCTGCCGATCGACCAATTACTGCTCTATTCGGGCGTCAAGGACGGTGATCTGGTTCACGCCAGCGGCGGTGATGGCAAGCGAAAGGACTTCGCGTTCAAAGCGAACATGCAGGCAGACGAAATTGTGGGCATGTTCGAAGGGATGCTCACGCGCGACGGATCAAGCTTCAAGCTGACCAGACTCGAGCCTTCGTCGTTTGGTGGGCTTAGCGGATTTCACTTCGAATACACGCTGATCCGCAAGGTCGACAATGTGGTGCTGACCGGCGTCGGCTGGGGTGCGGTAAGCAAAGGCGAGCTGTTCGCTATGCTCTACATGGCGCCGCGGCTCGCGTTCTTCGCCCGCCACGCCGCGGACGTCGAAAGAATCGCGATGAGCGCGAAAATCAGACAGTCGGCGCAGTGACACGCACTGCCTTCAACCGAGAACAGGAAACCGCCAGGTCCATCGTCCGCTCGCCTGCCGGTGTGAGCCGCACGCGGCCGCCGCGCGCCTCGTAGAGCTTCACCCGAAGGTAGGTCTCGAGCGCCTTCACCCGCTGGGATACCGCCGCCTCGGAGATGCCCAGTTCGATGCCTGCCTTGGTGAGGCTGCCTTGCCTGGCCATGGCGAAGAAGCAGCGCAAGGCCTTGAGGTCCATCACTTCATAGGGTTCCCGCGCCATAAGTGCCCCCTCCCCTGCTAATCAGTGATGCTGCGAGAAGTGTACGTCCGGAATTCGCAGCAGCCGCAAGTTCTCCTTCCCCATCAGGCACCGCGGGACCGCACATAAGCACAGCTTGGAGTGGTGCAAGGAATGCCCGCTGGCGAGGCCGGCCTCGGGAATCAATACTAACTCGCACGTCCAACGCCTGTAGTCATTGACTGCGAAAGGATCGAAACCATGAGAATCGGATTCATCGCGATGAGCGGAATCCGTGCCTGTGACGCCGAGTTGCTGCAACTTGGCCTGACACTGCCCGGATTCGTGGAGCGCAGCCGGACCATTGCATCGCTGCCCAGTCTCGGGCTGCTGACCCTCGCGGGGGTGACAGCCGGAGCGCACGAGGTGCACTACCTAGAAGTAAGCGATGTCAACGCCATGCCCTCGCTTCCCCTCGGTTTCGATCTCGTCGCGATTTCCAGCTTCAGCGCACAGATCCAGGAAGGGTACCAACTCGCCGAGCGCTAGGGCCCACGGCATACCGGTGGTGATGGGTGGGCTGCACGTCACCGCCCGACCGGACGAGCCGGGACGACATGGCGCAACCGCGGTCGCGGGCGAGGGCGAACTAGCCTGGCCTGAAGTTCTCCGGGCCGCCCAGCGCGGTCGTCTTGCGCCGCTTTACGATGTTCGCGGCCTCGAATTCGACCTCCGGGCGGCGCCGATGCCGGCTTTCGAGTTGCTTGACGTCGGCCGCTATAACCGGATTACGGTACAGACGAGCCGCGGCTGTCCATGGCGCTGTCAATTTTGCGCGAGTTCGATCCTTCTCACCGGAAAGTACAAGCAGAAGCCGGTCGGCAAGGTGCTCGCCGAGATCGACCGCATTCGAGCGATCTGGCCGCGTCCGTTCATCGAATTCGCCGACGATAATTCGTTCGTCAATCGCCGTTACTGGCGCGAACTGCTGCCGGAACTCGCGAAGCGGCGCATCCGCTGGTTTGCGGAGACGGACGTCTCGGTGCACGAGGACGAAGAATTGCTCGAACTCATGCGCGAGGCAGGCTGCCGCCAGGTGCTGATCGGATTCGAAAGTCCGGTCCCCGAGGCGCTCGACGGGCTGGAGCTGCGGCGCGACTGGAAACGTTCGCGCTGAGTACAAGAGCGCGATCCGCCGCATCCAGGCCCATGGAATCAGCGTCAACGCCTGTTTCGTGATCGGACTGGATGGCCATGATTCCGGTGTGTTCGATGCGCTGCGCGCTTTCGTGCGCGATGCGCTGCCCTATGACGTGCAGGCCACCCTGCCTACGCCGTTTCCGGGCACCCCCTTCCATGCGCGGCTGCAGCGCGAAGACCGGTTGCTCCACGATACTCAAGGACGAAGTGCGGCTCCTCACGTTTCGCGCGCCCGGCGCGGGTATTCGCGAACACCCCAATGCCTACCTTGCATTCGGGCTGGCGATGACCTGGGCGGCTGGCATGGGCAGGTACTGGGACAGTCCCGCGGCCGCGCTCTGGCAGCACTTGGGCCTGGGCTCATTGGGCTACGTGTTTGTGCTGGCGGCTATCATCTGGCTCGTGGTGACGCCGCTCGGCCCGAGAAACTGGTCGTACCGCAACGTTCTGCTGTTCGTGTCGCTGACTTCGCCGCCAGCGCTTTTGTACGCGATTCCGGTCGAAGCGTTCTTCGCCTACGGCTTGGCGCACGCAATCAACGCAGCGTTCCTTGCCGTCGTGGCGGCGTGGCGCGTACCCCTGCTCGCAGTGTTTCTGAACCGGGCGGCCGGATTGAAGGGCTACACTATCGCCGTGGCAGCGTCCCTTCCGCTCGTGTTGATCGTGAATGGCCTGGCGGTCTTGGGCGTCGAGCACGCCGTGTACGCAAACATGGTCGGCGACCACGACCCCAATGGGCCCGGCAAGGATGGAGCCGAGGCCGGCAGAGGGCGACTACCTGGCGATCGGCGTCTACGGCCAGTTCCTCTACGTGAATCCACGCGCGCGCGTGGTCATCGCGAAAAGCTCGGCGTATCCGGACTACAACCGCGACGGTACGGCAAAGGAACGCGAAACCGCAGCGGTGTTTCGCGCGATCGCCGCGCATAGCTCTTGAGGTGGGGAAATGCAACTGGTACCCCGATAGGACCACGTGAGGAAGCATCGCGACGCGCGTAGCATGAATGCCGATATGCTGAAACGTATCTTCTTCATTTTCGCCCTACTCGCGGCCGGATTGGGCTTCGCGGGCTACGCGTTGCTTCGCACGAGCCTCCCGTTACTCGACGGGGCGACACCGTTGAACGGTCTTACCGCGCCGGTGACCGTGGAACGGGATGCCGGCGGGGTGCCGACGGTGCGCGGGCACAACCGTCCGGACGTGGCGCGCGCAACCGGTTTCGTCCACGCACAGGACCGCTTCTTCCAGATGGACCTGTCACGTCGCCGCGCCGCCGGCGAGTTATCGGCACTGGTGGGACCTGCCGCGCTGGAAGTCGACAAAAAGAGCCGCATGCACCGGCTGCGTCACGTCGCCGCACGCGTTCTTTCCAGACTGCCCAAGGATCACCGCGCACTGCTGATCGCCTACGCCGAAGGCGTCAACGCCGGCCTTGAACAGCTCACTGTCCGGCCGCCCGAGTACCTGCTGTTACGCGCAAGACCGCAACCGTGGTTGCCGGAGGACACGCTGCTCGTCATCTATGCGATGTATTTCCAACTCTCGGACGCCGGCGCCACGTTCGAGGGGCGCAAGGCTCTGCTTCGCGACTGCCTGCCCGATCCGGTGGCCGCCTTCCTCAGCAGCGACGACGCGGCCTGGGCGGCCCCGGTGGACGGCGGTCCACTCGATGAGGCGCCGATTCCGGATGCCTCCGTATTCGATCTGCGCCGGGTCACGGACGCCGATTTGGAAGTCAACCGATCTTTCGCCGAAACACTGGCCGCGGACCCCGACTTCCCCGCCGGCAGCAACGGGTGGGCGGTTGCCGGTAGCCGCACGAGCGACGGCCGCGCACTGGTCGCGGACGACATGCACCTCAGCCTCAGGATGCCCAATGTCTGGTACCGGATGCGCCTGGCCGTCGACTCCGCCGACGCACCGCTCGACGTCACCGGCGTGACCCTTCCCGGCGTTCCAGCCGTGGTCGCCGGGAGCAATGGAAAGGTCGCGTGGGGCTTCACCAACAGCTACGGCGACTGGTCGGATCGGGTACTCATCGAAGTCGCATCGGTCGATCCCGAGCGCTACTGGACTCAAGACGGATATCGCCAGTTCGAAATCCACAATGAAACAATCGATGTCAAAGGCGCTGCACCTGTTGTCTACCCGATCCGGTGGAGCATCTGGGGACCCGTCGTGCGCGACCACCGGGATCGGCCGGTGGCGATCCGGTGGCTGGCGC
>MEQX01000015.1:31452-74633 GCA_001770415.1 Betaproteobacteria bacterium RIFCSPLOWO2_02_FULL_63_19 | reverse complement strand
GCCGAGGCGACGAATCTTCGCCTCCTGGATCTCGAGCGGGCGGCGAATGTCAATGACGCACTCCGGATCGCGTCGAAAAGCGGCATGCCGCCGCAGAACATCGTCGTCGCAGATGCGCGAGGGAACATCGGCTGGACGATCGCCGGGCGGATTCCTCGCAAACAGGGGTTCGATTCCAGCCTGCCGGCCAAATGGACCACCCGCGGCATCGGCTGGAACGGCTGGATTGCCCCAGGCGAGTACCCTCGCATCGTCGATCCGCCGGAAGGCCAGATCTGGACGGCCAATCACCAGGTCGTGACGGGGAAAGCCCTTGCAACGATCGGCGACGGTGGCTATTGGCTCGGTGCGCGGGCGCGGCAGATCCGCGACGGCTTGCGCGGCCTCGAACATGCGACCGAGAAAGACATGCTCGCCATCCAGCGCGACGACAGGGCGCTGCTACTCGCGCGCTGGCACCGGCTCCTCGTTTCCCTGCTCACCCCCGATGCGCTCTCGAAACATCCCCGGGCCGCGGAATTCAGGCAAGCATTGGCCAGGTGGAACGGTCGCGCCAGCGTCGACTCGGCCCCGTACCGGCTGGTGCGCGCGTTTCGCGAGCGGGTGCGCGATGTGCTGTTTGCGGCAATCACCGCGCCCTGCCGGCGGCTCGACCCGAAGTACCGGTTCGAGGGTTTCAAGCAATACGAAGGGCCGCTTTGGACACTGATCGAACAGCGTCCACCGCACCTTCTCAATCCGCGCTATTCCGACTGGGAGGCGCAGCTTCGAGCCATTGCACTCGAAACCATCGATTACTTCGACCGGAACTTCGAGGGACCCTACGTGCAGCGCACCTGGGGGGAACACAACACGCTTTCGATGCGCCATCCACTCTCGCGCGCGGTTCCGTGGCTGGGGCGCTTTCTCGACATGCCAAGAGTGCCCCTGCCCGGCGACCGCCACATGCCGCTGGTTCAGTCACCCGGCAAAGGCGCGTCGGAGCGCTTCGCGGTAGCACCGGGCCGAGAGCAAGACGGCTATTTCCACATGCCGGGCGGACAAAGCGGTCATCCGCTTTCTCCCTACTATCGCGCCGGACACGAAGCCTGGGTTCGCGGCGAACCAGCCCCGTTTCTGCCGGGAGCGCCCCAACACAAGGTGAGATTCCATGTTCCGCCTCCGAAGCGTGATTAGCTAAGCTTGGGGGAGGCATGACGTGGCCCAGCGTATGGTCCCCGAAGTAAGAATGACTACGAGAATCGAACTACCGCAAAGTTGTGCGCGTCGCCGAAGCGTAGCGTAGGCGTGTCCGAACGAACGCCGGGTTAGCCCGTTGTAGCCATCGGAGAGGAAGATGCAAATCAACACCGACAAACCCTACCGGATATTCGCCGATGTGCTTGAACAGGAGGCGTTGAATCAATTCGCGAGCGCCATGCAACAGCCGTTCGCAGTGCGTGGGGCGCTGATGCCTGATGCACATGCCGGCTACTCGCTGCCGATTGGCGGCGTGGTTGCAACGGATGGCGTAGTGCTCCCTGCATGGGTGGGGTACGACATTGGCTGCGGAATGTGCGCGCTGCCGACCAGCCACAAAGCCGAAGACGTGCGCGCAAAGGCGCGAAAGATTTTCGACGGCATTTACAAGGCAGTGCCGGTCGGCTTCTCGCACAACGCCAGAAACACCGAGTGGAGCGAAGGCGACAGCCTGCCGCGCACCAACAAGATGCAGGAAATTTTCGCCAAGAACGGACACAGGCAGCTCGGCTCGCTTGGCGGAGGAAACCACTTTGCCGAGGTTGGCGCGGACGAAACCGGGAAGGTTTGGATCATCATTCATTCCGGGAGCCGTGGCATCGGACACGCAGCGGCCTCACACTATATGAGGCTCGCCAGTGGCGATGGAAAGGCCCGCGAAGGGCATTTCGGGTTCGCAGTCGAAAGCATGGAAGGAGCGGACTACACGAAGGACATGGTCTTCTGCCTCGCGTTCGCGCTGGAGAATCGGCTCGAGATGATGCGGCGGATCGTCGCCGTGATGGACGCGCTGTTGCCTGGCACGGCGGATTGGGGCGCGCTCATCAACAGCAACCACAACCACGCAGAGCAGAAAGACGGCCTCTGGATTCACCGCAAGGGTGCGACACATGCCGAGGCAGGAATGATGGGCGTCATCCCGGGAAACATGCGGGACGGCTCATTCATTGTGCGCGGCAAGGCCAACGCGGATGCGCTGTGGTCCAGCTCACACGGTGCGGGGCGAGTGCTCGGGCGCAAGGAAGCCAAACGGACGCTGACGATGGAGAGCTTCGCCGAAACGATGGCCGGCGTTGTGGCGCGGGTGACGGATGAAACGCTTGACGAGTCTCCATTCGCCTACAAGAGCATCTTCGAGGTGATGCGCCGGCAAAATGAGATGGTGGAGGTCGTGGCCCATGTGCTGCCGATCCTCAACATCAAGGGCTAACAGAGCTAAGGCACTTGCGGACAGATCCGTGACGAACGCTCCGGAGACCTGAGCATGCGCATCGTTGCTTTGCGCCGCAGGCTGGCTGTCGCCTTCGTCGCCCTGCTCGCGCTTCTTTTTCGCTTAGTTCGGCGGCCCGTTCAGTAAACCCAGCAAGCCGCGCAGTGGTCGCGAAACATGCTTGTCGCGCCGCATGACCGTGCCGTAGGTGTTGTCGCCGCCGTACTCCTGCGGGATTTCGATCACCTCGAACAGTTTCCGGTCCGCATCGTCCAGGCTCATGCCCGACAGCACGGCGACGCCGAGCCCGCGCAGGACGTAGTACTTCAGCGTTTCCTCCGTGCCGGCTTCGAGCGCCACATTGAACGGCAGTTTGTGCCGTGCGAGCGTCTCCTCGAGCTTGCTGTCATCCGGATCGTCCTTCTCCGCGACGACGAGCGGGTAGTGTCGGACAATGTCCTCGCGCAGCAGTTCGGCGATATTCGGGACACCCCTTCGCACCAGCGGGTGCCCGCGCTGACAGACGAGATAGGACTTGTAGACGCGAATCGGCTGAAAGACGAGGTCCTCGGGCAGCGCGCGCTCGATGAGGATGCCAGCATCGACTTCGTTTGTTCGGACCAGCTTGAGTATGTCCGGCACGCTCCTGCGCCGCAGACGCAGCCGGACCAGCGGAAACTGCTCGGCGAATCGCTGCGCAACGTCCGGCAGAAGGTTGCGCAGGATACTTTCCGACGAAGCCAGCGTTAGCGTACCGGTGGCCTCCTCCTGCGCGACGTTCTTTTCAAAATCCTCAAGATTCGAAAAAAGGCCGATCGCCATCTCGAAGGTTCGATCGCCTGCAGATGTAAGCCGAAGGCGTCCGCCGCGCGATTCGTAGAGCTTGACCCCGAGGTATCCCTCCAGCGCCCTGATCCGCTGGGAAACGGCGGCTTCCGAAATACCCAGTTCGATGCCGGCTCGGGTCAGGCTGCCCTGGGATGCCGCTGCCCAGAAACAGCGCAGCGCCTTGAGGTCCATCACTCTATAGGAGTCGTCCGACACTGGGCCACCTCGCAGAAATCTGTGTAAGCGCCGCTTGGGGGTAGTTTAACGCCTGCCCCGTGGCGGAGCGACGGCGCGGCGGGCATCCTGACACCGTGGACAACGCGATGTCACGGAGGATACGGCGATGAATCGACTCAAGTCTGGAATCCTGCTCTGGACAGGAATTGTCGGGCTGCTGAGCGCTGCCTATTTCGGATTTTCCGCGATCGTACTGTCGGCCGCCCTGACCCCGCGACCGGCCCCGCACGCAATTCGCAGCCCCCTGGACGACGACGCCGAAGCTGTACGCTTCGCAAGCGCCCGCGATGGCGTTCCGCTTGCGGGCTGGCTGATGCCATCACACGGAACGCGTGCCATCGTGCTCGTTCACGGCGTCGATTCGGCCAGTTGGGATGGCGGACACCCGGATCTCGCGCGGGCCTATGTCTCTGCGGGATTCCACGTTTTGGCGTTCGACCTGCGCGGGCACGGGCGCTCCGGTGGCAAACGCCTTGGCCTGGGCTGGGACGAGCGCGGCGATGTGCGCGCCGCGGTGGATCTGCTGCTCGCGCGCGGCTTCAAGCCCGGCGCTATCGGCGTGCACGGAACCTCCTACGGAGCGGCAACAGCGCTGCTGGCTGCGGCCGATATCCCGGAAGTCGGCGCCGTGGTGGCGGACAGCGCCTTCTCGGACGTGCGTGACCTGATGACTGCACAGATCGAATCCCGTACATCCGCACCAACATGGCTGGCGAGCACGCTCGCCAGCCCAGGGATCGAGAGCATTGCATGGGTGTTCCACGGACTCGACCTGGACCGCATCCAGCCAATGCGCGCGGTGCCTGCCATTGCGCCCCGCCCCATCCTGTTCATTCACGGAAACGACGACGATGTGATCCCCGTGCGCCATGCGTATCGCCTCAAGGCCGCCTCGAGAAACCCCGCGGACAGGATTTGGGTACTTCGCGGCCGGGGCCATACCGAGGGCATCAGGCTCGGCCACGAACAGCAAACGCCGTCGCCGTTGCGCGAGATGTATCTCGCCAAGGTGGTAGCGTTCTTCGATTCCGCCCTCAATTCGAACGAGAACGAATAAGCTGCGAAAAAGAGCCGAGGGGCGCACCTCGGCTCGTCAAGTGGTATTGCACCTCATCGGATCTTCACCAGATCCTTGAGCACGCCGTCGAGGCCGCCAAAGACCGAGATCTTGTCGATCTTTTCGGTGACCTTTTCCAGCGTCTCCAGCTCCTTCAGCCGCAGCGCGGTCGGGTTGTCCTCCATCACGCGGGCGGTGTTGAGCAGCGAACGGGTCGCCGCGGTTTCTTCGCGACGACGGATCACGTTGGCGAGCGCGATCTTGTCCGCTTCCACCACCTTCGCCAGGATCGTCTTCATGTCACCCGGCAGGATGATGTCCTTGACGCCGACCGAATCCACCTCGAGGCCGAAGGCCTCGACGCGCTGCGCGACGTGCGCCGCAACTACCTGGTCGATCACGCCCTTGTTTTCCAGCAGCTCGTCCAGGGTACGTGTACCCACCGCCGCGCGCAGACCGAACTGGAGCTCCTTGTACAGAAAGTCAGCCGGCTTGGCCTGCTTCCCGTACGCGGTCACGACATCGGTCACGCGGTAGCCGGCGTTCAGGTTCACGCGCAGCGGCACCTTGTCCTTGGTCAGGATCTCCTGGCCCGCCACCTCGATTGCCTGCAGACGCAGGTCCACGAACTCGACGCGCAGATCGCGGCCGAAGGCCCAGTACGCGTATGCGCCCGCCTCGATCACGCCATGCAGCTTGCCGTTCACGTACAGCACCGCCACATGGAAAGCCGGCACCTGCACGCCGTACACGCCCGCGCCGCCCTTCACCAGCACCTTGAAGTCGTGGCCGGTGAAGGCGATCAGCTGCGGCACCAGCTTCGCGTCGACCGCGAAGTCGGTCGCGATGTCGATACGCTCGAAGCGCAGGTCGATGTAACCCTTCCAGTACAGCTGGCGGGTGTTCGGCGC
Source organism: Betaproteobacteria bacterium RIFCSPLOWO2_02_FULL_63_19 (assembly GCA_001770415.1). GTDB lineage: Bacteria > Pseudomonadota > Gammaproteobacteria > Burkholderiales > SG8-39 > JACQTO01. The sequence goes on along the minus strand of MEQX01000015.1, from coordinate 69,151 downwards.
CAGCACTTCGAGCAGCACGCCGTCCGCGAAGAGCATGCCCACCTCGGTCGGCCCCAGCTCGACGAAGTGGAACTCGCGCTCCACGACTTCACGCTCGGCCTTCACCAGCCAGTCGCCCAGCCGGTGCTCGAAGCGCGGCTCCGCAAGCGCGAACGTCTGCAGCGCGAGACGGAACAGCGGGTCGAAGCGAACGTGCTCGCCCGGACCCAGCACCTCGACGAAGTCGCCGCGGTCGAACAGCAGCGCACGTTCGTCCTTCTTCACACGAAACTTGCGAAACGGCATCATCATCTTCTCCTTACATCGTCAATCAAGCGCCCTCATGTCTCGAGCAGGCGCAGCTGGATGGCGCGCATCACCGCCGCAGGCGCCGAGTGGACGTCGAGCTTGCGGTAGGCGTTCTTGACGTGAGAGCCCACCGTGTGCGCCGACATGCCGAGCCGCTCGGCGACTTGCGCGTACGTGCAGCCGCGCGCGATCAGCCGCAGCACATCCGCTTCGCGGCCAGTCAGGCGAACCGTTAATGCCACCTCATTCATCAACATCGCTCAACTCCATCCATCGTCAAAGATTCCGGCCCCGGCTTCCCGTTCGCCGACGGGCTCCGCCGCGCGTGCGGGGGAAAACTGCCGCGCCTCGCGCTCGCGAACTCCCGCCCGTTGCCCTGGACGACGAGCGCCGCTCACGCTCGGCTGTTGCCGTTTCGCCCGCGCGCGCCGCACGGCGCACTCGGTCTGACGCCCGGTGCCTGCACCGCGATGTTCTGCGGAGCGTGCGGAAGCCGGTCCGGTACTGCGTTAAAGGCTTTCAAGGCCTTTTGCTGCTTCGGAGCGGGATTCGAACCCGCGACTCATCGGACCTATGCCGATTGCTCTTTCCACTGAGCTATCCACACTTCGTGGTGTCCGTCGCTCCCGTTTCCGCGGTACACACAGGGCCGATGTTTCGGGCCGAGCGCGCCAGGCAGGACTCACGAGCCTTACCCGCTGCAGAACCGGTCACGACAAACTCTTTACGCCCGCCGCGAATCGCGGCGAGCATTACTTGGGATGTGGCAGCCGGGATGGGGTGATCTGCCGGAATCGCACCGGCGCCTGCGGAGTCACGTTCCGCCGTGCTGCTCCTACATCAAGATCGCCATTGAAACTGGCTGTGCAGGCAGGCTTCGAACCTGCAGCCCTCGCGTCAACAGCGCGCCGCTCCACAGATTGAGCTACTGGACGATGACGGGTACCGGCCCGTGGACTCGAACTGCGGGTCTTTCCCTTATCAGGGGAATGCTCTGCTCGCTGAGCTGGACCGGCATTAACTGGCGGGGACGCCTGGGATCGAACCAGGGACATCCGGATTCAGAGTCCGGCGTTCTGCCGCTGAACTACGCCCCTTCTGTTGGCGCTTCCCGTTCGATTCGAACGAACCTCTCCGGCTTTTCAGGCCGGCGCTTTCACCAGACCAGCTACGGAAGCATGGTGCCCCGGGCGTCGATTCGAACGCGCGTCCTCCTGCTTACAAGGCAGGCGCTCTTCCGGCTGAGCTACGCGGGGCGTGGTCGGCGCGGCAGGATTCGAACCTGCATCTCGCTGATTAAGAGTCAGGACCTTTCGCCGTTAAGTTACGCGCCGTGCGGATGCTCGCGACGCTCACGGGATTCGAACCCGCGGTCTTCCGCTCGACAGGCGGGCACTCTGGCCTCTGAGTTACAGTGCCGAGCCGAACTGGTACCCCCGGAAGGATTCGAACCCTCATCTCGCGGTCCGTGGCCGCGCGCTCTCGTTCCGTTGAACTAAGGAGGTAATGTTGGTCTCGCCGGCAGGATTCGAACCTGCGGTCTCCTCGCCCCGAACGAGGCGCGCTGGCCAGCTGCGCTACAGCGAGTTGGTGGAGACGGTCGGAGTCCAACCGACACCCTCCTGCTTGCAAGGCAGGCGCTCTGGCGATTGAGCCACGTCCCCATAGCGGAAGGTGAAGGAGGCGAACCCGCATCGGGTTGGCGACGGTGTTCGAAACCGTTTGCTTGCACGAGCGCCACCTTCCGAACGTTTGGCATTCCCGGCCGGACTCGAACCGGCATACGCGGCTTGAAGGGCCGCGGTCCTGACCGTTAGACGACGGGAAAGAAAACTGGTGCAGACAGCAGGTCTTGAACCCGCGCCTCGACGCTGGCAACGTCGCGCTCTGCCCGTTAAGCCATGTCTGCACGTGCGTCATCCACACTCCGTCCGCGCGCGGCACCTGCCCGCGCGGACGAAGTTGTGCCACATCCAAATTGTCAAAGAGCAAACCGCGTAGTCCCGGACGCTGTGCCGGCGCGGGTAATGCAAAACTTCTGCTGCAAAACTCTGGTACCCCACCCGGGATTCGAACCCGGAGATGCGCGTTTCTGAAACGCGTGCGTATGCCGATTCCGCCGGCGGGGCACAAAAAAGCCCGGGGGCCTTGCGGCGCAACCCGGGCTTCGTGAGAACGCAACTGGTGCGTACGTTACATTCCTTCCTCCGCCTGGATTGCGGGCGCTGTCCGATCGCCGTACTCGAGCACGAGCGCGGGCGAGGCGGCGCGCAGATCTGGTGCCGCTTGGCTGCATTTCGTCACGTTTGATCCTGTCCTCATCAGTTCACTCGTCGTCGTTCACGTTCAACCAGAAACAAAAAAGCCCGGAGCGCTCGCGCAGTCCGGGCCACGGGTCGATCGCGCGCCGCGCTACTCGAACGCCGCTCCCGGATACGCGGGGGCCTCGCTGCAGCTTTGCAGCGATCCGGTCCGCAATTCGTTCATTGGTGCCACTGTTCTCATGTCGCCTCGACAGTAATGGGCGCACATTGTGCTGCCGCTGAACTTGACTGTCAATCCCACGAATCCGGGATCAGGTCGGGTCGCCCTAAGGCCGATTTGAACCGGTTGGTCGAGAATCGTGCGGAATGCTGATCGCGGGAAAGAAAGGCGGCACAAAGACGCTGCTCGCGCCGTATGACCCCGGGCAGCCCGTTGCGCAGGACGAATTCCATAGTGCCCGCTACGAGGGCCTCGAGAGCATGGTCGAGGAGTTCTGGTCTTCCCCCAGTCTTCGGGGCACTTTGATAGGTGGGATGATGCTCGAATCTGGCAACATGCTGAACGCGCTGCCTCACCCGCGCATGCACCGTAGTTCGAGTGATCGCGCTTACCGTACCTAGAAAGGCAGGCTCACCGCTCCCGGGAGCGCGGCTTTATGCCCGGCTCAACCGCGGCACCGCTGCGAGCAGCGTGCGCGTGTACTCGTGCTGCGGGCGGTTCAGAATCTGCTCCGCGCTCCCGGTTTCAACCAGCCGCCCCTCCTTCATCACCGCGATTTCGTGGGCAAGGTATTCGACGACGCCGAAATTGTGCGTAATGAACAGGTAGGCTACCGCTAGCTCGTACTGCAATTGCTGCAGAAGATTGAGTATCTGCGCCTGCACCGACACATCGAGCGCGGACGTCGGTTCGTCGGCGACGATCAGCTTTGGCTCCACCGCGAGCGCACGGGCGATCGCCAGGCGCTGCCGCTGGCCGCCGGAGAACTCGTGCGGATAGCGCGTCAGCACATCGCTTCTCATCCCCACCCTTTCGAGCAGCGCCACGACGCGCTCGGCGCGCTCTCCCGGCGCGACGTCCGGACGCAGCGAAGCGACACCCTCCTCGAGGATCTCCCTGACGCGCATGCGTGGATCGAGCGAGGCGAACGGATCCTGGAACACAATCTGCGCCGTGCGGCGCGCGCAGCGCAGCGCTTCCCCGTGCATCGTCTCCAGCGGCACCCCCGCGAGCCGTGCCGAGCCGCTGATGCGCGCGGTGTTTCGCAACAGCTGCAGCACCGCCTTGCCGACCGTCGTCTTGCCGCTGCCGGATTCGCCGACGAGCGCGAGCGTGCGCCCCGCCGCGAGCGTGAACGACACTCCGTCGACCGCCTTGACATGACCTACCGTACGCTTGAATAGGCCCTTTCGGATCGGAAACCAGACCCGATAGTCGCGAACCTCCAGAACCGTGTCGCCGGTCGCGGAACTGGGCGGCAGCGCGGCATCCTTGTTGGAAACGCGCTCTACCGCCTCGGCCGGCGTCACGCCCTGATAGAGGACGCAGCGCACTGCGTGGCCCGGCCGGTATTCGACCAGCGGCGGTGGCGCGCTGCGGCAGCGATCGGTCACGTTGCCGCAGCGCTCGGCGAAACGGCAGCCGGTAAATTGCTGGTTGAGCGTTGGCACGCTACCGGGAATCGATGCCAGCCTGCGCCCGCGCTTGCTCGTATCGGGCAGCGCTTCGAACAGATTGACTGCGTACGGGTGCGACGGGCGCGCGAAGAATTCCTTCGCCTCCGCCACTTCGACGATCTGGCCCGCGTACATCATCGCGACGCGCTGCGCCACCTGCGCGACAATTGCCAGGTCGTGGGTGATCAACAGCATCGCCATCTGCTGCGAGGCCTGCAGTTTCACGAGAAGTTCGAGGATCTGCGCCTGGATGGTGACGTCGAGCGCGGTCGTCGGCTCGTCGGCGATCACGATATCCGGATCGGCGGCAAGCGCGATCGCGATCATCACACGCTGCTTCTGCCCGCCGGACATCTGGAACGGGTAGTCGTTGATGCGCCGCTCGGGTTCCGCAATACCTACCCTGCGCAGCCAGTCGACCGCTTTCTCCACCGCCGCCGGACCACGCAGCGCAGTGTGGCGTTCTATCACCTCGGTGATCTGCCGGCCCACGGTCATCACCGGGTTGAGGCTGGTCGAGGGCTCCTGGAAGATGATGCTGACGCGCCGGCCGCGGATATCGCGCATCCGCGCCTCGGGCAGCTGGGTGATATCGATGCCGTCCACGTGGACGCTGCCGGCGCTCACGCGGCCGCTGTCCGGCAGCAACCGCAGGATCGACAGCGCCGCCATCGACTTGCCGCAGCCCGACTCGCCGACCAGAGCGAACGTCTCGCCGCGCTCGATCGTGAGAGACAGCGCGTCGACGGCCCGCACCAGGCCGCTGTCCGAATCGAGGTCGGTGGTCAGGTTTTCGATCCGCAGCATGCAGGAAGCCTACGGCGCTTCGGTTACGGCGCCGCGCGCGCGGCCCGCAGCAGGTTTGGCCCGGTGCGGGCGAAACGCCCGCGAACGCGGGTCGAAGGCTTCCCGCACCGCGCTCGCGAAAAGCTGAACCGCCAGCACCAGCGTCACCATGAATGCGAACGCGGCGAGCAGGTTCCACCATACGAGCGGATCCCGCGCCAGCTCGGTGCGCGCGCTGTTGATCATCGTACCGAAGCTGTTGGTCGATGGGTCAACGCCAACGCCGACGTACGACAGCACCGCTTCGTAGAGCACGAGACCCGAGAAGTCCAGCACGGCGACGATAAGCACGACGTGCATCACGTTGGGCAGGATGTGCCGGCGCATGATGCCGGCGTCGGAAACGCCGAACGCGCGCGCTGCCTGCACGTACTCGAGTTCGGTGAGCTTCAGCGTCTCCGCGCGCAGCAGCCGCGCCAGCGACGCCCACCCGGTGATGCCGAGAATAGCCGACAGAAGGAAAAGGCGAACGTCGGCACGTTCAACGCCCGTCTCGAACATCTGCGGGTTCTTGTCGATGAACACCTGGATCATCAGCACGAAAGCGGCGATCAGAAGCACCGACGGGATCGATGACAGCACCGTGTAGATGTATTGGATGACGTCGTCGACCCGGCCCTTGTAGTAGCCGGCAAGAATACCGAATACGATCGCGAACGGCAGCGTGGCCAGCGTGGCGAGCGAGCCGATCACCAAAGCCGTGCGCACCGACTTGATCGCCTGGAACAGGATGTCGTTCCCGGTCTGATCGGTCCCGAACACGTGGTACCACGGCCACAGCGCCGCCACCCAGCCGACGAAAAGCGCCAGCGCGGCGGCCGTCAGCAGCATTGCCCGCCACGGAATGTACGTGGTCTTGTGCCGAATTGCGCGCAGCGACTCCCTGATTCCGACCCCGGTGCCGCGCGCACGCAGCGCAGCGACAGCGAGCCACAGCGTCGCGGCGGCGAGCGCACCGCCGGCCAGTCCGGCCGCCGATCGCCGAACGAGATCGCCGATCCAGTCGCGGCCGGTATCCTTGAGGTGCGGACCGCCGAACTGCAGCCTGGGAAAATCGCGGATCATCTTGCCCCCGACCAGCATCGATTCCTTCGAGTACTGGTGGGTGCCGAGCGGAACGGAGTAGGTCTTCTCGCGCGCTTCGCGCGGGCCGGCGAGCAGCGCATCAAGCACCGACAACGTCTGCGTCGAGTACGCCACCGGCGCGCCCGCCGCCACCCCGGGCGCGGCGGGCAGCCGCGGGCGGTAATGGAACGAATCGAGCACCGCGACCAGCAGGAAGGCGCCGAGTACGACCGCTGCCGACATTGCGGCAGAATCGCTCGCGACGGCCCGCCAGGCCTGGCGCAGCGTCGGTGTGCGCAGCGCGTGCCACGCATAGAAAGCCATCGCGGCCAGCAGCAGGTATAGAACGATATCGGTGGCGAGAAAGACCAGTTTGGGCATGGGCGTCGCTAACTCAGCCGAATGCGCGGGTCGGCGACCGTGTACGAGATATCCGTCAGGATCAGGCCGATGATGTAGAGCAGCGAACCGACGAACACCATCGAGCGCACGATCGCGAAGTCCTGCGCGTTGATCGCATCGATGGTGTAGCTGCCGAGTCCCGGTATGCCGAAGAATGATTCCATGATCAGTGCGCCGAGAAACAACAGCGGCAACACCGCCACGGTGCTGGTGAGTATCGGCAGCAGCGCGTTGCGCAGCACGTGGCGGAACAGCACGGCAGTCTCCGAAAGGCCCTTGGCCCGTGCGGTGCGCACGTAGTCCCTGCCGATCTCTTCGAGAAACATGGTCCGGTAGAAAAGCGCCTCTGCGCCGAGCCGGGAGACGATCCCGATCAGCACCGGCAGCGCGAGAAACACGATCAGGTCGGTACCTCCGGCGAACCCGGAAATCGGCACCAGCTTCAGCAGCTTGCTGAACAGGAACTGCCCGATCAGGATGTAGAACAGAGATGAAATCGCCATCATGAAAACGGCAATGGCGAAGCCCCAGAACTCCAGGTAGGTGTTGCGGAAAAACACCAGCAGCAGCGAGAACACGATCACGACAAATAGCCCGAGCAGGAAGGTGGGCACCGCGACCGCGATCGATGGACCTACCCGCTGCCGGATTTCGTAACCGATGTCGCGACCGCTGTCGGACGAGCCGAAGTCGAATGCGAACAACTGCACCGAGCGATCGAAGAAAATCGTATTCGTCAGCTTATCCGCTCCGGGAGCGGAGGCGTTCCACAGCAGTGGCTTGTCGTAGCCGCGCTCGACCTTCCATTTTTCGATGGCGTCCGGCGAGACGCGCTTGCCGCCGATGTTCATCCGTGCCATGTCGTCGGGCGTGTTGACCGTGAAGAACAGCACGAACGTAAACAGGTTAACGCCGATCAGGATCAGCACGCCGTATGCGATGCGGCGGATGATGTAGCTGATCAAGGCCGGGCTCCTTCGCGCGCCAGCGTGCGCGCTGCGGTTTCCCGCTCCCTCCTGCGCCACCCGAACCAGGCGGGAATGACGGCCGCGATCAGCAACAGGAACATCAGCGGAACAGGCCACCAAATCGGCTTGTTCCACTCCGCCAGCCTGCGCGCGCGAAGCTCGGGGTCAAGCCGCAGATAGCCGATGTGGTTGCGGATGATCTGTGTCGGCTTGCCGTTGTACACCCACTGGTGATAGGCGGCGGCTGAAGTCGGGAAGTATCCGAAACTCCACACTGCGTCCCGTTGCAGGATTTCGATCATCCGGTCGATCAGTTTCTGCTTCTCGGGGCCGTCGTCGAGGAACTTCATCCGGTCGAACAGCCGGTCGTACTCCGCGTTCTGGTAGTTGCTGTTGTTCTCTCCGTTGCCGCCCGTCAGTGCCTTGGAGTTCGGCCCGTACAGCATGAACAGGAAATTCTCTGCATCCGGGTAATCGGCAAGCCACCCCCAAAAGTACATCTGGACCACGCCCTTGTTCATCTTGTCCTGGAACCGGTTGTAGTCGGTGGCGCGGATTTCCAGTTGAACATTGATCTTCGCGAACTGCTTCTGATACCAGTCGAGCAGCGCCCTGACCCCCGGCGTCGGCGAGCTCTGGTAATCGAAATTGATGACCAGCGGCTTGCCGGTCCTCGCATCGCGCCCGTCCGGGTAGCCCGCCTCGGCCAGCAGCTTCTTCGCCTCCGTGATTGGACGCCGGACCGGTTTTCCGTCCGTACCCCGGGTGTAGACCACAGGGTTGAAGGCCGCAGGTCCATCCGCGCGATAGCCGAACAGCGACGGCGGAAGCGGGCCATGCGCCGCGACGCCCTGCCCGCGCTCGAAAATCGCGACGCGCTCCTCCCAGTCGATCGCGATGGACAGCGCCTGGCGCAGCTTGCGGTTGCGCTCTGCCTGCTCGGGCGTGTCGCCCCTGCCGAGCACCGGATCGAGCCAGTTGAAGCCGATGTACCAGTTGGTCGCCTCGACGGTGGTGGGAAGCTTGATGCCCTTTTCGCGGTATTCCCTTTCCTTGTCCTTCGAATCGCCCATCGCGACGATGAGCCCGGTGCCGTAGTCGAGCCGCTCGATCGCCGGCGAGTCGTAGTACCCCTGCAGGAACTTGGCCTGCAGCGGCACCCCCTCCTTCTCGATGTCGAAAACCACCTTGTCGACGAAAGGAATCGTCTTGCCGCAGTCGGCGAGATACCCTTTTTCCTTGTCGCCAGGTTCACCTTCGCAGGGGTAGGACTGGCCGTGGGAATCCGGGTTTCGGGTGAGCACGTGTCGCCTGTTCTCGATGTATTCGGTCAGCATGTACGGCCCGGTGCCGACTGGCCAGTAGTTGAGCGTGAGGTTCTTCTCCGCCATTCCCGGTTGCGAGTAGAACTTCTCGGCCTCCCACGGAATCGGCGCGAAGAACGGCATCGCGAGCCAGTACTTGAACTGCGGGTACTTGCCGATCACGCGGATGCGCAGTGTGTACCGATCGGGCGCCTCGGCGCCGGCAAACCCGTACCGGCGAAAGTCGAGGAACGGCAGGTCACGGTCGGTCGGCGCCAGGCCCTTGCGCATGGCCCGATCGACCGCGACGATCCTGCGGCCGTACTCCTTCAGCCCGACGATGTGATCGGCCATCGTCGAGAACGCGGGCGACTTGATCCGCGGCGTCGCCAGCCGGCGTATTGCGTAGACATAATCGTCCGCAGTCAACTCGCGCGTGCCGGTTTCTTTGAAATCGGTGACCTTGTACTTGTCGGCGACGTCCTCGCGTTTAAGCGAGTGGTACCGGTAATCGCCCCTCGCATCGCGCGCGAACGCCGGATGCGGCGCGAACTTGATGCCGTGCCTGATCTTGATGCCGTACACGGTCTGCGCAACCCGCTCGCCGGGTGCGTCGTCCGGCAGCGCGTTGCCGGACGCATCGAAGTAATGCGGCCGTGCGACTTCTTCGGCCGCGCGGCCCATCAGTTCATAGGGCCGCTTCAGATAGTGGTATTGATAGAGCGGCTCGTAGATCTGGAACGTAAACACGGCCTCGTCGTTGGAGTACGAACTGGTCGGATCGAGGTATTTCGGCGAACGCGCGCGGAAAGGGACGAACAGCGTGTTTGTCTGCTCCGAACCGAAGGGGTGCGGGTTGTTGGAAACCTCGCTGCAACCCGTCATCGCCGGTGCGGCGCCGAGCGCGAACAGCGTGGCAAGCGCACCCGCGCTGACAAGGCTGCCCGCCGGTGGAATCCGGCATATCTTCATGGAGTTTGTCCCAACCGCCGCCGCTTTCTTATTACCGGATGTGCAACGCCACGACCAGCATCGAAATTTATCATTCTATAGCCAGCCGCGCCGCGCCAACATCCTGAAACGCGAACCGTTTGCGGAGTCATCGTTGCTGCCAGTTTGCCATGTTGAGCCTGGCGACATCCAGCAAGGTTCCACAGAGGTTTCGTTACCGCACGTTCTGCGCCCTGTGACCGAAGCGATGATGCTCCCCCGCGGCCGGAGACGACTTCGATCTATACTATGCAGATAAATGTTGGCAATGAAGAAGATTTCTAGACACGCGCCGGCGAAAGCACGGGCAAGACGAAAGGACCGCCGCGCATTTCCGATCCAGCACTTGCCGCGCAGCGCCTTTTACCGCGCCAAGGCGACGCAGGTCGTCCCGCTGCCGTCCGCGCATGTGGACGAGATTGAATTGGCCAAGCGCCTTGGCGATTTCGGCCTATTCGAGCGCATCCCACCGGCCGTCTTGAAAGCGGTGGCAGCCGGCGCGCACGTACGGGTTTTTCGTCAGGGCGAATTCATCTGGCAGCGCGGAGATCCCGCCCGGGAGATGGTGCTGATAGGGTCCGGTTTCGTCAAAGCGTCGCGCCGGGACCTGAATGGAGCAAGCAAAACGTATGGCCTGTTCGGCCCGGGCGACTCGATGGGCCTTTATGCATTCTGGGCCGGCATGCGCTATCCGACCGATGCCATCGCCCTCAGCGAGGGCGTTACTCTGATCTTCGTCGATGCAGAAGAAATATCCCGTCTGGCAGAGGAGCACCCACAGCTTTCGCGGAACATGAAAGGCGAAGTCACCCGTTTCAGTGAAGCATTCATCAACAAGATCGAGATCATCAGCGCCGGCTCCATTCAACAGCGCCTCGCGGTGCTTCTGCTGCAACTGGTCGGCCGCTATGGAGTTGGCGAGGGGAATGGGCATGCATTGTTACCGGTGTTCCTGACGTTGAAGCAAATCAGCGAAATAATAGACGCGCGCGTCGAGACCGTTGCGCGCACCCTGAGTCGCTGGAAACGCATCGGGTGGCTGCTCATAGATGCACGTGGTTGGCGTATCCACTGTCTCGACCAACTGAATGAACTGCTAAACCGTTACGGCGGCCGATCGCGGTCCTGAAGACGTCTCGCAAGGCCGGAGAATACCCACCGCGGGCCAGCTTCGCGGGACGTGCGCGCGGCGCCAGGGTTCTTATGCCGACTGTCGGTGCCCGCGCAGCCAAGGCACGCTTTCCAAGCAGCAACGATTCTGGTCAAATCGCCAGTGCCCGGCGGAATACTGCAGATCCGCCACGAACCATCCATAAAGGTGAAAAATGGCTTTCAGTCTGAACCTATACCATGACCAGATGCTGACGGGTGGGCAGCCGGCGCCCGATTTGCCGGCCGCGCATCGCCTTTTCCATGTTCGCCACGGTGCGGTCGATATCAATGGCCAGACAATGGATGCGGGCTCGGCCATCTATTCGGGCTCGCCCGTCTGCCTGGCTGCAAAGGCCGAGTGGTCGCAAGTGTGGCGCTGGGAACTGGCTCTGCCCAACGCGGCGCCGACCCTGTTGCAGGGTCGGGGATCGTTTTCCAGCCTGCGCATGTCACGGGTGATCGCGACGCTGAATATGCCGCCGGGCAGTCAATGGCTCTACCGCCTCGATCAAATCACAGCGGCGGCCGGCCGCATCGCCGACCGACATCAACATCCGGGGCCCGGCATTCGCTGTCTGCTGCAGGGAACGTTCAACGTTCAGCAGGATGCCGAATCGGTCAGGGACCGGACACCGGGCGACGCGTGGTGGGAAACAGGTTCAGATACCGTCGTCGCATGGAGTTCAACCCAGATGCACGGGAAGTTCCTGCGCGGCATGCTGCTGCCGGTCGAATGGGAGGGAAAAGTGACCGGCACTTGGCTGTCTGGCGATACAACGCGCCCCCGCAGCAACTGGAAACTGCTGGTCGATCAGATCATCAGTCTCTGAAGATCGGATCGCGGCCATCGGCTGCTCGAACGCTCAACGTCAAGCGTGTCTCGGATGGTCCTCCAAGACCTAATGTCGTTCTGCCGATCGTCGATCGGATTCGGGTTTCTACCAGCCGTGCACCCTGTCGGGCGGCTGGTCCTGTTTCGCCAACGCGACAGGAAATCAGCTCCCGTGGCGCCGCGCACGGCAGCGATCTGGGCCGGGCTGTGGCTGCTTGCCGCGTCGAACTGCTACGCCGGACCCGCACAGAGCCAGTGCGCCGCCGGCGGGCAGGACTGCAGCGTCGTCGCGCCGAAGCAGCATGTGGTCAAGACATGGGCCTACTGGGATGCCGCATTCTCCAAACCTGTGGAAGACAGATTCGGCGCGGCCGCGCCGGAGGTGATCGACTTCATGACCCAGGACAATATCCGCAATGGAATATCCAAGCGTCCGCGCGGCGCCAGGCTGACGCCCGATTTCGAACGTGACGCGCGCCAGGCGCTGGTCGAGCTTCCCGAACGGGTTAGACGGCTCCTGCACGACAAGCTTGCCGGCGTCTATTTCGCGGAGGACTTCGGTGGCACCGGATGGACCGACACGATCGAGGATGCAGACGGCAACGAACGCACCGGATTTGTCGTGCTCGACTCGGCGGTACTGCGAGACAAGATCGCAAACACGTGGTTTACGTGGAAGGAAAACACGCCGTTTCAGCCGCGATCCGGAATCGAGTTGAAAGGCGAGATCGAAGCCCGCGTCGGAGACAACCGCAAGAACGCCATCCAGTACATCCTGTTGCATGAGCTCGGTCACATTCTGTCGATCGGCGAAGATATCCATCCCTCGTGGACCATCGAACCCAAGGACGTACGGTCCACGGCCGGCTATCGGTACTTCTCGCTGTCCTGGACGCTCGCTCCCGGCAGCGACAAGTACGCAAGCGTCTATGACGCCGCGTTTCCGGAGCGCCGCGACGTGGTGTTCTACTTCGGCGCGAAACTCGCCGCAAGCCGGATGCTCGACATCTACCGGAAACTGGAGACGACCAACTTTCCCACGCTTTACGGCGCGACCGGCCCGGGTGACGACTGGGCCGAGGCTTTCGTCACCTACGTACACACGGTGATGATGAACAAGCCCTTGGCCATCCAGATCTACCAGGACGGCAAGCTCGCCAAGGAATTCAGGGCCTGCTGGTCGCAGAAACGCTGTGAACAGAAGCGCCGGATCGTCGAGCGCTTCATCGGCGTTCACTAGGGCCAGTTGACATTCACCGCGCGAGATCGGTTGCCGGCCGGAACCGCATGGATGGTTCGACCTGTTCCCAGCGCAAGATACGGGCGATCCCCATACGATCATCGAGAAGCGGGATGAGTCATCAGCTGGCTTCTACCAGCATGCTTGCGGGGATCTCCTTGAGCTTCGTGACAACCATCGCCGTGTAATAGATCGACTCGCCGTTGGCTGCCAGGCGGTGCCGGTAGCGACGCGTCGCTTCAAGCTGCACTATTCCCTCGTTTACCATGCGGCGCATCAGCTCGGAGAATCCATAGGTATAGCGAGCGTCAAGAAACTCCGCCTTGATGTTGAATGCGAGGAGTCCGCCCAGCGCAACGTAACTGACCGCCCTGTGATAGGCGCGCGGCGGTATGTCGCCGAAACCCAGCGCGGCTACGCAGGTCAGCGCGTTCGGTCGCAGCGCGCGCAAGCGCCGGTCGACTTCGGCGGGCGGGTCGACCATGTCAGCGACGTAGTAGTCGGAGTAGACGTGCGGGAAATCGCGTTGCGCTGCGGCGCGAGCTTCCGCCAGAATGTCTATGCCGACGACGTCAGCGGCGCCGATACGCCTCAACTCGTCGCCTACGATGCCGTTGCCGGCCCCGAGATCGATTGCCCGAAGCGGCTCAGTCCCGCCCAGATCGTCGCGTACTTCCGCGAGCAGTCCCACAACACGCTGCGGTGATCGGCACTGCAACAGGTCGCAGTACAGGTACTCGTACAGACCGGGACGGTTGAAGATCTCGTGATAGTCGTGAAAACGCAGCCGGCGCCACTTGGATCCTTCGCGAATCTCGCAATACTCGGAGTCTTGCGGCATCCGCTGACCCCGCACCGGCAGCCGCAAACGGCTTTCCCATGCACGTGACGGGGACATCGTCAAGACGGCATCAACGTCGTCGACATGATTCATGGGTCACCTCCATATTGGGTTGATATGACCGCGCCCTCGGGATTGCGGAGCAACGGTACCGTCAAGCGCGGGAACTATGGGGGCGCCACCGACAGGCAGGCAACGGCGGGCAATGAATTATACCGTTATACCGCCTGCAGCCAAATGCGCCAAATTCACTCAGAGCCGGAGCATCAAGACTCGGTATGCTACGGCGCCGGGCGTGTGATCATAAATGCGCCGCCCGCTTGCTGCCGCGCCATTGCGGCGCCAGTGCAGCGAGCGTCAGCGCAAGCCCGATCCCCGGCAGCACGAGCCCGGGCAGGATGAAAAGGATTCCCGCGACGACGAGCATCGACCGCGGCCCGCCACCGATCGGGGAAAACGCGTAGCCTCGGATGCCGCAAGCCAGCAGCACGGCGCCGATCAGCGCGGTCGTCGTCGCGAGGAAGATGTTCGGCAGGCTGCCCTGAAGCATCAGTCCCGGGTTGATCGCAAATGCGACCGGCACCAGAAATGCGGCAATGCCGAGCTTCACCGATTCCCAGCCGGTTTCCCAGACCTTGCTTCCCGAAAGCCCGCAAGTAACGTAGACCGCGATGCAGGTCGGCGGCGTGTAAAACGAGGCGAGGCCCCAGTAGATCACGTACAGATGCGCGGCCATGTCCGAGACGCCGAGGCGCACGAGCGCGGGTGCCATCAGCGTCGCCAGCGTAATGTAGGCGGGGGTCGCATCGAGCCCCATGCCGACCACCAGGCAGACGACGCCGACCATCGCCAGCGTAATGTAGAGATTGCCGCCGGCGAGATCGACGATAAAGCGCGAAAACTTGATGCCGACGCCCGAAAGTTCGAGTGCACCGATCATAATGCCGACCGATGCGGTGATCGCCGCGACGACCACCCAGCGACTGACGCCGTCCTGGAACGCCTGCACGATGCGCCGCGGCGTCAGCCAGTTGCCGCGGTCGCGCGTAAAGAAGCTGACAAGCACGACGAAGCCGCACGCATAGACACCGGCGATGCCCGGTGGCAGCGAGCGGAAGATCAGGAAATAGATGAGCGCGGCGATCGGAATCAGGTGGTGCCAGCCTCGCGTCAGCACCGCGCCGAACCGCGGCAGTTCGGAGCGCGGCATCGCCTGGATGCCGTCGCGCCGCGCCTGCAGATGCACCGATACGAAGACGATCAGGTAATAAAGCAGCGCCGGCACCGCCGCAGCGACGACGATCGCTGAATACGGCACCTCGATCCACTCGGACATGATGAACGCGATCGCTCCCATCACCGGCGGCAGGATCATGCCACCGGTCGAAGCGACCGCTTCGACGGCTGCGGCGAACGCCGGCGTGTAGCCGATCCGTTTCATCAGCGGAATCGTGAACACCCCGGTGGTCGCAGCATTGCCCGACGGCGAGCCTGAAATCGAGCCGAACATTGCGCTCGCGACCACTGCAGCCTTGGCAGGGCCACCTCGCGACCAGCCGGTCAGCGCGAGCGCCAGGTCCATGAACCAGCGGCTCGCACCGGCACCGTCCATCAGCGCACCGAAGATCAGGAAGATGATGACGATGTTCGCGGCGATGCCGAGCGGCAGGCCGTAGATGCCGGCATTGCCGGCGTAGGCACTGTACAACAGCCGCTCGAGCGGGTAGCCGCGCCCGTGCAGCAGTCCGGGCAGGTAGGATTGGAACATCGTCAGCAGAACGAACAGCACGATGATCACCGGCAGCGCCCAACCGGTCGTGCGCCGCACCGCTTCGAGCAGCGGCACGACAAGCATTGCCGCGAGCACCATGCCACGCGTATCGAGTTCACCGAACATGCCGTAGTCGAGCACCTGTTCGTGGAAGAACACGACATAGCCGGTGCCGGCGAGACCTGAAGCGAGCAGCAACCAGTCGTACCACGGCGTGCGCCGCTCCGCAGCGCGTGTCTCGGTGTCTTCGCCGCGGCGGTCGCCGCGTGCGCGCAGCAGCCAGAAGATCAGCACCAGGGCGCCCGCGAGGCTGATCGACTTGTGGATCTGGTGCGGGACGAAGATGCCGATCCAGCCCGGCAGGCCGGCGACGACGACGACGTGGTAAAGACCAATCGCCGTGCACAGCCAGCGCAGCAGCGTTCCGGTAGCGATCCAGGGCATGAGTCAAACGCCCGGCGCGCCGCGCAGGCGGCACGCCGGGCGTTGCTTTATCAGCGCTTCAGCAGTTCGTCCTGCTTGGCCTGGTGAGCCGCGGTCCAGAGCCCTTTTTCCTTGAAGTAACGCACTGCGCCGTCATGAAACGGCAACGCGAAGGTCCCGAGCGCGGCTTTTGCGTTGTACTGCCGGCCGGCGCGATGGTAGGTCGCGAACTCGTCGAGGTGCTCAAGGATCGCCTTGACCACGCGGTAGACCGTTTCCTCGCCCAGTTTCGAGTGAGTAATCAGATAGGTATTCATGCCGACGGTGTAGACCGGCTTGTTCTGATCGGTGAACACCCCCGGCTCGAAGACCCCGGCGTAGAACGCGCCCGGCAGTTCCTTGAGCATCTCGTCACGCTTCGCTTCGTCGATGTAGAGAAATTCGAAGACGCCGTCGCGGATCGGCTGTTCGATCTGCGGCGACTTTCGGCTGAACGGCATGATCGCCGCGTCGATCGTGCCGGCCTTGAACGCGTTGTTCACTTCCGGGGTGTTGGTGGTTGCGACGACCTTGATGTTCTTAGGGTTGAGGCCGTGCACCTTGATGAAGGCGTCCATCACGAGCTCGATTTCCGGAAGCGCGCGGCGCTTGCCGACGATCGTCTTGCCCTCCATGTCCCTGGCGGTACGGATGTTCGCCCCCTTGCGCACGAGGAACGCGCGATAGCTCGGCTGCCCCTGCAGCACAAGGCGCACGTCCAGCGATTTCTTGAAGTTGTAGCGGCCGTAATAACCCGAGAACGACGCGAACGCATTGGCGATCGCGAACTCGATCTTCTTGTTGCCGATGCCGATGACGTTGGCCGTCGAACCGCCGAGCGGCTGCACCGAGGTGCTGACCTTGCCGTGCTTCTGGATGATCTCGCTCATGCCGATCGCGATCGTGTAGAAGACGCTGCCGACGCTCGAGGTGCCGATGCGCACGGCCTCCTGCGCCGCCACGTTCGTGACCAGCGCGGCACCGAGCGAAAATGCGGCCGCGGCGCGCAGCAACGGGCGATAGATTCCTTCTTGGGTCGTCCTCATCGTTCCTCCTCCTCTTTAGCAGACTAGAACTTCGGGAATGGCAGTATCGAAGCGTATTTTCGCACGACCTCTTCCCTCTGATCGGGGTCGATGCGGTTGACCTGCGGAAACTCGTTGCGCCAGGCCCAGGGGCGCACGGCGTAGAAGATCGCCCGCGAGTTGACGTGCGGGCCGTGGCGGCTGAGATCGGGCGGCATGCGCGGGTCGAGCGGGCTCGCCCAGCAGTCGGGAACGATCTGGATGTCGGTCGCCGGATCGACGCGCGAGGTCATCGCCCACCAGACTTCCTGCATGTTCGACGGATCGATGTCATCGTCGACGATGACGACGAAACGACCGTTGCGCGCCGCGGCCGCGCAGCCGAGCACGGCCATGCCGGCCTGGCGCGCGTGTCCGGCGTAGCGTTGCTGGATCGCGACGACCGCGAGAAACGCATTGTGGAAATAGGCGCCGACGACACCCGGCACGCCGGCCGCCTCGAGCTGGTCCCACAGAATGCCGCCCTCGTAACGCACGCCGTGATGCGGCGCGCCGGGCCACTGCGGCGCCATGTTGATCAGGATAGGATCGTTGCGGTGATAGAGCGCCTTGACGCGGATAACGGGCTGCTTCTCACCGGTACCGATCGTGCCGCCGGCATAGTAGCCGGTCCATTCGCCGAACGGGCCCTCGTCGCGCGATTCGACGTCGGGCGGCGGAATCTCGCCCTCGATCGCGATCTCGGCGTGCGCCGGGATCGGCAGGCCGGTCAGCGGGCCGCGAATGACTTCGAGAGCGTGGCCGAGCATGCCGCCGACCGCCTCGAGCTCCGACTGGCCCCAGGCGAATTTCGTGTAGGACGCCATCAGCAGCAACGGATCGCCGCCGAAGGTGACGACCACCGGACAGGGCTTGCCCTGCTTCCAGTAGCGCTCTGCGATCAGTCGTCCCTGCTGCCCCGGGCTCTGCCAGAGGCCGAGCAGGTTTCGCTCGTGCACCTGCATGCGGTAGGTGCCGACATTGACATAGCCGGATTCGGGATCGCGGTTGATCAGCGTGTCGCCGGTACCGATGTAGCGCCCGCCGTCCTTGCGGTGCGCGCGCATCGCCGGGAACTTGAGCAGATCGACCTCGTTGTCGCGCATCACGTTCTGCATCACCGGACCGCTCTGAACCTCGACCGGCGGCAGATGCTTGGAGGTGCGTATCTTCTTCGCCGCGAGACGTACCAGTTCCAGCCGCGGCGTATCGGTCGGCAGCCGCAGCGCGAGCGCCGAACGCACGCGCGAGGTCATCGGCAGGCTCAGGATACGGTAGCCCGACGGATATCCCTTGATGTCGTCGAACAGCAACGCGGGAGGTTCGGGAATCAGCTCCGAGGCGGATTCGGTCAGCGCGCCGATTTCGAGTTCCCAGTCTGCGCCCTTGATCGTGCGCAGCTCGCCGAGCGCTTCGCACGCGCTCAGAAACGAGCGCAGTCCGTCGTAGGCAGCTGTTTGCGTAGCTTTCGTTTCTGGAGCGTTCATGGTTCCTCCCCCGTGAAAGCGGCATTATCCGCGCCACCCGCGAAGCCGATCAAGCCGAGTTCCGATCCGGTGGCGCAGGACCTATTGCCTTAACTACTGGCGCAATCTACGCTGTGGCAGCACCGAAGGCAACGGCCTTGGCGCGTGCCCATCAGGTGGCGGCATCCTGCGCCGCATGCGACCTGTACGCTGGCGGCCGAGTACGCCTCAAACTTACTCCCGCGATCGGAGTACCAGGCGTACGAGCATTTTGCGCAATTCCTCCAGCAACAACATGGCCGCCGCGAGCGGCAGCATGAAAAGCCACGCGTCGAGCGTGAGCGCGGCGGTCCCGAAAACCGCCTGGCCCCAGGGCATATAGACAATCGCCAGCATCAGCGCGATCTCCGCCGCGACGCCCAGCAGCAGCAGCCGGTTCCCGAGCAGCCCGCGGCTGAACAGCGACGCCTGCGGATCGCGGCACAAAAAGACGTTCACGACCTGGGTGACGATGATCGCCGCCAGGCACGCCGTGGTCGCCTGCAGGTAGAGCGGATTCTGCTGCCCAAGCGATTCCCCGAACGTCCAGCCACCCACGCGCAGCACATAGAAGAACGCGGCCATTCCCACGGCGGCTTCCATCATGCCGAGAAATAGATAGGCGCGCGCGAGCAACGGCCAGGAAAGCAGCCTCTCGCTGCGCGCACGCGGTGCTCGCTGCATTCCCCGCGGGTCCGGCGGTTCCGCACCCAGCGCAAGCGCGGGAAGCATGTCGGTGCCGAGGTCCACCGCGAGGATCTGCACGACGGTGAGCGGCAGCGGAATTCTGAACAGCACGAACGCGAGGTAGGGCACGATCTCCGGAATGTTCGAGGTGAGAATATAGGTGAGGAACTTGCGGATGTTGTCGTAGATCGCTCGCCCCTCTTCGATCGCGCTGACGATGCTGGCGAAGTTGTCGTCGAGCAGCACCATGTCGGCGGATTCGCGCGCGACGTCGGTGCCGGAGATGCCCATGGCGATGCCGATGTCTGCGCGTTTCAGCGCCGGCGCGTCGTTGACCCCGTCGCCGGTCGCCGCGACCACGTGTCCCTTTTGCTTGAGTGCTTCCACGACCAGCATCTTCTGGTCGGCCGTGACGCGCGCGAACAGGATCTCCGGCGCATCGAGTGCGAGCTGGAGTTGGCTGCGCGACATCCGCTGAAGGTCACCGCCGCTGACGACAACCGGTGTCGGCGAACGCACCAGCCCGATTTCGCGCGCGATGGCGCACGCGGTGCTCGGATGATCGCCGGTGATCATGATGACCTTGATGCCAGCCTCGGCACAGCGGCGCACTGCGTCTGGCACTTCCGCGCGCGGCGGATCTTCGATGCCGGCCAGTCCCGCAAGCGTCAGTTCGCTTTCCCAGCAGGCCTGCGGCGCGCGCTCGGGTAGCGTCCGGCAGGCCAGCGCGAGAACGCGCAGGCCGCGCTCGGCCATGGCCTCCTGCGCGCGCCGAAACCGCGCCGCCGTTGCCTCGTCGAGAGCACGCACGCCCTCCGGTGTCAGCGCGGAGGTACAGAGCTGCATCACGACCTCCGGGGCGCCTTTGCAGTAGAGCAAGCTTCCCTGCGGCGTCTCGTGCACGGTGGACATCCGCCGGCGGTCGGTGTCGAAAGGAATTTCGTGCATGCGCGGATGTCCCGGCTGCGCGCCGAGCGCACTTTCGGCCATCTGTGCAAGCGCCGTTTCCATCGGATCGCCGACCCGCGTGAGTGTGCCGTTCTCGGTGACCTGGCGCAGCGTCTGGCAGTGCTGCGCAGCTTCGAAAAACGGTCGATACAACTGCACCGTGCCGGCCGTCACGGGAAGCCCGAACTGTTCTTTGCCCAGGAACACGGCGCGTACCGTCATACGGTTTCGTGTCAGGGTGCCGGTCTTGTCGGTGCAGATGACCGTCGCCGAACCCAGCGTTTCCACGGCAGGAAGATGGCGGATCAGCGCGTTGCGGCGCGCCATGCGCTGCGTGGCCATCGCCAGCGCAAGCGTTACGGTCGGCAGCAGTCCCTCGGGGACGTTCGCGACGAGAATGCCGACCGCGAAAATGAACGTGTCCCAGAACGGCAGCCCTATCAGCCGGCCGATGGCGAAGAACGTCACGCCGAGCACGAACGAGAGCATCGCGACCAGGCGCGAGACCCGAGCGATCTCGCGCTGCAGCGGCGACTGCGGCTGGCCATCGGACTGCGTGAGGCGGGCGATCTTGCCGAATTCGGTGCGCATGCCAGTCGCGAACACCAGGGCCCGGCCGTTTCCGGAGATGATCGACGTTCCCGCAAGCAACGCGTTGCTCGCCGCGAGCAGATCGGTCTCCTCGGACGGCTCGGCGTTGAGTGCCCTGGGCAGCGATTCGCCGGTCAGCGTGGCCGCGTTGAGCCGCAGCGCCAACGCCTCGATCACGCGACAGTCGGCCGGCACGTCGTCGCCCTCCTGCACCAGGATCAGATCACCTGGCACCAGCGCTTCGGCCGGCAGACGACATTCCTGGTCGTCTCGCATCAGCGTGACCTGGTGCGGCAGCAGATTCTTGAGTGCCGCAATCGCGCGCTCGGCGCGGTATTCCTGCCAGAACGAAAACCCGCCGTTGACGAGGATGACCCCGACGATGGCGGCGCCGAGCGTCGCCATGCCCGTGCCGGGATCATAGCGTTCGGCAACGAACGCCAGACCTGCCGCGAGCCACAGGATGAGCGCGAAAAAATGCGTGAACTCGCGTGCAAACCGAAGCACGAGCGGCTCGCCGCGGATTTCCTCGACCCGATTGGGGCCGAATTCCGCGAGTCGCCTCGCTGCCTCGGCCGTGCTCAAACCGCTCTCGCCGCTGTGCAGGCTGGCCAGCGCTTCGGCAACGCTAAGCTGGGTGATTCTCATGCAACGGATTTCCGGCGCCGTCGCGGCGGAGCCGGACGCGAAGTGCCGACCAGCTCCTGGCGGTTTCGCACACCAACATACCCGGCCGCAGTTGTCAGGCCTTGACGGCGATCAATTCAGGCGGCGAAGCAGAAAGAAAAGACCCGGCGAATCCTCTTCGAGCATTCGCCGGGGCCAAATCGCGGGCTCATAGGAGGAGGGGGAGGAGGCCCGCGATGAAGGAGTAATTCAGCGCCTACATATTTCGGAAAGGCGCCTCATGGGGTTCGACGCAGAAGTGCTCCGTTGTCTCGAAGACCCGCGCTCCGCGATGAACCCGCGGTTCAACCCGTTCTTTCCTGCGCGATACGCGGTCGGCATCGTTGATGAGCCGAGCGTCGTGCTCGTGGCCGAGAATCGGCCATACCTGATTGTAAATATCGAACCGCGGCCGGGAGCCCTCGGTATCTTTGCGCGCGGCGTCGAGCGCCGCGATCGTGCCCACGTCGCGCCAGTAGCCGCGCTCTTCGTGAGCCGCGACACCGGGCACTGAATTGCCGGAGAAGTCATAGGCGAACATCCGATACCGGCCGGGCAGGCGCGGCATGATGTGACGCCCGAAATCGCTTCCCCCGCTGGCGTTCGCCTCCTCGAGCAGGTGCGCCAGAACAGCGGGGCGGAACAGATAGTTGCCCATCGACGCATATGCACGGGTCGGGGTTCCCGGTATCGCGGCGGGCCGCAGCGGCTTTTCCTGGAACTCGCGTATGCAGCCGCCCTCGCCGGTCCGCAAAATGCCGAAGGCCGAAGCCGTCTCGATCGGGACCGGAGACGCCGCCACGCTGACATCGGCGTCGCACGCCCGGTGAAAATCGGCCATTTGGCCTATATCCATTCGGTACACATGATCAGCCGCGAAAACGGCCACCATCTCCGGTTCGTGCCGCCGGACCAGCTGCAGATTCTGATAGACGGCATCGGCGGTGCCCTTGAAGGCCCCTTCCCCGCCGACCGGGTCCGGTGATATCACGGTCAGGAATCGATCCTTTCCGTTGAAGCGTGGAATCCACACGCCGCCGAGGTGATCGATCAGCGATTGAGGCTTGTATTGCGCCAGCACATAAATTGAGCAAACTCCGGAATTAAAGAGATTGCTGAGTACGAAATCAATGATTCGGAAACCGTTGACGAAATGCAGCGCTGGCTTTGCATGCATGACCGTCAACGGATAAAGGCGCGTGCCTTCTCCACCCGCCAACACGAATGCAACAATCTTCATGACCGTCCCTCCTCCGAATTGCCGCAAAGCCGACCGTGGAGATCGATTGGAGTTGGCCCGGTTCCCGCAGCCTTCGGTCGAATGTATGCGATTTCCGGCAACAAAAAAATTCCCGGTACCCGGTAATCTTCATTACCGGGATTCCGGTAGTCGACCGGCACCGCTTGCGATCGCCCGGGCGCCGGTATCGAAGCCGTAGCGGTCGTTCGCGCAAGCGAGTTCGCGTGCCGGATCAAATGATCGACTGTTGACCCATCTCAGAATGCGCGGCGAGCCGGGAGCTTAGTCTGGTTACGCGACGCAGTGCGGGGCTGATGAGCCCAACTGGACCGGTGACTGAATATCGACAGCTGCCCACCTGCTGCAGACGCCCACCCAAACAACCGGCGGAGAGAAATATGTACTCCAAGATACTCGTGCCCCTGGATGCATCGCAGATGTCCGAGAAAGTCCTGCCCCTTGCCCGTTTCATGGCCGCGGGGCTGAAGATCCCGGTCGAATTGTTGAGGGTGATCGATTTTCACATCGCTGAAGCTTCCTTCGCGCCGGAGCATGGCCGCTACCTGGATGTGGTTGCCTCCGATATGAAGGATGAGGGCCTCAATTATCTGAAAAAGATCGCCAAATCCTTTGCCGACGCGTCGGCGGTCCATTGCTCGACTCAAATAGGGGACCCCGCCGAGGTCATTGTGGAAAGCGCGAAGCCCGATACACTTGTGCTCATGTCGACGCACGGCCGCTCCGGAGCACAACGCTGGCTTCTGGGCAGCGTGGCGGACAAAGTCCTGCATGCGACGACCAGTCCCCTGGTCCTCGTGCGAGCGAAAGACTCCGAAAAGGCAGCTGCCGGCGAGTCGATACCAACAACGATACTGGTCCCGCTTGATGGCCCCGGACTGTCAGAACTGGTTTTGCCACACGTCACGGCGTTGGCCCGGAAGTTGAATTTGGAGGTCGTCGTCATCCGAGCACCGTTCGTGCCGATCTCGGCGTATGCAGCGTCGGAATACGAGGCCAGCTTCCAGGAGGTGGCCACGGCGCGCATCGACGAATGCAGGAAATATCTCGAAGAGAAAGTCGAGCAGCTTCAAGCCGGCGGGGTCAGCAAG
This sequence comes from Betaproteobacteria bacterium RIFCSPLOWO2_02_FULL_63_19, assembly GCA_001770415.1. Taxonomy (GTDB): domain Bacteria; phylum Pseudomonadota; class Gammaproteobacteria; order Burkholderiales; family SG8-39; genus JACQTO01. The sequence continues at coordinate 45,239 of MEQX01000015.1, read as the reverse complement.
GTGTCGTATGTTCTGCTCAATGGCGATGCCGCCGCCGAGATCATCGAAATGGCGCGCACGACGCCCGACAACCTGGTGGCGATGTCGACGCACGGCAGTTCCGGTATCGGCAGGTGGCTGCTGGGGAGCGTTACGGACCGCGTCGTACGCTACTCCGGGGATCCCGTTCTAGTCATTCGTGCGGCAAGAACTGATTAGAGTATCTTTTCCATACGTACGTAAGTGCGCAAAAGTCTCGCAAGGGCCCACAGGATCAGGTCCACACGAAACCAGGCGAGCGAAACCACTTCGATGACAACAAGACTGAGCAAATAGCGATCCGGCGGCGCGCTATACAGTGAGCCCCCGGCTCCAACGTAGCAGGCCCCGGGCCAAGCTCACCTCAGTCACTTCGCAGCACATTGCTTCATAGCCGTTCGAACATGGCTGTTGTCATGCTGAAGGTTCTTGCAGCTTCGCGTCTACTGCGCCGGCACGGTAAAAATGACTCTGTAGCGCTTGCTTCCCAGCATCTCGTCTGAATCGGTTCCGTACCCCACTAGAATTTCGGCCCCGGGAAGCCCCGAAAGGTCAACGTTCTGAAGAAGCTGTGCCGTGACCACATCGTTTTGGCTGTCCAGCGTCACCCCGCGCAGATATTCCGCCATCGGCAATCGTAGAGTGCTCCAAGTGTTGATTGCATCGAGTTGAAAATAGATTGGCGTGCCGCCCGAGGAAACGCTGGCTCCGACATAGACATTGTAGGTGGCCGCGAATCGGCCCATCTCGGAGGCGAAAATCCCTGTTATTGAGATGCCCTTGACCTCCACCGAGAGCGACAATCCGCTTAAGTCCCCGGTCCGCGTGGCCCTGGCAAGAAACGGCGGGTATTTCCCGGTCGGGATGCTGTCGGTGACCAAGGAATTCAGGTCGAGAACGCCAGTGAGAGTCTGGTTTACCGCGAGAACCGGCTGGTTGTAGGCTGCAAAGGTCCCGTCGCCCAGTTGGCCCTCGAAATTGCGCCCCCAAGCCCAAACCAATCCGTCTTCGCGCGTTGCAAGTGTATGTCTGGATCCTGCAACCGCATGCGTAATTCGACCAATGTCGCCGATTCCGACGGGCGACGTAACAATACGAGAACTACTGCCTGCGCCAAGTTGGCCGTCTTCGTTGCTCCCCCAGGCCCACAATGTTCCGTCTGACGACCATGCCAGGCTGTGGCTCCCGGCAGCTGCAATCCCGACGATCTCTGCCAGTCCAGGCACCATTGTCGGCACGCGCCTTTCGTCAGTTGTCTGGTCTCCGAGTTGACCATCACTGTTTCTGCCCCACGCCCAAACCGTGCCGTCGGCGGCAAGCCCAAGGCTGTGATACTGCCCCGCGGCAACCAAGATATGCGGAGGCACGCCCGTAACACGTACCGGAACACTCCTGTCCTTGGTTTCGCCGTCGCCGAGGTTGCCGTCCGCGTTACGCCCCCATGCCCAAACGCCGCCATCGACGTCGACTGCCAACGCGTGCTCGGCCCCCGCGCTTATCGCCTTCACCTTGGGGAGTCCCGATATCTTCGCCGGTACGAGACTGTTTCCTATTCGACCCAATTGTCCATTCAGGTAGCGCCCCCAGGACCAGACTTCGCCGTTCGAATCCATCGCGATGGAGAATTCGCGACCGGCCGCTATCGCCACGGCGTTCGCCGGCTCGGCGAGTTGCTGGGGTATTGCGTGCATACCTGTAGTGCCATCCCCGAGCTGTCCATTGGTGTTGTCACCCCACGACCAAAGATGCCCTCCAACGTCGAGCGCAAGGGCATGATAGCCACCCGCCGCGATGTCCGCGATTCCCGAGAGCCCAAGTACTGCCTTGGGAAGATTACTCAGTGCTACCGTCGCATCGCCGAGTTGGCCGCTGCCGTTGGCCCCCCACGCCCACACGTTCGCGTCGGCATCGACAACAAAGGTATGCTGTCCGCTTGCGCTCACCTGTATGGCATGGTCAATTTGCGAAATCTCAAGTGGCACGGTGCTCGTTGCAATTGTTCCATCGCCGATTTGTCCAAGCTCATTGCCACCCCACGTAAGCACTTTTCCATCTGCCGTACGCGCGATCGCGTGATACCAGCCGAATCCCAGCTCGGCGATTCGAAGGGCGCTCAAGCCTGCGTTCTTTCGAGGCAGCAATGAGGTTTCGACTCCAGCCTCGCCGAACTGGCCGTATAGATTGGTTCCCCAAAACCATACCGCGCCATCGCGATCGATCGCTGCACTCATGTTGGCCGCGGCAATACTTGCGACGATCGGCAACCCCTGCACCATGACCGGCGTCGTCCTGGTCTGGCTGCTACCGTCGCCAAGGCGGCCGGATCCTCCAAACCCCCAAGCCCAGACCGTGCCATCTCGATCCAGCGCCAAATTATGGTATGCGCCCGCCACGATCGAAACGATGTTTGATAAGCCCGCCACCTTGGTTGGCAATGCACTATTGGTAGTGCCGCCATTGCCGAGCTCTCCGTCGGCGTTGTACCCCCAAGCCCACACCGTGCCATCGACAGCAAGCGCCAGCGAGTGATAGACGCCCGCGGATACCGCAGTCGCCTGTGGCACGCCGTTCACCGGCAATGGCGTGGATTCGATGCGCGTCGTCTCGCGACCCAGTTGACCGTAGTCGCCGGAACCCCAAGCCCAGACTTGGCCGTTCCGATCGACGGCAAGTGCATGACGTGCGCCAGAGGCAACACCAAGGATGGGCTCTTGAATACCCGTAACGCGAACAGGGTTGATGTGTGACCGCGTGGTGCCGTCACCGAGTTGTCCGTTGGTGTTGTCACCCCAGGCCCAGAGCGTCCCGTTTTCCATCAAAGCGTAGCTGCATTGGTTTCCGCCGGCGATTCGGCTCACGCCCGGCACGACGGCCGCTATGGAGGGGTTGGGGTTAAACGCGCCCGTGCCGTCGCCCAGTTGCGAAAAGATGTTGCTGCCCCACGCGTATACCTCGCCGTTGGTGCTCAGCGCCATCGAAAATGTATCGCCGGCGGCCAGTCGAGGTGGCGCGGCGAATGTAATGCCCCCAAGACAAAGCGCGCCGAGACCGAACGCAATACGTGCCTGTACCCGGAGGGACCTCCAATTCATTCGACCACCTCGTGGTTCAGATTTTATTCAGTTTATGCTAGCCTGATCCGGTCCAGAAGTCCTAATTTCGCCATAGGCATGCCTTGATGATGTCTCGAACCAAGTGCTTGTGCAGGGCGCTTTACGTGCTGGTCGTTTCGTTTGCCTGTATTGAAGTTGCGTTTGCTTGGGACTGGGGTACCGCTTGTAGCACTAGTAGCGATTGTCCAGGGCAATGCGGCACCAGCAACGGTGGTACTTTTTCCACTGTGCCGAACTCCGACCTGTGCTTACCTGGGGACGTATTGCTTGTGGGTTCCGTCCTCGGCAGCGGTCCATGGACTTGGACCTGCGCGGGTCAAAATGGAGGGACATCAACGAACTGCTCTGCGAATTCGTCTGCCCAGGTCAATGGTGCCTGCGGCCCCAGCAACGGCGCCAACGTATCCTCCGCACCGAGCACCGGACTATGCAGTTCGGGTGTCGCCAGTTCCGTTTCCGGTTCCGGTCCGTGGACGTGGTCGTGCTCGGGCTCCAACGGCGGTTCGACCGCGTCCTGCTCCGCGAGCCTGGCACCCGTTCCCGTTAACGGTGCCTGCGGCTCCAGCGATGGTGCCAACGCATCCTCCGCGCCGAGCGCGGGACTGTGCAGTTCGGGATCCGCCAGTTCGGTTTCCGGTTCCGGTCCATGGACGTGGTCGTGCTCGGGCTCCAACGGCGGTTCCACCGCGTCCTGCTCCGCGAACCTGGCACCCGTTCCCGTTAACGGTGCCTGCGGCTCCAGTGACGGCGGCACCGTATCCTCCGCGCCGAGCGCGGGACTGTGCAGTTCAGGGTCCGCCAGCTCCGTTTCCGGATCCGGTCCATGGGCGTGGTCGTGCGCGGGGTCCGACGGCGGTTCGAACGCGTTCTGCTCCGCTAGCTTGGCATCCGTCCCCGTAAACGGTGTCTGCGGCTCCAGTGACGGTAGCGCCGTTTCCTCTGCGCCGAGCGTTGAACTGTGCAGTTCAGGCTCCGCCAGTTCCGTTTCCGGTTCCGGTCCGTGGACATGGTCGTGCGCGGGTTCCAACGGCGGATCAACATCAAATTGCAGCGCGCTTTTGGGTGAAGTCCAGGCTGGGTCCGTGATTAACGCGGATGGCACGCCTGGCGCTACCGCGACGACGGTCGCATTCGGGTTGACAGGTAACCAGCTTCCTACGGTGTCCGGGAGCGAAATCCCCAAGGAAACCAAGATTTCCCTCGGCGTGACGATCTCTGTCGGTGCGACCGACAGAGATCGGTTGGCCGATCTGCTTGCGGTGGCGTTGATCGAGCCGGGAGAATTGTGGTTCATGCTGACCAGCAACGGATGGCAGCCTTGGAGCGGACAGCTAGCGGATCTTCGCGGTTATGGAAGCGTGGGCCTTCAAGCCACTGTCAATACGAATCTGGTTGCGCAGACTCAACTCCCTCCTGCCGATTATTCGGTTTTCTGCGGGTATCGATTGACCAGCGGTCAGCTCGTCTATAGTCCGAATCCTCTGAGATTCACGGTGCGCTAACGAAGGCATCGCGGAGTGGATTTGCGTCAATGGTTGATGTAGTCGTCCAACGGCTGCATCTAACCGGTGACAGAAAGGTCTGGCAGCAGTCGGAATCGATCCGATTTCGTATGTCCGCCCGAGCTGGACGATTTGACCAATTCAGTTTGAAGGAGACATCGCCATGAATACAGGATCAATCTTCCTGATGGACGTCCCCTCTCGCAAGCCGTTGACCACGAGACCCTCGTCGCGGGTCCGGCGCTGGGTCGTGCCCCTCGCATGCATTGCCCTGTTCGTCTGCGGCGTCGGAATCGCAGATGCCCAAACGTCGACTACCGGCCTCGACCAATGCAAGAACAAGGTAGGTGCGAGCACGAGTACGCCCTCGCGATACGATCCATCGACCGGCCGCCTGGATATCCCTTTGGTATTCGTCCCCGGAAACGGCTGGTACAAGGCGGTGCTCCAGCAGGTATCGGCCTCCTCACTAGAATTTTCGCTGACTGAACTTACGGAATCGTGTGTTCAACACGGCTCGCCAGCGGCGTATTTCACACGTTACTTCACGGTGTTCGTGCCCGGTGTGGAGCTTGCCGACGGTTCGGCGACGCCTTCAACCTATGACGTGCAACTCGCCTATCAATCGAGCACCGGCACGTTCGTGCCCTCCATCATCTGGAGTGGCGAAACCGACCTCCGTGCCGCCGTTGCGCCCGATGAATTCATACAGAAGCGTTCGTACGGCAAATTCGCAGCGCTCGTCCCCGCGGTGCAACTCGGCTCGCCACTGGGAACCTTCCCCGCCGGTTCCGTAATTGCGCTATCGCGCATCGGTGGCGGGAGAACTGCGGGCCAGGATAACGGCTGTTCCGGTATGCACTTGCATGGCGACGCAATATCGATCGACGGCGCCGGCGCATACCCCGATCCGGCGCCGCACAATTGCGGCTATGGTCTTGTCATCACTGTCGACGAAAACCTGATCGGGCCAGGAACGATCAATGCATCGGTTCCGTCCGGGACAGACTATTGCGGTCCTGACATTACCAGTGTTTTCTTCGCCCGTCTGAAGATCATGCACCAGCGTCTGCAGGCATTGCCCGACTCCGAACGCGGCATGTACGATGGAACGAGGTTTGTCGCCAGCAACGGTACAAACATGGACTTCGTAACCGGCAGCTTGAGAGACCTGCAGAATAATGCCGTATGTCCGACCGCGAATTGCTCAGGGACCGGTCACACCTCGACGTTCACGCTGTGCGGACAATGCATGATCTCGCACATCGACAACGACATCGAATTCGGATTCGTTTCGCGCTCACTGGGGGTGCCCTGGTCGGTGCAACTGGCCGGAGCGCATGCGTGGGATCTCCTGCAGCGCGGCAGCCTCGACCCGCTGCCTTCCCAGCTTGCGTACCGCATCGGCAACGATCTCGCCGACGCGCTCTCGGCCACCCCGACTGCAAGCGATTCGGCGCTTTGCGAGGTGGTTGCGGCCAGCAGCCTGCGTACGGGATTTAGGACCTATCGAAATACGAGCGACCTGATCGTAGGCGAACTCTCGGACTTCGGGAAATCGTCCTGCGTTCCATGTCCTTACGGCTGCCCGGAGGCTTTGGTCTCCAAGGATTTTTCAACGCAGGCTTGGCACCTGAACGACGGCACGACCGCAACGTATCCGTAGCGGACGCGCCACCGGCTCGACGATAGCCATAGATCGATGCGTGCCGGGGCTATTGCCCCAGTCGATCACAATCACGCCTGTCGTCGTACACGCGGAAACGGTCTTCCTCGTCGATTCCCTGCCGCCCGAGTGCCGGCGCGGTGGCGCAATCTAGAACACTTCGCAGCCCGGCAAGCCGCACGAGATCAGGTGGTCTGACGGGAAGTTGGTGATGACCTGGCAACCGTCGCGCGTAACCACCACTTCTTCCTCGATGCGTGCTGCGCCCGATCCGTCCTCGGCGCCTTTCCAGCATTCCACCGCGAACACCATGCCTTCCTTCAACACCGTGTTCTGGCCGCGAAAGCGCCGCGTGATGATCGGACGCTCCCAGAGCGACAGACCGATGCCGTGGCCGTATTGCAGCAGGAACGCTTCTTCCTCGTCCTTGTAGCCGAATTCGGCCGCCTCCGGCCACACCGAGGCGACTTCGTCGACGCTGACCCCGGGACGGATGGCGTCGATCGACGCGCTGACCCACCTGGAGCACAGTTCGTAGGCTTCAAGCTGGTACTTGTTCGGTTCTCCGCAGATGAAAGTGCGGTAGTAACAGGTGTGATACCCGTTGTACGAATGCATGATGTCGAGGAACACCATGTCCCCGGGCTGGATGATCCGGTCAGAGAAGGTATGCGAATGCGGCTTGCCGCGCGGCCCGGCGACCGAATTGACGCACTCGACGCGCTCCGAGCCCAGACGGAACAGGCGGTCGTGCGCGATCGCCACCAGTTCGTTTTCGCGCGTGCCGGGGCGGATCGCGCGGGCGATGTCCACGTAGGTCGCATCCACCATCCCGGCGGCGACTTTCAGCAGCTCGATTTCGTCGGCCGTCTTCACCTCGCGCGCATCGAGCATCGCCTGCTGCCCGTCGACCACTTCGATGCCTTCCTTTTCCAGCGCCCGCAGCATCGGCAGCTCCACCAGGTCGACGCCGAGCGGCTGCTTGTCCACGCCGTAATCGGCGAGCTTCTTCCTGATCTGGCGCGCAAAATCGTCCTGCACGCGCATATTCGGCGGCAGCGCGCCCTGCATGGTGCTGACCGGGGCGGCGACCCGATCGGCGATCCACGGCGAGCTGATGCGCTTGGCCGGAGGAGCGGGATCCCAGAGATACGGCTCGCCTTCGCGAGGGCAAAGCGCGTAGCGATCGAATTTGTCGCGCACCCACTCGCCGATATGCGTGCCGGTAACGTAGCGCACGTTGTCGACGTTGAAGCACAGTACCGCGCCCAGCCCGGAAGACTTCACCGAAGCCTGTGCGCGCTGGAAGCGTTCGCGAATCAGCCTCGCGTAATCGACGCCCAGTTCCCAGTCCTTGGCCATCGTGCCCCAGGCGGCGGTGGCATGCGGTCGGTTGTATTTCATCGTCGTCTCCTATGTAGAGCCTGCGGAAGCCGTTCGGGGCGGCCCCTATCGCCCCCCATTCTCAGCTCACGCGTCGGGGGCGGGTTGACCCGCATCAACGCTTGGAGTTCCGGATCGCCGCATCGGGACAGGCGTTGACGCGCCCAGCCGCCACAGCGACGTCACTTCCGCCTGTCGCGCCGCATGCAGCGCATCGACGACATCGAAAACCTTGGGGTGCCGCGGCCGCGCCTCGAGGCGGCCGAGCACCTTGAGGCCGCAGGCGTCGAACCAGCCTTCGAGTTCCGTGCGCGTCCGAAGTCCGAGATGCTCGGCGAAGTCGGAGAGAATCAACCAGCCCTCGCCCCCCGGTGCAAGCCGGGCGCCGAGCCCCGCGAGAAAGCCCTTCAGCATGCGGCTCTCCGGATCGTAGATCGAGCATTCCAGCCGGGAGGTCGGCTTGCCCGGCAGCCACGGCGGGTTGCAGACGATCAGATCGGCACACCCCGCCGCTTCGGGCGGAAACAGATCGGCCTCGATCACCTGCACGCGATCCAGAAGCCCCAGCCGGCCCAGGTTTTCGCGCGCGCAGGCCAGTGCAGCCTCATCCACGTCGGTCGCAATCACGCGCTCGATGCCGCGCCGCGCGAGCAGCGCCGCGAGCACGCCGGTCCCAGTACCGATATCAAAAACGAGCTTGGCTTTCGGCAGCGGCGCTCGTGCGGCGAGTTCGACATATTCGGCGCGCATCGGCGAGAACACACCGTAGTGCGCATGAATACGCACTCCGTCGCCCAGCACGTCCACCCCTTTGCGCCGCCACTCATGCGCGCCGATCACGCCAAGCAGTTCGCGCAGCGAAATGACGTAGGGTGCATCGACGTTGCCGTATGCTTCGGTGCACGCAATCCGTACGTCCGGTGCCCGGCGCAACGGAATGGCATGGCCTGCATCGATCGGGATCAGCAGCATGCCAAGGGTGCGTGCGCGTTGGGCGCGCGCCATGCGGTAGCGATGGAATGCCCCGGGGAATTCTGCGGCGTCCGGCTTGGCCGTTCCCGGGCCGGTGCTGCGATCGATGCGCGTCGCCAGCGCCCGCACCAATTGCCGCGCATTCTGGAAATCGCCGCGCCACAGCAACGCCGTTCCCTCGCACGCCAGGCGATAGGCCTTGTCAGCGCTGATCCGGTCGTCAGCGACCACGACACGCGGGGGCGCCGGCAGCGCGGCTTCCGAATGCCATCGCGCCCTGCGCTCGGCGCCGTCTTCGGTCCAGACGATTTCTGCAGTACTCGTCAAGCAAACTTCTCGTCGGGCCCGAGCAGACGCCACTTGCCCAGCGGCAGCTCGCCTAGCCGAACCCGCCCGATGCGCACGCGCTTGAGCCCGAGCACCTCGAGGCCCACCAGCTCGCACATGCGCCGAATCTGGCGCTTTCGGCCTTCCTGCAGGATGAACCGCAGCTGGTCGTCGTTCTGCCAGGTCACGCGCGCGCGACGCAGCGCCCGTCCGTCCAGCGCGAGCCCCAGATTGAGGCGTTTCAGCTCCTCATCCGGCAGGCGCCCGCCTTTGACCGTGCGAACGCGCACCAGATACTCCTTGTCCAGACCCGAACCTTCGCCGACCAGCTGTTTTGCGATGCGGCCATCCTGGGTCAGCACCAGCAGGCCGGTCGAATCGATGTCGAGCCGGCCCGCGGGGGCGAGGCCGAGAAGGTCCTTGCGTTGCAGGCGCCCTTCGCTGGTCGCCTTTCCCGCCGGTGGACGCCACTGGTTCTCCGGGGTCACCAGCACGCTGGCCGGCTGATAGCCGTCCTCGGCCTGCCCGCTCACATAGCCGACCGGTTTGTTCAGCAGCACGGTAATGCGACGCGCCTGCTGCCGCCGCGCGCGCTCGTCGATGCTTATTTGCTGCCCCGGCGCCCACTTGGCGCCGAGCACCGCGATCTCGCCGTCGATGCGCACCCAGCCGCGCTTGATCCACTCGTCGGCTTCGCGGCGCGAGGCGAGCCCCTGCTCGCTCATGCGTTTGGACAGGCGGATCGGTTCTTCGGAGGAACCGGGAGAACGCTGCTTCATCGGCCGCCATTGTAGAGGGGCAACGCGGTCGCCGCTCCGGCCGCGTCACTCGCGCATCCGACCCCGCCGCTACGGGTTCAGCAATGCTCCCACTTGGGCGCACGCTTGGCGATGAATGCGTTGAGCCCCTCGTTCGCGTCCCTTGTCTTGATCGTGCGCTCGACATACAGCCGCTCGACCTCTGCAAGGCGGCGTTTGACTTCGGGCAGGTGGCTGCCGCGCGCCGCACTCACGGCCACCGCGAGGGCCGCCGCGCTGCGGGTGGCGAAATACTTGTCGAAATATTCCAATGCCGCCGCCTCCGGGTCGGCCGCCATCGCCGTCGCGAGTCCGATGCGCACGGCCTCCGCCGCATCGATCGAGCGGCCCGAAAAAAGCAGGTCTTCCGCTCTACCCTGCCCCACGCGCGCGGGCAGCAGACACGAGGCGGCCGGCGCGAACACGGCGAGTTGAATCTCCGGCTGGCCGAGCTTGGCTTCCTGCGCGACAAATATCTGGCTGCCGGCCATTGCCAGTTCCAGCCCTCCGCCCAGGCACTGCCCGCGCACAGCGACCAGAATCGGTGCCGGCCATTCGAGCATCTCGATGACCATCGCGTGCAGCCCTGACAGCATTTGTGCACAGGTCTCCGGAAGGTGCTCTTCGACACTGGCGCCAAAGGAGAAATGCGGACCTTCCGCGTCAAGAATCGCCGCAAGCAACCCCGCCCGGTCGCGATGCGCGGCGAACGCCGCGCGCAGCGCGGCGATCATCGCCGCATCGACGATATTGGCCTTGGGCCGAGCGAGCCGCAAGCGCAGCAGCGCTCCGTCGCGCTCCAGCCAGACTTTGAGGGGTGTTTGATCCGTCATCGCGAGGTTCCTGCCGGGACGAGCACGGCACGGCGCCTTATTTCACGATGATGCACCGCTTCAAAGACGCGGTTGATGTCGTCGAGCGGATGCGATTCGACGAACGGTTTGACTTTCACCTTGCCGGTGAGCACCAGATCCATCGCATCCGGATAGCGCTCCGGTGGACAGCCCCAGTTGCCCAGCGCGCGCGCGTCGAACGCCATCAGGTTGGAGAGTCTCACTTCAACCTTGTCCATGGTAAATCCGACCACGCAAAGCGTCGCGCCGCGCACCATCAAGCCGTACGCGGTGAGTTGTCCGGCGGCCGTGCCGGAACATTCCAGTATCGTCCATTCCATCGACGAGAGGCCGTTGTCCTTGGCGAATTTTCCGATCGCGGCCTTCATCGATTTGAGGTCCATCTCCCTGGCGTTCAGGGTGAGCGCAGCACCGTAACCGGTTACGGCCTCGAGTTTGGCCGGATCGACGTCGATTGCCACCACCTTGGCGCCGAACGCATTGGCCACCTGCACGCAGTAGCCCCCAACGCCGCCCACACCGTTCACGATGGCGAGCGTTCCCGGCTTGACGCCGGCGCGGAACACCGCCGAGTACGGCGTGGTTAGTGCATCTGCGACGACGGAAATGTCGGCCAGCGTGAGCCCCTGTGCGCCCAGTCGCGCTTCGTCCACCGGGCAAAGCCCACGTGCCGGAACGACGATATGGCTGGCAAAGCCTCCCTGGATGTCGTTGCCGGGCATTTGCTGTTTGCTGCAGATTTCGGGACGCCCGCGCTTGCAGGTATCGCACTCGCCGCACGACACTACTGCCGGAATCAGCACACTCTTTCCCGTCCATGGCTCGGCGCCAAGTCCCGCGGCCACGACGCGGCCGCTTATTTCGTGACCAAGCGCGAGAGGCAGTGCGTGGTTGGTCCGCACGCCATCATAGAAATAGCCCAGATCGGTGTGGCAAACGCCGCATCCCGCGATCTCGACCACTACATCCCCGGCGCCCACGGACGGTTCGAACGCCTCCCGGATCATCGGCGTCTTGGGCGCGGTCATCAACCACCTGTATGCAGAAATCGTCATGCCTGCTCCTGTATGTTCTTGCGATATATCTCGGATTATGGCTCTTTCAGGTCGCGAGTTTCTTGGAAAATCCGCCGGGGCTGTTGATGTGAATCAAATGTAACGGGATCGCGCGTTTCGTTCCCATGTTCCGGGTATCGAAACGGACTTCGGGCCGGGTTCCGCGCGGCAGCGTCACGACCGAATCCGTGGCGCCCCGGGACCGGGATTGCGCTGCGTCCGCTGACGGACCATTGCCCGGTCGTACCCTTCGCGCCGATGTGGTAGAAAGAGGCATGACCGTCCGCAGAGCTTATCGGATCGGCAACATCGCCAATCCCATGCGTCCCAGCGAAAGACAGCGCGATCATCGGAGCGAGCGATGAGCGGTCGGCGCGGAAACGCTCTGCCAGACCTTGCCTGGCTTGACCCCGGCTTTGCGATCGGTTCCAAGCCCTATGCGCCCCAACGTGACGCCATTGTCGCCTGCGGTATCCGCACCGTGGTAACGCTGGAACAACCCAGCGACGGCGAGGAGTTCGATTGGACCCGGCGCGGAGTTCGTTTCGTCGCGCTGCCGACCACTGACTGGATCGCGATCCCGGCGGCACGTTTCGACAGGGCCGTTGCGGTGATCGGAAAACATCGCGCCGCGGGCCACACGGTGTTGCTTCACTGCCTGGCAGGACAGAACCGCGCTCCGACGGTCGCCGCTGCGGTGCTCTGCCACGCGTCGGGGGCAAGCGTCGACGACGCGCTGGCAACGATCCGGCGGGTCCGTTTGATTTCTGCACCGACGGATGAGCAGGAGAAATCACTGCGCCGCTGGTTCGACCTGCGCTGCCGCGGCGGGATTGCCCCGGAAACGATCCCGGGTGGCGCCGTATCGGGGCACTGTCGTCGATGAAACAACGGACGAGTAAGGATGATGAAGGCACTGAGCAATACTCGCGCGATTCGCCCTCCCTCCGGGGGGTGCATCGCGGAGCGAAATTGACGTAAGATGCATCGTGCGCGATTCGAACCGGGTTCAAACTCGGTATTGGAGCACACCGGCAGGCCGCTCCGACATGTCTCCCGGATTGATCATGTAATTCCTAGAGGAGGTCGAACAATGAGAACGATCCTGTTTGCAGTGACCATCGGTGCGATGGCGTTGGCGCAGCCCGCGTCCGCTCAGAAATATAACCTGACCATCGCCGGCTACAGCCCGGGCGGTCTGGTCTCCACGGCGGGCGCAGGACTCGACCGCGCGCTCAATGCGGCGTATCCCGGCTCGACCATCACCTATCAAACCTCGAGCGGCGGGTTGGCGAATGCGATGTCGCTTGCGCAGAAGAAGGTGCCGCTCGCCTTCATTTCCGACACCGAACTCAACGTGGTGCTCAAGGGCCTGCCGCCATTCAAGCAGCCTATCAAGGATCTCCGAATTCTGTTTCACCCCTATTCACCCGGCTCGCGCTTCCAGGCGACGCACTTTCTTGCCAATAAGGATTGGGCGCAAAAGAACGGCATCAAGACGGTCGCCGACATCGCCGCGAAAAAGCCGGCCATGCGGATCGCGGTAAACCGGCCGGGCAACCTGGACGGCGACGTCAGCATTGCTGCGATGGCAGCCTACGGCATCTCGCTTGACGACATCGCCAAATGGGGCGGGCAAGTCGTGCGCGCTGCTTCGCGCGAGATAACGTCATTGATGCTCGACCGGCGACTGGATATCACGAGCTTCGGCATCTCCGTCAATCACCCGCGCATACGCGAGATGGCGAATGGGATCGAGTTGGTGATGCTTCCGATGACTCAGGAATCCGCCAGGAAGGTTTCCGATCAGCTCGGCGCCACGCCCTGCATCGTCAAGGCCAGCGATTACAAGTTCCTGGCCGTGGACACTCCGTCGGTCTGCGTCGGCATGTTGACCGTGGTGCGCGCCGACATGGATGAGCAACTGGCCTACAACATCACCAAGGGCATCACGGAAAACCTCGAGAAATACAAGGCGGCGCACCGGCTGCTGAAGAAAGCCGTGACGCTGCAGAGCTGGTCCGAGAAGGGTTTGGCGCCGTTTCATCCCGGTGCTGAAAGATACTTCCGTGAAAAGGGGCTGATCAAGTAGCGCCCCCG
>MEQX01000015.1:0-31440 GCA_001770415.1 Betaproteobacteria bacterium RIFCSPLOWO2_02_FULL_63_19 | reverse complement strand
GCCGCATCGTGCACTTTGAGCCTTCTTCGATGGCGACTTCGCGCATCTGGGATCCCACAATCCTGATTTCGGTCGGCGTAAGGCGCCGGCCGGCAGGCTGGCTCGCGTGCGTCGTGACGCCGCTCGCGGTCGCGCTGGCGGTCTACGTCATCGTCGCCGCGACCGCGGTCATCATGACGCCATGGGCGCTGGTCGCCGTCTTCCTGACCGGCATCATCGGCATTGCGTTCCTGACCGTCGGGGCGAATCCAAGTTCAAATCCCGAGCGGCCGACGTTTCTCGATTACACATTGTCGATCGCGAGCCTAGCGACCGGCATCTATTTTTTCTTCAAGACGCCGGAGATCGTCAACCGCATCGCGCTGCTCAGCCCGCTCAGCGAATGGGACCTTTTCTTCGGCGTTCTGACCGTGCTGCTGACCCTCGAGATCACCCGGCGCACGACCGGGCTCGGTCTGACCGTCGTGGTGCTGATCTTCATCGCCTACAATTTCTACGGCCATCACTTGAGCGGCGTACTCCAGCACGAGAGAATCGACTGGATTCATTTCATCGACATCATGGTCTACACCACCGACGGCATCATGGGCCTGCCGGCGCGGGTGGCGGCGACCTACGCCTTCATGTTCGTGCTGTTCGGCGTCGTGCTCTATTCCGCGAAGGGCGCTGACTTCTTCTTCGATTTCGCGGCGGCGATCTCCGGCGGCAGTCCCGGCGGCCCGGCAAAGGTGGCGGTGATCTCGTCAGGCTTGTACGGCATGATCTCGGGCAGCCCGACCGCCGATGTCGTGACCACCGGCTCGGTCACCATCCCGATCATGAAGCGGTGTGGCTACCCGCCCGCGGTCGCCGGTGCGATCGAGGTCGCCGCTTCGACCGGTGGCAGCATCATGCCGCCGGTGATGGGATCGGCGGCATTCATCATGGCCGAGTACACCGGCATCGAATACCGCGACATCGCCGCGGCGGCGTTGCTGCCGGCGCTCCTCTATTACGTTTGCGTCTATTCGCAGGTGCATTTTCGCGCACTCCGGTTGGGGATGGTGGCGCTCGACCCCGAAATGATCCCGACGCTGCTCTCGACCATGAAGAAGGGGGGCATGTTCTTCGTACCGCTGCTCGTTCTGGTGACCGCGCTGCTGTACGGGTTCACGCCGACCATGGTGGCGATCTACGGCACCCTCGCGGTGATCGTCGTCTCGTGGCTGCAAGGGCACACACGTCTCGGCCCAAGAGAACTGTGGCATGCGCTTGCCGACACGACTTATCGAATGGTGCCGGTGGCCGGCGCCACCGCCGCCGCCGGTCTGGTAATCGCCGGTCTAACCATGACCGGGCTTGCATCCAAGTTCGCGCATGTGATCTATGCGATTACGGATGCCCAACAGTTCATGACGTTGGCGATCGGGGCCATGCTGACGGTCGTCCTGGGACTTGGCATGCCGACGCCGTCGGCCTACATCCTGGCTGCAGTGCTGATGGGTCCGCTGATGGTGCAACTGCATATTGACCCGCTGCCAGGGCACCTGTTCCTGCTGTATTTCGCGGTGATGTCGGCGGTTACGCCGCCGGTCGCGGTCGCCGCCTACGCCGCCTCGTCGATCGCCGAGGCCAATCCGATGACGATCGCCGCACACGCGGTGAAGTTCTGCCTGGCCGCGTTCGTGGTCCCGTTCGTGTTCGTCTTCGGTCCCGAGCTGGTGTGGCAGGGCCCGTTGTGGAAGACGGCGATAACGTTCTGCACCGCAGGGGTCGCGCTGGTCCTTCTGGCGGCAGCCATCGAGTCGTACGCGAAATGGTGCAATTCCTGGTGGACACGTTTGTTGCTTGCGGCCGGCGCGTTGATGATGATCACGCCCAATCTGCGGTTCACCGCGGTCGGCGTCGCGATCGTAGCGATTACAATCGGCCTCGACCGGCTTCGCCTGCGCGTCGCGGCCTGAACCTGCGGCGGACGGCCAGCCTCCCCCCGCAATCCGATTGTGGTACCGCTATTCCGGCGGAACCGGTTCAGGCCAGCGGAACAGCGGATCGCGTTTCTGAACGAAACACTGGGCGGCGTCGCGGTGATATTCGCTCGAGAATGCGATACCCTGCGCCGCCGCCTCCACCTCGAGCATGGTGGCGAAATCCGATTCGAAGGTTCGCGCAAGCGCCGACTTGATCAGACCGAACGCGCTGGCCGAGGCATTCCCCAGGCACGCGGCGATCGCTCGTGCCCGATGAAGCAACGATTCCGGCGCAACGATTTCGTTGACGATGCCCCACTCTCTGGCGGTCGCTGCGTCGATTTCGCGCGCCGAATAGAACAGTTCTTTGGCTCGCTGCAGCCCTATCATTCTCGGCAGGGTATACAGCAGCCCGCCGTCCGGAATCAGTCCCACGCGCATGAACGAAGCGCAGAAGCGCGCCTGCGGCGTCGCAATGATGAAGTCCCCCACCAGCGCCAGCCCGAAGCCGGCGCCGTAGGCGGGACCGTCGACCGCCGTGACCACCGGGCGCTCGAATTCCATCAACGGGCGCAGCCAGGAATGAACGGCCCGCATGCGCGCTCGTCCCGCCTCGGCCGTGATCTGCCCGGCGGCCATTGCGCGTATGTCACCACCGGAACAAAACGCACCGCCCGCTCCAGTGAGGACCAGCGCGGTTATGTTATCGGTGTCACGCACGAGTGCCAGCACGGCGGCGATTTCCTCGCGCATTGACAGTTCGAGCGCGTTCTTGCGTTCCGGGCGGTTGAGGGTAAGCGTCGCGACGCCTTCCAGAATGTCAAGCCTGATGGTTTGGTAGGTCGTCATCTGCGCTCCCCGCCCCGCGACGCACGCGTCTTGGAAGTCACTCGGGACACTAGCCCCGCAAGCGGAATCGCTGGATCTTTCCGGTCGCGGTCTTCGGGAGCTCGGCCATGAATTCGATCCAGCGCGGATACTTGTAAGGAGCCAGTCGGCTCCTTACATGCGCCTTCAGCTCCTCGGCCAGCGCCGGTGTCGCCTGTATGCCCGGCTTGGTGACGACATAAGCGCTGGGCTTGACCAACTGTGCCTCGTCCGCCTTCCCGACGACGGCGGCCTCCAGCACCGACGGATGGGTCATAAGCGCGGCCTCGACCTCGAACGGCGACACATAGATCCCGCCTACCTTGAGCATGTCGTCCGATCGTCCCGCATACGTGTAGTAGCCATCCTGGTCGACGCTGTACTTGTCCCCGGCCCGCGTCCAGGCGCCGACGAATGTCGATTGCGTCTTTTCGCGGTTGTTCCAGTAGAACGCAGCCGAACTCGGCCCGTCGATCTGCAGTTCCCCGATCTCGCCGGGACCGGTTTCGGCGCCGTCTTCGCCGATGAGCCGTATCCGGTAGCCCGGAACCGGTTTTCCGGTGGTGCCGTAGCGAACCTCACCGGGCCGGTTGGAAAGAAAGATGTGCAGCATTTCAGTGGACCCGATTCCATCCAGAATCTCGACCCCGAAGTGCTTGGTCCAGCGTTCCCCGATGTCCGCCGGCAGTGCCTCGCCCGCCGAGGTGCACACGCGCATCGCGACGTCCTTCTTGGCGGGCAGTTCGGGACTGGCAAGCAGGGCTGCATACAGCGTCGGTACGCCGTAGAAAATTGTCGGTTTGTTCTCGATCAGGCGCTTGAACACCGACTGCGGCGTCGGGCGCTCGGCCATCAGCACCGTGGTCGCTCCCACTGCGAGCGGGAACGTCAGCGCGTTACCCAGTCCGTAGGCAAAAAACAGTTTGGCCGCCGAGTATACGACGTCGGATTCGCGGATACCCAGCACCGCACTTCCGTAGAGTTCGGCTGTGTAGATCAGGCTGGAATGAACGTGCACGGTCCCTTTGGGCGTGCCTGTCGAGCCGGATGAATACAGCCAGAAGCACGCGTCGTCGCGCGTGGTTGGCGCAGCCTCGAATGTCTTGCCGGCTTTGGCCATCACCTCCTGCAGCGACAGGTGACCATGGGCGTCCTTCCCGGAGACGATCACATGGCGCAACAGCGGCAGCTTGCCGATCAGTGGTGCGACCGCAGGGTAAAGCGCCTCCGAAACGACCAGTGCGCGCGCTCGACTGTCGCGAAGCATGAACTCGTAATCGGTCGTGGTCAGCAGCGTGTTGACCGCCACCGGAACGATACCGGCCTTGATCGCCCCGAGGAAGACGCTCGGCCAGTCGATGGTGTCGAGGTGACACAGCATCACCCGTTCTTCCATGCCCAGGCCAATCCCCGTGAGCGCATTGGCGGCACGATTGACGCGCTCGGCCAACTGGCCGTAGGTGTAAGTGCCCTCATCGTCAATGTAGGCCACCTTCCCCGCGCGGGCGCCGGTCAGGTTGCGTTCGATGAGATCGTGCGCCGCGTTGTAATCACGCGGAAACCGCACCATGGGCGGGCTGGAATGATGGTCGGCAGAACTGAGAGACGGCATGAATTCCTCCTGGAGCTGCATAACCGATGCCAACTTGAACGGCTGGTTGAGCGGTCAGCCGCTATTGTATGTGTCCGCGGCGTCCTATGCAGTGAGCGGCAATATTTCCCTACACTGCTCGATCCAGGGCAGCGCCCACTCCAATGCGACTTCCTCCGGAAGCGTGCCGGCACTGGCGTTGTGCAGCATCAGTTCGCCTATGCGTTTCGCTCCGAGGTCGGCCAGAATGGCGTCGAAACGCTTGCCTCCGTTGCAGTAGGTCTCGGCATAGGTCATGTCGCCCAGAGCGATGACGCCGTAATAGACACGGGACAAATCCGGTCGTGCCGTCTGCAGCGCTTCGTACAGCGCCTTGGCATTGTCCGGAACGTCGCCCTGGCCATAGGTCGAGGTACAGATCAGGAACAGTCCACCGCTATCGAACGCGCGTTCGTCCAGTCCGTCCATGAGACGGGTCTGCACGCGCGTGTTCTCGTCGTCCAGCACCAGTTCCAGTTCCTGGGCAACCAGTTGCGCGGTTCCGGTCATGGTGCCCACCAAGATTGTCAGCTCTAACGGCATCCGGCGCGTATCCTAGATTGTTGCGTGTTTCTCGCGCCCGGCAATGGGCTTGTACTGCGCCGGCCGGGAAAATCTGTGGCTTGCTTTTTAATGATAATGCATTATAATGCCAATTTACTTCAGCTGCAAGCATTATAGTGCATGATTTTTCCGAAGACCTCTGACGAGTTGACCCCAACCGAATCAACAACGCCGCCGATTCCTGACGGAGGCGACCGGCTGTTGCGCCTGCTTGGCGAGCGGGTAAGGGAAGCACGGGCACGCCGCGGCATGACGCGCAGGACGCTCGGGCGGGATTCCGGGGTTTCGGAACGGTACCTCGCCCAGATCGAGTCCGGCCAAGGAAATATATCGGTCCTGTTGCTGATGCGTATCGCGCAGTCGCTCAACGTTCCGCTCGCTGATCTGATGCGCGAGACCGATGCCGACGGGCGCGACGTTGAACTGGCCCTGATCGAACAATTCCTCAAGCGTCTGCAGCCGCACAAGCTCGCCGAGGTGCGCTCACAGCTGGTTCGCGATTTCGGCAGCGGCGGTGTCGAGCGTATGCGCCGTATCGCGCTGATAGGGCTGCGCGGGGCCGGTAAGTCCACGCTGGGCGCGCGGCTTGCGCGCGATATCGGCTGCCGATTCGTCGAACTCGATCGCGAAATCGAAACTGAAGCGGGAACGAGCCTGAGCGAGATTTTTCTGCTCTACGGACAGGCGGGATACCGGCGCTACGAGCGACGCTGTCTCGAGCGGGTGCTCGAGCACAGCGAACGGGTGGTTATTGCAACCGGCGGCAGCATCGTATCGGAGCCCGCAACCTACGATCTGCTGCTTTCAACCTGTTACACGGTATGGCTCCGCGCAGCGCCGGAAGAACATATGGCCCGCGTCGTGGCACAGGGCGACATGCGCCCGATGGCGGGCAGCCAGGAGGCAATGGACGATCTACGGCGCATTCTCGACGGACGCGCGACGCTGTACGGCAAGGCCGACGTCATCGTCGACACAACGCAGACGAGCATCGAGCAGAGTCTCGCCCAACTCAAACGTGCGACCGAAATGGATAGCAACATAACCGGGAGAACATCATGAGTGCAGTTCAACAAACCGACGCGGCGCAGGCCCGCTCGCTGATCAGCTTCGATACCCATCCGGACCGGTACAACCATTGGAAACTGGACGTGCAAGGCTCGGTGGCCACGCTGGCCATGAATGTAAACGAAGATAAAGGGCTGAAACCCGGTTACAAGCTCAAGCTCAATTCCTACGATCTGGGCGTCGACATCGAACTCCACGATGCGCTGCAGCGCATCCGTTTCGAGCATCCGGCGGTGAAGACGGTCGTGCTTACGAGCGCGCGCGAACGCATGTTCTGTTCGGGAGCGAACATTTACATGCTCGGCCTGTCGACCCACGCGTGGAAAGTCAACTTCTGCAAGTTCACCAATGAAACCCGGAATGGAATCGAAGATTCGAGCCGGCACTCCGGGCTGAAATTCCTCGCGGCGGTGAACGGCACGGTTGCCGGCGGCGGATATGAACTTGCGCTCGCCTGCGACGAAATCCTGATGATCGACGACAGATCCTCCACCGTGTCATTACCCGAACTGCCACTGCTTGGCGTGCTGCCCGGAACAGGCGGACTGACCCGCGTCACCGACAAGCGCAAGGTTCGCCGCGACCTGGCAGACGTGTTTTGCACCACCAGCGAAGGAGTGCGCGCCGACCGAGCCAAGCAATGGAAGCTGGTCGACCACGCCGCCAAGCCGCAGCGGTTCGCGCAGGCCGTGAGCGAGCGGGTCGCTGCTCTGGCGGCGCAAAGCAACCGCTCAGGAGGCGGCAAAGGCGTGACGTTGACGCCGCTCGATCGCACGATCGACGACGCAGGTTATCACTATGAACACGTAGACGCGGAGGTCGATCGCAAAACTCGCGTGGCATCGATTACCGTGCGCGCTCCCGGATCCGCGCAGCCCACGGACGTCGACGGCATCCTCGCAGCCGGCGCGGCCTGGTGGCCCTTGGCCATGGCACGCGAACTAGACGACGCGATTCTGATGCTGCGCACCAACGAACTGGAGGTCGGCACGTGGCTATTGAAGACGCGCGGGGACATCGACGCCGTGCTCGCCGTCGACCAGAGCCTGAAGGCCAACCAGAGCAACTGGTTCGTCAATGAGGTCATCGGCATGCTGCGAAGGACGCTTGCACGCCTGGACGTCACATCGCGCACGCTGTACGCGATCATCGACAAGGGCTCGTGCTTCGCCGGAACGCTGCTGGAAATCGCACTGTCGGCCGACCGCAGCTACATGCTGGCGCTGCCCGATGAGCCGGACGAATCGCCGTGCATCGCCCTGTCGGATCGGAACTTCGGCAGCTATCCGATGGTCAATCACCAGACCCGCATGCTGACGCGGTTCTGCGACGATGAGCAACCGGCCGAAGCGACGCGCGCGCGCATCGGTGAAAAACTGAGGGCGGAACAGGCCGCGGAGCTGGGTCTGGTCACCTTTACCCCGGATGACCTCGATTGGGACGACGAAGTGCGCCTCGCGATCGAGGAACGCACGAGCCAGTCGCCGGATGCGCTGACCGGGCTCGAGGCCAATCTTCGCTTCACCGGGACCGAAACCATGGAAACACGGATATTTGCCCGGCTCAGTGCGTGGCAGAACTGGATATTCAACCGCCCCAACGCGGTCGGCGAGCAGGGCGCGCTGAAGGTCTACGGCACAGGCGGCAAGGCCAAGTTCAATTGGGAACGGATTTAGCCATTTACGCATTTGCCATTGACGATGTCGGAAAAGAATTCGGTTTTGTATACGTCTCCCGATTCCGGACCGTTGCGCCGTTGCAACGGTCCGGAATCGGGAGAAAAGTGGCGTCAACGCAAGCCAAGCCGTTTGTTTCCGGCTTCGGCAGCTTAGGAGAAAGGCATGTCGATCAATTATTCAGAACGCATCCCCAACAACGTCAACCTGGCGAGCAACAGGACCCTGCAGCGTGCGCTGGAACACTGGCAACCGGCGTTCCAGGACTGGTGGAAGGAAATGGGACCGGAAAATTCCACCGCTCTCGAGGTGTACCTGCGCACCGCGATCAGTGTCGCCCCCGATGGCTGGGCGCACTACGACCACGTGCGCATGCCCGACTACCGCTGGGGCATCTTTCTGGCTCCGCCTGAGGCCGGGCGCAAAGTGAATTTTGGTGCCCACAAGGGCGATCCTGCCTGGCAGGAGGTTCCCGGCGAATATCGCTCCACGCTCCGGCGCATTATCGTCACCCAGGGTGACACCGAACCGGCGTCGGTGGAACAGCAGCGTCACCTGGGCCTCACATGTCCGTCGCTGTACGATATGCGCAACATCTTCCAGGTCAATGTCGAGGAAGGCCGGCACCTCTGGGCGATGGTCTATCTGCTGCACGCGTATTTCGGCCGCGATGGACGCGAGGAAGCCGAAGCGCTGCTCGAGCGCCGCTCGGGAGACAGCGACAACCCGCGCATACTAACAGCGTTCAACGAGAAGACGCCCGACTGGCTGTCGTTCTTCATGTTCACCTTCATCACCGACCGCGACGGAAAATTCCAGCTCGCCGCACTCGCCGAGTCGGGCTTCGATCCGCTGTCGCGCACCTGCCGCTTCATGCTGACCGAGGAAGCGCACCATCTGTTCGTCGGCGAATCGGGTGTCTCGCGCATCATTCAACGCACCTGCGATGCAATGAATCGACACAAGACGGACGATCCGGCCAAGCTGCGCGCGCTGGGCGTCATCGACCTGCCAACGATCCAGAAATACCTCAACTTTCACTTCAGTGTTACCAGCGACCTGTACGGCAACGAGGTGTCCTCGAACGCTGCGTCCTTCTATACCAACGGACTCAAGGGTCGCTACGAGGAAGCGAAGCTTGCAGACGACCACGTGCTCGATACCAGCGAGTACCCGGTGATGGAAGTCGTCGACGAGAACATCGTGACCAGGCAGGTCCCGGCGCTGACGGCGCTCAACGAGCGCCTGCGCGACGACTGGGTCAAGGATGTCGCTGCCGGCGTAACGCGCTGGAACAAGGTTCCGGAGAAAGCGGGTGTTCCGTTCCGGTTCGTGCTTCCGCACAAGGGCTTCAATCGCAGGATCGGCGCGTTCGCCGAGCACCACGTCAGTCCGCAAGGCCAGATTCTGTCCGAAGCCGCCTGGACACATCAGCACAAGCAATGGCTTCCGGTCGAGGAGGATCACCAGTTCGTGCATTCCCTCATGGGGCGTGTTATCGAACCGGGCAAATTTGCGAACTGGATTGCGCCGCCGGCGCGCGGAATCAACAATCAGCCCGTCAATTTCGAATACGTACGGTTCAGCTAGTTTTCATGCAGATCGATTTGGCCGCAAGTCGTGAGAATTTCGGTTTTCTCAAATCTCCCGATTTTGGGCGGTCGCGCTTTTGCGACCGCCCAAAATCGGGAGAAGATGGACGCCAAAACAGGCACCGATGCCTGATATCGCGCACTCCTCACACATGAAAATGAACGCTCCGACCGAACTCGTCCGCCAGCACCTGATAGATCCCGAGATCTGCATCAGATGCAATACCTGCGAGGAGACTTGCCCGAGGAACGCGATCACGCACGATTCGCGCAACTATGTCGTCAAGTTCGAGGTGTGCGAGAACTGCAAGGCCTGCATCTCGCCCTGCCCCACGGGCGCGATCGACAGCTACCGTCGCGTGGACAAGTCTCTGCCATACCCGATCGAAGAGCAGTTGACATGGGATACGCTGCCGCAGGAATCCGAACCTGACCCGGACCAAACACCTGAGATTCCCGACGAAGTCGCGCGTATCACCGAGATCGCGACTGCGGGACAGGGTGGGCCGGCCCTGCCGCCGTGGTCGGCGGCGCATCCCTACGTGGGGTTGTTCACGCTTGCGCGGCCGGCAACGGCGACCATCTCGGGAAATCACAGGCTCACCGCGGAGGGCGCATCTTCCGCGATCCATCACATCGTGCTCGATTTCGGGCAGACGGCGTTCCCGGTCTTGGAAGGCCAGTCGCTGGGCATCATTCCTCCGGGGCTGGACGAACAGGGGACGCCGCACCACGTGCGGCTCTATTCGGTCGCCAGTCCACGCAACGGCGAACGGCCCGGCTACAACAACGTCGCCCTGACCATAAAACGAGTGCTGGTCGATCATGATGGCAATCCGGTTCGCGGCGTGTGCTCGAATTACATCTGCGACCTGAAGAAGGGAGACAAGGTCCAGGTTCTCGGCCCCTATGGCA
This sequence comes from Betaproteobacteria bacterium RIFCSPLOWO2_02_FULL_63_19, assembly GCA_001770415.1. Lineage (GTDB taxonomy): Bacteria > Pseudomonadota > Gammaproteobacteria > Burkholderiales > SG8-39 > JACQTO01. Next base: position 21,179 of record MEQX01000015.1, on the reverse strand, counting down.
CCAGCTTCCTGATGCCCAATCATCCCGGGTCATCGATCATGATGATATGCACCGGTACGGGCGCGGCCCCGATGCGCGCGATGACCGAACGCCGCAGGCGCCGCATAGCGCTCAAGGAAGGCGGCCAACTTGCGCTTTTCTTCGGAGCCCGCGCGCCCGAGGAACTGCCCTACTTCGGACCGCTGATGAAACTGCCCGAGGATTTCATCGATACCAACCTCGCGTTCTCGCGCGTACCGGGTGAGCCGAAACGCTACGTGCAGGATGTCATCCGTCAACGGGCCGACAAGGTGATATCCATGCTGCGCGACGAGAACTGCTACATCTACATCTGTGGACTAAAAGGCATGGAGGCCGGGGTCAACGAGGCGTTCGCCGACGTCTGCCGCGACCACGGCATGGACTGGAACACGGTCCTCGGCGAATTGAAGCAGGCGAGCAGGTATCACGTTGAAACGTATTAGCCGTCCTTCGCAGCCCATAACATAACCACCAGGAGCGGAAATGAGCATCGATTACTCGGAGCGGATTCCGAACAACGTCAACCTCGCCGGCGACAAGACCCTGCAGCGGGCGCTGGAGCACTGGCAGCCCCATTTCCTGGACTGGTGGCGCGAAATGGGCCCGAACGATTTTGCCGCTGCGGACGTGTACCTGCGTACCGCTGTCGGCGTTGATGCCCAAGGCTGGGCGCACTACGGCGCGACCAGGATGCCCGATTACCGCTGGGGAATATTCCTGGCTGACCCGGTTCCCAACCGCGCCATCGGATTCGGGGATTTCTGCGGCGAGCCGGTGTGGCAGCAGGTTCCCGGAGAATTCCGCTCGCAGTTCCGCCGCCTAATCGTCACCCAGGGCGACACCGAACCCGCATCGGTCGAACAGCAGCACCTGCTCGGCCATACCTGTCCCTCCGTCTACGACCTGCGCAACCTGTTCCAAGTCAACGTCGAAGAAGGCCGGCACCTGTGGGCGATGGTCTACCTGCTGCACGCCTATTTCGGACGCGACGGTCGGGAGGAGGCAGAAGAACTGCTGGCGCGCCATTCAGGCGACGTCGACAAGCCGCGCATACTCGGCACCTTCAACGAACCCATCGAGGACTGGCTGTCGTTCTACTGCTTCACCTATTTCACGGACCGCGACGGCAAGTTCCAGCTCAAGAGCCTTGCCGAATCTTCGTTTGACGCGCTGTCGCGTACCTGCCGGTTCATGCTCACCGAGGAGGCGCATCACATGTTCGTCGGCGAGACTGGCATCGGCCGCGTGGTCAAGCGCGCGCTGGAGGTGATGAAGGAACTGGGCACGGACAACCCCGACGTGATCCGGCGCCATGGTGCGGTCGACTTGCCGCTGCTTCAGCGTTACCTCAATTTCTGGTTTTCCTCGTCGCTAGACCTGTTCGGCTCCGAGGTCTCGTCCAATGCCGCCAGTTCCTTTTCCAGCGGCATCAAGGGCCGGCCGGACGAATCGCAGTACGAGGATCACGTAGCGCTGCAGAGCACCTATGCGATTGCGGTTCCGGACGGCGACCAGGTAAAGCACGAGGACGTGCCGATGCGCAGCGCGATGAATGAAGTTACGCGCGCGGCATACGTCAGGGACTGCGAAATCGGACTTAAACGCTGGAACATCCAGATGAAGCGCGCCGGCCAGGATTTTCAGCTGACTTTGCCCTCGACACGCTTTCGGCGGTCGATCGGCGCCTGGGCCAATGTCCCGACCGACACGAGCGGACGCATCATCAGCCGCGATGAATACGACAGAGGCCTGCCCGGTTGGATCCCGAGCGCGTCCGACCGGGCGTTCGTAAAGAGTCTCATGCAGCGGGTGACCGAACCGGGGAAGATGGCGAGTTGGATTGCGCCGCCCGAGCGCGGCATCAATAATCTGCCAGTCGATTATCAGTACGTGCATCTTTCCTGAAGCGCCGATGAAACGGACCTTTCGGGCGGCCATTCTTCGCGCAGCCGGCGCGGAGCGCCCGTACGCGCGCAGCCGGCCGCTCGCAATCGAAACCGTGGCCCTTCCCCCGCCCGCCGAAGGCGAGGTATTGGTGCGAATCGGCGCGGCGAGCATCTGCCACTCGGACCTTTCGGTGGTGAACGGTGATCGCCGCTGGCCGCTGCCGATCGTTCCAGGGCACGAAGCTGCGGGCGAGGTGGAAGAGGTGGGTCAAGGCGTCGCATTGGTGCGCCCGGGCGATCGGGTCGCGCTGATCTTCCTCACCCAGTGCGGCAGCTGCGAGCGCTGCACCGAGGGCAAACCATTCCTGTGTGAACGTGGCACCCAGGCCAATCGCGAAGGCCGCCTGATCACCGGCGGACCCCGGCTCAGTCGCGACGGGCAGCCGGTGTATCACCACATGGGCCTGTCCGCGTTTGCCGAATACGCGCTGGTCTCCGAAAAGTCGCTGGTGAAGATCCCCGCCGAACTCGGATTCATCGAGGCGAGCCTGTTCGGCTGCGCGGTCATGTGCGGTGCCGGCACGGCGCTGTATTCAGCAGCAATCAAGCCGGGTGATACGACCGCGGTGTTCGGTCTGGGCGGTGTCGGCCTGTCGGCGATACTCGGGGCACGCGTTGCCGGCGCGACGCGCATCATCGCGGTGGACAGCAATCCGTCCAAAAAGGAGCTTGCGCTTGCGCTCGGCGCAACCGATTTCGTCGCAGCCGATGGTGCGGCAAAGGCCATACGCGCGCTGTCGCCACAGGGGGTCGATGCGGCCATCGACGCGAGTGCGAGCCTGGAGGGATTCGAACAGGCGCTGGAATCGACACGGCGAGGGGGCAACACAGTCACCGTGAGCCTGCCGGATGCCGCGAAACAATTCCATTTCCCGCTGTCGCGCCTGGTCGCCGAAGCGCGGACCATACGCGGCAGCTACATTGGCTCGTGCATTCCGAGCCGGGATATTCCGACTTTTATCGGCCTGCACCGCCAGGGTCGCATGCCGGTGGAGCGGCTGATCAGCGGCACGCTTGCGCTCGACGACATCAACACGGCGATGGACGCGCTGGCCGACGGCCGTGCGGTACGCCAGGTGATCACGTTCTAGGGCCTGTTCAGAGCAACGCCAGCGAAAACCAAGGCACCATGATAATCAAGACAAGCACCGCAATCATCGTCAGCATGAACGGGAATGCACCGACGAAAATATCCCAAAGCGTGATTCGCGAATCATCGAGGTTCGCCTGAATGACGAAACAGGCCATGCCCAATGGAGGCGTCAGCAAGCCGACTTCGGCCGCCAGCACGGTGACGATGCCAAACCAGATCAGATTTACATTGAAGTTTCCCAGCAGAGGCAAGACGAACGGCAGGACGATCAACATGATCGATACCGAATCAAGGAACGTACCCAGAATCAGCACCACGAGGATAAAGCCGGAAAGAATAGCCACGTAGCCGTACTCGGCCCTTTCGATAACGGCACTGAGTTCCCCCGGGATTCCCGACATCGCCAGCATCGTGGCGTAAAGTTGCGCCGCAATCAGAAGAAAGCAGATCGACGCCGTGACGTAACCGGTCTCCAGGGCCACGTCCCAGAGCTTCATCATATTCAGTTTGCCCCGGGCCAGCCCTATGACCAGCGCGGCAAACGCGCCGACGGCGCCGGCTTCGGTGGGCGTAAAAATACCGCCATAGATGCCGCCCAATACGGCTGTCATCAGCACAACGATCGGCAACAGCAGGATCCAGGCCGCCCTCGCATCGGATTCGCTCGCCGCCCGATCGTCGCCGCCATCGGCGATCCTGCCGACCAGCCTGGGCGTATAGAGGGTCATGCCGTATATCAGGATCGCAAACGCGATGGATAGCACGATTCCCGGAATGATCCCGGCGATAAACAGATCGCCGATGGAGGTTTCGGTAATGACGCCGTAAATGATCAGCAGCAGGCTCGGCGGAATCAGCATGCCGAGCACCGACGAACCCGCCACCACGCCAACGGCGAAGCGCGGCGTATAGCCGTGGCGGATCATTTCCGGCACCGCAATCTTGGTAAAGACCGAAGCCGACGCGATCGACGTTCCGGTGACGGCTGCAAACGCCGCATTGGCGCCGACTGTCGATATCGCGAGACCGCCCCGGAGACGGTTGAGCAGGCGATTGGCGACTGTAAACGTGTCCCTGCCGATGTCGCTGGTCGCCACCAGCAGCCCCATCATCACGAACAACGGGATTACCCCGAACTCGTAGAACGCGATCTTTTCGGCCGCTGCCAACGCAAGCAGCCTGCCCGCGACTTCCACATCCTTCATCAGCCATACCGCGACCCACGACACCGTCATCATGGCCATTGCGATGTGCATGCCGCTCTGAATGATGACCAGCACGGCGACGATCGCAATGACGCCGATGACGAAGTTGCTCAGTTCCAAAACGCGGATTCCGACTTGCCGAATAGCTTCTTCAAGTTCGACACCAGGAACAACAGAAACTGCATGAACAACGCGGCGCAACCGATCAGGATGATCACCTTCACCGGCCATACCGGAATGGTGAAGATACCCTGGGTCCCTCGATAGAACCCGCGGTCGATAGATTGCTGCAACAGCGGCAGGCTGAAATAAAAGATAACGCCCGTCATCGCCAATCCGTTCAGATTGAAGATCACGTCCATGAAGAGGACGGCGCCCGGATAGCGTTTCGCAACGCGATTGACAAGCACGTCGGAACGAATAAATCGGTGATTGCGCAGCGTATCGGCGGCCTGGGCCCAGACTATGGCCACGATAGCCAGGCCGACGAACTCGGGCACACCGGGCAATGGCGAATTGAACAATGCCCGCCCAAAGACATCGAGATTGACGGCAAACACCATCGCCAGGATGCCGAGGGTGCCCAGGACATTCAGCGAATAGGTGAAGATGCCGAAAACCGGCGCCCGTCGTTTCCCGGTACCCAATCCCGAGCCTTCCAAGACGCCGGCTGTCTACCGCCCGGTTCGACTACTCCGTGTCCCAATTGCGAATCGGCTTGATCCCCGCAGCTCGGACGCCATCCATGTATGCCTTGAGGACCTTATTTCCCGGCAGTCCCTGTTTCTCCATCGTTGCGGCCCACTCCTTGGCCAGATTGGGCATCGCCATCGCCCAGCGGCGGCGCTCCTTGTCGCCGATTTCGATCAAATGGATGCCCGGCACCTTGGCCACTTTCGCAAGGCTCTGGGCCGAAAAGGCCTGATAGCCGCCGTCGTTCTTCTGCTGGTATATGGCGGCAACCTCGCGGAATATCTTTTGCACCGCTGGCGGCAGTTTAGCGAAGCTGTTCTTGTTCATGGTCATCGCTTGCGAGTACTGCGCACCGAAATTCCACAAGTTCACATACGGTGCGACCTCGGTGTACTTGAACGGCAACAGGGCGCTCGGGAAGACGATGAATCCCTCGTAGACACCGGTCTTGGTGCTGTTGTAGTACTCCATCATGTTGCTGTGAACGGGGACCGCGCCGGTCCCTCTCATCCAGGCCAGCGCGCCGCCGGCGGTGCCGATCTTGTGGCCCTTGACGTCGTCGACGGTACGGATGGGAAACTTGGCGACGACGTTGAAGGTATCGATGCCGCCGCCAGCCAGACGAATCTGATTGTATTTTTCGTACTGCTTGCTCATTTCGGGTATCGTGCGGTGCAGATCGTCCATCACGTCGGTGACGATCTTCACCTGATCGGTCAGGAACGGCGTGACGAAGCCAATGCCTTCGAGCGGCAGTTTGTCGGGATGGAATATGGTAGGCACGAAGCCGATGTCAACGATCCCATCCTGGACCGCGAAGATGCACTTGGTCGGCTTGCAAAGCGAACCCGCATAGGCCTGGGTCCATTTGATCTTGAGATCGATCCCGGCCGCGGCGATGCGCTTGTCCACTTCGGGAATGAAATAGTCGCGAATGAACTTGATGCCCAGCAGATGCGGCGGCTGTCCTGCGGCCACAGTCATATTAATGGTCGCCGCCGACGCCGAACTGATCATCAGCCCCGAGGACAACAGCGCCACACCGGTGGCGGATATCGCCATTTGTGCAACTCGACTTAACCCCTTCATATTCATCTCCTTTAGTTCACAGTGAGCTTTGCCAGAAATAGTGTCCCGGATGTCTTAGGGCTCCCCAAGTGGACGGCTGTTCCGCCGATCTCTTCTTTCGTAGCGTGCTTCAATTTGTTTCAACTGCGGCCGCGTCCGGCCCCGACGCTTCCCGCTTCCACCAGCGTCACCCAGCACTGCAAGTGCCCGCTCGCGGGGCCCCGTGCAACCGGGGCCCGCCTCGTGTTCCCTCAGTGACCGGCGCGCAGCGCCCGTGTAGCCCTTTCGTCGACGCGCAAGGTCGCGGGGTCGATCACCACCTTATAGACTTCACGGGCCGCCTGGAACGAAACAAGTTCGTTCTCGACGTCCTCGCGGACCATCTCCGGATCCCGTTCCGCCGCATTGCCGACCCCGCCCCCGCCGCTGGAAAACTTCTCGACCATGTCGCCCGTCTTGACGGTATCGAGTCGATGCGGCTTGAGGCGTTTCTTTTCTTCGCCGTGCACGATATAGGTGCGCGACTTCGGCGACGGCTCACCGCCGAGGGCTCCGAATCCCTGTACCTCGTCGCCATCGGAACTGCCCGTGGCAATACCTGAATCGCTGCCCTGGTTGATGGCCGCCCAGTAGATTCCGGGGCCACCGCGCCATTTCCCCGCACCTGCAAAATCCGGCATCATTTCGTACTTGACCAGGCGCCACGGCAACCGAATCTCCATTTCTTCGACGTCACCGCGACTGACCGCTCCCAGCGCTGTCAGGCAGCTGACTCCCTGGTATCCGTCAAAACCCGCCACCGCGCCGCTGCTGCCGTCATAGTCGAACGAGGTGCGCACATATCGCTCATTGGTGCGGTGATCGACGCCAAACACGTAGTCGCCGCGGTGCTTGCCCCAGGCCGCAACCGCGCGGTCCGGCCGCGCCTTGGAGAGTGCCTGCAGCACCGATTCCATGATCTGATTGCCCACGTTCACCGGCGATGCGCCCACCGTCGCCGGATACTGGGCATTGCAGACCGAACCGGGAGGCGCAACGATGTGGACCGGAATCATGGTCCCCTCGTTGTGATAGTCGGCCAGTGCCGGGTCGATCGTGAGTATGACCGCAGCAAATGCGTTGCCGTAGGTGGCGGCATAGATGCTGTTGATGAAACCTTTTCTCTGCGCGTCGCTCTTGGAGAAGTCGACGGTCATCTCGTCGCCCTTGACCGTGATATCCACACGCACCGACACCGGGACGTCAAGTTCCGTTCCATCGTCATCGGTGGCCGACTCGCCGTAATACGTGCCGTCCGGGATCTTTCGAATCTCTTCGCGTACTGCACGCTCGGTCCGACCGATCATCTGCTTGACGCAATCCAGGACGGTTTCCCTTCCGTACTTATCCAGCAGGGAAACGATCCGCTCATCGGCCCTCTTGCAGGCCGCGAGCATCGCGTAGTTGTCGATCTGCACCCCCTTGGGGAAACGCACATTGTTCCAGACCAGATCGAGCACGTCTTTTCGCACCCTGCCCCGCTTGATGACCCGGGTCGGCGGAATGCAGATGCCTTCGGCATGAATGTCGAAACCGTTGGGGAAGTAGCCCCCCGGGTAGGAGCCGCCCGTATCCTGCTGGTGCGCCCTTGCCATCGTGAAGAACTCCAGCTTCCCCTTGTAGAAGATCGGCCGGAAGAACGCCCAGTCGGGAAGGTGGCAGCAGTGCCCGCCATGATACGGATCGTTGGTCAAAAAGACGTCCCCGGGCGCGATGTCATCGCCGAATTTCTCCAGCAGCGCCTTCACGGCGAACCCGGCGCCGAGGAATTGAGGCGGCAGTCCGACCGCCACCGCGATGGTCGTGCCCTTCGAGTCCCACAGTCCCACCGAAATGTCGTGCAGCTGGCTGATCAGGAAGTTCTGCGCCGTGCGGTCGATCACGTGCCGCATCTCGCGGCAGATCGTCTGCATCGAATGCCAGACGGTCGCGATCGTGGTCGCATCGGTCTTCGGCCGCCGCAGCACGCTGCCGCGGGACGCCGTCTTCTTCGCTGCCGGCTTCTTCACCGCCGCCTTTCTTGCCGCTACGGTTTTCCCATTTCCCTTCTTTGCCTTGGTCATCGGTCACCTCCTGGACTGTTACTGCCGAGTCAAAACATAGTTCTTGAAGTCATCGACCTTGCATCGATATCCTCTTGGAACCACAACGGTCATCGTCGTCTCCTCCACGATTGCCGGTCCGGCGAACATGTTACCCGCTTTTAGCCTATCACCGTCGTAGACGGCCGTTTCGACGTCCTTGCCGTCGAAACGGCACTTGCGCCGACGCTTGAGCGCTGCCGAGGCGTTTCTGCCCCCCTTCTCGATCTTGCGCAGCGCGAACGGCGCCTTGGCCGCAGTCGCTTTCAGCCGGAGCGACAGAATCTCGACTGGCTGCCAGGGCATTCCGAACGTATACAGCGTTTCGTGTTCGCGGCTGAACTTCGCCACTGTTTCATCGAGTTGCTTGCGCGTCAGCTTGCCGCTGGGAACAGAAGTTTCCACCTCGTGAAACTGGCCGACATAGCGCATGTCCGCCGTGCGGCTGAGCGTGATGTCCCGGTCGGGCACCCCGATCGCCTTGAAGGACGCGCGGGCTTCCTTTTCCATCTCCTCGTACAGCTTGTTCATCGCGCCGATGTCCAGTGTCGCAACCCTTGCGACGAAGGACCGGGCGTAATCTTCGCCCGGGTCCATCGCAAACATCCCGAACGCGCTGAACAAAGCCGCTACCGACGGGACCACCACCGTCGGCATACCCAACAAGTCGGCAATGAATCCGGCGTGGCTCGGCCCGCCGCCGCCGCCGGCGACCAGCACGAAGTCGCGCACATCGTGCCCGCGCTTGGTCGACACCTCGGTGATCTTGTCCGCCATGGCCGCGTTCACGCTCTTGAAAACCGCCTCGGCGGCCGCAATCGGATCAAGTTTCAGGGGATCCCCGACCACTCGCATCGCCTTCTTCGCCAGTTCAAGATCGAGCTTGATTTCTCCACCAAGAAAATAGTCATGCGGGATATAGCCCAGCAGAACGTCCGCGTCGGTCACGGTCGGCAGCGTTCCGGTTCCGTAGCAGGCCGGCCCGGGATCCGCGCCGGCGCTCTGTGGCCCGACCTTCAACAGGCCCAGTGCGTCGATCCCGGCGATACTTCCGCCGCCGGCGCCAAGCGTTTCCAAGTCCACCATCTTGATCGCGATGCGCTGGTCGCCTTCCCAGCGCTCCGTCGTCGTCGGGACCTGTCCTGCCTTGATCTGGCATACGTCGAAACTGGTTCCGCCCATGTCCACGGAAATCAGGTTGTTCTGCCCCGACAGTTTGCCCAGATAGATCGCTCCCGCTGGCGCGGCGGCCGGCCCCGAATCCAGAAGGTAGACCGCTCGGTTGATGCACTGATCCACCGGTTGCACCAGCCCGTTCGCCAGCATCATCAGCAACGACCCCTTGAAGCCGCCGTCTTTCAGCCGGGCCGTAAGAGTGTTCAGGTAATTGGTAACGACGGGTCCCACGTAGGCGCCGACGACGGTCGTGTTGAACCGTTCGAATTCGCGCCACATCGAGAGCGACTCGCAGGAGGTGGTGACGTACATGTCGGGGGCGACTTCCCGCGCAATCTCGGCCGCGCGGCGCTCGTGACTGGGGTTCTTGTATGAATGCAGGAAGCAGATGGCGAGCGATTCCACGCCGTCCCTGCTGAGCGTCCTCACCGATTCCGCGACCTGCTGTTCGTTGAGCGGCGTGACGACTTCACCGGTGTAAAGCGTCCGCTCCTGGATGCCTATTCGTCTCGACCGGGGAACAAGCGGCCTGTTCGGCGGGATGAAGATGTTGTAAAGCGAGATACCGATCGGCTTGATCCCGCGGCGAATCTCGAGAATGTCCCGGAAATCCTTGGTTGTAAGCATCGCGGTTTTGGCACCAGTGCCCGTGATCAGCGTATTGGTCGCCAGGGTCGTACCGTGAATCAGAATATCTACTGTGGACAGAAATCCCCTGAGACTGAGTTGGTAGTGGCGCGCAGCCTTTTCGATTGAATTAATGAAACCGGTCGATGGATCCTTGGGCGTGGTCGCCGCCTTGAACTTCGTGAGTTCGCCCGATTCGTCCAGGACAAGACAGTCGGTAAATGTTCCGCCCACGTCGATACACACCCGCTTGGTTGCATGCTTCGAGACCCGCTTGGTCGCCTTCTTTGCCGTCATGCCCATCTCCTCAAATGCGTCCAGGAAACTTCTCGCCGTTCCAGCCGATTTCCCCACTCCGCCGCATCTACAAAGGACATATCATCGCCTAATCCGACGCACATAAATATACGGGATACTTTATAGTAGATATTACGTTTGTGAATATTGCGATCCAATGCGACTCAAAGACATCGACCTAAATTTGCTAGTGGTGTTCCAGCAGTTGTACCGGGACCGCCGGGTATCGATCGCTGCCGCATCGCTGGGGCTTTCCCAACCCGCCGTCAGCAGCGCGCTGAATCGCCTGCGCCGGATGCTCGGGGACGAACTGTTCGTGCGCACGGCACGCGGCATGCTGCCGACGACCTATGCCAAGTCGTTAGAAGAACAAACTGCCAACGCATTGAGGACGATCCAGAACGCACTCGACCACAAAGGCGCCTTCGACCCACTTACCAGCACGCGCACGTTCACCATCTCCTTTGCGGATATCGGCGAGGTCTATTTCCTGCCTAGGCTGATGGAAACCCTCGCCCGCACGGCGCCGCACGTGACCATCACATCGGTGCGCCACGCAGCGAGCAATCTCATCGAGGACATGGCCACAGGAAAGGTCGACCTCGCCGTCGGTTCCCTCCCCAGCCTCAAGACAAATTTCTTTCAGCGCCGGCTATTTCCGCAACGCTATGTCTGCATGTTCCGGGCCGGCCACCCGCTGGACAAACCGCGCATCACGACGGCGGAATTTTCCGCCGCGGAACATGTCGTCGTGGCCGCGGCGGGAACGGGTCACACCAGAATGAATGAGATGCTCGACCGTGCCGGGGCGCGGCGCGCAGTGCACCTGAGAGTGCCGCACTGGGTAGCCGTCGCCGATATCCTGCATACGACGAACCTCGTGGCAACGGCGCCCGAGCATTTCGCCAAGCGCGGAGTCGCCTTCTTCGGTCTGAAGTATGTTCCGCACCCGATCAAGCTGCCGGCGATCCAGATCAATCTCTACTGGCACGCACGATTCCACCGCGATGTGACCAATCAATGGCTGCGCTCGCTGCTGTTCGATATGTTTGCCGTGTGACTGGATTTGCAGAACTTCCAGAGGCCCGGCCCGACAGCGCTGCGAGGCGAACCGGGCACAGCGATAAACGCCTGGTCAGAACCCGGCTCGCGGCGCACATCTCCCCGAAAGCCTGTCGCCCTATTGCGTCGGATCCAGTATGACCTTCCCAAGGACGCTCCGGGACTCCACCAGTTCATGCGCCTCGGGTGCCTGCGACAGCGGCAAGACGCGGTCGATGATCGCCTTGAACCCGCCCTCCGCGGCGGCCTTCAAACTTAGCGCCAGATCGGCAGGCGTCGTTTTCCCCGTGGCCCCGATCACGGTAATTCGCTTCAGATAGAGCCGATTCACGTCCAGCGGGACGATACCGCCGCCGTGCCCGCCCGCCGTAACCAGCCGTCCATCCAGCGCGGTGGCCGCGAACGCTTTCGGAAACAGTTCCGGGTCGCCTATGTTCTCGAAGACCACGTTGACGCCTTTGTCCCGCGTGATATTCAGCACCTCGGCGGTCAGATCCTGGGAACGGTAGTTCACACCTGCATCGGCACCGAGGTCGAGTGCCGTCTTGACGCGTTCATCGGTGCCCGCCGCGGCGATCACCTTGGCGCCCATATGCTTGGCCGCCTGGACCCCGAAGCTGCCCAACCCGCCGGCCGCGCCCATGATCAAGACCCATTCCCCCGGCTCCAGCTTTGCCCGGTCGCGCAGCAGATGAAACGCCGTGGGCGCGTGACGCGCAATGACAGTTGCCGTGGCAAAGTCCACGGCATCGGGGACAATGCTCGTTCCCGCGGCCGGGACTTTGTAAAGCTCCGCGTATCCGCCCCAGGCATGGACGCTGAGCAGTTGCGGCCCGTCGGCCGCCAACTCGCTTCGTACACGCGAGGACGTGACCACGCGGTCGCCCGCCCTGCGCTCGATGACCCCGGGCCCGATCCGGACGATCACGCCGGCGGGATCGATTCCGAGCACCACCGGCAGCACCACGCGGCGCCTGAATTTCCCCGCGCGCGCAACGGTGTCCAGCGTGTGGTTCACCGACACGGCATGCACGCGAACAATGACCTCGCCCGGCCCGGGCTCGGGATCGGGGACCTCCTCGAGCTTCATCACATTCGGTGGACCGAACTCCCGGACGACAATCGCCTTCAAGTTTCACTCCTGGACGCGCCACAGCGCGGCAAATCATGCGGTCGCCGCGCGGCGCAAGTCAAGCGCCGTGCGGAACTTTCAGATCGCGTTTGCGCGTCGGACGATCCGCCTGTGACCGCGCCAAGTTGTTCCGCGACGCCCAACATGTTAGCTTGCGCCAATCATGGAATTCACTAATCAGTCGCACCGATCACGCGATTGGGCGATCGAGTCCTGCCGCAGGATGCTCCTGATACGGCATTTCGAGGAAACGCTCATCGGGCTTCACGATCAGGGCCACTTCGAGGGGCACTTTCATGTCTACATCGGGCAGGAGGCGACCGGCGTTCCGGCGCTTTCCTGCCTCGCGCCGGACGACCATATTTTCACCACCCATAGGAATCACGGGCACCTGCTGGCCCGTGGCGCTGATCCCGCCCGGATGTATGCTGAAATTCTCGGCCGCCGCGACGGATACAACAAAGGCAAAGGCGGCACCTTCCACATTGCGGCGTCACATCTGGGATTCCACCACACATCAGGGGTCGTGGCCGGGATCATTCCGTTGGCGGTAGGCGCCGCCTATGCGGCCAAGGCGCGCAAGACCGGTCAACTCGCTGCCTGTCTTTTTGGCGATGGCGCTCTCGAAGAAGGGGCAGCCCCGGAATCCCTCAACATCGCGTCTCTGTGGAATCTCCCGGTGCTTTTCTTGTGCGAGAACAATGGAAAATATGGCGCTGGACGAGCGATCGGCGCCGTTCAGTCCTTCAGCATGGCGGTCTATCCGCTGATCGATCTGCCGAAGGTCTACAAGATCAACGCCCGGCAAGTGGACGGAACCGACGCAGACGCAGTGCATCAGGCGATTTCCGAAGCAGTTGAAAGAATTCGCCGCGGAGAAGGACCGCAATTCATCGAAACGCAAACCGTGCGCTGGCCCGGCAGCGAGAGCAATTGGCCCATCGTACCGGTGCCGACGAAAATCGACCTCGCCTGGGATGTAAGTTCGGTCCCGCAAAAGTTCCGCGACTGGTATGCATCAAGCGATCCGGTATTGGCCTTCGTCCGGAAAACTGTCGAATGCGGCGCAGCTACGCGTGATGAACTCGCGGAGATTGACCGCAACGCCGTGGAGCGCATCGACAAGGCCGCGAAGTTCGCGTTGGCGAGCCCATATCCCGATCCGCAGGAAGCCGTGACGGAAGTCTTTGCCTGAAGATCGGCGATGAGAGAACTGGCTTATTACGAGGCGAAGCTGGAGGCATTGCGCGAGATTCTCGCCGCGGATGAGCGGGTTCACTTCATCACCGAAATCGCCACCGGATTCCTGGGTCTGAGCGCACGTCGGTTCCAGTTCAACGAAATTGCCAAGAGCTTTCCGGACCGAGTCATATCACCCCCGATATCCGAACTTGCCGTGTGCGGGCTTGCGACCGGTGCGGCCATGGCCGGGCTGCGGCCGATCGTGGATCTCATCACCGCGAGCTTTGCGTTCGAGGCATGGCCTCAAATCGTCAACGAGGCGGCGAACGCTTTCTACATGTCGGGCGGCCAGACCCGTGCGCCAGTCGTGTTCCATTTGCTGCATGGACTGCGCGGGGCAGGCGCGGCCCAGCATTCGCACAGTCCGCAAGCCATGTTGTGGAACTGTCCGGGGCTGAAAATCGTGCTTCCCTCCTCGCCCCGGGATGTAAAAGGGCTTCTGAAAGCCGCCGCGGCGAGCGACAGTCCAACGGTTTTCATCGACCACGTGCTGCTCTTCGAATACAAGGGACTGGTACCTGACGCAAGCGAGGTGATTCCGTTTGGTCAGGCGGAGATCAAACGCGCGGGCGCCGACGTCACCGTTGTGGCCACGTCTCTGATGGTACAGCGCTCCCTCAGCGTAGCCGAACGTCTGGCGAAAGACGGAATTGATGCTGAAGTGGTGGATCCTCGCACCATCGTTCCGCTGGATCTCGAAACCATCATGGCCTCGGTTGAAAAGACCGGACGCGTCGTCCTGGTCGACGAGTGCCACCAGAGCTGCGGCGTCGCTGCGGAACTGGCGGCTCGCATCGCGGAAGTAGGCTTCGACAGGCTCAAGGCACCCGTCCGCAGGGTTGCCACGCTCGATGTTCCGGTTCCGTTCAGCCCCCCGTTGGAGGAATTCGTCAGCCCCTCGGAGACGCGCATTGCAGCGGCGATCCGTGCAGCGGCGCGCTGACGGTCATGTTTCACCGCGCCTCACCCTTTCGTCACCGCTGCGCGCCTGCGCAGCATTGAAAACCGGCTCCGGAGACATTTAGATGGTCAGCATTGCGATCGACGTCGGTGGCACGTTTACCGATTGCCTGGTGTTGGACGGCCGCGGACACCTCGGCCAGTTCAAGTCGCCGACCACGCCCGACGACCCAAGCAGGGGCTTCATGAATTCCCTCGAGAAAGCGGCCCGCCACGCGGCAAAGGACCCGCGCGACTTTATCGGCGAAGTGGACGTCATCATCCATGGAACGACCCTGGCCACGAATGCGCTGCTGACCGAGCGAGGCGCGAAACTTGGCATGCTGACGACGGAGGGATTCCGGGATGAACTCGAGATTCGCCGCGGCTTCAAGAATATCCGCACCTCGATGTACAACCTCGCGGTCCCCCCTTACAAACCGCTGGTGCGCCGCTATCTGCGTCTTCCTGTGCGCGAACGCACGCTGTATTCGGGAGCGATCGAAACGCCGGTCGAGCTCTCCAGCGTAAGCGCGGCGCTGGACAAATTCGAGGCCGAAGGAGTCCAGGCAATCGCTGTCTGTTTTCTGCATTCCTATGCGAATCCGGAGAACGAGCGCAAAGCCGCGCAGATGTGCCGCGACCGGTTCGGTGACAGGGTCTACATTGCGACTTCGCACGACATCCTGCCCGTTTCCGGAGAATACGAGCGGTTCAGCACGACCGTGGTGAGCGCTTATATCGGTCCGATCGTCTCCGATTACCTGCTGGCATTGGAGGATCGGCTGACCGAAATGGGCTTCACAGGCAATCTGTTGATGGTCCGCTCCGACGCGCTGGTTCAGTCTGCCGCGCACTCGCGCCGCCAGGCGGTCACGCTGATCAATTCAGGACCGGCGGCAGCCCCGACGGCAGCCCATTTTTTCGGCCGCTTGCTTGGCCATGAAGACCTTATCTCGATTGACATGGGTGGCACCAGCCTCGATGCGAGCCTCATTCGGCACGGAGAAATCCCGACGACGACCGAGAGCTGGGTCGGTGACGAGCGGGTCGCAATCAAGATCATTGAAACGCATTCCATAGGGGCCGGAGGGGGAAGTCTGGCGTGGATCGACTCCCTGGGACTGCTGCGGGTCGGTCCGCAAAGCGCAGGATCCGCGCCCGGCCCGGCATGTTACGGCCGCGGCGGCGAGAAACCGACCGTCACGGACGCCGATGTCCTGCTCGGGTACGTACCCGCGGACTATTTTCTCGCCGGCGAAATCAAGCTCGATGCCGAGCGCGCCCGCCGGGCGATACTGACGATCGCTGAGCCGCTCAAGATGACCGAAAGTGAAGCGGCACAGGCGATTTTCAGAATTGTGAACTCGCTGATGGCGGATCAGGTCATCGAAATGTCCACCAAGCGGGGCTACGACGTGCGTGATTTCGCGCTGATCGTCGGCGGCGGGGCTGGAGGGGTCCATGGGGCTTACATCGCCGACTTGCTGGGGATTCCCAGAGTAATCATTCCCAAATACGCAGCCCTGTACAGCGCATTCGGGATGTTTGCGATGGATATGGGGCGGGAGTATTCGCAGAGCTGCCTGGTCCGCGCCGACAAGCTGGATCCGGAACGCCTGGAAGATCTATATGGCGAACTCGCCGAAAAGGCGACCGCCGATCTGAAGGAAAGCCACGTCGACGAATCCGAGCCGGTCTCGACCAGAACCGCGCAGATCCGGTATGTCGGCCAGTTCCATGACATCGAGGTTGCGCTGCCGGGGACATTGCGATCGCCCGAAGACATCCGGCAGGTGGTCGAAACGTTTCATGCCCGGCACAAAGAACTTTACAAATTCGACTTGCCGGCGAGAGCAATCGAGTTCCGGACCTGCTCGCTGCGGGCCACGCTTGCGCGCAAGCTCGACCTCAAGCTAATGCCGCTGGCGCAGGGTCAAATCGACCCGGGCGCGGCGTGGAAACGAATGCGGCGCTGCCTGTTCGGAGGCGATTGGATCGACACGCCCTGCTACGACGGCCAGCGATTGCTTGCCGGTAACGTAATTCCGGGGCCCGCGATCATTGAAGAAGAAGCGACTACGATCGTGGTTCCGGACGGATTCGACTGCGCCGTCGATACGTCTGGAAGCTATCTGTTGACGAGGAGATAAGGCGATGGGCCAGCTTTCGATGCAATCACGCGCCGCGGATGGGGGACCGGGGAAGCCGTTGCAGGCCGAAACGGACCGGCCGCTGGATCCCCTGACTCTGTCGACGATCTGGCATTCGCTGCAGCGTATATGCCGTGAGATGCGGCGCGTGATCGAACGCACCGCCCAGAGCTATCTGATCTCGCAGCTCAAGGACATCTCGGTCGGCATCTGGGACGGCGACGGAAACACCGTCGCGATTCCGGTCGGCCTGCCGATCCAGTTCGTCGGGGCGAAATACTCGGTCCGTTACATCATGAAGGAGTACGGCGACGACATCTATTCGGGAGACGTCTTCCTCGCGAACGATCCGTATCGAGGCTACTCCTGCCATCCCCCTGACTGGGGCTATTTCCGTCCCATTTTCCAGGGGAGCCGGCCGGTCTTCTGGACGCTCGCGCGCGCGCACGTAGAGGACACGGGCGCGGCTTTTCCCGGAGCGTATTTTTCCGATCCCTATGACGTCCATTCGGAAGGCCTGCTCATTCCCGGCGTCAAGGTGATTGAACGGGGCCGCGAACAGCGCGACATCATGCGGCTGATTTTCAATAACGTGCGCCTCGCCGAAGGCGTCCGCAACGACAGCTACGCGATGATCGCAGCCACGCAACTGGCGGAAAACCGATTGCTCGACCTCATCGGAAAATACGGCATCGAGACGGTTCAGCGCTGCGTGGAAATCATGCAGGCTCGGACCGAGCAGGCGGTGCGCGCATGCATCAGCGCGATGCCCGACGGCGTCTACCGCGGCGAGTCCTCGACGGACGACGACGGCGTGGAACTCGACGTCCCGGTGACCGTGCGTTGCGATGTCACTGTCAACGGCGAGCAGTTGACGATCGATTTTTCCCGAAGCGACGCGCAGCGCAAGGGATTCGTCAACTGCAGCTATCCCAGCACCTACAGCTGCTCGGTGGCCTCTGCGATTCTGTTTCTGGATCCGGCGCTGGCCGAGTACCACAACGAGGGAACGATGCGGCCGATCGAAGTCATCGCGCCGGAAGGACTGGTCGTCAATGCGAAATATCCCGCACCGATGGGCGGCGCACCGGTCAGCATGGGCGGCAATATTCAGGAAGCCGTCATGATGGCGATGTCGCAGGCCCTGCCGACGCGAGCCGCGGCCGGCTGGGGCCGGCGTTACGGGCAATATATCTACGGTATCGATCCACGCACCGGCGGCCTTTATGTATTCCCCGGTTATCACGCCGAAGGTGGGTCGGGCGCGGTCTGGGGTTACGACGGCTACCAGGGATCGGCTTCCCTGGGCACGCTGGGTGAAATTGCGCGGCCGAACACCGAGGATTACGAGATCCGTTTCCCTTGGAAGGTCATCAGCAGGGAATTTCGAAAGGACTCCTCGGGCGCCGGAAGGTGGCGAGGCGGTCCCGGTTTCCACTGGGAGGTGGTCAATCTGGGCGGCGACGCCGGCATGCACACTGGCGCAGGTCAGGGCGAGACGACCTTCGCGCACGGTTGCCTGGGCGGAAGGCCGACGATGCCCAACGTCTGCCACATCGTGCACGGCAATGGCGAAAAGGTGCTGGCGAAGGTTCACCGGCTGCACAAGGTGGTTCGCGGCGACCACGTCGTCAAGGACACCAGTGGCGGCGGCGGCGTCGGCCCGCCGGAGGAACGCGACCCGATGGCGGTATTGGAGGACGTAACCATCAACGAACTGGTGACGATAGAGACGGCGCGCGACGTGTACAGGGTGGTCATCGATCGTGCGACCCTGCAGATCGACTGGGAGCGGACGAACGCGCTGCGCGAGGCAGCAGGTCCAGCCGAATCCCGGTAAATTCCGCTGCCGGCGACGAAATTTGGCCGTCGCGCACGATCGGCGCACAGCGCGCATTTCGTCCGTTGTCATCAGTCCGGACCAGAGGAACCACTATTCATGAGTGTGCTGAGAGAAGAGATCGAGACACTGCAGCAGAACGGCATTACGCGCGTGGCCCTTCCGCGCATCGGCGATCCATCCGTTATTCCGCTTTGGTTCGGGGAAGGAGACGCAGTGACAGCGGACTTCATCCGCGAAGCCGCGAAGCGGGCCATCGACGAAGGCTACACGTTCTATTCCCACACCCGCGGGCGCCAGGACCTTCGCGACGCAGTCAAGAAGTATCTCGACCGCCTTTACGGCCTCGACGTCGATCCGGACCGCGTCTCGATACCGGGTTCCTCGATGCTCGGCATCACGATATCGGCCCAGATGGTCCTCACGACGGGGCACAACGCGCTGATCGTGGGCCCGGTCTGGCCCAATATCGAGAACGCCTACCGGGTCACGGGCGCGGAAGTGAGTTTCGTGCGCCAGCACGCGTCGGATCGCGGCTGGGCCATCGACGTATCCGACATCATCGACGCGGTGAAGCCGAACACCAAGTCGATCTTCGTGAATTCGCCCTGCAATCCCACCGGATGGGTCATGAAGCCCGATGAACAACGGGAACTGCTGGAGTTCTGCCGCAAAAGGGAAATACTGCTTATCGCGGACGAGGTGTACCACCGCTGCGTCTATGGTGGGGAAGCGGCACCCTCGTTTCTCTCCATCGCGCGCGATGACGACCCGGTGGTTATCGTGAGCGGATTCTCGAAAGCATGGGCCATGACCGGCTGGCGCATCGGCTGGGTCGTGGCGCCGAGCCGATGGGCCAGCCGGTGGGCCATCCTCGCGGAATGCTTCAATACCGGGGCGACCACATTCGTTCAGTTCGGGGCGATCGCGGCGCTCGCGCAGGGGGAGAAGGTCGTGGCCGAACTGCGCGAACAGTACCGAAAAGGGCGGGACATCGTGACAGAAATCCTGTCTCCCCATCCTCGCATCGAGCTGCTCGAACCGGAGGGGGCCTTTTACGCGTTCCCGCGGGTGAAAGGCCTGAAGTCCAGCCTCGCCTTCGCTCAGGGCGTGCTCGAGGAAGAGAACGTCGGCATTGCCCCCGGATATACCTTCGGGCCCGGCAATGACGAGTACTTCCGGCTGTGCTTCGCCCAGAGCCACGAGCGGCTGCGCGAGGGACTTCAGCGGGTTCTCCGCTACATCGATCGGCACCCCGGCTAGCCGGCCCCTGCCCGCGAGACTCGAAGCGCGCGGTCCTGGCCGCGGCCGCGATCGCCATCGGCGGACGCGCAAGGATTACTGGCCGAGTTCCTTTCTCATTTTCGCGAGCATGCGAATGTGGCTTTTTTCCTCGTCGATCAGCGCCTTGACGATCGTCTTGTCAGCTTCGTTGACGTACGGCAGGAACTCCCAGAAGAACAGGATGGCGTCCTTCTCCAGCGTGATGGCCAGATTGAACACGTGCTTCTTGTCTATCGCATCCTGAACGAAATCCTTGGATTCGATGTCGGAGTACAGCCGGTTTTCGACGATGGAATCCATGTACGCCTGCATGTCAGCATCGTATTCTTCAGGCCGCGCATCCACGGGAAGACTATCGCGAACTGCAACGAACGTCTCCACATGCTTGCCTTCTTCGCCGGTCAGGAACGCGAAGAGCTTGGTCATCTCCTTGTTCGTGCTCAGCTTGGTCACGGTTGCGTAAAACTCTTTTCGCTTGATTTCCTTTTCAACCGCGGCCTCGGCGATTTCTCGGGCGCTGAATATGGTGGGCATGTCTGAGTTCTCCTAGTGCATTTCAAGTCTATTCGATGCTTGCCGCTTGCAAGTAACCGGCAAGATTCCCGCTCTGCCTTGCGCTCCGCGCCGGGAATGAGCGCTGGGAATCCCGCAGAAGACGAATTGTACGCAGGCCCGCACGCACGTGCCGATGAGTTGACACTGTGATCCCATTACAGCAATGTCCCGGCCGGGAATCGATGGGCATGACGATTCCCGGGACAACTTTCCCGAACACTCCAGGAGATCGACTGTGGCAGAAGAATCCCGAGAATTGGTGGTCCTGATGACCAAGGGCGCCGACCATGAACTGTCGTCGGTGGCCTTTACGATAGCGTGCGGCGGAATTAGCGCCGGCCTCAAGGTATGCGCATTTCTGACGAGTTCCGCCGTCGACCTCGTTCGGCGCCGCGGCATAGAAATGACCCACGCCCAGCCGTTCGATCCGTTGAAGACGCTGATCGAAGATTTCATGAAACGCGGCGGGCAGGTGGTCGCCTGCCCACCGTGCGTCAAATCCCGCGGGTATACCCAGGAAGACTTCATCGATGGCGTGACGATCGCCGGCGCCAGCGTCATTCACGAAAAATTCAAGGCCGGCGCTGCCAGTCTCAGCTTCTGACATCGACGGCCGTGAACGACAGCTGAAACGATAGGAAAATCAAGTGCGACACGAAGTCGCTTGTAGAAGTTGTTCTCACAATATAAAGGAGGGAACTGCCCGTGTCACCGGGTGAATCTAGG
>MEQX01000014.1:28434-67506 GCA_001770415.1 Betaproteobacteria bacterium RIFCSPLOWO2_02_FULL_63_19 | reverse complement strand
AGGCTCGGCGTGCGCTCGTGCAGGTGTGCGGATTCGGGGGAAATCGGACGCTGCGAAGCGCACGCTTGCGGGCAAAACAGCGGCGGGAAAACAGCGGGGCTCGCGTGAATTGTCACGCGGCTGAGGATTCGCCAGGCCGGCGATAGAGTGCCGTTTGCTGAAAAAGGGCGTTTAAAATGCCTATCCGTCTCAGAACCTTTGGATTTGCTTTGCTGCATTCCTCCAGCGTACAGAACCCCTATAAAACGGAGGAAGGCTAGAGAATACGCCTGGCGCGCATATTCCCCGGTCTATCTCCGTATCACTCCGCATACGGGGTGTGGGGATCTCCCTACAGACGCCCAATGCGGGCGAATGCTAACATCTGAGCTAGTGAGTGTCGCAGAAAACATCGGGGCCCCTGCGGTTGTCCACTTGACGGTGCAGCATGCGCATCTACGAGCAGGATACGTGCGAGTGCGATGTGATCTCGAATGACGTAGAGCCGAACTGGAAATATTCTTAGGTTCTAGTTGGGAAACGTGAGCAAGTCGATTGCGGGCTGCGCGTAAGAGATTCGCGGCGTTGTTCGGCTTTTCGATGCAGTTTAGACAATCCACCCAATAGGCGATTGCATGGCGGAACGACGATCAATTCGACGTGAGGTTAGCAATGGAATGTGAAGGCACATGCAGCAGGAAGAACGTCTGGACGCTATTTCGGATAGGTATTTTGACGGTGATCTCAGCGCTCGCTTGTGCTGTGGGTCCCGCTATTGCGGTATCCACAGCACCTCCTATAGCAATTTCTATCATCCCCGGAAGTGAGATGATCTCCCCGGTGTACCGCTATAGACCGGGTGAAACCGTTTACTTAAGTGTTTCTATAGATATACCCGCACCACCCACTCCTGCCTTTACTGTTGACGTCTACGTGGGGGCTTTGCTCCCGGGGGGAGAAGTCGTTTCGTGGATTCTTGGTTCGGAACGAACCGAACTGAAAGAAGGATTGGTTCCCTACCTAGAAGACGTTAGCGACCGATCTTTTACGTTGGATACTCGGGGGGTAGGGCCTCAATATACATTTACCGGAAATGAAGCGTTCGGACTCTACATGCCATTCGTGTTCGTTGTAGCCCACGGCGGCGATCCTTGGACAGAATGGCTCGCGGCGTACATGGTGCCGATAATATTTCAACAGTCTTTGTTACCGTAATTCCGTACGTCCTTACTCCCCGCACCGCTCGCTGGATCACCGCCGTTTGAGAGAAACGGCGACGACGGTCGAGGCGGTCGCGGCTTCGTAAATTTGTCCGCCAGGCGGTTTGATCCCGTAGCAAGGAGGTGCCCTCCTCGCGGATGCTCCCCGGCCAGTGTTCACTGAGTACCAAACCGATATCTGAGGAACGTTCCCGAAGATTCCGCTGCGCTGCACGAGAAGGCTCCGTTCTCTTTATGGCCAGCGAGTAGCCGATGCAACTGGCGACTGTTGCCAGCGACCTTCGTCCGACACTGGGACTATCCCTGCATCCCCGACCTGTGTAGTAGGGATCTCCCGACATACAGGAAACATAGCCGTTGCTACTATTTTTCTGCGGAAACTGAGAATGCACCTCCCGCAATATTGGGCTGCACGTGAGGTGGGGAATCAGTTGAGCAAGAACGGAGCGTTTGTATTCCCGCTCCAGGGAACTGGGAACTAACGACCGAAGGGAGGGTGAGAACTTTCCGAAGTTTATTACGAGTCGCGGTCCTTGCAGGACCGCTTGCTTTCAATTCGCTCAGCGCTATAGCGAGCGAGACGTCTGACGCCGTCGCACGCAATAGCCCGATGGACTACGCAATTTCGCCCGAGGCTTTAGCGGACGCAGTCGTTGTCTTCAGACCGAATGCGAACGTGGCATTGCACCATCCTTCGCCAATCAACCGTCCTCTTCTAGGCGAAATCACCAAGATTGAAAGGGGAATCGAGGCAGTGGAACAGATCATACATACGGCAAACAGTATCGTCAGACCACTTCAGGCCGGCGTTCCCGTAAGACTGTTCCTGAAGCGGTACCCCGGGCCGGCGGCAACTTATTACTTGATCGCCATTCTTCCCGTCTCCCTTGGAGGTCAGCAATGATCAAACAACTCACATTACTGAGTTTTCTGCTTCTGCTCGCGGGTATCGCACAAGCAGCGTGCACATGGCCCGGAGCTTCACAGTTGGGGCCAAACACTCCATGGGCGGTAGGACCAAATCTATATTGGGCTGTATATTACAATCCCGACATTGGAACCGCCATCTATGCGGCTCGGGACGCATGGGACGCTACAGATGCCGCCAACAAGATCGGTGATTGGAGCGGAGTCGAAACAGATAGTGACTGCCCAAGCGGGCAGCCGCTCCAGCTCGGTTTCTACAGTTTCTCGACCGGCGGCTGTCCAACTTCTGCCGCGTACCAAGCGGGGGCGACTACCCCCGGGTTTATAGATTACGATCCCGCGAAGTGCCCCACGTGCGGAACTAGGTCGTTGTCCTTTAATTCCGACCTAGTGTGGTCGCTAAATCCATTACCAGCCCAATACGATATACAGAGTATTGCGACTCATGAATTTGGACATCTGCTCGGGCTCAACCATATGCGGGATGGATTCTGTAGCCCATTTGCTGGGTCGCCTAGTTGTACTACCCCCAACAAGAATCCCGGAACGATGGAGCCCGACTATTTCCAGGGTGATACATGCTGGCGGAGTCTTGAGGCATCTGATATAGGTGCGGCAAACGAATACTATTAGTGAGTCTTTGGACCGAACCGGCAGCGAATCAACCATGATTCGCTGCCTTTTCTGGTTTGCCCATTCTGTGAGATCCGCTTGCGTCCCTGGAAGTGGTGTATGAAATTGGTCGGGATCGGCGCGTAGCGGAGCCGTAGGCGAAGCGAAGCGCTGATCCCGTTGGCGACCCCGAACGGCGCCATCCTTCAGTAGGCGCGAGCTGCGCACGGGATCATCGATCCGGACAACGTGCTCGCCCCCCTGCAGGTCGCCTCCTGCACTTACCGCATCGCGTTCGGGCCGCGCTCGGGGCGCAAACTGCTGAGCTTGCGAACCGCGGCGAGCCGCGCCGCGCCGATGACCCAAGCGCTGTGCGCCAACGCCCACGGTTTCAGCCTGCATGCTGCGGTGCGCTGCGCCGCCGAGCGGCGTAGTGAGCTCGAGCACCTGTGCCGCTACATCACGCGCCCGGCCATCGCCAACGAGCGGCTGAGGATTCGTTAGGCCGGCGATAGAGTGCCGTTTGCTGAAAAAGGGCGTTTAAAATGCCTATCCGTCGACGGCACGAGCCACATCAACATGTCAGCGCTGGAATTCATGCAACGGCTTGCAGCACTGGTGCCGCGCCCGCGCCTGCATCTGATCCGCTTTCACGGGGTGCTCGCGCCGCATGCCAAACTGCGGGCCGCGATCGTGCCGGTTCCTGCGCAGACGCCAGCCGGGCACGCGGCCGCGTGCAATCACGCGCATGGTGCGCCGGCGCGCATGAGTTGGGCGCGCCTGCTCAAGCGGGTGTTCGACATCGATGTTGAGCGTTGCGCGTGTGGCGGCAAGTTGAAGATCATCGCTGCGATCGAAGCGCCCGCGCTGATCGAGCGCATGCTCACGCATCTGGGCTTGTCGGCCCAGCCGCCGCCACGCACACCGGCACGGCGCATCGATCTCTATCAGGCGGCTTGATCGGCAATCCCTGACCGGTTTTGGCCAGAGCCAATGAGCAGGCTCGAGCGGGCTCGTCGTGCGCTCGTGCAGGTGTGCGGATTCGGGGGAAATCGGACGCTGCGAAGCGCACGCTTGCGGGCAAAACAGCGGGAGGGAAACAGCGGGGCTCGCGTGAATTGTCACGCGGCTGAGGATTCGCCAGGCCGGCCATTGAGTGCCGTTTGCTGAGAGTGCCGTTTGCTGAAAAAGGGCGTTTAAAATGCCTATCCGTCTTTCGGGACCAATCACATGAAGCCGTCCCGCATGGCCGGCAGATCCTTGAATCAATCGCCGAGTCGCAAAGCAACGCGCAGGCGCGATCGCGCATGGCGACAGTGTGCCAATGCTTGTCTGGCCATCTCCTTGTCGCTCGATTCCCCGGGGTAACGGGTCTCGACCGCGTATGCGGTAAGGTCTCGCAACATCGGTCTCAGCGCGGCCCATTCAGGGTGACGGCCGAGCAGGGGCGCTAGCAGTGCTTCGAGGTTGTGCGTCCGCCCAAAGGCGATGCCGCATTCCTGCAGCACGGCCTTGAGGTACTTTTCCACGCACTGCTGGGCGTGAAAGCACGTTGCATCGTAATTGGGCGACTTGCGGGCGCGTGCCTCGCGCGTCGCCGTCGCGTAGTCGCCCTCCGCCTTGTTCACCCATTCACGGGTGAGCGGCTTCATAGAGGACCCTGCCCTTCTTTACGACCTCCCGCAGGAAGAAGTCGGCGCTTGCCAGACGCTCGCGCATTTGCCGGGGTGACCGCACGATCACGTCGACCGGAAAATCCGGCTCGACACGGTTCAGGATTTCGGCTGCCTTGCGCGCGCCCTTGCCTTCGAAGGGCATGACCACGAGCAGGTCGACGTCCGAATCTTCACGTGCGCGCCCGCTCGCGTAGGAACCGAATAGGATAATGCGTTCCGGCCGGAATTCCTCGGCGATGCGGCGCGAGAGCGCCCGAATTCTTGACGGCGCGATCATCACCCTATTATGCCGAATTGCTGTCGGAACGTCTCGCGAGAGCCAGGTTGCGCTGCCTGCGTGTCTCGATGTTGCCGCAAGGGGCCCTGGAGGTGTGTGCGGGATGGAAATGGGGAACGAATTGTCGGCGCAACCCGGATCGCTATCGAAGCACTTGGTGCGCTCGCGTTTCCGGGCCAACGCGAGGCGAGCCCGCAGGCCGCCTGAGATTTTGCGTCCGACGAGGTCGGTCTCGGGCAACATACGGTAGCGCGGGCGGCTCGGTCGCGCTGCTCTCAGGCATGTCACGGATCGGGCGCGAAAAATCGCCGCCCGGCGGCTCACGCCGCCGGCCGAGCCGTTGACGCGAGCTGCCCTCTTCCCCCTCGTTACTGCGACGATTTTTCGCCCACGTACTCGACGGATTCCTGCGCCAGCCGCCCGACGTAGCCCGCCGCGGGCCGCTGCGTTTCTTCGTAAATATGGCCGACGAGCCCGGGCGCCCGGGAAATCAAAGCGAAGCCCCGCATGATTTTCCATGGCACGCCGAGTTCGCCGAGCAGCGCGGCCATCCCGGCCCTATCACACGCACGACGAGAACCAGCCGCCAAGCCCCGGCGAGATCGTGGAACTGGACGTTGAAATCTGGCCCACCTGCATCGTGGTGCCCAGGAGGGGCTACCGCATCGCGGCCACGATCCGCGGCAAGGACTACGAATTCGAAGGCGAGGCGGCAACGCTGTCGAACATGAAGAACCCCATACGTGGCTGCGGACCTCTTGTGCACGACGATCCTACCGACCGGCCACCCGCGAGTTTCGGCGGTAAAGTGACGCTGCACTTCGGTCCGGCGCGACCGGGTCTTGCGCTACTGCCTGTCATCCCACCTGCCTAGGGAAAGTCAGCCAAGCGGAAGCAGTTCGCCCTCGCTTATCCCTATCGTTTGCGCTTACCGTAGGGCGATTGGTCGGGGGCTTGAGCGACACACCAAGATTGCTTGCCTGTGTGCGAATCGCGTCTTCGGATCGATCTTTTTGGGGCCGATCACCCGGGTGGGAATATTCCTCCGGACCGGCTCGGAAAGCGTTTCGTCTTGTCGCGCATCGCACGGTTTGTGAGAATTCGTCGGTGTCTTCGTCATCTCTGTTTGCCTTTATTTTGGATAACCAATACCGCATCGTAGGGAACCCGTAACCCCGATAGTTGATAAAACTTACACATATTAACATTATGTTGCGTTTATCGCGTTATTCTAGCAAAATTTGGCACATAATTCAAATACAAGGCCTATTTTGACATGCTGATCGAATTTCGAGCGACGAATTATCGCTCCGTGAAGGGAACGCAGACCCTGACCTTGGTCGGGGGAGCGGCAAAGGAGTTGCTGAGCGAGAACACATTCGATCCGGAACTACCGGGATTTCCAAGATTGCTTCGCTCGGCGGTAATCTACGGTGCAAACGCAGCCGGTAAGACCAACTTCCTTTGGGCTCTGCAATTCATGCAGAGTTTGGTGCTCAACTCGGCCACTATCCAAGAAGGGGCGCGCATCGTTCATACCCCCTTCAAGTTGAGCAAGGCGACAACTAATCAGCCTAGCGAATTCGAGGTGGTCTTCGCCGACGACGGCGTGCGGTACGAGTACGGCTTTTCGGTCGACGCGGAACGATTTCACAAGGAGTCGCTGATCGCCTATCCGGTTGGGCGGCCGCAGACCTGGTTCGAGCGCACATATCACGCGAAAAAGAGAGAGTATGAGTGGCACTTCAGCACCAAGCTGAAGGGCAGCCCACGCGTGTGGCGAGATGCCACACGCGGTAATGCACTGTTTTTGTCGACGGCAATACAGTTGAACAGCGAACAACTTCGTCCGATATTCCAGTGGTTCCAGAAAAAACTAGTGGTGATCGGAATGGGCGGTTCGCAGCTCAACCCGTCGCTGACTTTCCAGTTGTTGGAACAGCCGGGTGGCAAACAAAAACTGCTTCAGTTCGTTCATGCGGCAGACTTGGGCATTGACGACTTGTCGCTGCAGCGGGAGCCGATGCAGGTGGTGGCGGTGGATGGAAATCTCGTGCGCGAACCGCTGTCGGCAAGGCCAGTTTCGACGCTCATGCGCGTGACGTCGTTTCACAATGGGATTGACACCAGCGAATCGGTTCCGTTGGATATTGGAGACGAGTCCCACGGCACGCAGATCTTGTTCCAGTCCGCCGGAGCATGGCTGAACGTGCTCAAGAACGGGGAGATTCTCCTCTACGACGAGCTCGACACGAGCCTGCACCCTCTGATGACTCGATTTCTGATTCGCCTGTTTCACGGTCGAGGGACCAACCCGAAGAACGCGCAACTTGTCCTCACCACTCACGACACGTCGCTGCTGGACGGCGACATGTTCCGGCGGGACCAGATCTGGTTCGTCGAGAAAGACGAGAAGAACGCGTCGCGGGTCTATCCATTGTCCGAATTCAGCCCTCGCAAGGACGAGGCGCTAGAGCGGGGCTACCTCAAAGGGAGGTACGGCGCGCTGCCGTTCATTGGTGAACTGAAACTCTGATGGCGAAGCGCAAGCCGCGGGCGGCGAGTGCATATCGCAGAAAAGAGGCGGTCCGCGAACCATACGACGTTGTCCTTATTGTTTGCGAGGGCGAGAAAACCGAACCCGCGTACCTGAGGGGAATGCGAAACGTTTACCGATTGAGCAGCGCGAATATTACGATCGTTCCCGGGAACGGTAATGATCCGGTTAGTATCGTGAAGCACGCCTTTGAGGAGTATCGGAGGGCGGGTGAAATTTACGATCGTGTGTTCTGCGTCTTTGACCGGAATGGTCACGCAAACTATCAGGAGGCCATGAACCTAATCGCCGCATCGCAGATTGGCAGGGACGGCAAGCTTCAGGAAATTACTTCCGTACCATGCTTCGAACTTTGGGTTCTATTGCATTTCGCGTTTTCTACAGCGCCATTCGTCGCTGCCGGCGGTAGATCGGCCTGCGACAACGTCATTAACGCCGTTCGCGTCCACATGCCGGAATACGACAAAGCGCTGTCTGATGTGTTCGAACGTCTACACCCGCAACTAGACACTGCGCTGAGCTACGGGGAAAGACTGACAAAGCATAACCGCGACACCGACTCCGTGAATCCGGCGACAAGAGTTCACGAGCTGGTGAGGTATTTGCGAGAGCTGAAGAAGTGATTGGGATGTGAGTTGGCGTGCCGCCAGGATAGGCCCATGACCGAGCCGACGATTATTTGTCCGAACTGCAAGACCGAGATCAAGCTCACCGAATCGCTCGCGGCGCCGCTGATCGAGTCGATTCGTCGCGGCTACGAGCAGCGTCTGGCCCAGAAGGACACTGACATCGCCAAGCGGGAAACTTCGCTTCGTGAGCGCGAGGAAGCGCTCGCCAAGGCCAAAGAGACAGTTGAGGAACAGGTCGCCGAAAAGCCGCTGCAGGAACGAGCGAAGATCGTCGCCGAAGAAGCCAGGAAAGCCAAACTCGCTGCGGCGACCGATCTTGATCAGAAGGCCAAAGAACTCACCGACCTTCAGGAAGTTCTCAAACAGCGAAACGTAAAACTTGCGGAGGTTCAGAAGGCCCAGGCTGAACTCATCCGAAAGCAGCGCGAGCTCGATGACGCAAAGCGTGAGCTGGAGTTGACAGTGGAAAAGCGGATTCAGGAGGGGCTTTCCGCCACGCGCGACCAGGCCCGCAAGGAGACCGAGGAGCAAATGAAACTCAAGGTGATGGAGAAGGAGCAGACCATCTCCTCTATGCAGAAGCAGATCGAGGATCTCAAGCGGCGCGCCGAACAAGGCTCGCAGCAATTGCAGGGCGAAGTGCAAGAACTTGAACTTGAGAACCTGTTACGCAGCAAATTCCCTTTCGATGCCATTGAACCTGTGCCGAAGGGGAATATGGCGGGGACGTGATGCATCGAGTGTCGGCGCGGGTGGCAAGCCCAGCGGAACGATTCTTTGCGAGTCCAAGCGCACCAAGAACTGGAGCGATAGTTGGCTGGCGAAGCTGCGGGAGGATCAGCGCAGCGCCAAAGCGGAAATCGCCGTGCTAGGGAGTCAGGTACTGCCGAAGGGTATTGAAACCTTCGAAATGATTGATGGCGTCTGGGTAACACATCCCCGCGCCACATTGCCAGTGGCTGCAATCCTGCGCCAGACGTTGCCGGAAATTGCCATAGCGCGGCAAGCTTCCGAAGGTCAGCAAACCAAGATGGAAATGGTATACCAGTACCTCACCGGCCCGCGTTTCCGTCAGCGAGCACGGCAACGATCTCAGCACGCCGCGCCCCGAGATGCGCTTTCGCCGCGAACGAGTGCTGGAACTGCCAGGGATGCTTTGCGCTCTGCCCGACTTCGTACGCACAGGCTGTCTATTTCCTTACCGAGGCGCTCGCGTTTCCGGGCCAACGCAAGGCGAGCCCGCAGGCCGCCTGAGGTTTTGCGTCCGACGGGGACGGTCTCGGGCAACACACGGTAGCACGGGCGGCTCGGTCGCGCTGCTCTCACGCATGTCACGGATCGGACGCGAAAAACCGCCGTTTGGCGGTGCGCGCCGCCGGCCAAGGCGTTGGCGCGCGCTGCCCTCTTCCCCCTCGTTACTGCGACGATTTTTCGCCGACGTACTCGACGGATTCCTGCGCCAGCCGCCCGACGTAGCCCGCCGCGGGCCGCTGCGTTTCTTCATAGATGTGGCCAACCAGGCCCGGCGCGCGCGAAATCAATGCGAAGCCCCGCATGATTTTCCACGGCACGCCGAGTTCGCCGAGCAGCGCGGCCATTCCGGCGGTGGCGTTGATCGTGATGTGCTTGCCCACCACGTTGTCGACCGTCCGGGCCAGCGTGCGCAATGCCGCGATGTGTTTGCCCGGCACGCCGGCGGCTTCGGCGACCGCGAGCAGCTTCGGGGTGCGCGGGTCGTCGGGGCGAAAGTCGTTGTGGCCGAATCCGGGCAGCGGCCGCTTGGTGGAGCGGTACGCGGTGACGATTTCGCGCGCCTTCGCATCCGGATCCGGCGCCGCGATCAACTCCTCGAGATGGCGTCCGACCTGCTCCATGACGCCGCCGAACTGGCTGCCGACGCCGAGCATGCCCGCGGCGACCGCGCCCTGCAGGCAGTCAGGGGAGCTTCTGTAGACCAGCCGCGCGCCGAGCGCGCCCAGCATGCCGTGATCGACAAGGGTCACCAGCACCGCATCGAGTATCTTCGACTGAGCGGGCGTCGGCATGCGGCCCAGGATGTAGAAATAGATCATGTCGGTAAACGTCACCTCGCCGATCAGTTCGTCGACGAGATTCTTGCCGCGGATCGTGGATCCCTTCTCGTCGAACGTCGAGATGGAGGTCGTGGGTTTCTCGTTCTTCATCGCTGCTCCTTCGCAATCGGTTACCGTAGTCGGTCAGATGACGCCCTCGCGCTTCATTGCCTCGATGGCTTCCCTGCCATAGCCGAGTTCCTGCAAAACCGCCTCGCTGTGCTCGCCCAGCGCCGGCGGCGGCATCGCTCCGGCATCCCGGTCGCCGTCGTACAGGACCGGCCTGCGCACGTTCATCACCTCGCCGTGGGTCGGGTGCGTCATCTTCTGGAACACGTCGTTGTGCCGCACCTGCGGATCGGCGCACACCTCGTCGAGCGTCGCCACCGGCGCGTGCGGCACGTCGTGCTCGGTGAGCCGTGCAAGCCAGTACTCCCGCGGCTGCTTTCCAAACACGCTCTGCAGCTCCGCCGTCAGCTCAGCATAGTTCGCGGCACGCGACCTGGTCGAGCTGAAGCGTGCGTCGGAGGCGAGCTCGCTGCGTCCGATCGCGGCCGTCAGCGACTGAAAGAACTTGTCGACGGACGCAAGATGCAGCGCGACAAGCTTCCCGTCCGCGCAAGCGAGCGCATAGGCCTGGGATACGCTCGGCCGCGACAACGGGCCGGGAACCTTTCCGGTCGCGAAGTACCCCGCGAACGGCGAGGTTCCGAATGCGATGAGGCTGTCGAGCATCGCCACTTCGACGTGGCGACCGTTGCCGGTGCGTCCGCGCTCGACCAGCGCGCCGAGGATTCCATAGGCTGCGTACATGCCGCTCACCGCGTCGGCCAGCGCCGGTCCGACCACGCGCGGATTTTCCGCGTCGACGCTTTGGCTCAAGAAACCGCTCAGCGCCTGTGCCACCGTGTCGTAGCAGGGGCGGTCGACATAGGGTCCGCTGCTTCCGAATCCGGTAATGGAGCAGTAGACGAGCCGCGGATTCAGACCGTGCAGGCGTTCCCGGCCGAAACCCAGGCCGTCGAGCACCCCGGGCCGGTAGTTCTCGATCAGCACGTCGGCACCTGCGACGAGACGTTCCACCACCTCGCGCGCCGGCGCCGACTTCAGGTCGAGGGTCAGGCTGCGCTTGCGGGCGTTATAGGAGCGGAACTGCGGGCTGTAGAGCTTGCCCTCGTAGCCGCGGAACGGATCCCCTTTGCCCGGCTGCTCGATCTTGACCACATCCGCGCCGAGGTCGGCAAGCAGCATTCCGGCGCAGGGTCCGGTGATGAAGGTGCCGAACTCGAGTACGCGGGTTCCTTCGAGCACGCGTGTCATGGTGGTCTCCTCGCTGGCATCCTCAATGGACCGCTGAACCGGACATGCGGCCGCGCTCGCAGCCAGCCGCGGCGCAAATGCCGGAACCTATGCTTTCTTCACGCGGGCCAGCTCGTTTAGGCTTTCGGCGACCGCGTCGATCCCGTATTGCTGCACCAGGTACTCCAATCCCACTTCGATCTGCCCGCGTTTGGGCTGCACCTTCTGCTCGCGGTCCTCTTCGCGCTCCACGTAGGTCAGCGCGTCGGTCCCGCATACCTGCACGCACATCGGCTCGGCCAGCGGCGGCACACTCTCGCACATGTCGCATTTCAGCGGCAGCCCGGAGTCCGGCTCGACAAAATAGTCTCTCGACGGGCACGACGCGCCACAGAAGCTGCACTCGCTGTATTCCTTGCCATTGATCAGGTACACGTGCCGGCCGGTGCATTCGGAAGGCGTGTAATCGGCCGCACGCAGCGGCACGTATTCGTCCCTGATTTCGTCGGCGACGATGCGGATGCGCGACTTCGCCGGATTGATCGTGCTGTACCTCGGCGTCGCGTGAAAGGCGGAACAGGCCATCTCGCACGCGCGGCATCCGGTGCACTTTTCGATATCAACCTTGATCTCTTTGACAATCTTCTTGCTCGGAAGGGCCATGACCGAAAATCTCCCAGTCGCTCTATATTTTGGCGGGTTCCGCCACCGGCTGCGCCGCGGAACCCGTTTCGTCAGCCGACAGGATTCCGTCCTCTTCCAGCTCGTCGGCGACGTAGTCCAGATCCAGAAGCTCCAGCGTCTGCCGCGTGGGGATGC
This sequence comes from Betaproteobacteria bacterium RIFCSPLOWO2_02_FULL_63_19, assembly GCA_001770415.1. Classification (GTDB taxonomy): domain Bacteria; phylum Pseudomonadota; class Gammaproteobacteria; order Burkholderiales; family SG8-39; genus JACQTO01. Next base: position 55,439 of record MEQX01000014.1, on the reverse strand, counting down.
CTTGTTCGTTCCATCCCTTGAACGCGTAATACTTGCTGAGCAATTCCTGCTCGTACTTTTCGTCCCTCACCGCCCAGTGATCCTCCGGAGGACGTTCGTCCTTCCTGCGCAGGCCGCGCTTGACGTTCACCGCCCGGACCAGCGTGCGGATCCTCTGGAAGGTCTTCCAAAGCCTGGCCTTGTCCATTTCCATGCCGGTCGCAAGCGCGATGATCTGCGGAATGTTGTTCATGTGATACGGGACGCCGCCGCCGAACTGGCCCCGGAACGAGGAGACGAATCCGCAGGTTCCTATCGAGTCGTCGATGTAGTGCATCGCCTCGTTCCAGTCGACGATTTCACAGGTCCGCTCGTCCGAAATGTCGCTGCGCTTCACCCATTCCATGAAATACTTCTTGAACTTCTCGTCCGGCACGGCTTCCCACTTGTCGACGAACGCCTTCCTCTCCTCCGGCGTCGGCAGCGGGTCCTGCGGGAACGACCCTTCGATCTGGGTGATGCTCATCTTCTCGCCGGTGGCGATCATCAGGAAATAGGCCGGATTCAGTTTTCCAAGCTTGATCGGCAACTGCTCGAATTTCTTGGTGGTGTTGTGGTCGAACGCTTCCGCACCGTTGCCGATCAGACGCGCAGCGTGAGAAACGCTGTTGGCGAGGATGTCGCCGATTCCTTCCCGGCGGACGATTTTTTCCAGCAGATAGAAGAACCGTCCCCTGCTGTCGGCAGGCATTCCCGGGAAGTCCTTGTCGGTCAATATGCCGGCCTCGAGCAGTTCCAGCGCGAATGCGATGACCTGCGGCGTCGCGTACGAGTCGACGCCGTACTCCTGGGCCACACCGAGGATTTCATAGCTGAAGTCCAGCTCCAGAAAGGCCGCCATGTGATAGGTGTCCTTGCCGAAGCACTTGTAGCCGAACCGTGGCTTCCCCGGCCAGTTGATCACGTTGCGGCATTTCTTCGGGCAGTTGTAGCAGCCCGTCTGCCGGTCCATGTGCTCGTATTTCCAGCGCGTCCACCGTTCCTGGAGTTCATCGCTCCAGTAGTTCTTGATCCGCGTGCGCGCGTTGCCCCAGGCGAAGTGGTTGTGGTGGAAGCTGTCGTCCTCGTCGGTCGCCATCCAGTCTCCGCAATCGTTGCTGGCGGCCATCTTCTGGTGGATGTCCTGGCACACCTGGAACATCTCGGCGGGCTTGGCGATGTTGACTTCCCTGGTCCCGCGCACGGCGATCGCTTTCAGCCGCTTGTCCCCCATGATCACGCCGACGCCGCGCGCCGCGCTGGCATGGTTGTGTTCGATCGAGGCCATGTAGACCCTGTTCTCGCCGGCCAGTCCTATCGCGGCGACCTGAACCTTCTGGTCCTTCAGCTCCTTCTTCAGCAGGTCTCCCGTTTCGGTGGAACCCTTTCCGCGCAGGTGCTTCGCGTCGCGGATTTCCACCTTGTCGTTGTGTATGCACAGATAGACGAGGTCGGGTGCCTTGCCGCGGATGATGATGCGGTCGTAACCGGCATATTTCAATTCCGGGCCGAAGAAGCCTCCGAACAGCGAATGCGACATCAGGTTGGTCTGCGGCGAGAACGTGTTTACCACGGTGCGGTTGGCCGCCGGGGCCGGCGTGCCATGCAACAGGCCGGTACTGAATATCAACAGGTTATCCGGAGAGAAAGGGTCGGTTCCGGCAGGCACCCTCTCGAACAGTATCTTGGCCGCCATGCCCTGCCCGCCCAGATAAAGCGCGGTCTCCCGCGGATCGGTCTGCACCTTTTCGATGCTGCCGCGGGAAAGATCGATTTCCAGGTTGAAGCCCGTTTCTGCGTACCTCATCGTCTTACCTCTTCGCTATAACCTCGGTAGCATTTCCATCGTTCGCTGATCGGCCGGCATGCCCCAATCCCGATTTCATTCCGGAACAGGAGCCGTCTCGACCTGCTTGTTCAGTGCGGGTCTCGCCGGTGACGGCGACGCCCTCAGCGATCGCGTCAGGACGAAGGCCGCCTGCAGCGCCGACGTGGGACACAGCGGGAAACATTGCTTGCAGTCCCAACACTCGGTCGCGGCCAGCTCCGGAACAAAGCTGATTTCCCTACTCGGCCCGCGGTCCACGAAACCGACCGCATACTTCTGCTTGACCTCGGCGCAGTAGCGCACGCACAGGCCGCACAGAATGCAAAATGACGGTTCCCTCGGAAAGCGGTCCTTGTCGGCCTTGTATTCCCGGGCCAGAGCCTGCAGGACCTCGGATTCAGGGGCGTATGCCAGCAGCTGCTCGGTCAGCACCTTGCGAATACCGTCGATCTGCTTGGACCGGGTGTTCACCGTCTGGTCCTGCTGCACCGGATGGGTGCACGCCGCAACCAGGCTCTTGCGCCCGCCAGCCTCCACTTCCACCACGCACAGCCGGCAACCCCCGAAGGGCTCGAGCTTCTCGTGATAGCACACCGTGGGGATGGATATGCCCGCGCCTCGGGCGGCCTCCAGCAGGGTCATGCCTTCTTTCGCCGAAACCGCCTTGCCGTCGATTTGCAAGGAAACGTTGCTCATATCGTTTCTCTCTGCTCGTTCTTGGCCTTCTTCTTCCTGACTATGATTCTGAGTTCATCCGGCAGCGGTCCCGGAACGGGTTCGGCGGAAAGCCTCATCACCGCGCCAAAGCGGGACGGACAAACCTCGAAGCAGGTTCCGCACTTGTTGCATTTTGCCTGATCGATGACGTGTATCCTGTGCTTGGCACCCTGGATCGCTTCCGAAGTGCATTTCCTGAAGCAGATCAAACAGGCCTCGCATTTCTCCGGATCAATATAGTAGGAAACCAGTTCCTTGCACGAGAATGCGGGGCAGCGTTTTTCCCTGATGTGCGCTTCATACTCCTGTCTGAAGTGGCGTAGGGTGCTCAGAACCGGATTCGGTGCGCTTCGTCCCAGCGCGCACAGCGACGCGCTTCCGGTGGACATCGCCAGTTCTTCCAGAAGTTCGATGTCCCCGTCTTTGCCCCTGCCTTCGGTGATGTTGGTGAGGATTCGGTGCATCTGCTTGATGCCCTCGCGGCACGGCGAGCATTTTCCGCACGACTCCTGGGTGAGAAAATTCACGAAGTACCGGGCGACATCGACCATGCAGGTATCCTGGTCCATCACGATCATCCCGCCCGAGCCCATGATGGCGCCCGCCTTGATCAGTTCGTCGAAGTCGACCGGTATGTCCAGGTGTTCCTCCGGGATGCATCCGCCGGCCGGGCCGCCGGTCTGCACCGCCTTGAACTTCCGGTCGCCGGGAATTCCGTCGCCGATCTTGTAGATGATGTCCCTGAGCGTCACGCCCATGGGCACCTCCACCAGGCCGGTGTTCCTGATCTTGCCGACCAGCGAAAAGATCTTGGTGCCTTTACTCTTGGCGGTCCCGAACTGATTGAACCAGTCGGCGCCCCTGTTGATGATCAGCGGCACGTTGGCCCAGGTTTCGACATTATTGATGTTGGTCGGCTTGCCCCACAGGCCCTTGGTAGCCGGAAACGGCGGCCTCGACCTGGGCTCGCCGGGTCTGCCCTCCAGCGACAGAAGCAGCGCCGTCTCCTCGCCGCAGACGAACGCGCCTGCGCCCCGATGCACCTTGACGTCGAAATCGAATCCCGAACCAAGGATGTTCTTGCCCAGAAACCCGTTTTCGCGCGCCTGCCGGATCGCGATGCCGACGTTCTCGAGCGCCAGTGGGTACTCCTGGCGCACGTAGACATATCCCTCGTTGGCGCCGATCGCGTAGGCGCCGATGATCAGGCCTTCGAGTATCGAATGCGGGTTGCCTTCCAGCACCGCGCGGTCCATGAACGCCCCGGGGTCGCCCTCGTCGGCGTTGACGATCACGTATTTCGTGTCGCCCGGTGCATTGCGGGCCGCATCCCACTTGATTCCGGTCGGAAAGCCGCCGCCGCCCCTGCCGCGAAGACCGGACTTGCGCACCTCCTCGACGACCTGCTCGGAGGACATCTGGAACAGGGCCTTGGCCAGCGCGGAATATCCTCCCAGCGCCAGGTAATCATCGATCGACTTGGGGTCGATCTTGATGTTGTTGCCGATGATGTTGCGTTCCTGGTTCTTGTAGAACGGGATGTCGGATTCGCGTACCGCCTTTTCCTTCGTCGTTGGATCGGTGTAGAGCAGGCGCTCGACGATCTTGTTTTCCTTGATGGTCTGCGCGACGATCTCGGGAACATCGTCGGGAGTCACCTGCAGATAACAGGCCTGCTGCGGATCGACGACGACGACAGGGCCGCGCTCGCAGAATCCGGGACACCCGGTCCCTTTCGCGCGCACTTCCCCGGTCAAGCCCTGCTTCTCGATTTCCGCGTTAAAGGCGGAAATGACCTCGCTCGCGCCGGTCGCGAGACATCCGGCACCGGCGCACACTGAAACACGCGGTTTGCCTGCATCCCGTCCTGACAGGATTTCCTGCCTGCGCTGCTCCAGTTCGGCGGGCGAATTGATCACTGGCCTTCCTTTACTCATATTTCTTAAGCACCTCGGCGGCCGTGTCGGGCACCAGTTTTCCAAGATGCTGCTCATCGATTTCCATTACCGGACCCAGCGCACAACAGCCCAGGCAGTTGACGGTATCGAGGCTGAATTTCATGTCCGGGTCGGTCTCGCCGGGCTGGATTCCGGTTATGTTCTGCACCACTTCCAGCACGCGCGGGGCGCCGCGGACATGACACGCGGTCCCCATGCAGATATTGATTTCGTGACGCCCCTTTGGAACCAGGCTGAAGGCCTTGTAAAAGGTCGCCGTATGCTGGATCCGGCTCATCGGAACCTGCAATCTTTCGCTGACCAGCTGCAGCGCTTCAGCGGGCAACCAGTGAAGTTCGTTCTGTATGTCCAGCAGGATCTGGATCAGCGAGCTCGCTTCGCCGTCGTGGCTGTCGATGATGCTCTCGATTCTTGCCGTATCCATAGTCCTCAGTCCTTCGCGCCGTTCGCTTCGCCCACCCTGCCCGCTCCGCCCTATTCCATTACCGCTTGATCACGCAAGCGCAAAGCGTTTTTGCTGCTCGTCGAACCTGACCAGCTTCGCCCTGGCCGAAGTGTTGAGATGCTTCGCCACTTCGGATGCGCTCATGCCCAAACTGCCGGCGATCTCGCCGGTGGAAAGCGCGCGCTCCTGCAGCAGCACCATGATCTGGCTGATTGCCAGTTTCTCCCCGATTGTTTCCCTGAACAGCGAATTGAGCTGGTCGCTCGAAAAAAACGCTTCGTACCCGGCCTTGTCCGCGAAACGCACCCGCAGCTTCTCCCGTTCCACCAGCTTGATGTACGGAAGTATCCTCGTGATCGCTTCCAGCTTGAGATTCACCGTCTTCTTGTCCATGCCCTCGCCCGCGCCGAGCGGGCCCAGTTCCTTCAGCCTGGCGGTGAAATCGGTAACGATTTCCGCGTAGCGGTTTCCTTCGCTCGCGGACACCCATTCGAGCCGCAACCGGTCCGGATTCAGCCCGGCGCATTCAAGCAGTTTCTTGCCCAGATGCATCATGCTCAATGCATCGTAATTGCCTTCGGTGACGTAGTGGCATTCGCCCAGCCAGCAGCCGCCGACGAACACGCCGTCCTTCCCGTTGGATAATGCCCGCAGCACGAACTCGAGGTCGACCCTGCCCGAGCACATCACCCGGATCACCTTGATGCTCGGCGGATATTGATAGCGCGAAACGCCGCACAGATCCGCGCCGGCATAACTGCACCAGTTACACAGGAATCCCAGTATGCGCGGCTTGAATTCTTGCGGGGCACTCATCGTCAAATGACTCCTAAGTCCAGCATGCCCGGGCCGCCGAGCGTGATGTTGCCTCTCTCTGATCTCGTATACGAAACCGGATTCATCTCCAAAAAGTTTCGCGCCTTGCTCATATGTGCCTGCGACCGCGATTCACGCCGCATCGATCTGACAGAGGATTTCTTCATCGGTGTAATGATTCAGATAAATGGCCTTCGTGGGGCACTTGGTATTGCACAGACCGTCCCCCTTGCACAGGACCGGATTCACCCTCGCCTTCCTGCCCGCGGATGTGTCATAGAAGTCGATCGCGTCGTAGGTGCAGGCCGAAATGCAGGCCCCGCACGCCACGCAAGCATCCTCGTGCACGTCGCAGATGGCCCCGGTGGCGGTAACGGAGTTCTTCGACAGCACGTTGATGGCCCGGCTTGCGGCACCGTAGGCCTGGCTGATCGCCTCCGAAACATGTTTCGGATAATGCGCCGTCCCGCACAGAAACACTCCGTCGGCCGCGAAGTCCAGCGGCCTGAGCTTGACGTGCGCCTCCTGGAAGAATCCGTCCGGATTCAGCGGTACCTTGAACATCTTCGACAGCTCGTGGCGCGTGCTTGAGGGCACCACGGCGGCCGCGAGCGCCAGCAGGTCGGCATCGAGCGCGAGCCTCTGACCCAGAATCGGATCGGCGACGGTAATCCTCAGCATCTTTCGGCCGCCCTCATCGACCGCCTCGACCAGCGGCTTGTCGCCCGGTTCGTAGCGGATGAAACGCACGCCCTTGCTGGCCGCCTCGCGGTAGTAATCCTCCTTGAACCCGTACGTGCGCATGTCCCTGAAGATGATGGTAACTTCGATCCCTGGTCGCATCTGCTTCAATTTCAATGCGTTCTTGATCGCCTGGCTGCAGCACACCCTGCTGCAGTAATTCCTCTCCGCCGTTCTGCAGCCCACGCACTGGATCATCACCACGTTCTCGGCGTTCATCACCGTCTCGTCCCTGCTGGCGATCCGCCCCTCCAGCTCGAGCAGGGTCACTACCCGCTCATTTTCCCCATACAGATATTCGGCCGGCTTGTATTCCTCCGCTCCGATCGCGACGATCACGGCGCCGTGGCGTATTTCCCGTGTACGGCGACCCGTCTGCACGCGGGTCGTGAAGTTGCCCACGTACCCTGCGACCTCCTTGACGACCGAACCGGTGACGACGTGTATCGACGGATGCTGATAGACCTTGCGCGTCAGATCGGCCAAAAAGGCCTGCACGTCCATGCCTTCCAGCGTGTAGTGAATCCGGCGCGCCATTCCGCCCAGGTCGTCATCGCGCTCCACCAGATAGACCTCGAAGCCCTGCACGGCCATGTTCAGCGCGCTGGTCATTCCGGCAATCCCGCCGCCGATCACCAGGACCGCCTTGTTGATCGGCAGTTCGATTTCCTGCAGAGGCTCCAGCAGCGTGGTGCGCGCCACCGACATCCGGACGATGTCCTTGGCCTTCTCGGTGGCTTCTTCCTTCTCGCGCGAGTGCACCCAGGAGCAATGCTCGCGGATATTTGCCATATCGAAGAAATACTGGTTGATGCCTCCCTCGCGACAGGTATCCCGGAACAGCGGTTCGTGCGTCCTGGGCGTGCACGCGGCTATCACCACGCGGTTGAGTCCCTTGTCGCGTATTGCGTCGGAGATCTGCTGCGCGTTCTCGGTGGAACAGGCGAACAGGCTCTCCTGGGCATGAGTCACGTTCTTCAGCTTGGACGCAAATTCGACCACCGAGGGGACATCGACCACCCTGCCGATATTTGCGCCGCAATGGCACACGAAGACCCCGACCTTGGGTTCCTCTTGCGAAACGTCGCGCTCGGGCGGATAGACCCGCTCTCTGCTCAACTTGCCGCGCTGCTCGGCGAGCAGCTGGCCGCACAGCGCCGCGGCGCCGCTCGCGGACACGACCGACTCCGGAATGTCCGCAGGGCCCTGGAACGCGCCGCTGACGAAAATTCCCGGGCGGGAGGTCTCGATCGGATTGAGCGGATTGGTCTTGCAGAACCCGTGCGCGTTCAGTTCAATGCCGAACTTCTTCGCCAGCTCCGCCCCGTCTTTCGGCGGGCTCATTCCGACCGACAGCACGACCAGGTCGAATTCCTCTTCCTTCACGCCTTCGCTGTCGGTGGCGTAACGGATCGTGACATTGCGGCTCGCGGGAACCTCCCGGCCGACCGAAACGTAGCTTCTGACAAATCGAACGTCGGAGAGTCTTTCGGCCCGTTGGTAATAGCGCTCGAAATCCTTGCCGAAGGCGCGGATGTCGTTGTGAAACACCGTTACGTCGAGATCCGCGTAATGGTCTTTCGCCAGAATGACCTGCTTCTGGGTATATGCGCAGCACACCGATGAGCAATAGGTGTTGCCGCCCGGTATCACCTGCCGGGAGCCGACGCACTGGATCCACGCGATCCTGTGCGGATGCTTGCCGTCCGACGGACGCCTGATCTCTCCTTCGTAGGGCCCGGTGGCGGAAATGATGCGTTCGAATTCCAGGCTGGTTACGACATTCTTCATCGTGCCGTAGCCGAAATCGCCCCTGACGGCCGGATTGAACGCCTCGTAGCCCAGAGACAGAACGACCGCGCCGACGCCGATTTCCAGCGTCTCCGGCTTTTGATGCAGATCGATTGCGCCGTGCTGGCAGACGCCGACGCAGATATTGCATTTTTCGTCCTGGTGGTACAGGCAGGTCTCCGGGTCGATGTAGCTGATCAGCGGCACCGCCTGCGAAAAGTGTATGTGGACCGCCTTGGTCAACGACATGTTTTCGTTGTAGGGATCGGGAACCTGCACCGGGCAGTACTGGGCACAGGTGGTACAGCCCGTGCACTTGTCTTCGATCACGTAGCGGGGCTTCTTGGTCACCGTGATCCTGAAACTGCCTGCTTCCCCCTCGACGCGGTGAATCTCGGTATTGCTCAGGATGTCGATGTTCGGGTGCCTGCTGCATTCAATGAACTTGGGAGATTCAATGCACATGGAGCAGTCGTTGGTGGGGAACGTCTTGTCGAGCTGCGACATCTTGCCGCCGATGGCGGGCGATTTGTCCACCAGGTAGACCCTGAAACCGGCTTCCGCGAGATCGAGAGACGCCTGAATGCCGCTGATCCCGCCGCCGACAACCATTACGTCACCCTTGTTGTCGATCTTTGGACCGCTGGCTGTCAGTCCTGAAATTGGCGCGATGTTCACTCTGTTTGCCTTGAAAGATATCTCGTCTGGGATCTAGATCACTTCCTGGATGACTTCGGTGATGTCCTTGATCTCGATCGAACGACCGTTTTCCAGGCTCAGGCTGCTGTCGGTAAAATTGGTGATGCAGTAGGGGCAGGCCGTGACCAGCACCTCGGCACCGACGTCAACAGCCTGCTTCAGTCTGAGATCGGAGAATCGTTCGCCCTTGGGCGTTTCCATCCATATCCTTCCTCCGCCTCCGCCGCAGCAGAAACTGTTTTCCCGGTTTTCCGCCATTTCCGTCAACTCCGCGCCGGGGACCTGTTTCAAGACGTCCCGTGGCGCATCGAATATTCCGTTGTGCCGGCCGAGGTAGCACGGATCGTGGTAGGTGATCTTCTTTTCGTATTCCCGCACCGGTGCGATTCGTCCATCATTCATCAGATCGCGCAGGAATTGGGAGATATGAACAATCTCGAAGTTGACGTTGAATTCCGGGTACTCGTTCTTGAAAGTATGGTAACAGTGCGGTGAGGAGACAAGGATCTTCTTCACCCCGCGATCGATGAACGCCTTGATGTTCTGCTTGGCCAGGTGCTTGAACAAGGATTCGTTGCCCGTCTTGCGTATGCTTTCCCCGCAGCAGCTCTCCTCGGGTCCCAGTATGCCGAAATCCACGCCGGCCTTATCGAGGATGTGCGCGGTCGCAGCAGCCACCTTCTTCAGGCGCGGGTCGTAGCTCAGATAGCAGCCGGGGAAATACAGGATTTCCGTGCCCTCGGCGAAGGTCTTCACCGGCAGGCCCTGCGCCCAGTCCGCCCGCTTGCCCCGTTCGATATCGAAGGGGTTGCCTTCGGCCATCAGGCTCCCGCTCACGGTCACGATGGGAGCGACTGAATCGGGAAAGACACCATATTCCGTGGCGATCTTTCTCAGGGATACCCCGGCCTCGATCTGATTGACTCCCCGCGGACAGCGCTGCGGGCAGGTTCCGCAGGTGGTACAACGCCAGATGTCTTCCTGCTCGATCGCGGTCAGGCCGAATGTCGCCTGCCGGACGATCTTGCGCATGCTGAAGGACGTGACCCTGTTCCACGGACAAACGACATCACAGATCCCGCATTGATAGCAGAACTGAAACGACGTCCCGCCGTTGACCTTGATGAGATCGGTGATCTCCTTGATCGGGGCTACTATTTCCACGCCTTTTCCTGGTCCATGCGTCCCGTGCAGATTTCTTGTGCGTATCCCGCTCCAAATGACCTACGATTCCAGTCGGATTTAGCCTGACTGAATATCCATTCAGTACGGTTCCGATCTTATACATTGAGGCCTCGCGCGCGGTCAACACCATCAGTCAAACAATGGCCTCGCGAGATGGTATTTCCGTCGCATGACCTCTGCTGCGCATGTGTCTGCCGCAGAAACGCGGCGCCTCTCATCGGCCCTTGCCCCTACTGATAGTAGGGGTAGACCTCGGATGGCGCGTTGAACGTGGAAGCTTGCGCCGGATCAAGCGCTTCGTCGCGCGGCATGCGCCGCGTTCGCCGTCAGATGCCGGCGAACGCGCCATGCGTATCAGGCGCCGCCCGGCTGCGTCGGTCTGCGGCGGCTGCGGCGATTCGGTTGGTATCGGGCCGAGCTTGGCGAGCATTGCGGGAGCGTCGCTCGCCGGGTCCAGCGGCGTTGGCACCCCCTTCCATACCTTGAGCGGGTCGGTCGCGTCGGGCGCGGGCGATTGCGTCAGCGCAGCGAACGTGCGCCGTCGGCCGTTCGCGTACAGCGCGAAGGTGTTTTCAAGCGGCACGCGGCACAGTGCCGCCAGCGGCGACGCAAGCAGCGCGGCGCGCGCGATTTCCTGCAGCTTGGCCAACGGAGCAGTCGACTTCAGCTTGAGTTTGACGCGCGGGTTCTGCGCCGAGCCCTTGCCGTCTCCTTTCATCAATGAGCCCTCGAACGCATAGACGGTCGTCTGTTCCGACGAAAGTTCAGTCACCTGAACGGCCTGGGCGCGGGCGATTTGCATGAAGCGGTTCATGATGTCCGCCGGCAATGCGGCCGCAAAGAAGGAAAGCGGATTGGGCGCGAGGTCGGTGCCGTTCAATCCGGGGCCTTCGTCGCTGACGGCCCGGAAACTGGATCCTTTGCTGCCTTCGGTGACGACCGCCTCCTTCTGGTGGCCACCCATCGCGCGAAGCTCGACGCGGAAGATGTCCCTGGAAGCACTGTCGGCGATGACGCCCGGGCGTTGCCCGCCGTGCGCGACCTTGAATCCGAGGGGAAAACCCGAACTGTCTATCGAATCGGATCGTTGAATCGAATCAGCCATGTCGCTTCTCGCTTGCGGATCACGCGCAGTCGAATAACGGTGCGGCGCATGCGATCGCACCCCTCAGATCCGGGCCGGCGCGGTTCAGTGCCGACCCGCGACGCGGTTCATGAAATCGGCGAGCGCGGCACTGATTGCCGGCTCGTGTTCAGCCCATGCCGAAAATTCCACCAGCGGTACGTCCTGGTCTTCGACAGGCAGTTCGAACAATTCGCTGCCGGGAATGGCCGCCTGAGCGGCGCGTCCGCCGCCGATGGAATGCGTCTTGTCGTTACCCGGAATGACGATGGACGGAACTCTGATCGAGCGAAGGTCCGACTCCGAAACGCCCATCACCGGAGCAATCGGCCCGCGGGTAAACAACTCCAGCCAGTGTGACATCACCTCGATATATCGCAGCGGATCCATGCGCATCAGGCGCTCGCGGTTGTCAGGATTGGCGGCGATGCGTTCCCGGTACTGCTCCGTTGCGCAATCGCCGGCCATGCCGCCCTCACGCGCCGCGCGTATGAACTGTCCGTAGTACATTTCGGGCAACCTGCCGGCCGCGAATTCGCCGCTTGTGACACGCATCAGGCACAGGCCCCGTACCGCCTCCGGGTGACGCAGATAGACCAGAATCGACATGCGCGCACCGGAAGACGCGCCGCCGATGAACGCAGGTGCGGCGCCGAGCTGCCCGAGCAGCAGCCACAAGTCGTCGGCCCAGATTTCCTCTTCGCCCTCGCTGCCCTCGATCAGAATTTCCGAAGCGCCCGTGTTGCGGCGGTCGTGCAGCAGCACGTGAAATCCCCGTGCCGCAATCTTGCGCGCCAGCGGGACGAACTCCCCGTAACCGCGCCGCCCGCCCGGCATCAGCGCGAGCCACGGCCCGCTGTCCCCGAACACCTCATGGCTGATTTTGATACCGCGGACATTGGCTACCGGCATCGGCGTGAGCCTTTCACTCAGTCATTGACACGGCCGATCTCGCGCGTCGACCGCGTTTGCTTCGGCTTGCGACGCCGGATCGGAGCACCCGTCTCAAACGACTTTCAGCGCCTGATCGAGATCCTCCTTCAGATCCTCGATGTGCTCGATGCCGATGGACAGTCTCACGGTATCTTCGGTGACGCCGGCCTTCTCCAGTTCGTCCACCGACAGCTGCCGGTGCGTCGTCGAGGCAGGATGGCACGCGAGCGACTTGGAATCGCCGATGTTCACAAGGCGAGTAAACAGCTTGAGCGCATCCTGGAAACGCGTTCCGCCTGCCATTCCCCCCTGCACGCCGAAGGTGAGAATCCCGGATGGTCGTCCACCCATATATTTCTGGGCGAGCGCGTGGTCCTTGTGATCCGGCAGGCCGGAGTAATTCACCCACGTCACCTTCTTGTGCCCCTTGAGGAACTTGGCCACCGCGAGCGTGTTCTCCGTGATGCGGTCCATGCGCACCGGCAGCGTCTCGATGCCCTGCAGGATTAGGAAAGCATTGAAGGGGGAAATCGCCGCACCGGTGTTGCGCAGCGGAACCACGCGGGCGCGGCCGATGTATGCCGCGGGACCGAGCGCCTCGGTGTACACCACGCCGTGATACGAGACATCGGGCTCGTTCAGCCGGCGGTACTTCTTCTTGTGCTCCGCCCACGGAAACTTGCCGGAATCGACGATGATGCCGCCGATGGAATTGCCGTGACCGCCCAGATATTTGGTCAGCGAATGCACGACGATGTCGGCGCCGTGCTCGAAAGGACGCAGCAGATAGGGCGTCGGCACGGTGTTGTCGACGATCAGCGGAACGCCGTGGTCGTGTGCGATGGCGGCGATCTTCTCGAAGTCGGTGATGTTACCCAGCGGATTGCCGATCGACTCGACGAACAGCGCCTTGGTCTTGCCATCGATCAGCTTCTCGAATGCGTCCGGCTCGCGATAATCGGCGAACCGCGTCTCGATGCCGAACTGCGGCAACGTGTGCGCGAACAGGTTGTAGGTGCCCCCGTAGAGCGTGCTCGCCGACACGATGTTGTCGCCCGCCTCGGCGATGGTCAGGATCGAATATGTGATCGCAGCTTGCCCCGACGCCAGCGCCAGACCGGCGACGCCGCCTTCCATCTCGGCGACGCGCTTTTCGAGCACGTCCTGGGTGGGATTCATGATCCGCGTGTAGATGTTGCCCTGCACCTTCAGGTCGAACAGATCCGCGCCGTGCTGCGTATCGTCGAAGGCGTACGACGTGGTCTGGTAAATCGGCACTGCAACGGACTTGGTGGTGGGCTCAGGCGCATAGCCGGCATGTACTGCCAGGGTTTCGATTCTCATATCAATTTGGCTCCGGATTTCGGTCGCGGGGGGGACGAGTATAGCTTGCAATTGGCGCGCTGCAACAGCAGGCGCCGAAACGGATCGTATCTGGCCAGCAACCGAGGTTGCCTCGCGCGCGGCCGGCCGGTCGCCCGATTCGATTTCGCGCTTCGGCCGCGGCGCGGTTCACCCCACCGCGGTCATCGCAGCCCGGGTCCGCCGCTCGCGTTCCTGAATCGCCTCGAAACGCGCAAGCAGGCGCTGCGCGCGTGCCACGACCGGCAGGTCGATCATCTTGCCGTCGATTCGAAACGCTCCGCGCCCGATCATTCCAGCTTCGCGGTGACCCTCGACGACGCGTCGGGCAAAGGTCAGCGCGTCGACATCCGGCGTGTATTCCTCGTTGACAATCTGGACCTGCGCCGGATGGACGCAGCTCGCTCCATCGAACCCGAGCCGGCGTGAGCGACGGGCCATGGCGCGGAACGCTTCCGCATCGGAAAGATCCGCGATGCTGTCGATGAAGCCCAATGGCATCACGCCCGCCGCGCGGGCGGTGACAATCATCTGCTGCTTGGCCTGCAGCAGCGCCTCGCCATCGGCCTGCATGCCGCATTCCAGCGCAAAATCCTCATCACCGATCGTCATGCCCGCGACGCGCGGACTCGCCTGTGCGATCGCTCGCATGTCGAGGTAAGCCTGCGGCGTCTCGATCATCAGGACGAACCTGGTGCGGCCCGCATCGAGCCCGGCTTCGCGCTCCAGATCTGTGACCATCTCGTCGAGAAGCCTCACGTGCGAGGGCCCGTCCACCTTTGCGATCGCAAGCCCGTCCACCTCGGAACAAACAGACGCTTCGAGGTCGCGCACCGCGAGCGACAACGGCCGGTTGATCCGCACGAGAACGTCGGCGCCTCCGCGGCGTACCTTGGCGGCAGCCGAACGAACGAGGCTGCGCGCCTTTTCCTTCTCGGCCTGCGGGATGCTGTCCTCCAGATCGAGCTGGATGCAATCGGCGCCGCGCGTGTGCGCCCGATCCACGAAGCGATCGACGTTAACAGGTACATAGAGCATCGAGCGCCACACGGGCAATTCGCGACCAGGTCTCATTCCTGCATTCCCCGCATTTGCCGGGCGTATACAAGATCGCCATTCGCCAGGATTGCCGGCGGCGCCCGCCCAGGCACCTGGCAATCATACGCCGGCCGCGGCGCTGGGAAACTGCCCCGAACGCCGCGGACATGCCGCACCGGCACTGCGATAGCTATGGCATCCTCGAACCTATGAACACAGAAAAGGCGACCGACCGAGGCCTGATGACGTTGATGGCCGTGTCGCTGTTTGCCGGCGCCGGGGTCATCCACTTCCAGACCCCTATGCTGAGCGCGATCGGCGCCGACTTTGGCGCGGACACCGCGGCAGTGGGCTGGGTGGCAACGCTCACCTTCGGTGGATTCCTGGCGGGACTCGTATTCGTCGTGCCGCTCGGCGACCGGCTGGACAAGCGCACGCTGGTCCTGGCACAGATCGCGGTGCTCGTTCCGGTGCTGCTGGCGATGGCGGCTGCGCCGACGCTGTCCATTCTGGCGGCCGCGAGCTTCGTCGCGGGCGCCTGCAGTTCGATCGGCGCGAGCTTCGTCGCCATCGTCGCGGAGCTGGCGCGCCCGAGCGAACGCGGGCGCGAGCTCGGCTCCGCGCTGACCGCGGTGTTCTTGGGCATTCTGTTCGCCCGCATGGCCGGCGGATTCGTCGCCGCACACCTCGGATGGCGCTGGATGTTCGTCATCGCCGCGCTGATGATGCTGGTCCTGTTCCCCGCGCTCGCCAAGCGCCTGCCCGCGATGCGGGGAGGATCGCCGATCGACTATCTGGCGCTGATCGGGTCGATGGCGCAGCTTCTGCGCAGGCACGAGAAACTGCGCCGCGTCTCGGGCACCCAGTTCCTGCTCGGTATCAGCTATGGCGCCTTCTGGGCCACCATCGCGCCGATGCTGGCGCTGTTTCACCACCTCGGACCCAGCGAGGCCGGTCTGATGGGAATCCCTGGCGCAGCAGGCATTATCGTCGCGAGCGCTGCGGGGCGCTGGTCGGACCGTCGCGGCGTCGGGCCGGTGGTGACCGGGGGCGCCATCCTGGTGCTGGTCTCGTTTGTCGTACTGGGTTTTGCGGGGCTGTGGATCGGCGCCGTCATCGCGGGGGCGGTGGTGCTCGACGTTGGCATACGCATCACCATGGTCGCGAATCAAGTGCACGTCAACACGCTCGCCAGCGACGCACGCAGCCGTTTCAACACCGTCTATGCGGCGAGCGTGTGGGGCGGAAACGCGGCCGGCGCACTGCTCGCCAGCACCGCCCTCGCTCATGCCGGGTGGCTGCCTGTTTGCGCGATCGCTGTGAGCTGCTCGGGCCTCGCGCTGCTCGCGCATTTGCGCAAGCGCGCCGGCACGCGATAGCCGCCCGTGCCGGCGATTCGGGTTCATGTGTCCGCAAGCGCGGCGCGCCGTTGCCGATACCGGCGGACCCGGCAGGCGGCCGGCGCGCCCTCCGGTGAACGTGCTTGATCCCTAGGCGCAGCTACTTCCCGACCGTCACCGAGGCCTGCTGGTAGTACCTGAGCGCACCGGGGTGGTACATGACCTTGGTCGCCGGGACCATTTTCCTTGCGCTCCAGCGCTTGAACGCGCCGAAGGTATCGCCCAGGTCCTTGTTGTTCTCGACCACCGCCTTGGTGATCGCGTAGACCAATTCTTCGGGAGCGTCCTTGTTGGTGACCATCACCCAGGGAATCTGGATGATATTGGCCGCTTCCTTCAGCCCGGGAATGTTCGGGTTGGCCTTCATGTGCACGATGTTGGCCGCCGGCAGAAAGTCCTTGAACAGCTTCTGGCCCTGCGGCGAATCGTCCAGCGAGACATACTGAATGCCCCCGCGCGAGCGCAGCTGCGCGTTCACCTTCTTGCCCCCGGCCGAATTCAGGCTGATCAGCGTCACGTCGACCAGTCCGTCGCCCAGCGCAGCCATGCCCTTGACGAAGCCCGAGACGGGCACCTGTTTGAAGTCCTCGTACTTCATGCCGCCGTTGGCAAGCGCCCCGGCAATGTAGTACTTGATGATGGTCGAGGCCGTGTATTCGGAGGCGATGCGCAGGCTGCCGCGCTTGGCGTAAAGATCCTTGATGCTCTTGATGCCCGAATCGGCCGCCACCATCAGTCCGGTGGTCAGCGGGAACATGACTCCGACCATGCGCAGATTCGAATTCTTCTTGCCCTCGAAGTTCCCGGTCCCCGTCAGCGCGTACTCGGCCTCCACCAGGTTGCAGAATCCAAACTGCACCTCGTTGCGATCGATCAGCGGTATATAAGCCGCGGTGCCCGACATCGGCTGGATGCGCGCCACGATCTTGGCCTTCTGGTTGGCGATCTTGGCCACCGCCTGGCCGGTGTTGTACCCCAGGCTGCCCTGCTGGTCGGTGGCGATGCCCACCACCTGCGCCAGCGCCACCGGCGCGCTTGTCAGTCCCCCGCACAGGGCCAGTGCACCCAGTGTTCGTGTGATGCGTGTTCTCATGATTTGTACTCCCGTTGTGTTGAAGGAAATTCGCGCTGCTACTGCAACTCATGCCGAAACCGGTGCACGCCCCACCAGCAGCCGGTAGCCCAGCAGTGCCGCCACCGTCGCCGCGCAGACCAGATTGACCGTGCCCCAAGCAGGATGCGCCAGGGCCAGCGGCAGGGTCGCCGCCCCAAGCGCAGCCAGCCCCACGCGCGCCAGCATGCCCAGCTTTCGGTCGAAGAATCCGACGACCGCCACCGACATCGCGAAGATGCCGATCATCGCCTCGACGAGGTCCGCGATCATGTCCGCCGGCGTACCCTTGAGCAGCAGCGCCGGCGTGCCCACAAAAATGAACGGAATCACGAAGCTCGCCCAGCCGATGCGAACCGCCGCCAGCCCGGTGGCCATCGCGTCGGCCTTGGAAATCGCCGCCGCGGCGAACGCCGCCAGCGCAATCGGCGGCGTGATCATCGACATCATCCCGAAGTAGAGCAGGAACAGGTGTGCAGCGATCGGATCGACGCCTGCCGAAACAATCGCCGGACCCACCAACGCCGCCAGCAGCACATAGACCCCGGAGGTCGGCATGCCCATGCCGAGCACGATGCAGATCCCTGCCGACAACAGCAGGATCGGCACCAGGTTGCCCCCTACGATATCGACCAGCAGCAGTGTCAGCGCAAAGCCGAGCCCCGTGATATTGAGAATGCCGATCACGAATCCGGCCGCTGCGACGATCAACACCAGCTCCACCATCGAGGTGCCGGTGTCGATGAACGCATCGCGCAGCTTGCCCAGCGTCAGCCGATGTCCTCCGTAGGGACGCAGAAAACCCACCACGACGATCGATACGGCCGACATCAGAGCCGCGTCCTCGGGTTCGGAATTCATGCCAAACAGCGCATAGAGCAGCAGCACAAAGGGGATCAGGAGGTGCCAGCCTCGCCAGAGCACGTGCGTGAGCCGCGGAATATCCTGATCGACCACCGCGATCCGATCGCGCGCGGCCATCAGGTCGACCTGCACGAAAACGCTGAAGTAATACAACGCTGCCGGCACGATCGCCGCGGCGGCCACCGCCATGTAGGGAATGTCCAGAAATTCCGCCATGAGGAACGCCGCCGCCCCCATGATCGGCGGGGCAAGCTGACCCCCGGTCGAGGCGACCGACTCGATCGCTCCTGCATCGACTGCCGTGTAGCCCCCGCGTCGCATCAGTGGAATCGAGATCACCCCGGTGGTGACGACGTTGGAGACCGCGCTGCCCGAGATGGAACCGAACAGTGCAGAAGCCACCACGGCAATCTTCGCCGCACCCCCGCGCGTGCGTCCGGTAGCCGCCAGCGACAGGTCGGTGAAGAACTCCCCGCCCCCGGCTAGAAACAGCAGCGTGCCGAAAAAGACGAACAATATGACGATCTCCGCGCCCACCTTCAGCGGTGTACCGAATACGGCGCTCGGATCGAAACCGACGTACTGGACCAGTTGCACCAGGCTGAGGTTGCGTCCCACCAGAGGCCCGGGCACCAGGTGCGCCATCAGCGCGTAGGCGATGAACACCGCCACGATCATGAACAGCGACCAGCCCGAGCTGCGCCGTACCCCTTCGAGCACCAGCAGCGTGACCACCGTGCCGATGAAGGTCAGAACGGGCGGGCGAAACGCTATTTCGTTGAGCAACCCGGCATAGGCAAACGCCGCATAGCCCAGCGTGCTCAGCCCCAGCAGCGCGCAGCCGAGATCGAGCACGCTGATCCCGCCATCGCGCTGGCGTCTCCAGGACAGGTTCAGAAACACGATGCAAATCGACATGCCCAGCACCAGCGACAGGTACTGTTCGGTCAGCACCGCGATGCGCAGCCGCGTGGGCAGATCGAGATTCCACAGGACGCACGACAGCGTGATCAGAAACGCGCAGGCTTTCACCAGCACCGCCGCGCCGTTCCGCACCATCGATGCCAATCTACCCTCGGCCATGTGCCCCCGGCGCGCCCTTGGGCTGTCGGGCGGCTAGCGCGCGTGCGTCCTGAGCAGAAACGCCAGCGTGCGCGCGTGCGCGGCCTCGGCGGCTTCCTTGACGTAGACATTGGCACGCGCTTCATTGGCAAACGCGTGACCGGCCTCGTAGACGTAAGTCTCGGCCGTCGGAAGCTTCGTCCTTACCGTTTCGATCAGCTCCGGCGGCGAATGGCTGTCGGTGGCACCAAAGTGAAACAGCATCGGACACCGGGGCGTCTGCGCCAGGTGCGTCGCGAGCATCGTCCCGTAGTACGACACCGCACCGTTCAACGTCAGTTCGCACGCGCAACGCGCCGCCAGACCACCGCCCCAGCAGAACCCGATCACCGACACGCCCTTGCCCCTGTTGACCCGAGCGGCCCCCGCCGCGATATCGAGCATGATCTTGTCCTTGTCCAGGCTCATCATGGTCTGGCGCCCGCGATCGCCCTCGGAAAACGGAATCACCGTTCCTGGCCCCGCCCGGTCGAACAGCGCCGGCACGATCGCATCGAACCCCTGCCTGGCATAGTGCCGCGCCACACCCTTCAGCTGATCGGTAACCCCGAATATCTCCTGCAGAATCACCACGCCCCCGCGCTTGTCACCCTGCGCGGCGGCTTCAAAGCCCTCCAGCGTGAACCCGTCCGAGGCCTGCAACTTAACCATCGATCCGATACCGTCCGTCATAGCGTTTCTTCCTTGATTGTGCCGCCGGGAACCCGAACATCGGCAAATGGAATAAACATGTGCAGTATGCGCGCCGTCGTCCCCGAACGCGATGGGGTCGATGGACTAGTGTAACGACGCAAATAGAAATTTGCCGGTCCAAGGCCGATAATTGCGATACCGGCACTTGGCGCCGGCAACCCTCGCGAGGAGCCCATGTCCGAAAAGCAACGAACAGCGCTCGTGGTGAGCGCGCATTCGGCCGATTTCGTCTGGCGCGCCGGCGGCGCCATCGCCCTTTACGCGTCCCGCGGATGGCGCGTGAAGATCGTATGCCTGTCGTTCGGCGAGCGCGGCGAATCCGCCAAACTGTGGCGCCAACAGGGCATGACTCTGGAGAAGGTGAAGACCGACCGCCGGCGCGAGGCACAGGCTGCAGCCGGCCTGCTGGGCGGGGAGATCGATTTCTTCGACCTGGGCGACTATCCGATGCGCGTCCCGGACGAGGCGCTGTACCGCCTGGTCGACGTATACCGGGAACTGCAACCCGAATTCGTGCTGACGCACTCGCTCGCCGATCCGTACAATTTCGACCATCCTCTTACCGCACAGGTCGCCCAGGAAGCGCGCGTCATCGCCCAGGCCCACGGCCACAAACCGGGCGGGAGGATCGTCGGGGCGCCGCCGGTATTCCTGTTCGAGCCGCACCAGACAGAGCAGTGCGACTGGAAACCGCAGGTGCTTCTGGACATAACCGGCGTCTGGGAAAAGAAGCGCCAGGCCTTCGAACTCATGGCGGCGCAAGAGTACCTTTGGGACTACTACACGCGCGTCGCGCTGAACCGCGGCGTACAGGCGGCCCGCAATTCGAACATGAAGGACATCAAGTACGCGGAAGCCTATCAGCGCGTGTTTCCGCATGTGGTTGGAGAATTCTCGTGAACAGCGTGTGGACGTCGCCGCTCGCGATCTCGAATGCCGTTCGCATGGCTGATGAAACCGTCGACGGAGGCACGCGATGAAGTCGATCCCTCCGCCCGATCCAAACCCGGTCAAACCGGCGTATGTCCCGCCACCGGGCGCATGCGATGCGCACTGCCACGTGTTCGGTCCGGCGGCGAAGTTTCCGTACTCGCCGACACGCGCGTACACGCCACCGGATGCGCCGGTGGAACACCTGCGCCGCTTGCACGCGCACCTGGGAATCGACCGCGCAGTGATCGTTCATGCCAGCTGCCACGGCACGGACATGCGCGTGACCCTGGACGCCATCGCTTCGAGCAACGGCAGCTATCGTGGCGTCGGCATGGTCGCGAGCGGCGTCACCGACGCCGAACTGGAAAGACTCCATGCAGGCGGCATTCGGGGTGTGCGCTTCAACTTCGTGTCGCATCTCGGCGGCGCGCCGGACCTCGCGCTGTTCGACTCGATGGTCTCGCGGGTGGGTGACCTGGGCTGGCACATCGTCCTGCACCTGGACGCGGAGGACATCGTCACTTACCAGGACCGAATCAAACGCATTCCGGTGCCGTTCGTCATCGACCACATGGGACGCGTAAAGGCGGACCGGGGCCTCGACCAGAAACCGTTCAGGCTGCTTCTGGACCTGCTGCGAAATGAACTCGCCTGGGTGAAAGTCTGCGGTCCGGAACGCGTGTCCGCAGGCGCTCGGCCTTTCCGCGACGCGATCCCCTATGCGGCAGCACTGATCGAAGCCGCGCCGGACCGCGTGCTCTGGGGCACCGACTGGCCGCATCCCAACGTGAAAGTCATGCCCAACGACGGCGAAATAGTCGATCTGTTCGCGTCGTTCTGCACCGACGAGACCTTGCGCCACAAGATCCTGGTTGACAACCCGACGCGCCTGTACTGGGCGAACTGAGCGAGCCTCGACCGACAAATTCACGACACCCGGGAACTCGAATTCGCCGGATCCCGGCTCGTGCACTCAAGCCGTGCGGGTTTGGACCCCTGCCGGTTCAGTGATAGCATGCGATTCGGGACGTAATCGATTGGAATGTAAAGTGATTTCGGATCAGGATCCTTTGCCGTGATCGAGCATCAGGACGCGCTCGTCGCAGCCGACGCGGAGTTGCGCTACATGAAGCAAACGGTAGCCGCTCTGCGCCGCGAGCTCGAGCTCGCGCGCCAGCAATCCGATGAGGCCGTCCAGCACGCCGTATCGAGCGCCAGTTCCGAGATGACGCAGTTGCGACGAACCGTGTCCGCGCTGCGCGACGAACTCGAGGCGGCGCGCGCGGACCGGGACAAGGCGGTGCAGCAGGCACACGCGGCAAGCGAGAACGAGTTGAGGCAGTTGAAGGCTACAGTCGGCGCGCTGCGCGACGAGCTCGAGGCGGCGCACGCGAGCCGCGACGAGGCGGTCCAGCAGGCGCATGCGGCGAGCGAGGACGAACTGAGGCAGTTGAAAGCCACTGTCGGCACGCTGCGTGACCAACTGGAAACGGCCCGGCACGAAAAGGATCAGGCCGTATCACAAGCCCTGGCCGGCGCGCAATCGGAAATCGTGCAGCTTCGCGGCACGGCCGCCTCGCTGAGGGACTCGCTGGAGCGCGCACAAATAGCCAAGGAGGATGCCCTGTCCGCGATACGCGCGCAACACCAGGCCGAAATAGGTCAATTGCAGGCGACGGTGCGCGCATTGCGTGACCAGACCGAGGAATTCAAAGCCGCCAGCCCCGGCTAGAGAGCGCGGCTCGCGCGCACATGGGAGTGACGACGTAGGCATCATGGAACAGTCCAAACAAACGGCACAAGTCAAACATCTGCCGAGGCGCAAGGCCCCTTCGGCGCAAAAACCGGGCGCGGCGGAGCGTCAGCGACTGAAGACGGTCGAGCTGCTGCTCGAGGTGTCGCACAAAATGGCGGCGTTCGACACGCTGGACGACGTGCTGAACTCTCTGGTGGAAATGACCACCGCGGAACTCGATGCGGAACGCGGCTCGCTGTTTCTCAACGACCCTGACACCAACGAGCTCTATTCCCGCGTCGCCCAAGGCAACATCCGACGCGAAATCCGCCTGCTCAACACCAGCGGCATCGCAGGGCACGTGTTCACCTCCGGCGAGCCGCTCATCATCGACGACGCCTACTCGGACCCGCGCTTCAACCGTTCCGTCGACGAACAGACGGGGTTCCTCACCAAGAGCATCCTTTGCGTGCCCATCCGCACCGTCAAGGGCCAGATCATCGGCGTGGCACAGACGCTGAACAAGAAGAGCGGGAAGTTCGCCCGCAACGACCTCGCGCTACTCGAGGCGATGACCACGCAAGGCACGCTCGCGCTGCAGGGGGCGCAGTTCATCGAGCGGATGAAAGCGATCCGCAATCAGGAAATGGAATTCGTCGACATCGTCTCCGAGGTCACCGCGGACATCAAGCTGGGGTCCCTGCTGCAGAAGGTGATGGGCGAAGCCACGCGCATGCTGAACGCCGAACGTTCGACGCTGTTCCTGAACGACGAGAAGACCAACGAACTCTGGTCCGAGTGGGACAGGGCCTGGAGTCGGTTCAGATCCGGCTGCCCAACCATCTGGGCATCGCCGGCGCGGTCTTCACCTCGAGCAAGGCGATCAACATCCCCTACGCCTATGCCGATCTGCGCTTCAATCCGGCCTTCGACAAGAAGACCGGCTTTTTCACGCGCTCGATCCTGTGCACGCCGATCATCAACAAGAACGGCAAGACGATCGGGGTTACCCAGGTGCTCAACAAGCGCGGCGGTCCGTTTACCGCCGAGGACGAATCACGGCTGCGAGCATTCACCGCACAGATCTCGATCGCGCTGGAGAACGCGAAGCTGTTCGCCGACGTGCAGAACATGAAGAACTACAACGAAGCCATGCTCGAGTCGATGTCGAACGGCGTGCTCACGCTGGACGACTCCGGAAAGATCGTCACCTGCAACGCCGCCGGTCTCTCCATCCTCAGGGCCCGCCCCGAGCAGATCCTGCAGCGGCCGCCCCAGGAGTTCTTCGGCCCGGAAAACGACTGGCTGCTGGAGAAACTCAGGCATGTCGAGGAGACCGCCGCGACCGAGGTCACGATGGACGCCGAACTCTCCATTGAAGGCGAGCGGGTTTCCGCGAACGTCACGCTCACGCCGCTGTTCAGCATGGAGAAAAAACGCATGGGCTCGATGTTGCTGATCGAGGACATCAGCAGCGAGAAGCGGTTGAAATCGACGATGTCGCGCTACATGGATCCCGGCATTGCCGACCGCCTGGTGGCGAGCGGCACCGAAGCCCTCGGCGGCCAGAGCGTCCCCGCAACGGTGCTGTTCTCCGATATCCGCAGCTTCACGACCATCAGCGAACAGCTCGGCGCCCAGGGCACCGTGGCGCTGCTCAACGAATACTTCACGCTGATGGTCGACTGCATCCAGCGCGAGGACGGCATGCTCGACAAATTCATCGGCGACGCGATCATGGCCGCGTTCGGCATCCCGGTCTCACATCAGGACGACGCCGACCGCGCGGTGCGCGCGTCGATCGCGATGATCCGGGAACTCGGTGCTTGGAACGCCCAGCGCGCGGCCGACGGCAAGCGACCGGTGGACATCGGCATCGGCCTCAACACCGACAGCGTGGTATCGGGCAACATCGGATCGAAGAAACGGATGGACTACACCATCATCGGCGACGGCGTAAACCTCGCCTCGCGGCTCGAATCGGCATGCAAGCAATACGGCGCGCACATCCTGATCAGCGAGTTCACGTGCAAGCAGCTACGGGGCACCTACCGCACGCGCGAGCTCGATCTGGTCGTCGTCAAGGGCAAGACGCAGCCGGTCGCCATCCATGAAGTCCTCGATTACCACACCGAGGAGTCCTACCCGCAACTGATCGATGCGCTCGGATACTTCCGCGACGGACTTGCGAAGTACCGCGCCGGCCGCTGGAGCGACGCGCGGGCGCTGTTCTCTCAGGTGCTCTCGCTCAATCCCGCGGACAAGTCCGCCAAGCTCTACGTCGAACGCTGCGACTACCTGGCCGAGAATCCCCCCGGCGACGACTGGAACGGGGTATGGGTGATGGAGAGCAAGTAGCGGCCGACCGAACGGGGAGCAACGCCTCGCCCCGCTCACCGAGCGCGCGTTGCGGGAGTGATCAATATCCCGCCTGCGCCGCAATCGCCAGCCATTCCGCGAGCGATCCCAGCAAATACGGTTCCGTGCCGTTCTTGTAGGCGGGCCCGAGGTAATAGAGCATGCCATCGGCGGTGCCGACGTAGGCACCGGTCCCCGGATAGTAGCGGTAGGTGTAGATGTCGCTGGTGCCGGTCGGCTGGCTCGACGGCGTGATGTACTGCGGGAAAGCGGCTTCGAGGTAATTGAACACGCGGTCCGAATCGCTGGCCGTGCCGGGACCTGGCAGTACCGTTACCGTCTTCACGATCACCAGGTCAGAGCCGGTCACGGCGCTCCCGGGCGCCGGAACGCTGATTAGTGGCAAGTTCTCAAAAGGGCCAACCGGCGGTGCGGTCAGCGCCGCGATGGCATCGACCACCGCCATGCCCTCACCCGTCACGCGGCTGAACACCGTGAAGCCGCCGTTCTGGTTGTCGAGGTTCGCGGAATTGTCGGCCAGATTGATGAACCACCCGCTGGTCGCACTGTCCGGCTGGTCTGGCAATTTGGCCATCGCAACGGTGCCGCGCACATTGGAGCGGCTGGAACTGAATTCGTTCGCCACCGGGGCGCCGGTTGGCACCAGCATGACCTTCTGGATCGCGTCGTCCCACGTGTAACCCCCGCCCTGGATCACGAAGCCCGGGAGGCTCCGATGGATGAACGAATTGTCGTAGGCGCCTCGATTCACATAGGCGAGGAAATTCGCCACGGTGCGCGGCGCCTCATCATCCATCAATGCGATATCGATCGTCCCGAGTACGGTCGAAAGGCGCACCACGGTTGCCTGGCCGGTGAGCGGCACGAACAACAGAACGGCTAATACCCATTTCAGCATCTGTAATCGATCTCCTTCACCGCGAAACACATATTTTTCCCGACTCCGGCCGGCGCTGCGGCCGCCCGTCTCATCTGGTGCGTCGCGACGCCGATCCTACCCGGCGCGCAAATGCCGCGATATCGTCGTCGAGCCGAAGTGCGACACCCGGTTCGCCCCCGTCGAGCACCGGCACCTCCGCCTGCTTCGCGCGTACGCTTCCATCGCCGGCCGGAGAGGGCGCTTCGGTACGCATCCAGACGCCAGCAGCGCCGAACCCGAACGCCGCCAGCGCTACGGCGGTGATGCCTGAGTACCGCACCAACCGCCTGCGCAACTGCGCGCTGCGCGCTTGCCTCGCTTGCGCCAGCCGCGCGGTTTCATCGCCGTAGATTCGCTGCGCCGCCGCCACTCGATCTTCGACCCTCTGGCGTTCTGCGGCGGCCTGCAAAGCCTGCTCCTCGGCCTCCCGCATCAATCGCGACGCTGCGTTCGCCCTTTGCTGCGCCTCAAGCCGCGCCGCGGCCCGTTGCGCCGCAGCGGATTCCTTCGCCGCCCGTGCAGCAGCCAGGCCCTGCTCGCGCTCGCTCTGCGCAGAGGCCTCCGCGGCCGCCTTCGCTGCGCGCTCTTCTGCAGCCGCACGGCGCGAAACCGCCTCGATCGCCGCCGCCTCCGCGTCGGCGCGCGCGCCAGCCAGTGACGCGGCCTTCTGCTCGGCGGCTTCCCGGGCGAGCGCCCGTTCGCACGCTTCGTTCTCCTGCAATGCGCGCCGCTCGGCCGCAGCCCGCGCGTCGGCTTCGCGCTCGGAATTCACGCGCACCTTTTCGAGCGCAACTGCCTCCGCCTCGGCGCGTGCACGTGCGAGGGCTTCGGCGCGTTCGTCCGCTTCCATTCGCTCCTGCTCGGCGTCCCGCGCCTCGGCTTGCGCAGCAATGCGGGTTTCCGCCGCCTGCCGGGCCGCGTCCTCGGCAGCGATGCGTGCCTGCGCGCTCTGCTGCAGACGTCGTTCCTCTGCGGCCCGCGCCCGCGCGTACGCCGCAGCCTGCTCTTCGGCCTCCGCGCGTGCCCTCGCCCCTGCGGCTGCCGTCCGTTCTGCCTCCTCGCGCGCACGCGTTTCGGCAAGCAGCCGCGATTCGGACTGAGCCCTTTCGACCGCGGCCTGCTGCGCGCGCTTCTGCTGCGCCGCGCGAGCACGCTCGGCTTGGTCCGCCGCTGCCTGCGCCTCGGCGTGCGCTGC
>MEQX01000014.1:20907-28419 GCA_001770415.1 Betaproteobacteria bacterium RIFCSPLOWO2_02_FULL_63_19 | reverse complement strand
CTGCTCCTCCGCGTCGCGGCGCGCGTCCGCGGCTCGCGCAGCTTCCGTTTCCTCCCCCTCGCGCTCGCGCTGTTGTTCCGCCGCTCGCGTCTCGGCATGCGCGCGCGCGCGGGCAAGCGCTTCGGCCTCCTTGTCGGCTTCCGATCGCGCCCGCGCTGCCTCGGCAAGTGTGTGTTCCGCCGTTTCGCGCTCCCGGATCGTGGCAATGGCGTTTCGCTCAGCCTCCGCCCGCGCGTCGGCGGCGGATCGCGCACGCTGTTCTTCCGCAGCGCGTTCCTTCGCACGCCGACCCGCAATGGCCTCGGCTTCGGCGCGTTCGTTTTCCCGCTGCACGGCCTGCGCCTCGGCCTGCACCCGCAGTGCCGCAACGCGGGTCGCTTCGATTTCGAGCGCCTCGCGCTCGCGCTGCTGTGCCGCCACTCGCGTCGCGGCCTGCGCACGCTCCCGGGCAAGCGCTTCGGCTTGATCGTCGGCCTCGGATCGCGCCCGCGCTGCCTCGGCAAGCATGTGTTCCGCCGTTTCGCGCTCCCTAATCCTGGCGAGGGCGTTGCGCTCGGCTTCAGCTCGCGCATTGGCGGCCGACTCCGCGCGCTGTTCTTCGACAGCGCGTTCCTTTGCGCGCTGGCCTGCAATGGCCTCGGCTTCGGCGCGTTCGTTTTCCCGCTGCAGGGCCTGCGCCTCGGCCTGTGCCCGCAGTGCCGCAACGCGAGCCGCTTCGATTTCGAGCGCCTCGCGCTCGCGCGCCTTTTCCGCCGCGAGTTCCTCGCTCTGAGCGCGCTCGACCGCTGCGCGCTCCAGTTCCCGCTCCGCCTGCGCGCTCTGCTCCGCGGCCTGCGAGAGCGCGTCCTCCGCGGCTTGACGCTGCTGCGCGAGCGCCATGGCTTCCCGCTCGGCTTGCGTCTTGTGTTCGGCGGCCGCTCGCGCCTCAAGCTCGGCCGCTTCGCGCGCCCTGACTTGCTCGCCCAGTTCACGTTCGGCGACGGCGCGCGCCTCGCTTTGAGCGGCAAGTTGCAGTTCCTGTTGCACGCGCGCGCGCGCAAGCTTTTCCGCTTCAGCCTCGGCCCTGGCGCGCGTCGTTGCCAGGTCTTGCGCCTGCGCCTCGGCGGCACTGCGTACCTCGGCCGCCGCAGCCGCTTCGGCCTCCGCGCTCCGACGCGCCTCAGCATCGGCCGTCAATCGGGCCTCGGCTTCCATGCGCGGTCGCGCCGCCACGGCGAGCGCCTGATCCGTTTCGGATCGCGCGTGGGCCTCGGCTGCCAACCGTGCTTCGGCTTCGGCGCGAGCCCGTGCCGCCTTTTCCGCGTCCTGCTCGGCCTGAAGTCGCGCCTCGGCGAGGCCGCGTTCACGGTGCTCTGCCTGCGCCGCTGCTCGCGCCAGCGATTCGGCTTCGCGTTCGGCTTTGAGCCGCTGCGCCAGTTTCGCTGCCGCCTGAGCTTCGGCACGCTCGCGTTCGCGCAGCGCGCCGATCCTGGCACGCTCTGCGTCGCGATGCATTTCCGCCTGTGCGGACGCGGCGGCCTCGGAATCAATCCGTGCGCGCGCCTGAGCCGACAATTCGCGCTCGTGCTGCTCGGCTCGCTGCGCCAACAACTCGGCTTCGCGTTCGGCCGCGAGCTTGGCATCGGCCGCTTCCTTGGCCTGCTTTTCGGCCGCCAGTCGCGCGGCAATCGCGCTCTCCGCGCGCTGTGCGTCCTCGCGCCGTCTCGCAATCGCTTCAAGCGCTGCCTGCTCCAGAGCCATGCGCTTTCGGGCCTGTTTTTCCGCCTCGGCCTCGGCCTCCCGCCTCCGCCTTTCCATCGTCGACGCCGCTTGCTCGGCGCGAACCCTCGATTCGGCCTGCGCGGCGGCAGCCGCCTCGGCCGCCGCCCGTTGCTGAGCCAGAGCCAGCGTCTCTGCCTCGGCCGTTGCGCGCTGCTCGGCCGCCCCCCGAAGCCGACGTTCGGTTTGCTCGCGCCGCGCTGCACGCTCCAACGCGTCGCGTTCCAGACGTGTCTTCTCGGAATCCGCGCCTGCTGTCGAGTCGATCCGCCGTTCAGCGTTGATCGAGGCTGCAGTAGCCGCCACACCGCTGCCAGCCTTGCGTTTGCGCCGCTGCTGGTCAGCCTTCTTCAGTTGGTCGAGCAAACGGCTCATGCGGCGCAGCGATTCCCGGCAATGCACAACCGGCCCCAAGCGCCCCTGAGCCGCACCGCGGCAATGGCCGCGGCTCCGCGTCGAGGCGTTTGATTGCAAACGTGCTGCAATTCAGGTGCCTCGTTCACCCGTCGTGTCGCCATTGTCGATTGACATCGAATTACGGATTTCATTATAGGGTGAGCGGGTTGGCGTCGGCACGCAGCTTGCCACATAGCGCTTGTCCAAGCGTATTGGAACGTGATAATAGTGCGCCTAAGGCCTCACATGCTCAACTCAGCGCGTGAAATCGCTTCGGTACGCATGCGCACCACAGCCGATTTCACGGAATCCTGCCTTCATGGAGTCTGACCGTGATCGAGCTCTTCCACAATGACATGTCGGTGTGCTCCGCCAAAGTGCGTATTGTGCTGGCCGAAAAAGGGCTGGGATGGAAGAGCCATACCCTGAATCTCCGGGCCGGCGACGCGCAGCGACCCGAGTATCTGCGACTCAACCCCAATGCCGTCGTGCCGACGCTCGTGCACGACGCCAAGGTCGTCGTCGAATCGGCCGTGATCTGCGAATACCTGGATGACGTCTGGGCCGAAACGCCGTTGCGACCGGGTAATCCGCTCGCCCGAGCGCGCATGCGGCTCTGGACCAAACAGCTGGACGAAGGCGTGCATGCAGCCACCGGAACCGTCAGCGCCTGCATCGCGTTCCGGCACCAGCACATGAAAAAATCCGCAGAGGATCTGAAGCGATACATCGACGGCATTCCTCAACCCGAACGACGCGAGCGCATTCAGAAGGCGGTGGAATTCGGTATGGACTCGCCGACGTTCGCGCCGGCGCTGCGCCGGCTGGACCGGCTCATCGCGGACATCGAACGCGCGCTGACCGATAGCGACTGGCTCGCAGGGGAGAGCTACTGCCTGGCGGACGCAGCCTACACGCCCTACATGATCCGGCTTGAACACCTCGGCCTGGGCGACATGATCAAACCGCGCCCGCGAATAGCGGACTGGACCGCCAGGCTGTTTGCGCGCCCGAGTTTCAAGACCGCCGTCGCGGACTGGTTCAACCCTGAAACGCTCGCAGTGTTCGAAGCACACCGCGAATCGGCACGCGAAAAAGCGGCGCGAATTCTCAAGGCCTGAAGAACGCTTGAGGCGAACCAGGATATCGAAGCATCGCCGGGAAGACTGGCAATGCCGCAAGCCGGTTCACACCGGGCGAGGCCTCAGCGAGCCTTTCTGTTCTCCATGTATTGCGCGCGGGTCCTCGCGTATTCCGCGAGCGCCTGAACGTCCTGGTTGCCTGGCTGACGCCTGAGCATCTCATCGACGATCGGCTTCATTTCCTCGTACATCAGATAGTCCTGAAGCACGCTGTACAGGTAGAGTTCCGGCGTGATGTCGTCATCGGCGCTCTGACTGCGCATCTTCTTGTAAGTCTCCTTGGCCCGCACGACCTCGGCCTCCTGCTCAGCCATCACCTTCTGCGCCGGCCCGGTGCCCCGGACCTGCACGCCACCGGAACGTCCCAGCTTGGCGATCTGTATCAGTTCCGGGATCTGCGAAATCTGCTTCGGCACCGCCGTCGGCAAAGTCGCCACCGACGCTGGCGCTCCGCTGGTCGGTTCGCTCGCCCGGTCGCCGGCGCGGAACGCCGAAGGCCCCTTCCAGGTCTCCTGGCGACCGCCTTTGAAGTACACGACGCGCACCTGGGCGCCTGCGGGAACATTGAAACGATCGCCCTGGCGCACTTTCATGTACGCGCGTGCCTTGGAAACGGTCCCGCCGCTTTGGTAGGTCACCTCGCCGGCCAGAAGATTGACCAGGCCAACGTCGGCTGCCTGTCCCCACGCCGGCAGCGATACAACGGCACCGAGCATCGCCGCATACATGAGTGTCAGATATCTTTTCATGATCATGCCTCCGGATCTAATGGCCCGGCTGAATCATAGCAACGACGACTTCCCGGCGGATCGGAAAATACCGCGCGGGCAACGGCAATTCATCCGAAATGCCAAATATTTCTCAGGTTAGACCGCATTCGGGAGCCCGGCCACGGCGCCGATCAACCCTCGCCGGCTCCGGGACCGCCCAGGTCGCGGACTGCGACGATCTCGAGGACCTCGATCGGTTCTTCGCGCCCCTTCACCTTGACGGTTTCCCGCCGCCCCGTTTCGACTCCCTCGCCGGCCGCGTTCACGGTCGCAGCGCTCGCCACCAGCGGCACGCCCAGTTCCTTGGTCACCCCTTCGAGGCGGGACGCCGCATTCACCGTATCCCCTATCGCGGTGAATTCAGTGCGTTTTACCGAACCGATATCGCCTACAACGCAGCTACCGGTGTGCACGCCCACGCCGATGGCAAACTCGGGCAGACCGCGATCCGGGAACCGCTCGCGCATCCAATGGGTAAACTCGGCTGCCTCCCGGACCATCCCCAGGCCTGCGGCCAACGCGCGCCGCGCATGATCCTTATAGGCCTTGGGCGCACCGAACACGGCCATGACCGCGTCGCCTATATATTTGTTCACCATGCCGCCGTGCGCGAGAATCGGTTCGCCGACGCGGGAAAAATACGCGTTGAGCATTTCCACCACTTCGTGCGCGTTGAGGAGTTCCGATATGGTGGTGAAATTGCGGATGTCGGCAAACAGCACGCTGACGTGCCGCTCCTCACCTGCAAGGTCCGGGCGGTTGCCTTCGGAGAGCAGTGTATCGACGACGTCGTCCGAGACATAGCGCCCAAACATCTGTTTTAGCTTGACGCGCTCGCGTTCCTCGCCGGTCAGTCTCAGCGCGAGTATCGCGAGAAATGACAGCGCGATTCCGACCTGCGGCTCGGCGACGGGCAGCACCACATCGTAGCGAAACGCCAGGAACGCCGGTACCGGAAGGTTAATCGCCATGATCAGACCGGCAACCGCCCCCCGATCTGCTGCCAGACGCTGAAACAGGTACGTCGCGATAAGCAGCGCCAGCAACAGATAGGCGATTTCGCCGGGCATCGTAAGCGGCTTCGGATAACGGCCGGACAACACGGTCTCGATGATGTTGGCGTGGATCTCGCCACCCGCCATCTGGTCGGCGCGCGGGCCGCGTGAATACGGCGTGAAATGACGGTCCGAACTGCCGGCATTGTTGGCGGCGATGATCACGACCTTTCCCTTGAGCGCCTGAACCTTGGGGTCTGCGAGTGCGTCGGGTTGCAGAAGCACGTTCATCGATATCGTCGGTATGGTCCCGGTCGGCCCGGTGTAACCGATCGGCCGCGACTCGAGTCGGCGCTCGATGCGTTCGCCCGCGACATTCCATGCGGCAAGTCCGGGGTCCAGCCCGAGGGCGCGCAACGCAAGCTGGGTGGCGAAACCGATTCCCGGGTATTTCGGATCCGGAATTATCACCGGGTAGAAACGCCGAACGTATTTGTCGTCGTCGGGATTCAGGTTTGCAATGCCCAGGTCGTTGATCCCCCCGGGCAGCAGCACCAAGTGGTCCTCCGGCGGCAGCAGCAACTGCAGCTCGCCGTTGTTGAGCTGGACCAGGTGGGTGATCAGAATCTTGTTTCCCTGAGCGAGCGCGGCGCGCAGCGGCGAATCGTAGTTGCGGCTGATTTCGCTGTCGGGAAGATTCAGCTTGCGCAGCCAGTTTTCCGCGCTCACCTGGTAGATGAAATCCAGCCCGACCACCTTGGCCCCGGCCCGCATGATCACGTCCATGACTCGACCGAAATGCGGCGCCCAGAAGGCGAGCGGGTCGTCCTTGAGCGCGGCGAGCGTCTCGTCGTCCATCGAAACGACCGCGGTGTGCCGCGGCTGATATCGCACTCCGGAAAAGACGTGCCAATAGTCATAGTAGACGTTCTCCAGCGACTGGTGCCATTCGGTCCGCGCAAGTGCCATTGCGAGCACGCAGGCGAGCGCCACGACGCCGAAATAACGCAGTATCTGGCGCGTGCGCGCTCTAAGCGGCCTTCGCACCGGACCGATCATCAGTCACCCACGTAGACGAACGGCGCCCAGAAGAAAGGATGGCCGCGCGAAAAGCGATAAGACCCGCTCGAGTAGCTCGCCCCCAGCAGCGCGCGTTCGGCGTCGCTTACGGCCGACAGCACGCCTGCACCGCGTCGAACGTTACGAAAGGTCGCCGTCATCAGCGCCAGCGTTGAAAGATTGTCGACGCTCCAGTGCGACACGAGCAGGCTGCGCGCACCGGCGAACATGAACGCGCGCGTCAGACCGGCGAAGCCTTCGCCGTTGTTTGCCTTTGCCGACTCGCCGGCCGTATTGCAGGCCGAAAGCGCAACCAGATCGGCGTTCAGTTCGATGTCCTCGATCACTTCTTTCATGGTCAGTATGCCGTCCTCGCCGCGCAGATCGCCGACCAGAGTCAGTGCAAGGGAAGGCTGAGCGAGTGATCTGCGACGCGCGCGCGGCACGTGCGCCGCGGCGCCCTCGGGAAGCACCTCCGCAGCGGGAAGAAACTCTCCGCCGAGAAAGCCGTGTGTGGCGAACAGCACGTAGCGTGCGGCCTTTAACTCGCCGAATTTGGCGGCGGTCTCCTGCGCGCGGTTTTCCGTGTAAATCGTATTGCTGCCACCGAGGATTGCGGCGATTTGTTCCGCCTCGACAGCCGTCTCGCGAAGCGCCGGAATGATCGGCACGCCGTCGCGACCGGAACCACCGATCCCCAGCGCATCGAGCATCGCGGCGGTCGATGCTGCGATCTTGCTTCCGGTCGCGGCACGCGGCGTGAAATCGGGGTTGGCGAACGCCACCAGATCCCGTGTGCGCCCCACGCGTGGTTTCGGATACAGGCGCTGTGAGACCAGCGCCGACAAACTCGGCAAGTAGGCGAACCGAAACGCATTGCCCAAATAGTCGAGCTGCGCGTATTCGGCGAGAAAGGGATGCGCGGCCGACCCGTCGCTGCGATCCCGAGCGAGCTGAAAGGCCTTCTGTTCGGCCGCTCCATAACGAACCACGAACAGCGCAAACGGTATCGTGTGCAAGGGCCCGTCACCGACGACGATCACCTTCTCGCGCCCGGCCAGCAGGCCTGCCACCGGAGCAACCAGATCGCGGTACAGGGAATGCAGGAGGTCCGGCGCGATCTGCCGTAGCAACAGCACCGATTCACCACGCGCAACCTTGTCGATCGCCCTGCGCACCAAGTAGACGCGCTGCGCAACGTCCTCACGCTTCAGGGGCCGCGTGACCATGCGCAGCCGGTTGCGGGTCACCGCGAACACCACGATTTCCTGCGGCAACAGCACATAGGTGAGCAGCACCTCGCCTTCACGCAACAGCTGTCGCTGCAACTGTTCCACCGTCACCGGCCGCGGGTTGGTCAGCTCCATGAAGCGCGGGTACGTCTTCCACAGG
>MEQX01000014.1:13297-20898 GCA_001770415.1 Betaproteobacteria bacterium RIFCSPLOWO2_02_FULL_63_19 | reverse complement strand
GATGCGGTCCTGCAGCGCATTGCGCCGCCCGCGAAGATCGAGAAACTCCGGCTCGGACGAGAACTTCGCGACGTCGGCCTGGCGCATCAACTCGGTGAACACGCGGCTCTGGTTGCGCGAGGCTACTTCGAGGACCTGGCGGTCGTATCCGCCTTTGGCATCCTGGCGGTGAAGCCGGAGCAGAAGCTTGATGGTCTCAAGGTAGATATTGCCGTACTGCCCGAGAAATGCGGCGCGGGTCTCTTCGGAAAGGCCGCGCGTGCTCACGTAGAGCAGATCGAGCGTCTCGATTGCCTCGCGATAGAACGGCAGCGCCTCGCGGTAGCGGCCTCGCTTCGCCAGCGCGTACCCGAGCCGGCTGGAGTTCAGCAGCAGCGTGCGAGGGTTGCCGGCGCGGCGCGAGGTCTCCACCGCACGGCGGTAGGTCTGCTCGGCTTCCACAAGCTTGCCCTGCCGATCGAGCGAAACTGCAAGCGTCGTCAAAGTCGATGCCGTGTTGGGATGCAGGGGTCCCAGACCCTTCTCGAGGATCGCGAGCGCCCTACGCTGCAGCGGCTCGGATTCGGCATGCTTTCCCTGCTGATCGAGCAGCGCACTGAGATTGTTCAGTGTTGTCGCCAGCGCCGGATGATCGGGCCCCAGGCTCGATTCCTGAATCGACAGCGCGCGGCGGTACAGGGTTTCGATCTCGGTGCCGGATTGCACGACCTGCCCGGAGGCTGCGCGCGCACGCTGTTCGGCAAGCGCCAGTTGCTGGTCCTTGCCCTGCTCCATGAGTACATTGGCAAGATTGTTAAGGCTGGTCGCCGTATCGGGGTGGTCCGGCCCCAGCACCTTTTCCCGAATCGCGAGCGCCCGGTGATGTACACGCTCGGCGTCAGCGAATTTCCCCTGCAGATAGAAAACGTTGCCCAAATTGGACAGACTCGTCGCAGTTGTCGGGTGCTCCGGTCCGAGCGTTCGCTCATGGATGGCAAGGACGCGGTGGTGCACGGTCTCGGCTTCCCGGTATCGCCCTTTTGCGACAAGTGCCTCGGCCTGCGCGACGAGTTGCTGCGTATCCTCGGACGCACCGGCTGAGCCCACGGCCGCGCCGAGTTTGCCCTGTGAATCGAGCACGCGGCCAAGATTGGACAGTGTCGTCGCGGTATCCGGATGGCCCGGCCCAAGCTTAATGTCCAGAATTCGGTGTGAGCGCCGCAACAGCACCTCGGCGCCCGCAAAATCGCCTACCCGTTCCAGCACCAGGGCAAGATTGTTGAGCGCCGAAGCGACGTTCACCGAGTCCGCGCCCGAACGCCTCTCGTAGATTTCGAGTGCGCGCCTGAACTGTGTCTCCGCCCCTGCGTACTTTCCCTGCCTGAACAGCGCCGAACCGAGTAGCGAATAGCTCGCGGCCGCGTTGGCGTGCCCGGCGCCAAAGACCCTCAGGCCTTCTTTCACCAACTCCTGACCCAAGCGCTCGGCCGCCCCGAAATCGCCCTTCGCCAATGCGTCTTCGGTACGGTCGGCAAGATCCTGCCAGTGACGGTCGTCGATGACAGGGGCGCGCGCGGGCTGCCGCGCGCGCGAGGCCTGGGCCGGCGCGTCGTGAGCGCCAAACACCCCCGCGAACAGGCTAACGATTATTGCGCAGCGGACAGCTGTTCCAAGCGGCACGATACCGGCGGCCTCTCCATACATCCCGATCGATTATACGTTCCGCCCGGATCGGCGCGGTCTGCCGTCAGGCGCGGCCGATGTCTGGAAGCCGCTCCGGCCGCGGCGCCACGATCGTTGCTGCCGTTCGCGAAGAATAGGTTATTCGAATACGATCCGCGATGCCGGAACATCTCGTATTGCAGCGGTCGCGGATCGCGCGGCTGACGGCGTGCCCGCATCAACGGCGGGCGTCAACTTCGGGTCACCGCGATGAATACGCTGCAGGGCGCGTGATCGAGCAGCGTCTTTCCGACGGAGCCGCGCCACCAGTGCGCGAGGCCCTTGGGCTGGTGCCCCACCACGATCAGGCTGGCGCCAATCTCCGTCGCGAGCCGGCAGATCTCCTCGACCGGTTCACCGACGGCAAGGTGCCCGGTGACCTCAAAACCGCGGCCCTTCAGCTGCGACACGCCTTCTTCCAGGACCTCTTGAGCACGTTTTTTTTCTTCCTCGAGCAGTTCTTCAGGCAAGAACCCCTCGGTGAGGAACATGCTGGTGGGCATGCCGGCAACGGCGAGCAGATGCGTCTCGGCCTTGGTGAAGGACGCAATTTCGCCGCATTGCACCAGAGCCTCCTTTCCTTCCCGCGAACCGTTGTAGGCCATCAGTATTTTGCTGAACATCGCGCTCTCCTTCCCTCGGTTGCCATCCTGCATACAATTGCCGACGCACGGGCGGCTTCGAACCGCAAACGGCCGTCACGTCAGTTCAGCGTCCTCCTGGACGATCATTGGGCGACTGTGCCGCTTCGTCCCCGCTGAATGCTACCAAGATACCAAATCGAGCCGGTCGCGCATCGCGTGGTGCTCACCCGGATGCCGTCGCCGAAGTCTTATGAGATCCGGCAAGCTTGCCCAAAAGAATCCGCTGCGTCAAACGCCGCTCCGGCGCACTGCGTAGCCGTTTCAACCCGGTTAAAATTTGCGTCTTCAGCAACTGTTCGACGAACTCACCGGAAACCACCATGCCACAAGACGCCACCAGCAGTCCCGAATTCGACCCCATGCGCGCCGATCTGACGCTGGGGATCATCGGAACAGGCATCATGGGCCGCGGCATCGCGCAGATCGCGGCTCAGTCCGGCATCCGGGTGCTGCTCTATGATACGCGCGCGGATGCCGCCCCGGCGGCCGTGGATTACGTGGCCGGTGTGCTGGCAAAGCTGGTCGAAAAGGCAAGAATTGACGCCGCGGCAGCGAAAAGCGCGGTGGCCAACCTGCAGGTCGCGCGGTCGCTGCCGGAGCTGTCGGGCTGCGACGTGGTTATCGAAGCGATCGTCGAGAACCTGGACGCAAAACGCGAACTGTTCGGGCAGCTCGAGGCGCTCGTACGGGCGACCTGCATCCTCGCGACCAATACCTCGTCGCTGCAGGTCACATCGATCGCGGCAGGCTGCAAGAACCCGGAGCGCGTGGCCGGCTATCATTTCTTCAACCCGGTGCCGCTGATGAAGGTCGTCGAGGTGATCGACGCAGTGATGACGGCGCCATGGGTGGGCGATGCGCTGGCCGGGCTCACCCGGCGCATGGGGCACAAACCCGTGCGTGCCCGCGATACACCGGGATTCATTGTCAACCACGCGGGCCGAGGCTACCTGACGGAAGCGCTGCGCGTTGCCTCCGAAGGCGTGGCGGATTTCCACGAGATCGACCGCATACTGCGTGAAGGCACGGGCTTTCGCATGGGGCCCTTCGAGCTGCTTGATCTCACGGGCCTCGATGTATCGCACCCGGTTATGGAGTCGATCTACAACCAGTACTATCAGGAGCCCCGCTACCGTCCGTCCCCGATCACGGGCCAGCGTCTGAACGCGGGGCTGATCGGTCGCAAGACGGGCCGCGGATTCTACCGTTATCAGGCGGGCGCTCAGGAAAAGCCGGCGACGAGCGCCGCGCCTGCAGCGCGGCCGACCCGCGTCTGGGTCAGCAGCCGCGGCCTCGGCGCTGCGCTGCAAGCGCTGGTGGCGAAACTGGGCGCATCGATGGATACCGGTGCGGCGCCGGCGGCCGATTCGCTGTGCCTGGTCGCGCCGCTGGGACAGGACGCAACGAATGCAGCGCTGGCCGAGGCGCTCGATCCGGCGCGAACGGTCGCGGTGGATTGTCTCTTCGCGACCGACAAGCGCCGTACGCTGATGACGACGCCGGTAACACGCGGCGAGATGCGCGATGCCGCGCACGGCCTGTTGGCCTCGGACGGGGTACCCGTGTCGGTGATCCACGACAGCCCCGGATTCGTCTCGCAACGCGTCGTCGCGCAGATCGTCAATATCGCCTGCGACATCGCGCAACAACGCATTGCCTCGGCGCAGGACATCGACACGGCAGTCACGCTGGGACTGGGCTATCCGAAGGGACCCCTGGCGTGGGGCGACGCCCTGGAGCCCGCACGTATTCTCGCGGTGCTCGACAGGCTGAACAGCTTCTACGGCGACCCGCGCTACCGCGCGAGCCCGTGGCTGAAGCGCCGCGCCCTCCTCGGCGTATCATTGCTGACCGCCGAAGGCTGAAGCATTCGCACAGTCGCGAAACCAGGCCTGCACGGATCTCCTGAGGTACGCAGGACGAGCCCTCGGGGTTCGCCTATTCACTTGCCGAGAAAAGAGCGAACGCTTCCACGCATGAGGCATCGGTAGATAATGACATACGGAACGTCCGCAAACCCCGTCCGCGCCCAAGCATCCTGGGTCGAACGCAGCCTGGCGGCCGTGTGGCACCCGTGCACCCAGATGCAATCGCATCCCGAACTGCCGATGCTCGCAGTCGCGCGTGCGGACGGACCCTGGCTGACCGATTTTGACGGTGCGAGATATTTCGACGCAATCAGCTCCTGGTGGGTGTGTCTGCTTGGACATCGCCACCCCGCGGTCGTCCAGGCGTTGCGCGACCAACTCGACCGGCTCGATCACGTCATGCTGGCCGGCGTAACGCATCAGCCGGTCATCGAACTGTCCGAGCGCCTGTCCGCACTGACGGGAAACGTTCTGGGCCACGCTTTCTTTGGCTCGGACGGCGCATCCGCCATCGAGATCGCGATCAAGATGAGTGCGCATGCCTGGCAGCATCGAGGGCATCGCGACAAGCAATCCTTTGTCTGCATGGCGGGGAGTTATCACGGCGAAACCCTGGGCGCTCTGGGCGTCACCGACCTGCCCGGGTTCCGGCGGCCCTATGAGGGGCTGGTGCGACCCGCCCATGTCGTCCCCAGCGCCGATGCGCGCCAAGCGAGGCCCGGCGATCAGGCGTGCGATGTCGCGTTGCGTGCGGTCCGGCACCTGGAATCGCTGCTCGAGGACCGCGCTGACAGCATTGCAGCGATCGTCACCGAACCGCTGGTGCAAGGCGCAGGGGGGATGGTCTTCTACGATGCGGAATACCTGCGACAGGTGCGCGCGCTGTGCGATCGCCATTCCGTTCACTGGATCGCCGACGAAATCGCCGTTGGCTGCGGCCGGACCGGCAGCTTTTTCGCGTGCGAACAGTCCGGTGTCTGGCCCGATCTGCTTTGCCTGTCGAAAGGAATGACGGGTGGCTTTCTGCCGCTCTCGGTCGTACTCGCCCGGGATGAAATCTATCGGCTGTTCCTTGGCGACAGCGCTTCCAGCGCTTTTCTGCATTCGCACAGCTACACGGGCAACCCGCTTGCGTGCAGTGCCGCGGTGGCGGTGCTCGACGTTCTGCAAAAGGATGATGTGCTGTCCGCCAATCGCCTGCGCGCCGCGCGCCTCGGCGCGCTTCTGCGGCAGTTTTCGGAGCACCCGCGCGTACGCCACTTCCGCCACATCGGGATGATATGGGCGTGGGAGATCGCCGGCGCGCAGCCCGGCTTCGCGCAACAGGTCTTTCGCATCGCGCTCAAGCATGAACTGCTGTTGCGACCGATCGGCAATACCGTGTATCTGATGCCCCCGTACCTGCTGAGCGACGCCGATATCGACGCGCTCGGCAACAGCGTGGTGGCCGTCATGAACGAGGTGCTGGCTTGAGCGTCTGGCGAGATCGGTTCGCGGCCGACGCGGCGGCCTGGCAATCGGCGGGATTGAAACGTCGCCGCCGAGTGGTGCATCCGGTGTCCGCGACCCGGGCCCAGGTCGATGGAACCGTGGTCACGGCGTTTGCGAGCAACGACTACCTCGGACTGTCGCGCGATCCGCGCCTAATTGACGCGATCGCGGAAGGCGCGCGGCGTTTCGGCGCCGGAGCCGGCGCCTCGCATCTGGTGAGCGGCCACCACGCGGTGCACGAGGCGCTGGAGCACGAACTCGCCCGCTTCGCTGACAAACCCGCGGCGCTCGCATTCATGAACGGCTATGTCGCCAACCTTTCGCTGTTGACCACCCTGGCAGGAGAAGGCGATGCGATCTTCTCCGACCAGCTCAATCACGCATCGATCGTCGACGGCGCGAGACTGTCGCGGGCGGCAGTCAACATCTATCCTCACGCCGATACCGACGCGCTCGATGCGATGCTGGCGGCCTCGGCGGCGCGGCACAAACTGGTCGTGACGGATGCGGTATTCAGCATGGACGGCGACGTCGCACCGCTGGGTGCGCTGCTCGAACTCGCCGAGCGGAGCGACGCGCTGCTGCTCGTCGACGATGCGCATGGTTTGGGCGTGTGGGGCCCGCAGGGCCGGGGCAGCGTACAGGCGCTCGGACTGCGATCGGATCGCATCGTCTACATGGGCACGCTCGGCAAGGCCGCCGGCCTCTCCGGAGCTTTCGTCGCTGCGGACCAGATGGTCATCGATCGCCTTGTCCAGCGTGCGCGTCCCTATGTATTCTCGACGGCCGGGTCGCCCGCGCTGGCGCACGCCACATTGGCCGCGATCGAACTGGTTCGGTCGGCCGACGCGGCGCGCGAGCGGCTTTCCCGCCATCGCGAATTTTTGCAACGCCTCGCCCGCTTCTGGAGGCCTTACGGGTTGCTTGCCTCGGATACACCGATACAACCGCTGATCGTAGGCGACAACGCAATGGTGGTCCGGATCGCCGATGCGTTGCTGCAGGAAGGCGTGTGGGTGCCGGCGATCCGACCGCCGACCGTTCCGGCGGGCAGCGCGCGGCTGCGGATCACGCTTTCGGCCGCGCATACGGACGAGGATATCGATACTCTCGGCACCGCGCTGTCCCGCGTCATCTCCGACATCGGACCGGTACCGGCATGAAGCTGTTCGTCAGCGGCACCGATACCGGGATCGGCAAGACCGTTGTGACCTGCGCGCTGCTGCGCGCGCTCGATTCGCGCGGCCTGGCGGCGATCGGCATGAAGCCGGTGGCCACCGGCATCACGCCTCAGGGGACCTGGGACGACGTGGAGCAGATCCGCCTTGCCAGCCGGGTCACTGCTTCGTTGGACGACATGGCACCGTTTCGCCTCGGCGCTCCGGCCTCGCCGCATTTCGCCGCGCGAGAGGATGGGGTAACTATCCGCGCAGAGGTAATTCTCGGCGCGCTCGATCGCCTTGAGCGGCTCGCCGAGGCAGTCGTTATCGAGGGGGTCGGCGGTTTCCGCGTGCCGCTCTCCGAGCGTCTGGATAGCGCCGATCTCGCGCAGGCGATGCGCGCGCCGGTGCTGCTGGTCGTCCCGATGCGGCTGGGATGCATCAATCACGCGCTGCTCACCGCGGAATCGGTCGCAGGCCGCGGCCTTTCACTGCTGGGTTGGGTCGCCAATGCCGGAATCGATTCGGATTACACCCGCGTCGAGCTGACCGTCGATTCCATTGCGGATCGGATCCAGGCCCCCTGTATTGGGGTACTTCCGCGCCTGGCGCTTGGACAAAATGGTGCAGATCACCTTAATATCGACCCGCTCTTGGCCCGCCTGCGGTCGCTGGCTGCCACTGACGGCGGATCCGAGAGCGGTGCTTAGTCACTTACGAGTCAACTGTTGACGTTT
>MEQX01000014.1:0-13287 GCA_001770415.1 Betaproteobacteria bacterium RIFCSPLOWO2_02_FULL_63_19 | reverse complement strand
AGCACGAGATTGAAAAAGGCAAAACCAGCCGGTTCCGGCTTCAACCGTTCAGGAGAACCCCTTGACAGTTTCAACCCAAACACCGCTTGTCCGGCATGCCGTGCCGACGACCCCGCAAAACTGGACCGTCGATGCCGTCGCCGATCTGTTCGACAT
The DNA here is from genome assembly GCA_001770415.1 of Betaproteobacteria bacterium RIFCSPLOWO2_02_FULL_63_19. Taxonomy (GTDB): domain Bacteria; phylum Pseudomonadota; class Gammaproteobacteria; order Burkholderiales; family SG8-39; genus JACQTO01. The sequence continues at coordinate 13,131 of MEQX01000014.1, read as the reverse complement.
TCCGTTCAACGACCTGCTGTATCGCGCACAGCAGGTGCACCGCGCGAATTTTCCGGAAGGCGAAATCGAACTCGCGACACTGCTTTCGATCAAGACCGGCGGCTGTCCGGAGGATTGCGCCTACTGTCCGCAGGCCGCGCGCTATCACACGGGTATCGAGGCCGGGAAGCTGGTGCCGCTGGCCGAAGTCGTCGCCGCCGCCCAGGCGGCCAAACAAAACGGCGCCACCCGCTTTTGCATGGGAGCGGCCTGGCGCGAGCCCAAGGGACGCGATATCGAGAAGGTGCAGGCCATGGTCAGCGCGGTCAAATCGCTGGGGCTGGAAACCTGCGCGACGCTCGGCATGCTGACCGACGAGCAGGCGGTGCAGCTCAAGGAGTCCGGCCTGGACTACTACAACCACAACCTGGACACCGCACCGGAATACTACGGCAAGATCATCACCACCCGGGTGTATCAGGATCGGCTCGATACGCTCGGCCACGTGCGCCGCGCCGGACTCAAAGTCTGCTGCGGCGGAATCGTCGGCATGGGTGAATCGCGCGAGCAGCGCGCCGGCCTGATCGCACAACTGGCCAACCTCGATCCGTATCCGGAATCGGTCCCGATCAATCATCTGGTTCAGGTCGCCGGCACGCCGCTGCAGGGCACCGAACCGCTCGATCCGCTCGAATTCGTGCGCACCATTGCGGTTGCCCGCATCACGATGCCACAGGCGCGCGTGAGACTTTCCGCGGGCCGGCGCGAACTGGGCGAAGCCGTTCAGACGCTGTGCTTCCTGGCCGGCGCCAATTCGATCTTCTACGGCGACAAGCTGCTCACCACCGGCAATCCGGAGGCCGAGGCCGACCGCGATCTGCTGGCGAAACTCGGCCTGAAGACCATCGCCGAACGCGCGGCAGCGAACTGCATGGAGTGCGATGCCCGGACGGGCAGTTGACGCAGATCAAACTCTCGCGCCGCGAGGCGAAAATTGCCCGTGAGGTCATGGGTATTTCATTATCATCGCTGGCGCGCACCGATATAGGAGACAACGCATGGACGGCGAAAAATGGGCCTTTGGCCTCACGATGATGGTCGTCGGCATGGGCGGAACGTTTCTGACGCTGTGGGTCCTCGGATTGGCCATGGACCTGCTGAAGAAGCTCTTTCCGCTGGTCGATAAAGCCGCCGATACGCCAAAGCAGTCATAGCCGCGGAGAAGACGATGCTCGATAGCCTGGTGACAGGACTCTATGGATTGACCGCCGGCGTCACGTACCTGTTCACGCAGGGCGGCCCGAACGTGATCATGCTGCTGATCGCTGCGCTGCTTCTGTACCTGGGCGTCAAGAAAGAGGTCGAACCCCTGCTGCTGGTACCGATCGGGTTCGGGTGCCTGCTGGTCAACATTCCGCTCAGCGACCTGATGGACAAGGGCGGCCTGCTGCGCATCCTCTACGACATGGGGATTTCAAACGAACTTTTCCCGCTGCTCATCTTCGTTGGCATCGGCGCGATGATCGACTTCGGCGCCCTGCTGGAAAAGCCCAAGATGCTGCTTTTCGGCGCGGCGGGACAATTCGGCATTTTCTTCACGCTGCTCGTGGCGCTGGCGCTGGGCTTTCCGGCGCTGGAGGCCGTCAGCATCGCGGTCATCGGCGCGTGCGACGGCCCGACGTCCATCTACGTGGCATCGCAGTACGCGCCACAGCTTCTGGGCCCGATATCGGTGGCCGCCTACTCCTATATGGCGCTCGTCCCCATCATCCAGCCTCCGATCATGCGAGCGTTGACCACGCCCAAGGAGCGCATGATCAGAATGGAGCCGATCAAGCGCACCGTGTCTACGCAGACCCGATTGCTCTTTCCCATCGTCGTCACGCTGGTCACCGGACTGCTGGCGCCGAAAGGACTGCCGCTGATGGGAACCATCATGCTGGGCAACTTCATGCGCGAGTGTGCGGTCGTTACACGGCTGCAGAAGGCGTCGGAAAACGAAATCGCCAACATCGTCACGCTGTTCCTGGGCCTCGCCATCGGCGGCACCATGGAAGGCCACGCGTTTCTCAAGCCCCAGACGCTGATGATTTTCGCGATGGGCTTCGTCGCCATCTGCATGGACACGGTGGCCGGGGTCGTGTTCGGCAAGATCGTGTGCTGGATGACCAAAGGGAAGGTCAACCCGCTGATCGGTGCGGCTGGCATATCGGCGTTTCCGATGGCTGCCCGGGTCGTCCAGGCCCAGGGGCAGCTCTATAACAGGAAGAACCACCTGCTGATGCACGCCGCCGGCGTCAACACCGGCGGTCAGATCGGCTCGGTAGTGGCCGCTGCGGTCATGCTCTCGGTCCTCAAGGGGATGGGACTGATCACCTGAAGCGCCCTCGCCCGGCGATGGCTTACCGGACTTGCTCCATCAGCGTTGCGGATCCGCGATGCCCGCAAACCTTGGGTTGACGCCGAAAGCACGCTTGTTCAGCACGAGTTTGGCGCATTCGATCGCGATCAGCACCGCCGCGCTCACGCCCAGCACCATCAGCACATCGGCTCCGGATGGCAGCGCAATGCCAAAAGCCTGCCTCACGACCGGGATGTGGATCAGCACCGCAAACAGCAGCAGTTCCCAAACGACGGCTATCACCAGCCACTTGTGCGGCGGCGCCTTGAGAATGCTCTGCCGCAACGAGCGGAATGAAAAAGCGATGATCAATTCGACGAGCACGAACAGCAGGAATATCTTGGTTCGCGCGATCTCCAAATCCCCGAAATTGGAAAAGTAGACCCAGAAGAAGATCGGACATTCGACCAGTACGCCCAGCAGCACCAATGCCCGGACATCGAACGAGAACACGCTTTCCTTGGGATCGCGCGGGGGCCTTCTCATGATATCGCTGTCCGGCGGCGCCAGACCCAGCGCAAGAGCCGGCAGTCCGTCGGTCGCGAGGTTGATATACAGAATCGCCGCCGGCAACAGCGGAAGAAACTCGGGGCCGACGATGATCACCGCACCGCCCAGCACCACCACTTCGGTGATGTTGGCCCGGAGCAGATAGGTCAGGTACTTCTTGATGTTGTCGTAAATCCATCGGCCGCGTTCGATCGCCAGAACGATGGTCGCGAAATTGTCGTCTCCCAGCACCATGTCCGCCGCTTCCTTGGCCACGTCCGTCCCGGTGATTCCCATGGCGATACCGATGTCGGCATGTTTGAGTGCCGGTGCGTCGTTGACGCCGTCGCCGGTCATCGCGACGATCTCGCCTCGTTTCTTCCATCCCTGCACGATCCTGAGCTTGTCCATGGGCGAGACCCGCGCGTAGACCGTCACACGCTCGACGACGCGTTCGAATTCGTCCTCGGACATGCGGTTCAGTTGTTCGCCGGTGACCGCCATGTCACCGGCGCGGAAGATGCCGATTTCCCTCGCCACCGCCACGGCCGTTAGCATGTGATCGCCGGTTATCATGATCGGTCGTATATGGACCTGCCGGCAGACCTTGACGGCTTCCACCGCCTCCTCTCGCGGCGGATCCATCAGCCCGATCAGCCCAAGGAAGACCAGTTCGGTCTCGATCTCCTCGTCGGCGCCTCCCTGGTCCGGCGGCATCTCCCGGTACGCCAGAGCCAGGACCCGGAGCGCGTCTGAGGCCATCCGGTCGCCCGCCGCGCGAATATCCCTGCGTGCCGAATCGTTCATCGGACGATGATCGCCGCCGTACTGCAACGTTGTGCATCGTTCCAGCAGAATCTCCGGCGCACCCTTGACGAATACGAGGCGGCGGGCGTCAGGGAACTCGTGGATCGTGCTCATGCGCTTGCGCTCGGAACTGAACGGCACTTCGCCGGTTCTGGGAGTATCGCGTCGAATCTGCTCCACATCGAGTCCGGCTTTCGACGCCAGCACCAGCAATGCGCCTTCAGTCGGATCCCCTTTGACGAACCAGCGTCCGGATTCGCGGCAAAGCACGGCGTCGTTGCAGAGCGCGCCGCCCAGCAGCAGCAGTCGAATCGCTTCGTCTCCAGGCGACGGCGCCGGAGCGATGCCGCCGGCCGGCGCATAGCCGGAGCCGGTAACCTCGAATATCCGGCCGGCGACGAATATGCGTCGCGCAGTCATTTCGCCTTTGGTGAGCGTTCCGGTCTTGTCGGTACAGATTACCGTGGTGCACCCGAGCGTTTCCACGGCCGGCATCCGGCGTACGATCGCGTTTCGCCTTGCCATCTCGCGCATACCGATCGCAAGGGAGCCAGTGACGATCGCCGCGAGCGCTTCGGGCACTGCCGCCACCGCCAGCGCGATGGCGAACATCACGATGCTCATGACCAGCTGGAAATCGACCTGGCCTTCCGCCCAGGACCGCAAGATGCTCGAAACGATCGCGACGCCACACACCCCGAGCGCAATGATGCCCAGCCAGCGACCGATCTCTTCGGTGCGTTTCTCCAGTGGAGATTGCTCGGTGTCCGCGCTGGAGACCTGCTTAGCGATCTTGCCAAACTCGGTATTCATGGCCGTTCCGGTGACGATCGCCTTGCCTCGTCCGTAGGCCACCGTCGTCCCGGTAAACACCATGTTGTGGCGTTCACCCACTGCCGCCCCGGATGGCAGTAGCGTCAGTTCCTTGTCCACCGGAAACGACTCCCCGGTCAGAGCCGCCTCGTCGCACTTCAACGAATGTATCTCGAACAGCCGCGCGTCAGCCGGTATCCGGTCGCCCGCCTCCAGAAGCATGACGTCGCCGGGGACAAGTTCACGCGAGGGAACCCGCTGCTCGATGCCGCCTCGCAGCACGGCGATCGTCGGCGCCAGCATGTGTTTCAGGGCATCGAGTGCCCGCTCGGCCCGGTATTCCTGAACGAAACCCAGAATGGCGCAAAACAGCACGATCAACAAGATGATGGCCGCATCGATCGCCTCGCCCATCAGCGCGGAGAGCAGCGTTGCGGCAAGCAGAATCATCATCAGCGTATTCTTGAATTGGCCCAGGAAAAGCGCGACCGGCGAGGCGCGGTGTTCCCGTGCAAGTTCGTTCGCACCATCGCGCGCGACGCGCGCTTCGACCTCGCCTCGGCTCAATCCGTTGGCCTGATCCGTTTGCAGCCGCTCGACGATGAAGTCGATCGCGTATGCGTGCCAGTCCATCGCAAACGCTCCGTCGCGCTGCTCAATCCAGCGCCAGCAATACCAGCGCGAGTAGACCCGCGCCCAAGCCGGCCGGAACGCCGAAGGCGCGAATCCACGAGCGCGGAGACGCCGGCACCACCTCGACCGGAACGCGGCTGGTTCGCAGCACCGTTGCGGTCACCGATCCAAGGAGCATTTCGAAGACTGATCCCAGGCCGGCGGAAGCCAGAACAATGCCGCCGAACTGGTTGGCGTGAGCGTAGCGCACAATCTCCTGCGCGGGGTCACCCCGGCATGAATGCGCCGAGTATCGCAGTCCGGCGCGATCGAGCAGTTGCGCGGCCGCATCGAGGACTTCGCGGCTGCGCTCCGCGCGGCGGGCCTCGCGTGCGCTTCGCGCAACGAACGGAAGCGGAAACCAGCCCGCCCGCGGCTGCACGTGGATGAGGTGAATGTCGAGGGCCTCGCCGGTCCAAACGCGGTGAATCACGTGCTTGACCGCATACCTGGAAATATCTGACGAGTCGACGGGAAGCAGGATCTTCAGCATGGCCGAATCCCTTGGATGAGTAAGTGTGGTACGTCTGCAGATAGGTCAGGTGCCACGTACGCCCGCCAGTAGATCCGGTGCGGGGTTCGGGCGAGGAAAACCTCTACCGGGCGGCAAAGGTCTCGCGACGACGGTCCGGCGTTAGCGGCGACCGCCGCCAGCAGCACCGGGGACGAAATCCCGTAATGACGGCGTCTGCTGTTAGGCTACTCCCCTTCAAGGGTCGCACTTCCAACTTAGGCGACCGACCGGGGCGTGTCAAGGCATGATCCACCGTGCGAACGACTGCCTCGCGATCGGCGTCGCTGCAGACAATATGAAGCAGTAAGGAACAGGCGCAGCTTGCGCTTTGTCGGCCCAGGCGCGCCGAAACACTCCGATCACGAACCCGGCTTCTTGACCGGCGTCTCGCGCGCCTTCAACTGCGCCAGAAATCCCTCCGACAAGGCCTTGTATATCGGCGAAGGACAGATCAGGCGCGAGGTGGCGGCAGCGAGCAGAGCCGTCGCCATCAACGGCAGCGCAAGCTCGTGATTGTCGGTCATCTCGATGACGATCACGAAGGCGGTGATCGGTGCCTGCACCACGCCCGCGAAATAGCCCACCATGCCGAGCAGGATCACGGCGCCGGCGGGCGCGTAGGGCATGATCTCGGAAATGTTGACCCCGAAGCCGGCCCCCACCGCGAGCGATGGAGAAAACAGCCCGCCGGGAATCCCGCTCGCATACGACACCCAGATCGCGATCAGCTTGAGAACGCCGTACAGCAGGGGCAGTTCCGCTGCACCTTCCAGGGCCTGCCGCACCTCGTGGTACCCGGTGCCGTAGGTGGTGCTCTCGGACAGCAGGCCCAGCAGTGCCAGGACGATGCCGCAACCCGCGGCGAAGAGAACCGGGCGGCTGCGTCTGAAGGGTCCCAGGTTCCAGGGGAGTATGCCGCGTCCCGATGCAATGATCATGCGACTGAATATCCCGCCTGCGAGTCCGCCGCCCGCACCGCAGACAAATACGGCAATCCAGGCGGCGTCCAGCGGCAGCACCGCCGAGGTGTGTCCGAAATACGGGTAGTCGCCCATCACGGCAAGCGAGGTAATCCCCGCGATGATGACCGCGGTGAGTATCGTGCCGCTGGTTCTTTCCTCGAACGAGCGGCTCATTTCCTCGATCGCGAACACGATTCCTGCGAGCGGCGCATTGAAGGCCGCGGCCACGCCGGCCGCGCCGCCGCCGAGGATCAGGGCCTTCTGCGCCTCGAGGCGCGAAACACGCGCGAGCTTGCCAATCGCGTGCATCACCGAAGCTCCGATCTGGACTGTCGGGCCCTCGCGCCCTATTGCGGCGCCGACCACCAGCCCGAACAGCGTGATGACGATCTTGCCCATCGCGATCTTCAGCGACAACAGGGCCCCGCGCAGCTTTTCGTCCTGCAGTTGCAGGGCGGCGATGACCTGCGGAATACCGCTGCCTTCGGAGCCTGGGAACGCGCGCCGGGTGACGTAGACCGCGAGCGCCAGTCCGGCCGGAGTGACGACCAGCGGCATGTAGCGCGAATACGCGAGCATGCTGTGCAGATAGCCGTTCGCGTACTCCGCGCCCATCGCAAACAGGACGGCAATGCCGCCGACACATACCGCGCCGCCCCAGAGAACCAGACGGCGCAGCCAAAGCTGCGGGGAAAACCAATGGTGGCGAATTCTCTTTAGAGCGGGCTTCGGCAAATGAGTGCGCTCTCCATCAACGGCGCGCGGTCTTGCATCACGACACGCATGATGGTGCCATGATCAGTGCGCCGCGCTCGCATGTCAACGCGAAGTGCACCAGCGAGGCGCACTGGCGGGACCTCGTATCGCTCGCCCTTCGGATACGAGATCAGCCCCTGATGAGCCGCGGCAACAGCAGCAGGTGCCGGGGGCAGGTCGAGGTCGGATTCTGGTAGGCCGCGCCGGCAAAAGCCTGCAGGTAGCCGCGCAGCGCCTTCAGGTCCACGATTTCGTCGACAAAGCCGTGGCGCGCGCAGTACGCAGGGCGAGAGGTGTCGTAATACTTCTGCGCGATCTCGTTCATTTTCTGCGCAATCGGCTCCAGCGGCTTGCCCGAATCCTTTTCCTTCACCGCGCGCCGCGCATAGGTCGCCACCGCCGCGGTTTCGCCGTGCATCACGTAGATCTCGGTTGCTGCGGTGCCGAGCGTGAACGCGTTCTGGCGATTGGCATTGGGTCCGCCCATGATGTAGTGCGCCGCCGCGCTGCCCTTGCGCAGCACCACCAGCATCATCGGCAGATCCACCTGCTGGATCGAGTAGATCAGCGTCGACCCCAGGCCGAGCAGCTCGGCGCGCTCTGCGGTGTCGCCCACGTCGATGCCGCTGGTGTCCTGGAACCAGATCACCGGAATGCGGTCGCGCCCGCAGTGGGTCACGAACTCGCTCATCTTGGTCAACCCCTGGCGGTAGAGCTTGCCGCCGATGCCCGGGTAGTCCGCGTATTCCGGATAGCCCTTGGGCAGCAGCCCCTGCCGGTTGCCGATCACGCCGATCGCCATGCCGTCGATTTTCACCAGGCCCGCGTAGATCTCCGGCCCGTACTCGGGCCGGAACTCCATGTGCTCGCTGCCATCGACGAGGCGCGCGAGAAGTTCCTCGAACGAATAGGTTTCCTTCTGGTTGAACGGCAGCAGATGGTAGAGCTCGTCTGCGGCGAGCTTCGGCGCCGCGGGCTCGGCCACCCGGAAGAACGCCGGGTCATAGGCCGGAATCATGCGCATGTATTCCTTGATGCCGTCCAGTACGCCCTTCTCCTCGTCGCACACGCGCGTGAAGAATCCGGTGTCGTTGTAATGGATCTCGGCGCGCCCGGGCGGCCGCTCCTTGAAATCCCGGGTCACGGCGATCAGTTGCTCGAGCCCCTCGGTGTCGAAGCCGCCTTTGGGCGACATGCCCGAGACGATGCCTGCGCCGCCGACGGCGATGTTGGCGTCCTTGTGCGCAATCAGGATGGTCGGCGTGATGCCCTGGTAGCCGCCGCCGGCCGGATTGGTGCCGTAGATCCCGGCGAGCACCGGCACGCCCGCCTGCTGGAGCTCGGCATGGCGGAAGAACGGCGTGCCCGAACTGCGGCGGCCAGCGTAGAACTTTTCCTGCTCCGCGAGCGAAACGCCGCTGCAGTTCACCAGCCACACCAGCGGTATGTGCAGGCGCCTGGCCAGATTGGTCACGCGCAGGATGTTTTCCGCCTGCCCGGGAATCCACGCGCCGGCCAGCAGCTTGTTGTCGAAGCCGATGATCACCGCCCAGCGGCCGGAAATCTTGCCCAGGCCATCCACCACGTTGGTCGTGCCGTCCTTGTTTTCCGCGGGGTTGTAGAGACTGTGCAGCGGTTGCCAGGTGCCCGGATCGACGAGATATTCGAGGCGCTGCCATACGGTCATGGACCCACGCTCGTTGATCTTGGCCGCCGGAATGCCGACCTCTTCCTTCGCCTTCCTCGCGGCGGCGATCTCCGCTTCGACGGCTTCCAGGCTGGCGCGGCTGTCCTTCGAGCGCGCGATACGGTTTTCCTTGAGCGGCTTGCCAAAGCCGGGCATTCTTTCGAAATACGGTCTCATCGCTCTATTCCCGATTCGGCGTGGACCCCAGCGCCATGCCGGAGATGATGATCTTCTGGATGTTCGAGGTCCCTTCGACGACCTGCAGTGACTTGGCGTCGCGGTAGAAGCGCTCGGCCGGATACTCGGTGGAAAACCCGTACGAACCGTAAATCTTCATGCACTCGTTGGCCGCGTGCACCGCCGCCTCGGAAGCCGCGAACTTGGCCACTGACGTCTCGTACTGGCTCGGTTTCTTCTGATCCTTCAACCACGCCGCCCGGTACACCAGCATCTGCGCGGCCTGATGCTCGACCGCCATCTCCGCAATCTGCGCCTGGATCATCTGGTGCTGACCGATGGGCTTGCCGAACTGGGTGCGCTCGTTCGCGTACTTGACCGCGAGATCCAGCGCCCCGCCTGCCACGCCCAGCGCGCCGGCCGCGCATCCCAGCCGCGTCTGGTTCAGCTGCCACATGCAGATACGGAATCCATCACCCGGCCGTCCGAGCACGTTCTCCTTGGGCACCTTCATGCCGTCGAACGCGAACTCGCCGGTGGGCGCGCATTTAAGGCCGAGCTTGGTCTCGATCGGGCGAGCGGTGCAGCCCTTCGCGCCCTTCGGCTCGATGACGAAAGCCGTCATGCCCTTGTTGCCCTTTTCCCTGTCGGTGTAGGCGTAAAGCAGACCGGCGTCGCCCACATGCGCCTGCGAGATCCACATCTTGGTGCCGTGCAGCTCCCAGTGGTCGCCCTTGTCGAGCGCATGGGTCTTCATGCTCGACACATCCGAGCCGGTATTGGCCTCGGTCATGGCAAAGAACCCCAGCTTGGTGCCGGCGACCCAGCCGGGGATATATTTTTTCTTCTGCGCATCGGTGCCGAACTTCGCCACCGTCAGCGAAGGACCCAGGTTCTGCATGTTGAACGGCAGCCGCCACGACGCCGACACCTTGGCGATCTGCTCGGCCATCAGCACCGATTCGACGAAACCCATGCCGCTGCCACCGATTTCTTCGGGCAGCGCACAGGAGAAGAACCCGAGCGCGCCCATCTTGGCGACCCGGTCGGCGCGAAATTCGTGTTTCGCTTCCTCTGCCTCCAATGTCGGCGCGATTTCCTCTGCCGCGAAGCGCTTCGCGGTGTCCTGGATCAGTCGCTGGTCTTCAGTCAATTCAAAATTCATCGTTGCCTCATTAACGGTTTGCCGCGATACAAGAGAACCAGGTCTGGAAGGGATAGGTCCCTTTTCTGAGCCCGAATGTCTCCCTTATTCAAAACTGCCGCGGTCGATGCTGTGACCGCATCTGCTGCGCCTGCTTCGACGTCGATCACTCCACGATCATCAGGACCGCACCGTCCTCGACGCTGTCGCCTTTTTTGACCTTGATTTCCTTGACGGTGCCGCCCGAGGACGCGTACACGGTGTTTTCCATTTTAAGCGCCTCGATGATGAGAACCTCGTCGTCTTCCTCGATTTTCGCCCCCACTTCGACGAGCACTTCCCATACTTTTCCTGCCAATGGAGCCAGAATTTCAGCCATGGTCTCTCCCTTTGCGATTTGAGTTCGATTGGATTATGCGTTCTGACGGCGAGGCGCGCACGGCGCTCGCCATTGAAAGTTCGGCGGTAGGGTAGCACAAAGCCATCGCCCGCAGATTGACCAGGATCACGCCGCGGCTGCCCGGGCCGTTCCACGTTCTCGCGTAGGGCCCGAGCCGGAGCGACGGCCACGAAAATGCTCCGCGTCGCGGTCCGCTGCCTCAGGCTTGTACCGGACTAACGCCCTCCCCGATCCTTTCGCGACGTCCGCACCGCCCGCTTGCCGAACGCGAAGTCTTCACCGGATGTTTTCTTGGTCGCCTGCTTGGCGTTTTTTGAGGCGCGCCGGCGCAGGAAATCATAGCGCGGGGTTTGCAGCGAGCGTTTGGTGACCATGCGCAACTCTAACACGGCGCTGACGCCATGCCGCCTGCGGCACGGAATTAGACCAGTGCGCCGAGCGGACGCGGCCGGGCGACACCGAAACCCTGCACGTAGTCGACCCCGAGCGTGGCGAGTTTGCTATATACATCGTCGGACTCGACCATTTCAGCGACCGTGCCGACGCCGATACCTCTGCATACGCGGATGATCGCGTTGACCTTGACGGCCGCCACCGGATCACGCGCGACCGCAAGAATGATGCGCCCGTCGATCTTGAGAAAGTCGAACCGCAGGCTCTTTACGTGAGCAAACCCCACGCCGGCACTGCCGAACCCATCGAGGCTCACCCTGCATCCGAGCTGTCTCACCCGAATTGCAAAATCCGATACGGCACCGGTCGCCGCGATGGAGTCATTGTCCGAAACTTCGAAGCAAAGCATATTTCGGGGAACCCCATGCTTGGCCGTCGTACGGGCGACGAATTCAGCAAACCCGCGATCCTCGATGGTCTGTCTGGCCACGTTGATGCACAGCAGCGGGACTTGTGCTCGTCGTTCCGGATCAACGGATGCACAGGCCGCGACGACTTTGTTTACCACCCAGCGGTCGATATCGGGCATGAGTCCGTAATGCTCCGCCGCGGGGAAAAACGCCCCCGGCGGGAGGTTGTGCGCGTCTTCGTGCTGCATCCGGATCAGCACTTCGAGCATGCGTTGCGGTTGTGCCTCGGCGTGCAATGCGACGATGTCCTGCGCGTACAGATCGAACTGGTCCTGATCGATCGCTTCGCGAATCCGTGCCTGCGGGTCGGTCCACCCGGTCAACTCCTCGGTGAGTGAACGCAGGTACAGGGCGGCTCCGGATTCGTCGGTGACGCGCAGCCCTGGGCGTGGGCCGCCAATCGCCGCCTCATCGCCTTCGAGTGCGTCGATCGACCGGGCGGCCGCATCGGACCCGGCGGACGTCTCCCGCAAAACCAGCACGATCGATTCCACTTTCCCGGTGCCGCCGCGCGTTGGCACCAATTCCGCGACACACCTGACGTCCGATGCCGATGCGGACATGGACAATTCAGCCTGCGTCGCACGGCCGGCCTTGGCTTCGGCCAACGCGGTGCGCAGCGTTTCAGCCGAAGTTGGGGCAATCAATTCAAAGATCGACTTGCCGTGGATCTTTGCCGGCTGCCTTCCGACGCGCGCCGCAAATGCGCGCGTATGAAATCGGCAGCGCAGGTCACTGTCGCAAATGCAGACCCCGGTAGGAAGCTGCAGTTCCAGAGCGCGCAGCGTTGCCTCGGCGCTGTTTGCCCGCTCGCTCTCGCCGCGCACCGCTTCGTCTTGCTTTGCGAGCCGTTCGCGATCCTGCTGATGCAATCCCATTTCGCGCTCCAGCCGCTCGCTTGTCTGGCGATGCATTGCCGCCTCTACCGCCAGACGCTCGCGCACCTGGGCTGTCTGCTCGGCACTCTGCGCCATGCCCCACTGTGCCTTCCACGCCGAGCTGATCAGCGACAGAACGGCCGCGAACAGCACACCCGACAGGAACGCGATCCATTGCCAGTCGAACTCGGTAAAGAAAATCGTGAACACCAGCAGGCCCGCCAACGCGAACGTCGCCAGTGATGGTCCCACCATCCGCACCGTGCGGAACAGCATACGGAATGGTCCGAAGGGCTGAGTCGGTTCGGTCATCGTCCTGCAAGTATTGCACGCGGCATCCGCGCGTGCTGCGAACGCCGCCTGCCACCCCGATGGCGACAGTCTCGAATCGCTCATCGCCCGCGCCGGGGGCACCCGAACAGCTATCATAGGCGCATGAAGCCGACTGCCGCGCCGACGCAACGCTGCCCGTGGTGCCTGGGCAGCCAGATTTATATCGATTACCACGACCGCGAATGGGGCGTGCCGGTGCACGACGATCGCGTGCTGCTGGAATTCCTGATTCTGGAGGGTGCGCAGGCGGGGCTGT
>MEQX01000013.1 GCA_001770415.1 Betaproteobacteria bacterium RIFCSPLOWO2_02_FULL_63_19 | reverse complement strand
TCCGGTCAGAGACCCCCATTGCACAGCACGCGATACTCGCATCGCCACTCCTCGTTGGTGAACTGGAGGGATTGTAATGCGAGAAATGGAAAATCACGCGGTCGCGGCCGGCGGTTTCGCCGCGGCGCGTCAGCGGCGGGCGTGGCCGGAAATCCGGAGTCTCGATGGCCGCCGGCGAAGGAATCGGGGGCGCGGCTTGTTCGCTGGCGGCCTCGGCCAGGGCCTTCCTTCCCGGTTGCAGCCGACACACCGGCGGGATAATCTCGCGGCGTGCTTTCCATACGTTGTCTGTCGAAGTCATTTGCGGGCCCGCGCAACAAGACCGTTCTGAGCGGACTGAGCCTCGATATTGCCGCGGGCGAGTACGTGGCGATCATGGGCGAATCAGGGATCGGCAAGTCAACGCTGCTCAACCTTATCGCCGGACTGGATCGCCCCGACTCGGGCAGCGTCACTCTCGACGGTACTGACCTCACAGGGCTCGATGACGATGCGATGACCGTCCTGCGACGCCGGCGCATGGGCTTTGTCTTTCAGGCTTTCCACGTGCTTCCCTATCTGAGCGTGGCCCAGAATGTCGCGCTGCCGCTGGTACTCAATGGCGTGCCGGACGCGGACATGCCGGCCCGGGTTGCCCGGATGCTCGCCGACGTCGACCTCGATGAACACGCCTCAAGCATGCCGCGTGAACTTTCCGGGGGCGAGATGCAGCGCGTTGCAATCGCGAGGGCGTTGATACACGGCCCGAGTCTCGTGCTCGCGGACGAGCCCACTGGCAATCTCGATCCGGAAAGCGCGGCGCATGTGCTGGCGCTGCTGCGCAAATGCGCGAACAAGGAGGGCGCGTCAGGAATCCTGATCACGCACTCGCGCGCTGCCGCCGAGACAGCCGACCGAATCTTCCTGCTCACGGAGCGGGGTCTTGAAGTGATTTCGTGATTACCCGAGGACTCAGGGTGGAGTTGAGCGCCGCATCGGTACGCCGCAGGCTGTTTCTGGCGCCGATCGCAGAACACAAGGGGCGCTCGATTCTGTCCATCATCGCCATCGCGCTCGGCGTTGCGTTGGGCTATGCGGTCCAGCTCATCAATCAGACGGCCGTGAACGAGTTTACGCAAGCGGTGCAGGCGCTTTCGGGCCAGGCGGACCTGGAGGTTCGCGGTCCACGCTCGGGTTTCGATGAGTCCTTGTACCCGCTTCTTGCGCGGATGCCGGAGGTCGCCGTGGCGAGCCCCGTCCTCGAGCTCCTGGTGAGAATCGCCGGCAAGCGCGAGCCCCTCATGCTGATGGCGGTGGACGTGTTTCGGGCCGCGCAAGTGCAGCCCGAACTGGTCCTCAGCGACGCCGTGGAATCGATCGACTTTCTTCGCCCGGATCGGATATTTCTGTCGCGCTCGGCTGCCGAGTGGCTGGGCGTTGGAGTCGGCGGCGAGATCGGCGTTCAGGTGGGACTGTCGGAGGTCCGGCTGCAAGTGGCGGGCATCGTGCGTGGAGCGAACTTCAGGCAGCCTCTGGGCATCGTCGACATCGGCGGTGCGCAATGGCGCCTCGAAAAACTCGGAAAGATCAACCGCATCGACCTGCGCTTGAAGCCGGGGGCAGGTGTCGAGACGTTCCAGGCACGTGTTCGATCGCTGTTGCCGGCCGGCGTGCTGATTGAACGTCCCGAGGCCAACGTAACGCGCGGTGCGCGCATGTCGCGCGCGTACCGGGTCAACCTGAACGTGCTTGCGTTGGTGGCGTTGTTTACCGGCGGTCTGCTCGTGTTTTCCACACAGACGCTGGCAGTCGTGCAGCACCGCGCGCAGACCGGACTGCTGCGCGCGCTTGGAATGACCGGCGGACAGATTCGTACTGCCCTTATCGGTGGCGCAGCGGTGGTCGGTGCTGTCGGCGCACTGGCGGGGGCGGCGCTGGGACATCTCGCCGCGGAGTTGGTGATCCGCCATCTGGGCGCCGACTTGGGTGCCGGACAGTTCAGGGGCATGGTTCCGGAAGTGCGGATGGATCCGCTTGGATTCCTGTTGTTTACATTGCTCGGCATCGGCACGGCCGTGTTAGGCAGCTTGGTTCCGACGCTCGACGCAGTACGGGCTTCAGCCGCGCAGGCGTTGAAATCGGGCGACGAGCAACGCATGTTCGAGCGCCTGCGCTCGCCGCTGCCCGGGGCGCTCGCGCTTCTGGTTGGCGTTGCACTGACACAAGGCCCGTCCGTGCTCGAATTGCCGCTGTTCGGATACGCCGCAATCGCGTGTTTCCTGGTCGGCACCATCATGCTCATGCCACAGTTGGCGCTGGTGTGCTTTCGCGGCATGCCGTCGCCGCGTCCGGTATCGGCGCGCCTGGCGGTGGCTCAGGTCGCCGGCGCCCCCGGGCAGTCCATGGTCAGTCTCGCCGCAATCGTTGCCAGCGTGAGTCTGATGGTTTCGATGGCGATCATGGTGACATCGTTCCGGATTTCGTTCGATGCGTGGCTCGAGCGGCTGCTGCCAGCCGACTTATATATGCGCACCGGATTGTTCAACGATGCGGCGTTTCTGTCGCCGGAGAACCAGGATCGCGTGCGTTCAATTGCGGGGGTGCGACGCGCGGAGTTCCTGCGCAGACAGCAACTGTTGCTCGCCGCGGACCGCCCGAGCGTGCTGCTGCTGGCACGTGCCATCGACCGCGAAGAACCCGAGGCGAGCATCCCGCTCGTCGGAGCGCAGGTCGTAGCGAAAATCGGGGGCCCGCCACCGGTGTGGGTGAGCGAAGCGGTTGCAGATCTCTACGGATATCGCGTCGGTCAAACGGTCGAACTGCCGATCGGCGGCCGAACCGAGCGCTTCCTGGTATCTGGAATCTGGCGTGACTACGCGCGCCATCAGGGCTCGGTGGTGATGGAGCGCGACGTCTACGTCGGATTGACCGGCGACCGCGACGTCAATGAAGCTGCGCTTTGGTTCGATGCGGGCAGTGCGGCCGAACGCTCAGCAATGGCCGCTTCGGTCGAAGAGGCGATCCGCGCCAGCCTGCCCGGAGGCACAAACCTGGAGATCCACCTGCCGGGCGAAATCAAGGCCAGGTCATTGCGCGTCTTCGATCGGACCTTCGCGGTGACCTACGGGCTGGAAGCGGTTGCGGTGATCATTGGCCTGTTCGGAATGTCATCGAGCTTCGGTGCACTGGTGCTCGCCCGCAGGCGTGAGTTCGGCATGCTCAGACACATAGGCATGACGCGCAGACAGATCGGGGGGATGCTCGCGGCCGAAGGCGCGCTGGTGTCGGCGCTTGGGCTCGCCACCGGTATTGCCTTGGGATGGCTGATCAGCATGGTCCTGATCCACGTCGTCAACCGTCAGTCGTTCCATTGGAGCATGGAGCTTCATATGCCCTGGGGTACTCTCTCGGCATTCGTTGCAGCGATGCTGGGTCTGGCGGTTGTCACGGCGCTCGCGAGCGGTCGCAGTGCCATGAGCCATGAGGCCGTGCGAGCGGTGAAGGAAGACTGGTGAAGCGCAGGGCGTTCCTCGCCAGCCCGATGCTTCTGCTCACGGCCCTTCCGGTCGCTGCGGAGACCGTCTACGCGCAGGTGCGCGCAGGGCGACCGCTCGTTTTTCCGCGCGACCACGGCAGCCACCCGGATTATCGGACCGAGTGGTGGTACATCACCGGTTGGCTTCGCTCGGAAAAGGGCGAAGAACTGGGCGTGCAGATCACGTTCTTCCGCAACCGGCCCGGGTTCGGCGGGCAGAACCCGAGCCGCTTCGCTCCCAGGCAGCTGCTGTTCGCCCATGCGGCCTTGTCCGACCCGCGCGTGGGCCGCCTGCTGCACGATCAGCGAGCCGCGCGCGCCGGCTTCGGACTTGCCGACGCGAGTCGGACGGATACCGATGTGCACGTGCTGGACTGGTCGCTTGCACGCCACGGCGGCGAATACGAAGCGCACATCGTTGCGAGTGAATTTGACTATGCGCTGAAGTTCCGGCCCGCTCAGCCGCTGCTGCTTCAAGGCGAAGCCGGATTCAGCCGCAAGGGTCCGGATGCAGGTCAGGCGAGCTATTACTACAGTCGACCCCATATGCAGGTCTCCGGTATCGTGACCGTGAAGGGCAGAAAATCGGCAGTGACCGGGAGTACCTGGCTGGATCACGAATGGTCGAGTCAGGCTCTGGCGCCTGAGGCGGCGGGGTGGGACTGGGTCGGGCTCAATCTTGTCGATGGCGGCGCGCTGATGGCCTTCCGCATCCGCGACCGCAGGGCCGGCTTGTTCTGGGCGGGTGGCACGCATCGCGACGGCACCGGCCGCGTACGCGTGCTGAGACCCGGGGAGATCGATTTCACGCCGCTGCGTCACTGGCGTTCGCCGCGCACGCAGATCGAATATCCCGTCATGATGAGGATCAAGGCGGGGAACATCGAATTGGTGCTCGGCCCAAGCATGGATGACCAGGAACTGGACGCGCGCGCAAGCACGGGCACCATTTACTGGGAGGGTGCCGTCAGGGCGCACGAACGGACAAGACTCGCGGGCCGGGGCTATCTGGAACTCACCGGTTACTGGAAGCCGCTCAAACTCTAGGTCGGTGGCAGCTTTCCTGCCTCGCGCACCAGGCGGGCCATTTCCTTGGCGGATTCCGTGCCCTCCTGGAGCAACCCGTCGACCACGCCATCGCGATCGCGATCCGTACGGTTCTGACTCAGCTTGAACTTGCCGACCAGTTGCGTGAGCCGGATTTCCAGTCCGACGATTGCGCTCATCATCTTTTCGATGTAGTCCGCCGGAGCGTCCGTCAGCGCCCATGGATCCCGCCGTTTCGCTTCCTGTCGGCCGGTCATTTCTTCAAGATGCGCGCGTATCCACACTGGGTCCTCGACAATCCGCAGCCGCCCATGGGCATGGACCACCGCATAGTTCCACGTCGGAACCACTTTCGCGGATTCCTTCTTGCTTGCATACCAGCTCGGCGATACGTAATGCTCGGGCCCCCTGAAGATCACCAACGCTTGAAGGTCGCCGTAATGGTCTCGCCACAGCGGATTCGCACGGGCGATATGTCCGTGCAGTTCCCCGTGCGGCGCAGGATCGTCATGCAACAGGAACGGGATATGGTTGGCGTCGAGCCCGTCCGGCGTGAGCGTCACCAGAACCCCGAGCGGATGGGCGCGAACGAGCTGACGCATGCGATCCGGATCCGATCCTGCGAAATGCCGCGGAACGTACATTCAGAGGCCTCGCGCAAAGGTCGCTGCACGCACCCGCATGGCTCGATGGCGGCCGCGCGGCCCGCGGAAGCCGCGTCGCGTCGCGGCCGTTTTCAACAGTGCGCACCGGTCATGAATTCTCGAATTCACGCAAGATCTCCCGCGAAATATCGGTTTCCTTCTTTCCGACCAGCGCGTAATAGAACAGCGGGTGCCCGTCGATCGATATGCGATGCCGGTATCTCTCGAGGTGATGCACCTCCAGCGTGTCGCTGACCAGGAGGTGTTTGGTCAGGCGCGAGAACCCGGAGACGTCGCTTTCCTGCAGAAACGTCTCCTTGATATTGAAAGCCACCCAGCCGCCGGGCTTGACCAGATTGAACGCGGTCGAGAACGCTTTGGTGGGAATGTCTCCAAAACCGAGCGCGGCAACGCAGGTCAGGCAGTCGATCTGCCAGTCGAGAAGTTCCTGCCGCGTGGCATCGCTCAGATTGCAAAGGTCGGTCACATAGTAGGCATCGTATGCCCCCGGCCGATCGCGCTCGCAGGCCACATAGGCTTCCCGGCTGATGTCGATGCCGATGACCCTGGCAACCTCCAACAATTCGCCGACCATGCCGTTGCCTGCGCCGAGGTCGAGTACCCGGAGTTCGCTCATCTCGACGCGGCTGGCGCGCAGCACATTGGCCAGTATTCCACACACCGTCTTCGGCGACGCGCACTTCAGGCGTTGATAGAACAGCTGCTCATACAGGCCAGGGCGATTGTAGATTTCTCCGTAGTCATGGAAGCGAAGCCTTATTTCCTGGCCGTCCTCGACGAGGTAGAAATAGGCTTCGTCCTGTCCAAGCTGAGCGGGCTCGCTCGGGGGGAAGCTGACGTTGTATCGCTGCCGTTTCATAGCATCTTCCTCGATCGCAAAATCCAGAAATAAGACGAAGATCCGTCGCTCGATCGGTTGACCGGCAATCCACACGCGTCGTCGGCGTTCGTGCGGCACCCCGCTGTCGAATGTCGATCCTGCACGCGGTTGAACGCCGTGCGTTGCGGATGCCTGACTGCGGTCGATGCATGCATCGACCGCTCCGCGAGGCGGTTCCAACCGGTCAGTCGCCGTGGGTCAATCGCAGCACACGCCCAATCGGGCGCACAGCAACGTCTCAGTACTTGACGAGGCTGGGCAGATAGGTGGCAATCTGCGGGAAAATCATCAGCACGACCGTCATCAGGATAATCGCGTAAAGAAAGGGAAATATCCCTCTGAAAATCGTGTTGAGCGGCACTTCCGGAGCGATGCCTTTGATCACGAACACGTTGACCCCGACCGGCGGCGTGATCACGCCCATTTCACCGGTCAGAACAATGATCACCCCGAACCAGATCGGGTCGAAACCGAGCTTTTGCACGATGGGATAGAAGATCGGCATCGTCACGACGACCAGGGCGAGGGAGTCCATGAAAAACCCGCCCAGGAAATAGATAAAGATAATGATGCCCAGGATGGCCATTCGGTGGATCGGGAGATTCCCCACCCATTCGGCCAGCTTGAACGGTATGGTCGAGACCGCCAGAAAATGGCCAAAGACGACGGCGCCGGCGATGATGAACAACACCATGCAACTGGTCAGTAGCCCGTCCCTTCCGGTTTCCACAAAGTTCTTCCAGGACAATTTTCGTCGGAACAGTCCGATGAGCAGCGCTCCGCCGGCACCGACCGCTCCTGCCTGCGTCGGGCTGAACCAACCCAGCATCAGCCCGCCGATGGCCAGCAGGAAGAGAATGATCGCTTCAATGATCCCTTTGGTTGCGCTGAACTTATCGCTCCAGGTAGTGGCGGGGCCGGGTGGCCCGAGAGAGGAATTGCGTGCACACAGGATTGCGACGGTGGCGACAAAGAGCAGGCTCAGGATCATCCCCGGAACGATACCTGCCACGAACAGCTTGCCGATGGATTCTTCAACCAGGATTCCGTAGACGATCAAGAGCGTGCTCGGGGGGATGAGAATACCCAGCGTGCCGGCGGCCGCCACCGTGCCCGTGGCCAGCGCGTCGTCGTATCCGTATTTCTTCATTTCCGGCAGCGAGATCTTGCCCATCGTCGCGGCCGTTGCCGCGGTCGAGCCGCAGATTGCGGCGAATCCCGCGCAGGCAAGCACAGTGGCGATCGTGAGTCCGCCGCGCAGGCTGCCGAACCAGCAGTAGGTGGTCGCGAAAAGCCGCTGGCTGATGCCCGAAGCATGCGCAAAGGATCCCATCAGGATGAACATCGGAATGACCGACAGCGGATAGGACGTGAAGGTCTCGAATAGGTCCTGCGACAAAATCGACAGGGCCGGCTCGATGTCGCCCAGGTACGCGAAACCGACGAATCCGACCAGCGTCATCGCAAACGCGACCGGGACCTTGATCAGGAACAACAACAGCAAGGCAGCGATGCCGACCAACCCTGTGACCTCTGGGCTCATTTGTTAACCAGCCTCAGGATCGAACCGAGCGTTCGTTGTAAATAGACCAGGCACACAGGCACGATGGCCAGGGCGGCGGCATAGGAAAACGGTGCAATAGCGACCTGTATCGTCGGCGTTTCCTCCCGTCCGGTCTGAAGGTGATAGCCGTGAGTGATCAGGCGCCAGACGATGAGCACGAACAGCAACAGGCAAAGCAATTGGACGATGCAGTCGATGAGCGCCTGCGCCCGCTTGGGCAGAAGCACGACAAAGAATTCGACGCTGACATGCCGATCGGTGATGAGGGTCGTTGCGGCCGCAAACGACACGCCGATGAGTTGCAACAACATCATTATGTCCAGAGATCCCGGTACCGGGAGACGAAACAGCTTCGTCCCGACGACGTCCACGCAGGTCAGCACGACCATGAAGAACACCGCGGCGAAACCGATCCAGGCGACCCACCTGCTCACGGCTTCGTTGAATGTTTCAAATTTCTCCAACATGAGCG
Source organism: Betaproteobacteria bacterium RIFCSPLOWO2_02_FULL_63_19 (assembly GCA_001770415.1). Lineage (GTDB taxonomy): Bacteria > Pseudomonadota > Gammaproteobacteria > Burkholderiales > SG8-39 > JACQTO01. The sequence goes on along the minus strand of MEQX01000013.1, from coordinate 10,414 downwards.
ACGTTCCGGATTGTTCACGCCGAACGAAAGACGCGACGGCGCGCTTCGTCCGCAGGCCATCCGCCGAGAAGAATCTGGCGCTTATTCAAAACAAGCGAACCCCTGCCTGACCGATGACGATCAAGCAGGGGTTTATCCTTCCGAATTACTTGACGTATGCTTCAGGCCGCACGCCCATGGGACCGGTGGGGGAGGGAACGTGATATTCCATCTGTTTTGCGGTCCAGTACTTGATGCGTTCCTTCATATAGGCAATCCAGCCGCGCACTTCGGCTTCTTTGTGGCCCTTGCCAACCATCGACTTGACGTATTCGTCGAAGACGGGTTCGACGGCCTTTTGCCATCTTGCTCCTTCCTGTTCGGACAGTTCGATGTACTTGACGTTCTTGGTGTTGCCGTAGGCCTTGCCTTCCAGGTCGATTTCATTCCACATCAGGGCGTACCGCTCCTGAAATTCCCCGCTCATGACATCGACGAGCGACTTGAGGTCCGGGGGCAGCTTGTCGTAGCTGCGCCTGTTCATCGCAAGGAAGAACGGGAACGCAGCGCCGATCTGCCAGTTCAGGGTCACGTTCTTCGCGACTTCGCCGAAGCGGAACGTCTTGAGGGTTTCATACGGTCCCCAGACCGCCTCGTTGACCCCTTTGGCCAGGGAATCGTATACCTCCATCATCGGGGTCGGCGTCGGCGTTCCGCCGAGGGCTTTGACGATCAGCCCGGGAAGCCCCGGGGCGCGGATGGTCAAGCCTTTCATGTCTTCCAGCTTGGTCACAGGGCGCTTGGAAATCACCATGCTGGGGCCGTTCGCGTGAATGGCCAGCACTTTCACGCCGGCGAATTCCTTCGGCTTGAATTTATTGTAGAAGTCGTAGGCCATATGCGCGCCGACCCAGCCGGTCGGAACGCCGAGCGGAAGCCCCATCCCTTCGCTGACGGGCATCCGCCCGGGGGTGTAATAGACGTGCGTGTAGCCGATATCCGCTATGCCGGACTCGATTCCCTTGAACATCGCCGGTCCCCCGAGCAGCGAGCCGCCGGCAAAATACTGGACTTTGATTCGCCCGCCGGAACGCTGTTCCAGTTCGGTGCCGAACTCCTGCAGGATCTTTGATTGCTTGGCAGGAGGCGGAAAGAAGTTGGCGATCTTCAGATTGATATCCGCGGCGTAGGCTCTTTCGACGCCCGGAGCCGTCAGCAAGAACGCGGAGCATATCGTCGCAGTCGCAATAGCGAGGGTTCTACGTTGCATCATCATCAACCTCCTCTTCAATGAAACGGATGGACTATTCAGTTTCCCTCAACGCCCTATTCAGGTCGCTCACAATCGCTGCAAGACCTGCTGTTGCGCCGGAAGCGCCGTTGCAAGTTTTCGGCATGCGCGAAATCAGCCGTAGCCTAAATGCAAACCCGATCGAGCTCGTCCAACTACGCAGCCTTCGCGAATCAGCATCTTGGAGCGCTATATTACGTCGCGAACCGCGATGCGGCAACCTAATAGCTTGGTTTGACGGGAAAACGGGGAAGAACGCGTTCGGTGGCCGAGCATCGAGGTGACCGGACTTCCATCATCGCTTCCCGGTCCCCGATCGGCGGGCTGGCTCCGAACGCGAAAATGGCCGTCGTCCCATCAACGGTTCTGCATCGCAATCGAACGGCGCGCTGACCCACGACGGGGTCAGGTTCTGGTAAGGTGCGCCGGTGCGTAGCGAAACAAGCCGTACCTTCACCGTCCCCGCGCTGATCAAGCGCAATACCGCACTGTTTGCGCTCGCCCAGTCCTTCACCGGCGCCGGAATGCAGTTCGCCTATGGACTCGGACCGCTGATGGTCATCGCGCTGACCAATTCCGCCTCGCTGGCGGGACTGTCGGTCGGCCTGCTGGGGTTGAGCAGGTTTGCGGTGTCCTACCCGGTGGGCAAGGTGACCGACCGCTTTGGCCGCAAACCCGGGATCCTGCTCGGTCTGGCTCTGGCCCTTGGCGGCGCGATCATGCTGTGGTTATCGATGCGCCTGCACAGTTTTGCCGTCCTCGCCGCCGGCATGCTGGTCTTCGGCATGGGGATGAGCGCCGCGCAGCAGTTGCGCGTCGCCGCTGCGGACATGTTCCCGCCACGGCTGCGGGCGCAGGCGCTCGGCTACCTCGCGTTGGGCTCGGTACTGGGACTGATTATCAGTCCGTTGGTGATCAGCGGTGCCGAGGCGATCGCGCCAACGGTGGACCAGGATCCGCTCGCGCTGCCGTGGCTGCTGTTGCCGGTGTTGATCGTGATGGGCATGTTGCTGATTGTGTGGGTACGCCCCGATCCGAAGGAAATCGGGATGCACCTCGAGCGATACTATCCGGACTACTCGCCGCCGCCGCGCGCGGCGGTCGGACATCGCACCGTGTTCAGCGTTGCTCGGCTGTTGCGCAACGCACCGATCCGGCTCGCGATCATCTCGAATTGTGCCGCCACCGGCAACATGGCGATCGTGATGGTTCTGACCTCGCTGGTGCTTCGGCACCATGGTCACTCGCTGGGCGCAATCGCGTTTTCGCACATGTTTCACGCCGCGGGCATGTTCGCGTTCACGATACCGCTGGGGAAACTCGCCGACCGCTACGGGCGCGGTCCGGTGATGTTTCCGGGTGTCGCCGTTGCGCTGGTTGGAGCGGTGATGGTTACGTTCATTCCAAGTTACCTTGCGATCACGATCGGAACGTTCCTCGTCGGGCTGGGCTGGGCGGCGGCCAACGTCGCATCGACGGCATTCATCGCCGATTGCACCGAGGCGGGCGAACGCGGCCGTGCGATCGGTGTCAACGACAGTTTCGCAGGTGCCATGAGCGTGGCGATGGCGGTGGTCACCGGCCCGCTGATCGAATGGTCGGGACTGCCGGCAGCGGGCCTTACTGCTGTCGTGGTTGCGATGCCGCCGCTGTTCATAGCGCTCATCGAGCATGCAAGGCAGCGAGCGGCACGCCTCAGCGCGGGCGAAACCCTGCCTGACTGATACGCGCCGGCCAAGAACACCGCACGCTGGCGTTCGTCAGGCTTCGCCGCGAACAGGCCGCCGTACTGCGAATCCTTACCGGTTGGTTGGTATGACCGGAACGAGAAGGTGGGAATCGTACTTGCCGCCGGTGTGGATGACGTGTGACCCCGCGTTGATCGTCTTGGGGTGTCCGGCCAGAACCATCCAGCGGGCGTATTTGTAGACGTCGCTCCCTTGCACGACCACTCGCAGCGTTTCGCCCTTCGCAAAGCGCGTTCCGGAAGGCCAGATTTCAATCTCGACCGGCACCGGAACCCCTCGCTCCAGTTTCAGTTGCCGCTTGTGCAGCAGCCAGGGCTGCTGCGGTGTGGAGCGCTTTTTGTCGAGTTCACGGTGCGAGGCGCGCAGCCAGCCCAGTGCGACCGGACCGTCCTCCAGCGCGCTGAAGGCGGCAAACGGAACGTATTTGCCGTTGCGGTCGAATTTCTGAACGGCGACGAAAATGTCCATGTCGTCGGCCCCGATCGCTTCCATCCAGAGCCGAAGCTTCATGTGCCCGGTCAGTTCGGTTTCCCTCGGGAACACGTAGTCGAACTGCGCGCGCTCCTCGCGGTAGGCGGCCGGGCAGCGGGACTGGTCTCCGGGGGCGAGGTAGCTCGCCTTCGCCCTGCGCGCGACCGGCTTCGTCTTAAGCGATCCGCTGCTCGCATCCAGGAACAGCTTTTCGAAGCGGGTTCGCGCGATCGGCCATGCGGGCTCGCCTCGCGACTTGCCGACGTAATACCGCTCGCGTACTTCGAGGCGCACCTTGGGCCAGCGGCGCACGTCGTTGTCGGCGCCCTTCAGGAACCGGTCGAAGAACGCCAACTGTTTCTTCACGTTGTCGGGCTGGTGGAAATTCTCCCATTTCTTGCGGCCGTGGATCATCAGCCATTTCTCCTTCGAGCCGATGCTCTTGTAGGCCTCGAGCGTGCCGCGCAGGTGCAGACCCTGGTCCGACCAACTCGCCACGACGAACGCCGGCACATTGATCTTCGACCAATCGGCGACCTTGGTAGCCCAGTAGCTGTCGAAGAGCGGATGCGCGTCCATCATCGCGGCGATGTCCTCGACCTGGTTCAGCGAGTACGAAATCGATTTCTGCCAGATCGGCGAGAAGTGCGTCTCCGGAATGCCGCCGTGGAACGCGAACTCGCGGTACATGTCGCTGAGTCCCTCCCACGGGTTGATCGCCGCGAGGTGAGGCGGCTGGGTCGCGGCGATCTGCCATTGCGCGATCGCCAAGTAGGACACGCCCGTCATGCCGACCTTGCCGCTGCACCAGTCCCGCGCGGCCACCCATTCGATCAGGTCGTAGCCGTCCTTGCCTTCGTCGTGGCACCAGTAGGCCGCGTTGCCCTCGGAACCCCACACGCCGCGCAGGTCCACGTGGATGATCGCGTAGCCGTTCGCGACCCAGTGCACGGGATCGGGGCCTTCGAAGTTGGTGTACGGGGAAATCCACTCCTTGCGCACGCCGCCTTCCTTGTAGAAATAGCCGTACTGGAACGGCCGGTGCTTGCCGTACGGACTCCAGGCGATGATCGCCGGCACGCGCCCCGATTTTTTCCCGGCCGGACGATGGACGTCGATGTACAGCTTCACGCCGTCGCGCATCGGCACCGCGACGTCGCGCTCGACGATCATGCCGTGCTCTTCGGTCCGGCGGTATTTCAGCCCGGGGTACTGGTGATTCGTGGGCGGCGTTCCGTTGCGGTAGATGATTTTGAAATCGGCCTTGGCCATTGTTTGTCCTTCAGTCCTTTATGCGAATTGTTCAGCGCAGCGCGGTCCGGTCGATCTTCCCCAGGATGTTCCGGGGCAGCGAAGCGACGAATTCGATGATCCTGGGCCGTTTGTAGCGGGGCAGCTCGGTGCTGTGCAGGCAGTATCGATCCACCTCTTCGGCGGTCAGCGCGGACGTGCGGGGAACGATCAGGGCCTTGACCACATGCCCCCATTTCTCGTCGGCGACGCCACAGACGGCGACATCCGCGATCGACGGGTGCTTGGACAGGAAGAACTCGACTTCCTGCGGATAGATGTTCTCCCCGCCGCTGATGATCACGTTGTCGATCCGGTCGATCGGGAAGATGTAGCCCTGCTCGTCCACCCTGACGATGTCGCGCGTGTACTGCCATCCGTCGCGCGCGCGCAGCGTCGAGTCCGGCGTGCAGTAGTACTCGTGCACGCTCTGCGGTCCGCGGTTGATCAACTGCCCTTCGCCGGGAACGGAAATCTGCTCGTCGGGGCTCGTTTCGGTCCCGCCCTTGGCCTCGATGATGCGAACGTCCTGAAAGTACGAGGGCATGCCGATGCTCTCCCACTTGTCCTCCGGATCGAGGCCGGTGTGGCAGCAGGTGATCGCGGTGCAGCTCTCGGTGGTGCCGTAGGTGTTGAGCACTTCGCAGCCCAGCGCGTCGCGCACCCGGTGCAGCAGCGTCTTGGGCAGAGCGGAGCCGCCGCTGCGGAACAGGCGCAACGACGATACGTCGATGTCCTCCATCTGGCCCCTGGCTTCGGCCATCTGGTACATCTGCGTCGGCACCGCGAACACCTCATTGACCTTGTGTTTCGCGATCAGCCGCAGCGCCTTCTTCGCTTCGTACTCCCCGGACATGACCTGGGCCGCGCCGATGAACAGGTAGGCGACAAAGAAATTGGTCGCGGCGCCGATCACCACGGGCGCGAGACTCATTCCGACGTGGCCGCGGTCCAGTCCCATCTCGAGACAGTATTGAATCGCGGAGACCATCTGCGTCTCGTTGGTGAACGCGGCGCCCTTGGGGCGTCCGGTGGTCCCGGAGGTATGGATGATGCTGGAGACGTCGGTTTCCTTGATATCGACCTCGGGCGGCTCGGTGTCGGGAAAGTTCGCGCACTCGTCGAAGCGCCGGGCGCCGGCGGGCACCGGGTCTCCGGCGCAGACGAACGCGCAGAACCCGGCGCTCGTCATGATTTCCGCGGCCGTCGCGGAGAGCCCCGCGTTGAACAGCAGGACTTTCACCTTTTCCTGCTGCACGGCGAACCCCACGGAGGCGGGAGACAGGCGATAGTTCAGGCACGATGCGACCGCGCCGAGCTTCTGGCAGGCGACGAAGCCGACGGCGAACTCGGTGCAGTTGTACAGCAGCAGACCGACGTGATCGCCTTTGCCGACGCCAAGCTCGATCAGGAAATGCGCGAGGCGGTTCGCGCGCGCATTCAACTCGCCGTAGGTGACTGCCCGGTCCTCGAAGATGATCGCGTTTCGATTGCCCCAATTGGAAACGCTGCCAGCGAAGTTGTGCCGCAATGTGCCGAGCATGTGATTGAACCCCCTCCGGACGATTCCTCACGGCCGCAACGGCGATGCGCCGTCGCGGCACGAAATGTTATTGCTTCACTGGATGCGGCGCAAGCCGCTATGTCAGACGATCGGGGGCTTGTTCCGCGTCACGCGCAAGTCGCAGCCCCGAGAATTGCCAGCGCGCCTCGGGCGGGAAGAAATTGCGGTAGGTCGCGCGTACGTGGCTCGCCGGCGTGGCGCACGATCCGCCGCGCAATACGTACTGGCCGCACATGAATTTGCCGTTGTATTCGCCGACTGCGCCCGGAGCCGCGCGGAACCCCGGGTAAGGCCCGTAGTCGCTGCGCGTCCATTCCCATACGTCGCCGAAGGCCTGCGCGAGCGTTCCATCGGCGGGCGCCTCGCGAAGCGCGAGCGGGTGGTATGCGCCGCTTTCGAGAAAAGTCCCGCTCTGCGTAGCGTCGCGCGCGGCGACTTCCCATTCCGCTTCGGTCGGCAGGCGCGCGTTGGCCCAGCGCGCGAACGCATCGGCCTCGTAGAAGCTGAGATGACACACCGGCGTGTGCGGATCGACCGGCGCCTCGCCGTGCAGCGTGAACGCGAACCATTGCCCGTCGCGCTTATCCCAGTACAGCGGGGCGCGCCAGCCGGACTTGCCGATCGTGTCCCATCCGGCGGACAGCCACAGCTCCGGCCGCTCGTAGCCGCCGTCGTCGATGAACTCGATGAAATCGCCGTTGGTCACCGGGTGCGAGGCGATCCGGAACGCGTCGAGCCACACGCGGTGCCGCGGCGTTTCATTGTCGAAGCAGAAGCCGGGACCTGCGTGGCCGATGTCCTGCAGCCCCGCAGCGAATGGAATCCATCGGCGCTCGCGTGCGCTGACGCGGGTCAGCGGCCATTGTTTCTGGTACGCGGGCTTGAGCGGATTGCGCGAGAGCATGTGCTTCACGTCGGTGAGAATAAGTTCCTGGTGCTGCTGCTCGTGATGCAGCCCGAGCTCGATCACTGCGGCGAGGTCCTCGGGCAGGTGCGGCGCGGCGAGCATTCCGAGCATCGACTCTTCGACGTGGCGGCGATACGCGAGGATCTGCTCCAGGCTCGGGCGCGAGAGCATGCCGCGCTCGGGCCGCGGATGCTTCTCGCCCACGGCGTTGTAATACGAATTGAATAGCACGCGGTACGAGCGGTCGAACGGCTGGTATCCGGGCCGGTGCGTCTCCAGCACGAAGGTTTCGAAAAACCACGTCGTGTGCGCCAGGTGCCATTTGACCGGGCTTGCGTCGGTCATCGACTGTATCGCGCAGTCCTCGGCCGAAAGCGGCGCGGCGAGCGTGCGCGTCGTCTGGCGGATCCAGAGAAATCTTTCACCGAGGGTTCCGAGCGCTTCGGGGCGGGACTTCTTCGAGTCGTGAGTCGGTTCCATGCTCACCTCCTCGCGTTCAGCGTGCACCGATCAAGCTGCCGGCGTGCACATTATCAAGACTGCAATGACCGATCGCCAATCCGGGACGGCGTGCGGCCGATGCAGCGGCGGCTGACGCCACCCTAACAGACCTTGCCGACGCTGAAAACCCTGCATCGGCGAAAAACGGCACGACAATGGGCCGATGGAGAGAAATCTCCCGTGCGTGGAGCGATCAGAGGATGAACATCAGCACCGCGGCGACCGCCGGGATCGCGAATATCGCCGCGAAACCAATCAGTCGGAAGAAAGCGGACTCGGCCGGCCGCGACGGCCAGCCCTCGCGCAGGAACGAAAAGATCACGCCGCGCCCGCGCCGCCATTCGAGATTCCAGAACAGTCCGGCGGCCAGATAGATGACCGAAGAGGCGAACAGATTGGCGAACCAGGTCGCCGGGTAATCGCCGTCGCGGTACACGAGATAGATGTCGTAGGACCAGGACGCAGAGAAAAGCCAGGCGCACAGCGCGACATACGCTTCGGTCCAGGTGATGCGCCTGCGCGAGGCGAAGTACAGCGCGGCCACCACCCACGGCGCGGTGGTGAAACACAGCACCGACATGAACAGGCCGTCGACGTAGTCCCTGGTCGGGTCGCCGGTATAGGGCGCGGCGAGCGTGATCAGCGCGGCGCCCGCGACGAACGTGGCCAGCTTCCACGGCTCGCCGAGAAAATGCCAATAGCTTCGGCGGCCGATGGCCAACGCCGCGGGATCGCGCAGGAACAGGCCGAGGGCGACCAGGCAGGCGGCGCTCCATGCGGCGATATAGCCCTTGAAGAACAGTTCCACGGTGGCGCCAGGTTGGAGATGGGAAGGAGCTTACGCCTTATTGAATCTTCGCTGGAATGGTCGGGGGCGGCAACGTCGCAACCCGCCTTTTTCTCCCTTTGAGTGGCAGCGCAACGTACCGCGTGACCCGCCGTGAAGCGGTCAGCGTCGACGCGGCGGTTAGTTGCCGGATTTCGCCACCAGCGGAAACTTCTCGGGGTGGCGTATGGATTCGACGGCCAGATCCACATCGAGGTCGGGCCAATAGAGGTGGTGGGCTTGAGGACGCTCGACATTCGTGAGTTTGGCGATCGGAGCGTCTTTGAACCAGGGAAATTCGGAAAAGGGTACGAACAACTCCTCGGCTCCCAGCAGGAGCCAGAAGCCGTGGTTCGAGACGTTCGTGACCTCAACGTCCAAAGTGCTTGCGCCAGGCAGCACGGATGTCATTTTCGTGTTTCCGGACCAACGCTTCGGCCGCCCGAATCTGGCGGTCGTTCAGGCCGTAATTCTGCGCCAGTTCAATCGCGGGCTCAAGCCAGAACTTCGCCTCCCCATCTGCGTGATGCACGTGTACGTGAAGCCGGGATTCCTCGCGCGAGAAGAAAAAGAACCGGAATCCGTCCTCACGAAAGATTGTCGGGCTCAAGGGGTATTTTTCCGGCAACTAACGGCCGCGTTCAACGGGCGGCGCGCGAGATGAACAATTGGGCACGGCAGTTCCCTGCGGCTCCGTTGGAACGCGCTGTTATGCGACGTTCTGCATCCTGTTGGCGAAGTCGCGACCAGAAGTCGGGGGTGGAAGCGGTTTGCCATCCTTTCGATACAGCGCAATGGCTTCCTCGACGACGAGGCAGAGCTCGTCAAATACCGCCTTTTCATCCGATCCGTGACAGCCTCCATAGACGAGCCCCGGAGAGCTTCCGACGTAGCATTGGTCTTCCTCAGACCATTCAACAATCTTCGCGTATCGCGCACTGTCTTTCATGATTTTGACTCCTCAATCGCGCGGCGAACCGCTCGAACCTGATAGTGCTTTGCTTCGTCACCGGGAGCACCAGATCTTGTGCTCGGTTTCGTGACCTTCGGATGCACGAAGTTCCGATGGCTCCCTTTGCCACCCGATCGACGAAACCTGACCTCTCTAGATCGGAGATGGGTTCTCGAATCTTGGGGGCATATGGTCACGCGCCTCATCTTGGTCGCATAACGTGGAATTGAGGCCCCCGATTCCGGCGGGCTTGGTGGTTGAACGCTACCATCCGAATACGTGTTGGCTGACACGGACACTTTGGAAAAGGAGGCCTCAAATGCGATTCTATACCCGGCAACACCGGTTTTACTGCGGCGTCGATCTGCACGCGCGCTCGATGTACGTGTGCGTGCTGGACCACGAGGGCAACGTGTTGGTGTCCAAAGACATCCCCACGGCGCCCGAGCCGTTTGTGCGGCCGATTGCGCCGTACCGCGAGGACTTGGCGGTTGCCGCCGAGTGCATGTTCACCTGGTATTGGCTCGCCGAGCATTTTGCCGAAGCCGCCGTGCGCAAGAGTATCGAAGCCGACCTCTCGCTCATCGATCACTATGATCGGGAGTTGCCGCGGCTGGAACGCTATATCGAGTCCTTGGCCCAGCGACACGACCCGCTCGCCCTGGCCATCGTGCGCACCATTCACGGCATGGGCACGGCAAGGGCAAGAGCCTGGCGATCATCGCCGCGAAGCTCGCCCGCGCTGTGTATTTCATGCTCAAGCGGGGCGAGGCGTTCGACCCCGAGCGTTTCTTCGCCCATTGATCACGATTCGGTGCCGGTGAGCGCGCAGCCGCAACGTTCTAACTGGAGCCATCAGGGCGCGCGGCCAGCTCTCTCAAGGTC
>MEQX01000012.1:195-9298 GCA_001770415.1 Betaproteobacteria bacterium RIFCSPLOWO2_02_FULL_63_19 | reverse complement strand
TACCTGGCGCAACTGTACGTCGCGCTGGCCGGCGGATTCCCGCCCGTGTTGCTTATGAGCGGGCTGATGTTACTGATGGCGGTTTTCACGAACATCGTGTCGAACAATGCGGCCGCGGTTATCGGAACGCCTATCGCGATCGGCATTGCTCAGCAGCTCGGGCTGTCACCGGAGCCGTTCGTCCTGGCCGTGCTGTTCGGCGCGAACATGAGCTACGCAACGCCGATGGCCTACAAGACGAACCTGCTGATCTTCAGTGCGGGTGGCTACAAATTCGCCGATTTCCTGCGTGCGGGCGTGCCGCTGACGCTGCTCATGTGGGTCGCGCTGTCGGTGCTGCTGCCGATGTTCTATCCGCTCCAGCGGAGCTGATACAGGAGGGGGGCGAAGGCTTGGCTCATGCTGGTGAGGCGCGGAGGCTTGGGACGCGCAGCAGTGGCTTGCGTCTGCGCCTAAAGACAGAACCGGTCTGTTCCTGCTCTGCCGTGTCAGGCTCGCAGCGCCACGATCTCGGCCGGTTCGACGCGTTCGCGAGGAGAGAAACCCAGGACCATCACGGCTTCGATCGGCGCCGACCGGCCTTTGAGCGTGACGTGTTCGCGCCTGCCGTACATGAAGCGGCCGCTTGCGATGTTTGCCGTTGCAGCGCTTGCGACCAGCGTGCAACCATGTTCCTTGCTTCGCGCCTCCAGCCGCGCCGCCACGTTGACCGTGTCGCCTATGACGGTCACCTCTGAGGTCTGTCCTGGACCCATGCTGCAGACCATGACCTCTCCAGTGTGTATGCCGGTACCGACGGCGAACGGCGGCAAATCCCTCCTTGGATAGCGCAGTTCGAGTTCCCGCGCGTAGTCGCGCGCGGTGGCCTGGAGCAGCAGCCCGGCACGAATCGCCTGACCGGCATGTTCGCCGCTGATGTTGCGTGGCGATTCGAACGCCGCCAGCAGCGCATCGCCGATGATGCGCACCAGCATTCCGCCATGGTGCTGCATGACTTTTCCCGCACGTTCGTAGTACTGCTGCAGCACTTCGGCCAAATCCGACGCAGGCAGCATTTCCGACAGGCGGGAGAAATTGCGAATATCCGAGAACAGCACCGAGACCTCGCGCGATTCCTTGAAGCGGGCGCGCACACTGGATTGGAGCAGCACCTCGTTGAGTTCGTCCTCATCGCTCTTTTCCGTCAGGTCAGGGGGTGTCCGCGGAACTGCCCTGACGCCGACGTGTTTTCGCGCCGAGAGTACCTCCAGCCGACCCGCGATGGCCTGCAGCAGCGCCTCGGTCTGCACCGGTTTGAGCAGCATGCCGTCCGCGCCGTGGCGCAGTGCATTGTCCAGCGACTCGCGGTCATCCAGTGCGGTCAGCACGACGCACGGAATAGTGCGGGTGGCGGCATTGGCGCGCAGCGCGGCGAGCATCCCAAACCCGTCCAGAACGGGCATGCGCACATCGAGTAGGATCAGGTCCGGCGCATGTTCCAGCGCGGCCTGCAAGCCCTGCAGTCCGTCGCATGCCGTGACGACCTCGTAGCCGATGGTCTGCAACAGCGTCTTCAACGTCAGAAGCAGCAGCTCGTCGTCATCGACCAGCAGAATTCTTGCCATTTCGGGGCTTTCCAGCATGATCTTCCAGACCTTGAGTCGGTATTGCCGGCGTCCTTTGTATCAGTGATTCGTCTTTCGCAAGTGTGACTTAGTTGCGCTTTAGAGAAATGACAATGGAATAACGTGACAAATTGCCGGAAGGGAAAGCCGAGGGAAAATCGGCGGCAGGCGCAACCACTGCGCCGCCATGCCTGCGGTATCAGTCGTTAGCTTTTGAATGTATTGGGTGTTCGCTGCGGTCACTACGGTGAAACTGGCGGCTGGTTGGCCTGCAGGGCCTGCCGGTAGGGTTCGCGCGAGGTGGTCAGCTCGAGGTACCGGTTGAGCGGTTCGGGTAGCGGGATCTCGCGCCGTTTCGCGCCGGTGAGACAGGTGGTGAGAAGGATGTCTGCGCCCGTGAAGCGCGTGCCCATGACGTAAGGTCCGGAACCCAGGCGCACGGTCGCCGCAGCGGCCTGGTGAACGAAACATTCCTTTGCAGCTTCCACCGCGTTGGGTGCATCACCGTAGATCGAGTGCAGGTCGGCGTGCCGGCGGATGACGTACAGTGTGTCGGCGTCGAGTTCCATCATGCAGAAGAAGCACCACATGTCATAACGGGCGCGTTCGGCCGGGTCGGCCGGCGGCTGCATGTCCTTTCCCGCGCCGTAACGCGTGGTGACGTAGTTGACGATGGCGGCGCTTTCCGAGACGACGAGGCCGCCATCCTGCAGTGTCGGGATCTTCTGGCTGGGATTGAGCCTCGTATACTCCGGGGTCAGGTTGCCGCCGTCGCGCGAGCCGATGGGGCGGCGTTCGTAACCGAGGTCCAGCTCGTGCATGCACCAGTGGGCGCGCAGCGTGCGCGGCGTGCCGACTCCCCAGACAGTCTTTTTTTCCATTGCGGATGTCATACACCACTCCCTTTGCCGCGCCCCGATCGGCGCTCCACGTACCAGAGCGGGCACGGAAATGAACGTCAGCGTTGCGCCAAGGCCGAGAGGCAACTGATACAACATTTTCGCCTTTGGTACCAGCGCAGGGCAGGATCGGACGCAATGCCGGTTGCATGAAGGAGTACCGGTGAAAGGCAGCGGTCGCCTCGAAATAGCGCGGCGAACCGCCTCGGGCAGATATGATGGCGACTCGAAACAAACTAAGGGTGTGCGGATGAAACGGGCATACTCGCGCCGCGACCGCCTTCTCTGGATTCCTCCATAGGGGACAACCGAACAGCCCCTTACGGGAAACGGCGGGGCTCCTTACAAGCGTTGTGGGGAGTTCCCTATAGACGTTTGGTTGCGGAGCCGGGCACACTCTGTGGGGCCTTAACCGCGGCAAGGCGGGTTGCTTTCAGAGTGCGCTGCAGCAAAATGGGGTTCAAGCGGCAAGTGCGGACATGACAATCACGGTTCTTATCGTCGATGACCACGCTGTGGTGCGCGACGGCCTGCGTGCGATTCTGGAGAGCGAGTCGGACATCGAGGTGATCGGGAGCGTGATCGACGGGCGCGAAGCGGTACAGGAGACGACGCGTCTGAAGCCCGATGTCGTCCTCATGGACATAGCCATGCCCGAGCTCAACGGCATTGAAGCCGCGGCACAGATACGCGATGCGTGCGAAGCCACCAGCGTCATCATTCTGTCCATGTATGCAACGTCAGAGCATGTTTTTCGCGCGATGCAGGCCGGCGTGCAGGGCTATCTGGTCAAGGAATCCGCGGGCGCCGAGGTGGTGAACGCCGTGCGACGCGTTCACGACGGGGAGCGCTATCTGTCCAGGAAGATCTCGGACGCCGTGATCGAAACCTACGTCAAGCAGCATCAGGCCAAGAGCCCGTTGGAGAGTTTGAGCCCGCGCGAGCGCGAGATTCTGCAACTTGTCGTGGAAGGCCTGTCCAGCAACTCGATCGCGCTGCGCCTGGGACTTTCTCCCAAGACCGTGGAAACCTATCGCGGCCGTCTGATGCAAAAGCTGGACGTGGACAATCTGCCGGCGCTTGTCCGGTTTGCACTGCAGCATGGACTGACGCCGGGCGGCTGAGCGATTATCGTTGCACCCGAGCGAGAGCGTCGGACGCCTGCGCGTTCTGGTTCCCCGGAAAAGTGTCCGCGTTCGCGTGCGCCGTTCCCGCGGCAGCACCGGAATCGCCCGGGTGCTAGAACCCGTACTTCGTGGCGTGGAACTTCGGCAGCGGCAACTCGATCTCGAACGACTCCTTCGCGAACAGGTCTTCCAGCGTCGGGGCGGGGCCGGTCAGCACTTGCTCCTGAACGTATCTCACCAGTTGGCCGTAGTTCCTTCGGTTCGCATCCGACATGCCGTACTCCCAGGGGTCCGGGCCGAGCAATTGCCGCTCTTCCTCCCATTGCGCACGGAACCACGCGAGCGGTACGACTCTCGGGTTGATGACCCGCTGATAGCACAGCTGCTTCGCCTCCTCGAAGGCGAGCGTGAGGCTCCTCACCACCCACGGATGCCTGAGCACGATCCGCGTCGGGACCGTGGTCACGTGCATGATCGGGAACAACCCGGTGCGGCGGAAATAGTCGACTTCGATCTGTTTGTAGTTCGGCCAGAGCCGCCCCACGCGCGGATCTCGCTCGTCGATCATGCGGTCGATCGACGGCGAGATCACGCCGTCGATCTCGCCATCGAGCAGCATCTGTGCGACGCTTCCGCCCGCCGGCGCGCGCTCGATCTTCAGTTCGCGCGGCGCTTGTTCCGCGGTATCGTCGAAATGGTCGACCACCCACGTCACCGAGCGGTGCGGCACGCCGGCTTGCTCAAGGTAGCCGCGCATCCAGTAGTTCGCCGCTGCACCGATGCTTGTCGATCCTATTCTTTTTCCGATCAGGTCGGAGGGCTCGCGTATCCGACCCATCGACCTGTTGATGTAGATGAAACCGTGGCGGAAGCGCCGGTGCAGGAATACCGGGATGGCGGTGAAGTCCTCGCGGCCGTGCGCCCTCTGCACGACGAAATGGCCGCCGTTGAACTCATTGATGTCGGCGCCTTTGCCGGCCGCCACCCGCTTGTGGATCTCGGAGGCGCCGCGGTAATCGGCGATAACGAGATCTATGCCCTCGGGCCTGACCGTACCGTCCTTCAGCGCCCGCACGATCTCGTAGTCTCCCGTGAGCATAGTCAGCCGCAGCTTGCCCGGCGACGTCCGCGCCCGGGCGGGAGCGGACGCACGCGTACGGACCCTCTTCGCTGCGGTGGTGCGCGCGGTTCGTGCGGACGTTGCTGCCTTGGATTTCCTGATCGTCTTGCGGGCCATCGGTTTCCTCCATGAATGTCGCTGAAGCAGGTCGCATTGAAGGCAGGCAACGAACGTGTGGGCGGACATCAGCGGCCCGTCAGAGCAGCGATGAAAAGAGCGTCGCAATGCCCAGGAAGGAGAAGAACCCGACGACATCGGTGACGGTCGTAAGTATGATCGAGGAAGACTGCGCCGGGTCCTGGCCGAAGCGCTGCAGAGTTATCGGAACAAGCGCCCCGGCAAAGCCCGCCGCAACCATGGAGATCACCATCGCGGCCGCGATCACCAGCACCAGCCCGAAGGATTGGCTCCAGACATATACGCCGAGGGCGGTGGTTGCGGCGACGGCGAGCCCGTTCATCAGGCCCACGTTGACTTCCTTGAAGACGACTTTGGGCCAGTGGCGCAAGCTGATCTCGCGCAGGACCAGCCCCCGCATCGTCACCGCCAGCGCCTGCGCGCCCGCGTTTCCGGACTGGCCCGCAACCACGGGCAGCAATACCGCCAGTGCGGTGTATTTTGCGATGGTGCTCTCGAAGAGTCCCACCACCGAAGCGGCGAGGAAGGCCGTAAGAAGGTTGATCTGCAGCCAGGGCAGGCGCTTGACTACCGCGAACGTTGCAGTCGAAAGCGCGCGCTCGTCCCGGCTTGCACCGACCATGGTCTGGATGTCCAAAGTGGTCTCCTGTTGCACGGCCGACGCGAGTTTGGCCTGGCGGATCACACCGACCAGACGCCCGTCGAAGTCGATGACCGGCAGGTCGGTCACCGCGTCCTGCTGCATTTTCTCCACCACCTCCTCGCGGGGAGCCGTGTCCTGCACGGCGACCGAGATCTTGCGCGCGATGCGCGAGAGCGGCTCGTCGGAGTCGGCCAGCGCGAGATCCTGTATGTATACGCGTCCATCGAGCCGTCCGTCGTCGTCCACCAGATAAAGTTCGCGCAATCCGCGCCGTTTCGTCTGCCGCAGGCGCGCCAGCGCCTCCTGCGCGGTCAGATCGCCGCGGAATGCGAGCACGCGCGGGTCCATCAACTGCCCTGCAGACGCGGGACTGTATTGCATCAGCGTCCGTATTTCGGAGGCAACTTGCGGGCTGAGCAGCCGTTTGTAGTGCTCGCGCGCCTCGTCCTCGAGGCGGTTCAGTAGCGCCGCGCTGCGCGAAGGTTCCAGTTCGGCAAGCAGTTCCACGGCTCGCTGTTCCGGCAACTCGGTGAATACCGCCTGTTCGACGTCTGTGGCGAGGCTGTGCCATACCGGCACGAGCGCATGCACGGGCTGGTCCGCGAGCAGCGCGCTCACCTCTCGCGCCGGCATCGATTCCATGCGCCGTGCTGCCTCGCGCGGGTAATCGAGCAAAAAGCGCAAATTGAGCGCAGCGACGGCGGCTTGCGCGTCGCCGGTCATGAGTCGCCCTTTTCGACCGGAAGCAGCCCGACCAGAGCCTGGATCAGCGCGGAGACGCCGAACCAGTAGGCGCCTGCGACACCCGCGAGCGTGTCATGTGCGCGGCTTGTCGCCGGCATGCGCGGCTCAGAAGAAAGCGCCCGCAGCAACGCCGCGTGCGTCAAGGCCCCGACCAGCCGGTCGCCGCGCTCGACAATCGGCAGCGCGGACGCCTCATGCCACCCCGGGTGCTCCGGCAGTACGGCGAGCAGTGCCTGCGCGGGCAGCCGCAGCGTGCAAGGCCGCGCCAGCCTCGCGAGCGTGATTGATGAGTTCGCGCGCAGCAGATCGGCGAGTTCGACGCAACCGAGCAGGCGCTGGTTTCGGTCGATGACGTAGGGGTCGGCAACCAGGACCTCGTCGGCGCCGCGCACGCGCTCGAGCGCTTCGCTCGCGCTCATATCGGAGGGAAAGGCCAACGGGCGCGGGTCCATCCAGGCGCCGACCGTGCCCTCGGGGTAGCCGAGCAGCAGCTCGTAGGCGATAACGAGCGCGGAGGGTAACTGCGCCAGCAACCGTGCCCGGCGCGCAGCGCCAAAGTAGCGCAGCAGAGCGACGCCGAACTGCGCGCCAACGCCGCGAAGCAACCCGGCCGCTTCGCTATCGTCCATCGGTTCCAGGCAGCGCGCGCCGGCAAGCGGGAGCATCTGGCGCAGCACAGGCGCGGCAAGCCTCAGCGGTGCCGACCGAAGCAGCGCCGCGGCGGAGGCCGGCGCGAGCCTCTCGATCACCCGCGCGGAATCCGCCGGATGCGCTTCCATGAACGCGTAGCTGAGTTCTTCGCTGCTAGCCATCGCGCGCTCCGCTTACTACCAGGACGATCACCTGCTCGTTGAAGACCTTGGCCGGCAGGCTGGCCCGCCCCTCGGCGGTTTCAAGCACGACTGCCGTTTCCGTCAGCTCGAGAATCCGGCCCTCGTAACCCGAGACGCGAACCAGTTGACCCACGCTGTAGCGCTGGCGCAGGTAATGGGCACCAATCACGTTGGCGACGTACTCGCGCGAGCCAAGGCTCAATGCCAGCGCCACCGCGCCAACCAGCGCTATACCCGCGGCTGCGGCCAGGATGACAAGAAAAGTCACCTTGATGCCGATCTGCTCGGCGCCGACCAGTATGGCGGTAACCAGGATGGCAGCCTGCACTACTCGCCCGATCATTGCGCGCTGGCGCTGGTCCGCACGGCTGGCGACCGCCGCTTCCACCACCTCACGCGTGAGCCGGCTGACCAGGAATCCGGCGACGATGATGAGCACACCGACGAACGCCGTCGGCAGGAAATCGGCTACGCGTGCGAGCCAGCCGGCGAAGCTGCTCAGACCCAGAACCTGTGTAGCCGCGGTCAGGAAGAACAGCACCACGACCCAGAAGACGACGCTGCCGAGGATTTTCGCCGGCGCACCGGAGAGCCGGGTCGCTGGTGCGCCGCGGCTGGCAGAAACGCTCGCGAGCGCCCGTTCGCCCAATTGCACCAGGCGCACCGCCGCGGCGCGCAGCATATGCGCAACAATCCAGCCGATCAGCAGCAGCAGGAATGCGCCGAAAACGTTCGGCAGGTAGAGTGCGAGCCGCTGCATCGTCTGGTCGAGAACGCCGGCGAGCGCGTCACGCCATTGCACGAAAACATCCATCTGCGATCTCCGCGATGCGCAATGTGTAATCGATGAAAACGTCTACGTTTGCAACCGCCTACGACGCTCGTGAACGACCGGCTGCCCACTCGATTATCGGTGGAGTCCATCCAGCTTGCCCGAGTTGGCGTTGCTCGAAACGAACTGGCAGCCCTCGCAACCAACGCATAGTAGCAAAATCGGTTCGGGCCGAGCTTGATCTGCCGGCCGGCGGCGCGCCAGGGTGGGCCGAACGGCCGCAGCGAAAAACCCGGCCACAGCCGGTTACGGAGTCTTCCAGCCCCCTCCCAGCACCTTGTAAATGGTGACCTGGTTCTGCACCTGCTGGGCGTGCACTTGCACCACCGCCTGTTGCGCGGCAAACAGCGAGCGCTCGGCGTCGAGTACATCGAGGTAGCTTGCTGCTCCGTTGCGATAGCGCAGTTCGGCCAGCCTTAGCCGTGCCTCCTCGGCGTTTGCCTGCGCTTCCAGCGCCCGGCGTTGGCCGGCCAGCGTGGCGCGTCCCGCAAGCGCATCGGCGACTTCGCGGAACGCTGTCTGTATCGCCTTCTCGTAGTGCGCCAGCGCAATGTCGCGGCTGACGTTAGCCGCATCGAGGCCCGCTTGCGCGCGTCCGGAGTCGAAAATCGGCAGCAACAGCTGCGGCGCAAAGGACCAGGCGCCCGAACCGCTCTTGAACAGCCCGGACAACTCGCTGCTTGCGGTGCCCGCGCTGCCGGTCAGCGTGATTCTCGGAAAAAACGCCGCGCGTGCGGCCCCGATACTTGCATTGGCCGCAATCAACTGCTGTTCCGCCAGCCGCACATCGGGCCGCCGCGCGAGCACTTCGGAAGGAACCCCAACGGGTAGTTCGCGAATCAGCCCCTGCGCGGAGAGACTCGATCCCTGCGGCAGTTCGGCAGGGAGCGGCTGTCCGAGCAGCAGCACCAGCGCGTTTTCATCCAAGGCACGCTGGCGATTGAGCTGGGCCAGCGCGGCGCGGGTGCCTTCGAGCAACGATTCGGCCTGCCGGTAGTCAAGCTCGGACGCCGCGCCGACATCGTACTTGAGCTTGAGAAGCCGGAGCGATTCCTCGCGGGTCACCAGTGCGCGCCTCGCCAGCGCGAGCAGCTCGTCGCCGGCGACCATGTTCAGATACGTGCTTGCCACCGAGGAAACGAGAGCGATCTGAACGTTCCTGC
>MEQX01000012.1:0-178 GCA_001770415.1 Betaproteobacteria bacterium RIFCSPLOWO2_02_FULL_63_19 | reverse complement strand
ATGTACTGCGCCAGCGCGGCCTCGCTGAGACTGCGCACCCTGCCGAAGAAGTCCAGTTCATAGGCAGTGACGGCCAGGCCGGCCGTGTAGGTGCTGGCGATGCCGCCGCGGCCGGTGGGCTGGCGGGAAGCAGTGGCGCCGACGCCGACCGTCGGCAGTTCGTCGGCGCGGCGGATCT
>MEQX01000011.1:934-9578 GCA_001770415.1 Betaproteobacteria bacterium RIFCSPLOWO2_02_FULL_63_19 | reverse complement strand
TAGACCCCACTGTGCCGGCGCACGGCGCATTCCGCCCACCAGCAAAAAAGAGAAGTGCGCATAGTTCAAAGGTGAGCATAGGGGTCGAGTTCGTCCGGTCAGACCATGTGAATGGAATCGACTGCTTCGCACAGCGGCGCGGTCATCCGATTAGAGCCAGGGTGTTCGCAGTATCCGTCCACGACCGGGCGGGCACTTCTGCTGTCAGCTCAGGCTCAGGCGATGAAACCTCCGGCGCGCACGCTGGCGTTCCTACCAGGGCCTTGGTTCCACTATGAGTAGAGCACCCATTGGGAGATCATCGACGCACGGAAGCTAATCCGTGCAGGGCAATTTCGTCTACGGCGAAACGCCCGCCGATACGGCGTAGATCTCCCGGTAGCGGTGCGCGTTGATCATCTCCTCGCCGTCGCTGCCGTAACCCGCGAGAATCCGCGCCCCCGTCAGGCGCGAAAGGTCCGCCCGGTCGAGAATCGAGACGAAATAATGCAGCGTCGAATCGGGTGTGGCATGACTCCGGTGTGCCCGCAGCGGACCACCGTCGTAGAGAACCCATTCGCGATTCTCGTCCAGAAAATAAACGCCTTCGGCAACGGCGGGAATCCCGGGCGGAACGATCGCCGCGACATACACCTCGTAGGAACTACCGGCAGCAGTCGACTGTTCAGGCGAGCGCTCGTGATCGCCGAAGTACAGCATCGCGCCGAGGGTCAGTCCGCCGAGTTCCCCGGACTTGCTCACTTTGAGTATCGGGCCCCGGATCGCCGTCGATTGGGAGTCGGGCACGGCGGAATCCAGGTCGAGGAATCCGGTGACGTCGTCGTTGGCGACCGGCGCCGGCGTCAGCGCGTCGGCGAACGAGCCGGTTCCAAGCTGACCCGATGCGTTCGATCCCCACGCCCAAACGGTGCCATCGCTGCCGACGGCGACGCTGTGCCGCGAGCCCGCGGCAATTGTTGCAAAGCCGGTGCCGATTTCGACCGGAGCGGATCGCATCGTTGTGCGTCCATCGCCGAGCTGGCCAAAGGAGTTCGATCCCCACGCCCACAGGCCGCCGTTGATCGCAAGGGCCAAGCTATGCTCGTTGCCTGCGGCGATAGCGGTGTAGCCCTCGCCGATCATCACCGGGCGCGTGCGATCGCTCGTGGTCCCGTCGCCGAGTTCTCCGAAAGTATTGCTTCCCCAGGCCCAAAGGCTGCCGTCGATTCTTAGCCCGAGGCTATGATCGCCACCTGCGGCAACGGCGGCGAAGCCCGAACCGATGAGGACCGGGCTCGAGCGGCCGAGTACGGTCCCGTCTCCCAGCTGGCCGGAACCGTTGCCTCCCCAGGCCCACAGCCTGCCGTCGATGCCGAGGGCAAGGCTGTGTCGGGCACCCGCAGCGATTGCCGCGAATCCGGTGCCGACCATGACCGCGGTAGCGCGGTCCACGGCGGTTCCGTCCCCGAGTTGGCCAGAACCATTTTGTCCCCACGCCCATAGGCTGCCGTCGCTTCTGAGCGCGAGACTATGGGACGCGCCCGCCGCAACCGCGGAATAACCTGTTCCGACTTCGACCGGACGGGGGCGGCTGGTGAAGCTTCCGTCGCCGAGTTGGCCTTCGAGATTCTGCCCCCATGCCCAGAGACTGCCGTTGGCCTCGAGTGCAAGGCTGTGCGCGAGTCCCGCGGCGATGGCGCTGAAGCCGGTTCCTATCAACACCGGGCCGGCCTGACTGGTGATCGCCAACTCGCCGAGTTGCCCTGAGCGATTGTTTCCCCAGACGTGCAGACTGGCGTCGCGTTTGAGCGCGAGGCTGTGGGCGTAGCCTGCTGCGATCGTGGCGTAACCCGCCCCGATGCTCACCGGAGCGGCGCGTAGATCAGTGGTTCCATCGCCCAACTGGCCGCTGGCGTTCGCTCCCCAGGCCCACACGGTGCCGTCGGTCTTGAGGGCGAGGCTGTGCTCATTGCCGGCGGCGATTGCCGCGAAGTCGGTGCCGATCACGAGGGGGCCCTCAAAATCGGTGACGGTTCCATTGCCCAGTTGACCGGAGGCATTGGCCCCCGACGCCCACAGCGTTCCATCGGTCTTGAGCGCGAGGCTGTGCGCACCGCCCGCCGCAACAGCAGCGAATCCGCCGCCGATCAGGGTGGGACTGGAACGATCGGTAGTAGTGCCGTCACCGAGCTGACCGTCACGATTGTTGCCCCAGGCCCAAAGACTGCCGTCGCTCTTCAGGGCGAGGCTGTGATTGCCGCCTGCAGCGATCGCGGCAAAGCCCGTTCCGATAACGACGGGGCTGCTGCGATTGATGAGCGTGCCATCGCCAAGCCGGCCGTCACTGTTCGCTCCCCAAGCCCAAAGGCTGCCGTCGCTCTTCAGAGCGAAACTGTGGTAACGCCCGGCAGCGACGGCGGAGTATCCGGTACCGATCTTGACCGGTGCCGCCCGGCCGACGGTGGTTCCGTCGCCGAGTTGTCCGAATGAATTGCGTCCCCAAGCCCACAGCGTCCCGTCCTTGGCGAGGGCGAGGCTGTGATAGGTTCCGCCGGCGACGGCGGCAAAGTCGGTGCCCACCTTGAACGGAGCCGAGCGCGGCGCGGTCGTCCCGTCACCGAGCTGGCCCAGCGTGTTGTCGCCCCAGGTCCACACGCTTGCGTCGTCCAGCAGGGCAAGGCTTTGTTCCCAGCCGCCGGCGATGCCGACGAACCGGTTCGGCGCGGCAACGGGGAGCGGTGTGGTCGATAGTGGAATGGACCCCGCGCCGAGTTGTCCGTGGCTGTCGGAACCCCAGGCACGCAGTGTGCCGTCGGCATCGAGCGCAAGCGTGTGATTCGCGCCCGCGGCGACCTGCGGGCGCATGGGCTCGGCGGCCGCAACAGCCGCGCAAAGCGCAGTCACCCCGACCAGAGCCGCGACCGGCAGATGGCGTGCGACAGGAAGATGTCTGAGCAGCATCCGACAACCCGATTCCTATGTGATGAAGCTTTACCCAACTTGATGCTCGTCGTGAGGCGCGGCTGCGCGATCGACGATACTCCAAGCCGCGCCCCGGTGCGGCGTTCTTCGGCTACAAGAAGCTGCCACTCCTTTTCGAAACTGCAATCCAGGTGGCCTCAGGAGGCAGGCTCGGTATCAACCCGTGCATCCAAGGTGTTGACAGCGTGAATATCTTACGGAAGCGGCCGGAATTCAATATCTGCCCCGAACCTGGGGTAATAGACTCCCGGCAGTCTGTCGCTGCTTGATCGCCCCGATATCGCGTGACGCGGGCACTGGCTTGGCCGGAACGTTCTGGACTATGCTATTGGCGCGAGGACGAGTTCGCGCAGCGCGCCCGGCCGCGGCGATGGCGGCAGGTCGCGAGTGAAGGGAGAGGCGACATGGCGAAGGGAATCTGGGCGGGTCGATTCATGGCGGCGGTGTTCGGGTTATCCTGGATCGCGGCGCTTCAAGCGGCCGATCCGAACAGCGCCGAGATCGTTTCCATCTCCGGCAAGGGCGAGTACCGCGTAAGGGCCACCGCACCGTGGAATCCAGCGCGGATCCGCCAACGGCTCGTCGGCGGGCAATTCGTGCGCACGCTCGACCAGAGCGCGATGGCGCTGCTGTTTGCCGACAAGACCCAGCTTAGGCTTTCGCGCAACAGCATGTTCGAGATCAAATCGATCGGCGACGGCAAGACCACGGATACGACGCTCTCGCTCACCCGCGGCAAATCGTGGATGCAATCCAGGGTAGTGCCCGGACGGCTGCGCGTGCAGACGCCCTCGGCAACCGCAGGGATACACGGCACCGACTGGGTGATGGAAGTGGATGAATCGGGCAACTCGGTGCTCACCGTGCTCTCCGGCGAGGTGGAGTTCGCCAACGCGCTGGGCGGCGTGACCGTGCGCTCCTCGGAGCAGGCGGTCGCCAGCCCGGGGCGCGCGCCGGAGAAGCGCGTGCTGCAGAATCCCAGGGACCGTGTGCAATGGGTGACGGCGTACCGTGCCGATCCGTCACGCTATGCCGATCTCGCCGGGGACCCGGCGTTTGCATCGCTGCGTGCGGCGCTCGACGAGGGACGAGCAGGGGATGCACGCGCACTGCTCGCGGAACGGTTGCGCCGCGGTTCGGGGGTGCCGGCCGGCGCCTGGTTACTCGCAGCGGATTTTGCGCTGGCCGCCGGAGAGATCGCGGAAGCACGCAAGTACGCCGACGAAGGCGCGTCGCGCTTTCCGCAGGATGACCGCTTTCCCGCGCAGCAGGCCCGCGTGGCGATGTTTGCCGGCGATTGGTACCTGGCCCGCGCGATTCTCAAGACCGCGCGACCGATATTTCCCGATTCGGTCGAGCTGGCGCTGGTTGCCGGCGAGATCGCGCGCTTCGACGGCGCGGGCTTGCAGGCGGTGGCCGATTTCCGGGCCGCGACCGAGCGTGCGCCGCAGGATGCGCGTGGCTGGCAGGGCCTGGGCATGACGCAAGCGGAGCGGGAGGACTTTGCGTCCGCTCGGCAGGCGCTGACGAAGGCGACGACGCTGGCCCCGCAGTCGGCGTCGACATTCGCGGATCTCGGGTCGCTCGAGACGCTGGCACAGCGCTGGAACGAGGCGGAAGATGCGATCGAACGCGCACTCACGCTGCAGCCCGACGACTACATCGCGTGGACGAGCAAGGGCGTGCTGCAATTGCTGCAGGGGCGCAGGGAAGACGCGCTCGAATCGCTGCTGAAGGCGAGCATGCTCGAGCCGCGCTTCGCGCGCGCGCAGTTGCACGCCGCGATCGCCTGGTATCAGCTCGGGCGGCGCGAGGCGGCGCTTTCGGCGCTGGAGAAGGCCAAGGCGCTCGATCCCCGGGATCCGCTTCCGTACTACTACGAAGCGATGATACGGCAGGATGCGCTCGATCCGATGGCCGCGATCGTCGCGGCCCGCGAAGCGCTGCAGCGCTACCCGTACCTGAAGTCGCTCGCTCCCATCGCCAACGACAAGCAGGGCAGCGCCAATCTGGGCAGCGCCTACGCGCTGTTCGGCCTGGAGTCGTGGGCGCGACGCACCGCGCTGGAGAGCCAGCACCCGTTTTTCGCGGGTAGCTACATCTTTCTCGCTGAACGTATCGTGGAACCGTATTTGCGCAATTCAGCGCTGGTCCAGGGCTATCTCACCGATCCGACGCTGTTCGGCGCGTCGCCGAAGCTCGCCACGCTGAGCCGCAGCCCGGGCGCATACGTGTCTGCCGGATTCGACGCGCGTCACTCGCCATCGGTGTCATCCACCGAGCCGTCAATCACCGCGAACGGCTACGCCGTCACGCCGATTCCCGTGGCCGGCTTCGTCGAGATGGTTGCGCCGCGCTTTCGTCCGGGCGACACCGAATTCGACGCAAAAGCGCCCAGCCTGGTGACAGCACTGGGGCTGCGGCCGAGCGCGCAATGGGGCGTGTTCTTCTATCGCGACGAGTTTCGTCCGCGCATCGAGCGCGCCAGCCTTGGTGGTCCCCTCGAGAATGATGTCCGCATCAGTGGAGACGTGTATCGAAACGATGTCGGGGCCAATTGGCAAATCGATCCGCGCACCGCGGTATGGGTCAGATTCGCCGAGGGCGCCAACGACACGCAGATATCGAGCCGGAGCGGACCCTACAACCGGAGCTTCCAGCGGCGCGATCGCGACAGCGGGCTGCGCCTGACGCTGCGTCGTTCAAGCGGGGAGTGGACCGTCGGCTGGGAAGACGGCAGAACGAACACCCCAGCGCAGATTGAAACCCGCGGGCTCAATTCGGTCGCCGACCGGACCGCTTCCGAAGGCGAGGGATCGCGGCTGTTCCTGTCGTGGAAGGCGACGGCGGGCGCATTGCGATTGCAGGCCGATCTGGATCATTCGGCGTTCGACTTCGACCAGTCGCGCCGCTCGGTCGTCACGCAGCTTTCCACCGGGCGCGAGTTCGTGTTCGGGGAGGCGCCGATCGCGGAGCGGCGCCGAACGTGGACTCCGAGGCTCGGATTCGCCTGGTCGCCGACCTCGAGCACGACCTACCGCTACGCGTGGCAGCGCCTGGTGCGACCGGCCACCGGCGCCAGCCTCGCGCCGCTCGACACCGCGGGCATCTCGCTCGATGTCCCCGGGGTGCAACCTGGCGGCAGTGTGACGCGCTCGCGAGCACAGGGCGAATGGGAAATCGGCGAGCGCAGCTATGTGATGGCCTTTGCCGATCATCGGAAGATACGCAACCTGTACGGCCCCGATGGCCAGACGCTGAATGCCGAGGCGAGCCTCGCTCAGTACGAGCGGCTGCGCCAGCAGGGGCTTGCCGGCTCGCTGTCACCCGAGGCGCTCGAGGCCGCGCCGGTGTTCGCCTCCGGCACGGTCAATACCGCCGGAGTGATTTATGAGCACATTGCCGGTGATCGCTGGTCGTGGTCCGCGAACTATATCCACAGCCGGACATCCAACGTCCCGTACCCGCTGGCGCCACTGCCGTACTTTCCAAAACATCGGTTGGGACTGGGCGCCAGCTGGTTCGCCACCGGACGCTGGGTGATCCGTGCCCAGGCGGTGCGGCGCAGCGAGCGCTTTGCGGATGCGACCGGAAACGCGCGCCTGGAACCGGATTGGGACGTTTCGCTGCGTGCCACGTGGCAGGACGCCGCCAAACGCGCGCTGGTCGAGTTCTATGGAAACAACCTGGCGCGAAGCGACGACAGCCGGACGGTCGGCGTGCGCGCGGTCTGGCGGTTCTAGTCGCCTGGGTACTGTTGGCCATTCAAGCGAAGAATCCTGTTTTGGTTTTGTATACGTCTCCCGACTGCAGACCGTTGTGCGTTTGCAACGGTCCGCAGTCGGGAGAACAGAGGCGCTAAACGAAAGCACCCCGGTTGGTCCGGGCTTCATCGACTAAGACAGACATTGAAGATTCCCCTCAAGGCGACGCTTGGCAAGTACGCAGGTGTTCTGGTCGCTCTCGCAGTCTGGATGATCGTTCTGGGCGTGAGCGAATCGCGTTTTTGGAAATCGCTCGAGTACCGCGGCTTCGACTGGCTGACGGTACACAGCGCTCCCGGGGAGTCCCGGCTGCCCATCGTCATCGTCGGCATCGACGACGCCTCGATGGCCGAATTGAACGTGCGCTGGCCGTGGCCGCGCAGCCTGCATGCACGGCTGATCGATAGATTGCGTGAGGCAGGCGCAGCGGTGATCGCGATGGACGTGATTTTCGATCATCCCACCACACCGGAGGACGATGCGGCTATGGAACAGGCTGTCGCGCGCGCGGGCAACATCGTGCTCGCCGCGGCCCGTTTCGCCCAGGAGACGCCACAGGGCATGCTTTGGCAACGGACCGATCCGATCCCACCGCTCATTCAGGCGGGCGCCAAACCGGGACTGGTCAACATCGAGTTCGATAGCGACCAGATCGTCCGGCATTTCCCGCAAGCCGGAGAATCGTTCTGGAAGGAGGTGCTGTTCCGGGTTCGCGAGGCCGTTCCGTCGCTCGAATTCGATCCAACGCTCAAGTCCGACAGCATGATTCGGTATGTCGGGCCCGACCATTCTTTTCCGTACATCCCTTATTACAAGGCACTTGAGATCGGCAAGTCCGTGCCGAAGGACGCGCTGCAGGGTGCACTGGTGCTGGTGGGAAGGGAAACCCAGGCGGCGGCCGACATCGGCTCGGCGCAGGTCGACGTGTTCGCAACGCCGTTTACGGCCGTCACCGGGCGGCTCACCCCGGGCGTGGAAATTCTCGCGACGTTCATCGACAACTCGGTCAACCGCTCGAGCATTCGCGAGATTCCGCTGTGGGGGCGAGGGGTGATCTTGCTTCTGGTGAGCCTTTGGTGCGCACTGGTGCCCTGGCGTTTCCGCCCGCTGTGGTGTGCCGGGAGCGCATTGATCGTATCTATCGCGGTTGCGGGCGCGAGTGCCGCATTGTTCGTGAACAGTTCATGGTGGCTGCCGGTGTTCAGCACGGTGGCGGTCGCCGCAGGCATCTACGCGATTCAGGGGGCATTTGCCTATGTCGTCGAACTGCGTAACAAGGCGCGAATTCGCGAGGCCTTTTCGCTGTTCGTGCCCGCTGCCGTTGCGGACAGTTTGGCCGCACAGTCGACGGCACTGACGCCGGGGGGCGAGGAAAAGGAACTGACCGTGCTCTTTACCGACCTTGCGGGATTCACGACCTCGGCCGAGGGCTTGCGTCCCGCGCAGGTGGCTCGCCTGCTTAACGTCTATTTCGAAACGATGACCGACATCGTGTTCCGGCACAAAGGAACCGTTCAGGGCTACATCGGCGATGCGCTGATGGCATTCTGGGGCGCTCCGCTCCCGGACGAGGCGCATGCGGTCAACGCGGTTGCCGCGGCCGAAGAAATGATTGCTGCGCGCGATGCCATCAACAGGGATCTGAAGAACGAGGGGCTTCCGACGGTGAGCACGCGCGTCGGGGTTCATACCGGGCTGACGATCGTGGGCAATATCGGTTCGAAGGTTCGGTTCAATTACACGGCGATCGGCGACACGACCAATCTCGCCTCGCGCCTGGAGGGGCTCAACAAGCGCTACGGCACCTGGCTGATCATCAGCGGCGATACGCTCGCCAAGCAGCCGGACCGCAAGCGCTTTCGCGGCATCGAGCGGGTACGCGTGAAAGGCCGCGACAAGCCGGTGGAGGTGTACACGCC
>MEQX01000011.1:0-920 GCA_001770415.1 Betaproteobacteria bacterium RIFCSPLOWO2_02_FULL_63_19 | reverse complement strand
GGCTGGTGGAAAAGGGGGACAGCGCGATCGACCTGTTTCGCGCTCGCCGGTGGGACGAAGCCGACGCACTCTGGCGGGAGGTCCAGGAACGCTATTCCGATGACCCGATTGCCGCGTATTACCGTTCGAGAATTGCCGCGTTCGCGACCGAGCCGCCGCCGCCGGAATGGGACGGCATCGAGTCGATTTCCGAAAAATAGCGCAGCCCCCCCGGGGTGCTAAGGGGGTGTTGACAGGGCTGTTCGATTGGCGCATAGTTTGGCATTAGGTTAGTCCTAATGTTGGATCCGGCAGCGGGGGAGGCAGGTTGGACCAAAGCGTACCTGAGCAGGTCGTTGGCGCCGCGAAACTCGGCAAGGGTGTTGACGCGTCCGCTGCGCCGGCAGGCCTGTTTCGCCAGCTGGGGCGCAGGAAGGCGTACGAGGAAGTCGCCGATCAGATCCGCGACAGCATATTCAGCAACGCGGTCAAGACCGGGGACCGGCTGCCGACGGAACGCGACCTGGCGTTGCAATTCGGTGTCAGCCGCGTGGCGGTCCGCGAGGCGGTGCGCACGCTCGAGCTGAGCGGACTGCTGGTGGTGAAGAAGGGCCCCAAGGGCGGGATCTTCGTTGCGGCGGACCATCAGCGACCGATCACCGACACGTTCCGCAACCTGCTCGCCTGCGGCGAGGCGCGGCTGAAGGACCTGTTCGAGGTCAGGATGTTGATCGAACCGTACGCGGCCGCGCGGGTCGCAAGGATCGGAACGGCGCAGAATTTTGCTGCGCTGTCCAAGCTGATCCAACAGGCGGACGCCGATCTCACGAGAGGCCTGAGCATCCGGGCGATCAATATCGAACTGCACCGCCAGATCATCCGCATGAGCCGCAACCCGGTGCTTGCTGCCGTGGGCGAAACCGTACTGACGATGCTCGCCG
>MEQX01000010.1:63406-71852 GCA_001770415.1 Betaproteobacteria bacterium RIFCSPLOWO2_02_FULL_63_19 | reverse complement strand
ACTCGCCTCGCTCTTCCTCCGACCAATAATCTGGCCATAGCTTCGTGAACAAGGGAGATTCAATGACCGTGAGCATTAAGCGGACTATACTCCATTGGCGCATAGGAAGACAAGCTGGCTATCTCGCGCTCGGGCGGCATAACGAATTGGTTGCCAGAGTGTCAACTATCTTGAATCTCGTGACATTGTTTCAACGGTCCCCATTGTGGTAACACGCGGGCCTGCGGATACAAAGCTACTCTTTGACGGAATTGGGGGCAACCAAGGTGACGCCATTACGCCGGACGCCACTACTTGAATGCTTGCCCATATCGGCGTCCGGACGCTCCCGACCCAGGCTCGAACTCTGTCGAAGTCTTTCATCCGCTGGGAGGCCCGCTTCGGCCGATTATCCGCCCTTAGGTCCAGTTCATTGGTGGATCACCGAAGCTCAGTAAAACTTAGCCACCGACCGCAATACAGCGACAACCTGCGATGCGTCGAGACCCGGCAGTGAGCCATCTCCGGGTCGAACTGAAACGTACCATAGTCCACCTCGCGGATATTCGCGTGCGCCCAGTGCAGCGAATATGGCACGGTCTGACCTCAAAGGGCATCCTCACATCGTGTTCGAGCCGAAATTCTGTCGATGGGCTGCCCCTACCCCCCGCAACCTTCAGTCGCCCACCTCGAACAGCGCCCGTTCCAACTTCGGGTGCGCCGCGAACAGCGCCACGAAATCGCTTTCCCTGCGCCCCCCCTTGGCCCGCACGATGCGGACCAGCGCACGCTTCTCCGCAGCGCTCCAGCGCGACAGACCGGGCAGTGACGCCACCAGCGGCGCCCAGCGGACCCAGGAAAGTCGCTCACCCGGGGTGAAACCCTGCAGCGAGCGCAGCCCGAGCAGATGCATGGCCTCGCTGCTGCACTCTTTGACGGCGCGTTCCCTGTCCGCGCCCGCGCGCCTTGCGAGGTCCCCCGCCACCCGCTCGCCGATTTCTGCCAATGGCGGCAGCCGCCCCGGACGCGCAGCGTCCAGATCGAAGAACAGGTGAGAAGCGGCAAGCCTGCGCAGCGTCGCCCGGTCCGAGCGGTGACCCGGATTGGATTTCATTCGCGCGAGTTCCTCGCGCATGATGCGGCGCGCCTCGGGGGCCCGCGGCCGGAAGCCCAGCTTGTAGTAGAACCACCACGCGCCTGAGGCGATCGCCTCCTCGTTTCGATGTCCGATCTGGTACGGATGCAGAATGAAGGACGTGCTCCCGAAAAGATGACGCAGCATCGCCAGCAGCCGCGCGAACGTCCATGCCGCTTCGCCCCCGCGGTAGGTTTCGAGCGTATTGAACGCAACGGCCACCGAGCGCCCCGTAACGATCAGGTCGCCGTAGCCGA
This sequence comes from Betaproteobacteria bacterium RIFCSPLOWO2_02_FULL_63_19, assembly GCA_001770415.1. GTDB lineage: Bacteria > Pseudomonadota > Gammaproteobacteria > Burkholderiales > SG8-39 > JACQTO01. The sequence continues at coordinate 70,481 of MEQX01000010.1, read as the reverse complement.
CAGGAACCCCGTTGTGCAGCGTCAGGTAGCCGAAAGTGCCCGGTACCACTGCCCGCCGCTCCGGGACGACGCCGTTCACCATGAACGCGAGGCCTTCGCCATCGTCGATCAGACGCACCCCGCGCGGGTCACCATACGCAAACGCGTCCAGGTCGCGGAATCTCGTCACCATCACGCCCCTTGCGAGATCCAGGAGCCGTATCGCCTTACGCGGTGCAAACTCGTGCACCGCGCGCGGCGCCAGCGCCGCCTGCGCTCGCAGGTCGGGCCGCGTGCGGCGCAATGGCCTCGCCTGAAACGAAACCGGTGCGGCGGCATGTTTCTCATCGGTCCTTGACGGCGCCCCGGGCGCCGGCTTGAGCACGCAGGCCGCATCGATGGAATCGTAAAACGCTTCGCGGCTCGCCGAATCCCCGGGCATCGTCTCGACGCGTCGAATCAAGAAGACCGCGTCGCTCTCGCCCGGCGCGCGCATCCGGTCGAGCGCCGCGAAAGTCGAAATCGGGCTCTCCTTCAGCCATGCGGACTCCGCCGGCGTAACCAGAAACAGCAGGGCCGCGCGCAGTCGCTGCGCGGGTTCGGCGTCCCCGCGATCGAACCGGAATCGTTCCGGCCAGCGCCTTGCCAGCCAGCGCGCGGTGGACCAGAAGAAGCGGTAGTGCACCGCGGTTCCCGCAATGCCCGAATCGGCCAGTGCCGCGCGATGACGCTTCAGGTCGGAACGGCGATGGAATGTCCCCAGCATCCGCTCTACCTGGGCCAGAACCCGCGCGTCATCGGGATAGGCGCGCATAAAGCACAGCATGTCGTGCAGCCGGCTAACCGCACGCGCGGTGCGAAGCTCGCTGCGCGCCAGCCGGCCGAGCAGCGCGAGCTTGACCAGCGCATATTCGCCGCCATAGCTGCTCTTTAGCTGCTCCAGGGATGGAAGGGGGCCGGTCATGACGCGCATCGCATGTTTTTTCGGCGATCCTAGCATGAACACCTCGGGAACCTGCCGCGGCGGCGAATCTCTGCGCCGCTGCCTGTGAGAGAATCGATTCGCCATGCAGCCCTCGCCGCTTGCTCGTTATCTCTTCGTCGCGTATGTGCTGCTGACCGTCTACGCGTCACTGCATCCGTTGACCGACTGGAGGGGCCAGGGGGTGCCGCCGCTTGCCTTCCTCGTCGCGCCGGTGCCCCGTTATGTCACGAGCTTCGACGTGCTGGCCAACGTCCTCGCCTACGCGCCGCTGGGATTTCTCGCGCCCCTCGCATGCTTTCCGTTTCTGCGCGGCAGGGGCGCGGTGATTGCAGCGCTCGCCCTGGCCGTGTCGCTGAGCACATCGCTTGAGGTGCTGCAGAATTTTCTTCCGGCGCGAATCGCCTCCAATCTCGATGTCGCTGCCAATGCCGCCGGCGGCCTCATCGGCGCGGTCCTAGGGGCCAGCTTTTCCGGAGAGCTTCTTCGCGACGGTGGGCTGCCGGCACTGCGCTACCGGTTGTTCCTGCCGGGAAGACGAATCGACCTTGGACTGGTCATCATAGGGCTGTGGCTGGTGTCGCAGCTCAATCCGGGCACTCTGCTGTTCGGCACCGGCGATCTGCGCGCGCTGCTGCAGGGTCCCAGCGGTGAACTTCACACTCCCGACGTGTTCATCCGTGTCGAAGCGGGGGTGGCCGGCGCCAACACCGTTGCGGTCGGACTGCTCGCAGCAGCGCTGGTGCGATCGAACCAGCCGGTGCGCTCGGCGGTGATCCTGCTTCTCGTCACAGCGTTCGTGTTTCGGACCTTCGCTTTCGGCGCGCTGTTCAGCGGGCAGGATATGCTGGCCTGGATCACGCCGGGCGCGCTGTTCGGCGCGACGGCCGGTACGCTGGTGACCATCATCGCTGTGGCGTTGCCGCGGCCGGGCCGACTTGCGCTGTCGGCCGTGGCGCTCATGGCAGCGACCGCGCTCGTAAACATCGCGCCGGGGAACCCGTATCTCAATGCCTCGCTCGCGCTATGGCAGCAAGGGCATTTCATGAACTTCAACGGCCTGACCTGGATCGTTTCCGCGGTCTGGCCGTTTTGCGCTCTGGTGGTCCTGATATTGCTCGCCGGGGACGACGAACGTCCCGGCCGCTGAAGCGGACCTGCACGGCGTATAATTTTCCCTGTTCAACGAGGTGCATGTGGGTTATTACGAACGGCACGTATTCTTCTGCTGCAACCAGCGCGAAGGTGGCGACACGTGCTGCGCCAATAGGGGCGCTGTCGGCTTGCGCGACTATGCCAAACGTCGAGTGAAGCAACTGGGCATGTCGGGACAAGGCCGCGTGCGTGTCAACATCTCGGGCTGCCTGGATCGCTGTGACGAAGGCCCGTGCATCGTCATCTATCCCGACGCCGTCTGGTATACGTACGTGGACAAGACCGACATCGACGAGATCATCGACGAACACCTCAAACACGGGCGCATCGTCGAACGATTGCGCATATGATCCGGCCCCGGGCCCGCCCCGGCGAGCGGGTCTTCATAACGGGGGGCGCCGGTCAGATCGAAACGCTGATCGACGCTCCTGCGACTGCACCCCGCGGCATCGCGCTCGTCGCTCATCCGCATCCACAGTACGGGGGCACGCTCGACAACAAGGTGACTCAGACGCTTGCCCGGTCGTTCACGGAACTGGGCTGGCTCGCGGTACGTCCCAACTTTCGCGGCGCGGGCGCTTCGGCGGGTGTCCACGACCACGGTGAGGGCGAGACCGAAGACATGATCGCGGTCGCGCGCTACAGCGCCGATCGTTATCCGGCTCTGCCGCATGCGGGTTTCGTGCTGGCGGGTTTTTCCTTCGGTGCCTTCGTCCAGACTCGCGTCGCGAAAAGCCTGAACGTGCACCGCCTGGTGCTGGTTGCCCCACCTTCGGGGCTGGTGAGCGGCGCTCGCACCTACGCCACCGAAAATGTGCCCGCGGACACCATCGTCATCCATGGCGAGCGCGACGATACCGTACCGCTGGCACACGTGTTCGAATGGGCACGGCCGCAGGAACTGCCGGTTATCGTCATTCCGGGTGCCGACCACTTTTTCCACCGGCGCCTGCATCTGATCCGGAACATCGTAAAGGGCGCATGGCGCGACTAGGGTCTTTTCACATCCACCGCGCGAGATGCGTTGCATGACCAGCGTCCTGTCCGTTAGGGATTTGCGCAAGTCCTATGGCGCTCACGAGGTCGTGCGCGGGGTGTCGCTCACGGTGGAACGGGGCCAATGCTTCGGCCTGCTCGGGCCCAACGGGGCGGGTAAAACGACGACGCTACGGCTGTGTCTCGGTCTTACCGAACCGGACAGCGGGAGTATCGAGCTCGCGGGCGAACCGGTGCCCCAGCGTGCGCGCCAGGCCCGCATCCGCGTTGGCGTGGTGCCGCAAATGGACAATCTCGACCCGGATTTCACCGCGCGGGAAAATCTGCTCGTCTACGGACGGTACTTCGGCAGGACGGACAGGGACATCGTGGAACGCATTCCTCGGTTGCTCGAATTTGCCGGCCTCTCCGGGCGCGGCGATTCGCGCATCCAGGCGCTTTCGGGAGGCATGAAGCGACGACTTACCCTTGCGCGCGCGCTCGTCAACGATCCGGATGTCATTTTTCTGGACGAGCCCACGAGCGGACTCGACCCGCAGGCCCGGCACCTGATCTGGGAGCGACTCAAGCAGTTGCTTGCACAGGGAAAGACGATATTGCTTACGACCCACTTCATGGAGGAAGCGGAACGAATGTGCCATCGAATCGGCATTATGGATCAGGGCCGCATCATCTCCGAGGGAACCCCGCGCGCGCTGATCGAGCAGCACATCGAGCCCGAAGTGGTCGAGGTCTACGGTGACGGTGTTGACGAATGGTGCAGACGCGCGGCAAGCGATTCGGCCTCGCGCGTGGAGCAATCCGGGGAGACCGTGTTCTGCTACTCGAGCGATGCGCGGCCGGTGCTGGCGCGGCTGGAGGCCGAGCGGAACCTGCGCTACCTGCACCGGCCGGCCAATTTGGAAGACGTGTTTCTGAAGCTGACCGGAAGGGAATTGCGTGATTAGTCTGCGATTCGTCCCGGTCTGGCGGCGCAACTTCCTGGTCTGGCGCAAGCTGGCCATACCCTCCGTGCTGGGCAACTTCGCCGATCCGGTGATCATCCTGCTCGGTCTGGGATACGGCCTTGGAAGCATGCTGCCGGAGGTGGGCGGCGTGCCCTATATCGCTTTCTTCGCGGCGGGAACACTATGCTCCGCCACCATGAACAGCGCTACGTTCGAGACGATGTACTCGGCGTTCTCCCGCATGCATGTGCAGAGGAGCTGGGAGGCGATCATGACCGCTCCGCTGACGCTCGAAGACGTCGTGCTGGCCGAGCTTGTCTGGGCCGCGAGCAAGAGTTTCCTGGCTGGACTGGCAATACTGATAGTGATCTGGTCCCTGGGACTGTCCCACTCGTGGCTGTCTCTCTGGGTGCTCGCCGTGATTCCGCTGATCGGCCTGTGTTTCGGCGCACTGGCGCTGATCATGACCGCCTTGGCGTCGAATTATGATTTTTTCATGTATTACTTCACCCTCGTCATCACGCCGATGACCATGCTGTGCGGTGTCTTTTTTCCGACAGACCGGCTGCCGCAGGTGTTTCAGGCCATCGCCAGCGTGCTGCCGCTTTCACACGCGACCAGTCTGGTGAGGCCATTGCTGTTCGGCGAAGTGCCCGGGCACGCTGTGCTCCATCTTGCCGTGCTGGCCGCCTATGCGGCCTGCGCCGCCTGCATTTCCCTTCTAATTCTGCGGCGCCGCCTTGCAAGCTGAACCGATGGCGCAACGGCAGAACGGATACAGGCACCGGGCGGCCCTGCCGGATGCCTCGAGGCGCGTGTTGCTTCAAAGCCGCTTGCGGCATACTTCGGATCGTGCCTGAGGCAGCACCACCCGATTTGGATCGTTGGAATCCCGTTTCGCCAGCTTTTTGCGAGATCCCGTTGACGATATTGACGCAGAACTCGAATTCCCCTCCGTCCGGCGCTTTCGGATCGTTTCGCAATGGTGGGGCAACGCACGGTTCGCGCCGTGACGTCGAAACGACGCGAGCGTCGCGCCGGCCCAAGAGCTCGCGTCGCCGGCCGCACTGATCATGGTCGCACGCAATATCACGCTGCGCCTGGGCCGACTCGAGGATGCAGCAGGCATCGCGATCCTGTCGCGGGAATTGATCGAATCGGGCCTCGGCTGGAGTTGGACCCCGGAGCGGGTAGCGCGCAGCATCTGCAACGCCGACACGGTGACGCTGATAGGAGCCGATGGAAAGCGCATCGCTGCATTCGCGATCATGTATTTCGGCGCCGAGCACGCCCACCTCAACCTGCTTGCGGTGCGGCCGACCCACCAGCGCATGGGGCTCGGCACACGGCTGATCGATTGGCTGATGGAGTCGGCCCAGGTTGCCGGGATTGCCGCCGTATCACTGGAACTTCGTACCACGAACGACGACGCGCGCCGCTTCTACCTTGCCCAGGGCTTCACCGAGGCGATGTACATACCGCGCTATTACTGCGGCCGCGAAACGGCGGTACGGATGGTGCGCGAGTTGCGCTCGCGGAACCTGCAGCCGGGCCAGTGGACCTGGCCCGGGAAATACTGAGTTCCCGCGGGCACACACCGTCACGGCGATGGCGGCTGCCACATCCCCGGGAGCGCGTGCTCCCGGCCCAAGGAGCTCTTAGCGCTTACCGGCAACCTTCTGCAACTGCTCTATCATCGCGGCGCGCTCGGCCGGACTGAGTTGCGCCGTCGGGGCGCGGCGGAACAGAAAATAGAGCAGCGCCCCGTTCAACAGGATGACGAACACCTCGATGTAGAGAATCGCCGTGACGATTGCCCGTTTGTCGTGCTCTCCAAACAGAAAGTAAAACCCATCGAACGAGGGCAGCGCGGCGCGCGTTACGGCGTAGTAATTTTCCATCGGCGGAAACAGCAGCGCGAGCAGCAGATTCAGGCCGATGCCCAACAGCACCACCCGCTGCCAATCGATGGCGCGACCCGCGGGAGCGGTCGGCCTGTTCCCGAGCAGCAGCCATGCGATCGAGGCATTCGCCAGGATGACGATCACCTCTATCTGCAGAAAGTTCGAGTTGATGACGTGAGCGGGATCATCCCTGAACACCAGCGCGAAGCCCTCGAAGGTCGGCACATTGCTGCGGGCGGGCGAGATGTAGTCGAAGGGCGGAAACAGAAAGGCGAGCAGCAGGTTCAGAAGCGCAATGGCGAGTGTTATCGCCCGGTACTTGTTCATGACTTCTCCGCTGATTACGCCGCGCGCCCGTGGGTCCGGTGTCTTCGGCCGTTATGGTAGCGCGCATCGGCGATGAGACGCCAGCCCCTCGCAACCGGGTCGCCGGACGGGGCGCGGCGTGCATCGGACCCGTTAGCGGCCAGGCAATTCGCCTTCGTCTCCGTGCTGCGCCTTCCAGACGTCGAGTTCCCGTACGACCAGTTTCTCGACTTCCGTCCAGGTATCTGCGCGCGGGCCCGCGAGGTGACGGTTGGTCGTGTTCGAGAATACGATCGTGGAGTGGCCGTCGGCACGCAGCCGCTCCACGTTTTCCGGACTGTCCTCGATGTACAGATCGGCTCCGACGGCCGCCTTGTCGCTCATGAAACACAGGTCCCAGTATGGGATGTCATGAGTCTCCAGCCATTCGACGGTCTGCTGCACGGCGGTGAGATGGAAATACTTTATGAAAAGCCGGTGGGTGATGATACGTATGCGAACGTCCAGCTTGGACAGCGCACGCAGCACCTGGGGAGCACCAGGCATCGGCTTCAAGTTTCGAAAAAGGTTGCGCTGGGTTACAGCGAACTTGTGCAGCGCTTCGTAGCCGCCGGGAGCCTTGTCGACTCCCCACTCGGGAAGCGTCCATGACACGGTCTCCGAAAGAGAATCGATCGATGCACCCAGCCACTCGGCAGCGATCGGGCGCAGACCGTCGTAGAAGTCCGCGCAGGTTCCGTCGAGATCGACGCCTATTACGAATTTTCTCTTTCCCACGTCTTGTCTTGATTTCAAGCTTGGAAGCG
>MEQX01000010.1:0-63394 GCA_001770415.1 Betaproteobacteria bacterium RIFCSPLOWO2_02_FULL_63_19 | reverse complement strand
CGATTCGCTCGGTCCGACTTCATTCACGTTTCACACGCGACCCACGCGCCGAGTTTCTTCCGCCCGCCAATCGGATACGCCCCGGTTTCCCGTTGCGGCCTCAGCGGTACTGCTCCGCGCACTTACGCACCTCGGCGTTGGTCGCAAATAAGAGGCAACTGCGTGCATCCTCTGCGGCCCTCGACCGCGCGCGCGGCGCGGGTGCTTCGGGTCGCGGCGCGGACGGTTCCGACGCCGCGGTCGAAACCGCCCGCTTGGGCGCCGCGTCCGGGGAGGGTTTCGCCGGCGCGGGTGCCGCATGCGCCGAAGACGGCGAGGGTGCTTGCTTGACGGCGGCCGCCGGCGCGGGCGGTGGTTTGACCGCAGCCGCAGGTGCAGGTGCAGGCGGTGGTTTGACCGCAGCCGCCGGCGCAGGCGGTGGCTTGGCCTTCGCGGCAGCGGCTGGTGGCGGGGTTTTCTTCGTCGCCGCAGCAGGCCGCGCAATCGGCTTGGCGACCGGCGGCGCCGGCGGCGGCGTACTTTCCTCGAAGTATTGCCAGCCAAGCCAACCGGCGGCGGCAAGAACGACCAGGCCGCCGACTGCCATCAGAATCTGCCTTTTGGTTAGCACCATGCTGGATCTCCTTGTCGCGGTTACCGCCACTCGCCGGGCACCGGCATCCTGTTGGGAGCGCTCCCAGTTTAACGCTGCTGCACGTTCAGCGCGTCCGCGTAACGGTCAGGCCCAACTCTCGCCATGAGCGTGTCGCCGACGACCCCGCAGCACATGTTTCCGCGCAGCATGAATGCGAGGCCGCCGAACATGCGCTTCTGCTGAATGCCGGGCTCTCCCTCAAGCATCTCTCGAAGCCGCTGCGCCACTCCTTCGTCGTATGCCATCACGGTAATCCCTTGCCCGGTCCGGACGGTTCACTCGCTCGCCGTTCCGGCATTCCAACTCATGCGTCGTTTTCACTCGGAATAAGCGCCAGAAGATCGGTGACGCCGACATCATGACCGGCCTGATGCAGCATCGCGGTTACATGACCACGGTGGTGCGTCTGATGATTGAAGAAATGCATCACGAGGCTGGAAAAACGCTTTTTCGCGGCGATACCTTGGAGATTCCTGTAATGCAGGATATGGTGCAGGTCGGCCTCGGCGAGTTCGGCGGCCCACTGTCTTATGATTTTATCGAGCAATCTTCGATGCTTCGCCAACGCCCCAAAATCCGCAAACATGATCTGATCCAGTGATGTCGGCGAGGGCATCTGGCGCACCGGATCAAGCGAACCGTGCCGCGCCGGGTGCTTCGCAAAACGCTGCATCCAGGTCGTATCCCCCACAACGATGTGGTTAAGGGTTCCGATTATCGAACGGAAAAACACGCCCCTGTCGGCCTCAAGCTCCTGCGTCGACAGCTTGCCTGCGCACGCGTAAAGCTTCGCGTTCATCCATTCGTTGTAGGAAGCCATCAGTACGATATGGCTGCAGGTACTCATTGGTCGATTCATTCCGCAAGCTAGTAACGGCAGTCACCGCTTGACGAATTTGAGCGTGAAACGGTCACTCTCACCGATCGCCTCGTACTTCGCGTGATCCTTGTCCTTCAATCGATACGTCGGTGGCAGCGTCCATACGCCTTTCGGATAATCCTTCGTGTCCTTCGGATTGGCGTTGACTTCGGAAGTGCCGACCAGCCGGAATCCGGCCCTTTCGACCAGCGCGACGGCGAAATCCTGACGCACGTATCCGTCCTTGATCTGAACCTCCTGCGGCACACCCGAACGTCCACGATGATCCACAACGCCAAGCACGCCACCGGGCTTGAGCGCCTTGTGGAACGCCCGCAGTGCCCCTTCGATCTCGTTCCGGTCGATCCAGTTGTGCAGATTGCGGAACGTGAGTACGAAATCGGCGCTCCCCGGCGGCGCGATTTCGTGCTTGTCGGCATTGAACTGCGTGACCACGACCTTGCCGTAAAGCGCTGGCTCGGCCTTGAGACGTGCCAGCAGCTTCTGATGATCGGCGAGGTATTGCGGTGGGGCCTCCCGATCGCGGCTGGCCGCGATGTAGCGGCCGCGTTCCTTCAGATATGGCGCGAGAATCTCCATGTAATAGCCGCGGCTGCCCGGCAGAATTTCCGCGACCGTGCTGGCGTCCTTTACACCTAGGAACGCGAGCACCTCGCCGGGGTGCCGGAAACGGTCTCGGGCGACGTTCCCTTCGGTGCGATGAGGCGCCGCGATCCACTTGGCCAGTCCGACTGGCTGCTGCGCGTGTGCGCCGAAGCACGTCAGTCCGATAACGGCCGTGAGTCCCGCAACAAGCAGCCTGTGCGATGCCGATACGGCCGTGGGCGTCTTGGTAACCAATCGCATCTCGTCCTCGTATGACGTTCGTTTGGGCGACCGGCCGGCGTGGGTCGGCCCGCCTCAGTCCTTGCGCGGTACGGCTCGTACAACATAGCCGCCCGATTTCTCGTCGCGTTTGAGTTCAAGCAGTCCGCGCCGCTGCGCTTCCTCAAGCAGGTCGCCGAAAGCGCGAAAACCGTAATAGGACTCCGAAAAGCCGGGACTGCGACGTTTTATGGCCTGTTTCACCATCGATCCCCAAACCTTCTCCTCCTCGGCGCGCTCCCGTCCCAACGCGTCAACGGTCTCCAGCACGAGTTCGATCGCCTCGTGTTTCCGGTCCTCGGTGCTCCTTTCGGCTTTCTCGGTCTTTTCGGCCTTGTCCCCCTTCTTCGCCTCCTTCTTCGCCTCGCCAACGGGGACGCGCCCGGAGGATTTCTTCGCGCGGCGCTTCTTCGCCTCGTCCTCGCGCACCAGGTCATCATAGAAAATGAACTCGTCGCAGTTGGCGATAAGAAGATCCGACGTGGAGTTCTTCACCCCGACGCCGATGACAATCTTCGCGTTCTCCCGCAGCTTGGACACCAGCGGCGAAAAGTCGGAGTCGCCGCTGATGATCCCGAACGTATCGACGTGCGATTTCGTGTAACAGAGGTCCAAGGCATCCACCACCATGCGGATGTCCGCAGAATTCTTGCCCGACTGGCGCAAATGCGGAATCTCGATCAACTCGAAAGAGGCGCTGTGCATTGCCGCCTTGAACTCCTTGTACCGCTCCCAGTCGCAATAAGCCTTCTTTACCACGATGCTGCCCTTGAGCAGAAGACGCTCGAGCACGCGGTTGATGTCGAACTTTTCGTAGCGCGCGTCGCGCACGCCCAGGGCGATGTTCTCGAAATCGCAGAATAGCGCCATGTTGCGGGTTTCCTGCTGACCGGCCATGGTGATCTCCCGGAAGAACGTGCCGTCATGCTAGCAGAAGCGCCGCGCCCGTCGGTGCATAGCAGCTCGGAAGGAGAAGACAGGAAAGCTCAGAGCATGCGGATCTGACCCCCCTTATTTCCAGACATGACGCTGCGACGGCCGGATCGCGTTGCTACCGGTCGTCTGGCGTGCCGCAGCGCGCAGGCACGGCACACAGTCGCGCTTGGCTACCCGAGATGCCTGAACGCAGGCGCCATCACGACACAGGGTCCGGTGAGCCAGGGGGGTCGATGGCGATCCGGGTCGCCGAAACCCTTACGCCGCCTTCAGATTGGTGGCAGAACTCTTGCCCCGCTCGTTGGTGACTTCGAAGCTGACTTGCTGTCCCTCTGCCAGAGTGCCCAATCCTGAGCGCTCGACCGCGCTGATATGAACGAATACGTCCTTGGAACCATCGTTCGGTGCGATGAAACCGTAACCCTTGCCGGGATTGAACCACTTGACTTTACCTACAGGCATTTTGGCCTCCATGGTGCTTGTTAAGAACGGACCGCGTGCAATGACCCGCGGTCTTGAACAACCGAAGTAAGTGGATTGTCTCGGTAGAACGCCCGGGACCGGGCGGTAGCGGAAGGCAGGCCAAAACCTAGATTGCGGGGCGAGCATGCACCGAGCATTGGCCCATGTCAAGCAAAATTGGACACGCCCGCGGTCGCAGCCCGGTGCCGTCTTTCGCTCGACGTCAAACGATATTGAGATGCTCGATACCGCTGGTGATGTCGCGGTTCTTCGCCTCCTTGGAATGCAGTTTGATGTTCAGGCGCAGGTCGTTGACGCTGTCGGCGTTCCGGAGCGCGTCCTCGTAACTGATCTTGCCTTCCTCGTACAGGTCGAACAGCGCCTGGTCGAAGGTCTGCATGCCCAGTTCCCGCGACTTCTTCATGATCTCCTTGATCCCGTGCACTTCGCCCTTGAAGATCAAATCGGCGATGAGTGGCGAGTTGAGCAGGACCTCCACCGCGGCGGCGCGGCCCTTGCCCTCTTTCAGCGGGATCAGCCGCTGCGAGACCAGCGCGCGCAGGTTAAGCGACAGATCCATCAGCAGCTGCTGGCGACGTTCCTCGGGGAAGAAGTTGATGATCCGGTCCAGCGCCTGGTTGGAGCTGTTGGCGTGCAGCGTACCCAAGCAGAGGTGGCCCGTTTCGGCGAATGCGACCGCGTGTTCCATGGTCTCCCGCGCGCGAATCTCGCCGATCAGGATCACGTCCGGCGCCTGGCGCAAGGTGTTGTGCAAGGCATGTTCCCAGGAAAGCGTATCCACGCCCACCTCGCGCTGGGTGATCAGGCTGTTCTTGTGCGGGTGCGTGTACTCGATCGGGTCCTCGATAGTGATGATGTGGCCGTAGGCGTTCTCGTTCCGGTAACCGATCATCGCCGCCAGCGTGGTCGACTTGCCCGAGCCCGTGCCCCCCACCATGATCACCAGGCCCCGCTTGGTCATGATCACGTCCTTCAGCACCGGCGGGATGCCCAGGTCCTCGATCTTCGGGATGGTGGTGGTGATCACCCGCAGCACCATGCCGATATTGGCCTGCTGCACGAAGGCGTTGACGCGGAAGCGGCCGATCCCGGCGGGTGCGACGGCAAAGTTGCACTCCTTGGTGGCCTCGAACTCCGCGGCCTGCTTGTCGTTCATGATCGAGCGCGCGAGTTCCGCCGTGTGCTGCGGGGTCAGCGCCTGGTTCGACACCGGCGTCATCTTGCCATCGATCTTCATCGCGGGAGGAAAGCCGACGGTAATGAAAAGGTCCGAACCCTTCTTCTGCAGCAGCAGCCGCAGCAGGTCGTACATGAATTTGTTTGCCTGTTCTCGTTCCATTACCCGTCTCCTTCAAACCAGTTTGCGATTGCGGTTCCCAGAGGGCCTGCCGGCAGGATGGAATTCCTTTTCCGGCGTCGGCAGGGGCCCGGACATCTCGCGTTACTTCCCCGGGAACGTATCCTTGTTGGCTGCTTTGCTGCGCGCTTCAGCGACAGAAATGACGTTCTTCTTCACAAGATCCTGCAAGTTCTGGTCGAGCGTCTGCATTCCGTGCTGCTGGCCGGTCTGGATGGCCGAATACATTTGAGCCACTTTGGCTTCGCGAATAAGATTGTTGATGGCAGGCGTGCCGATCATGATTTCGTGCGCGGCAACGCGCCCGGATCCGTCCTTGGTCTTCAGCAGTGTCTGCGAAATCACCGCCCTCAGGGAGGTTGAGATCATCGCGCGTATCATCTCCTTTTCCGCTGCCGGGAATACGTCGATGATGCGGTCGATGGTCTTCGCCGCCGAGCTGGTGTGCAGCGTGCCGAACACCAAGTGTCCAGTCTCGGCGCCCGACAGCGCGAGGCGGATGGTCTCCAGATCGCGCATCTCGCCCACCAGGATCACGTCCGGGTCCTCGCGCAGCGCGCTTCGCAGCGCATTCGCGAACGACAGCGTGTGAGGTCCGACCTCGCGCTGATTGATCAGGCACTTCTTGCTCTCGTGCACGAACTCGATCGGATCCTCGATGGTGAGGATGTGCCCGTTTTCGGTCTCGTTCTTGTGGTTGACCATTGCCGCCAGCGTCGTGGACTTGCCCGAACCGGTCGGCCCGGTCACCAGCACCACGCCGCGCGGGTTGTCGGCAATCTCTTCGAAAATCTTGGGACACTTCAGGTCGGTGAGTGACAGGATCTTCGACGGAATGGTTCGCAGCACGGCCGCCGCACCGCGATTTTGCACGAACGCGTTGACGCGAAAACGCGCCAGGCCCGGAATCGCAAACGAGAAGTCACACTCCAGATTCTCCTCGTAGTGTTTGCGCTGACCATCGTTCATGATGTCGTAGATCATCCCGTGCACGTCCTTGTGTTCCATTGCCGGCAGGTTGATGCGGCGGACGTCGCCATGCACGCGGATCATGGGCGGGAGCCCCGAGGACAAATGAAGGTCGGAAGCCTTGTTCTTGACTACGAAGGCGAGCAGTTCGGAAATGTCCATATATAATTGCTCCGGATTGCGATGCGGCGCTCTGTCGCCATTTCCAGCGGCTTCGCGCAGGAAAGCGCCATAGCCTCCGGCATTTTATGCCGGACGCGGTTGACACCCGGTGCGAGGCTAAGCGCACTCCTGCTTGCCACGCGCTAACGCTTCGAGGATTATGGCAACAATCCAGAACAACATGCAAGCCGTGAAAGCGCGCATCGCGGCGGCCTGCAGTGCGTCAGGCAGGCCGGAATCCTCCGTGCGCCTCGTCGCGGTGAGCAAGACGCATCCGGCGGAGTCGATTCGGGCCGCCGTCAGCGTCGGCCAGCGCGATTTCGGCGAAAACTACGTCCAGGAGGCGCTGGTGAAGATCGGTGCGCTCGCCGACCTGGCGCTGGTATGGCACTTCATCGGCCCGATACAGAGCAACAAGGCCCGCCCGATCGCCGAATCGTTCCATTGGGTTCATTCGCTCGACCGGGAGAAGATCGCCACCCGGCTCAGCGAAGCGCGCCCGGGAAATCTGCCACCGCTGAATGTGTGCATCGAAGTCAACGTCTCGGGCGAGCCGAGCAAGAGCGGCGTGGCGCCGCAGGCCGTCGCCGGCCTTGCCAGGCAAACGTGCGCCCTGCCGCGCCTGAGGCTGCGCGGTCTTATGGCCATCCCCGAGCCGACATCGGACATCCGGTTGCAGCGCCGGCAGTTCCGCACGCTGCGCGAGCTGAAGGACGAACTGGTCCGTTCAGGCCTGGACCTGGACACGCTCTCGATGGGCATGTCGGCCGACATGGAAGCCGCGATCGCCGAAGGCTCGACCATGGTGCGCATCGGTACCGCAATCTTCGGCCCGCGGGACAATGCAAGAGCATGAAGCGACTTCGAAGAAACCCTGTCGTGACGGTGGGTTCTGTGTCCGCCGGTGCCTTCGCCTCCGCCATCGTGCAGACGAGACCCCGGGGAGATGCAACAAGCTTGCAGGACCAACTCTCGTGCTGGCCGGGTCGGCGAGAGCATCGCAGCTAATTTGAAGGCCACGATATGAACATCACCCTTATCGGCGGCGGCAACATGGCACGCGCCATCATTGGCGGCCTGAGAAACAAGGGTTTCGCATCGCAGGCGATCCGCGTCGTCGAGGTTGACCCCGGAACCCGCGATAAGCTGCAAAGCGACTACGGTGTTCTCAGCTTCGCTTCACCGCAACAGGCCTTGCCGTTCGGCGAACTGCTGGTCATCGCCGTGAAACCCCAGCAGATGCGTGCGGCGGCAGCGCAGGTCGCGCCAGTCCTGTCCGGACAGTTGGTGGTGTCGATCGCCGCAGGGATCCGGCTCGAGGATTTGTCGCGTTGGCTGGGCGGGCACAGGCTGTTGGTGCGCTGCATGCCCAATACGCCGGCGCTCATCGGCGCCGGGATTACAGCGGCCTGCGCCACACCGCAAGTCAGCCTGGAGCAACGAGCGAGTGCCGCGCAGATCCTGCAAGCTGTAGGAAAAGTGCTATGGGTCGAGGACGAGGCGCTGCTTGATCCGGTGACGGCGGTGTCTGGCAGCGGTCCGGCGTACGTGTTTTACTTCATCGAGGCGATGCAACAGGCTGCCACGGAACTGGGACTGTCGCCGCAACAGGCAAGCACCCTTACGCTTGAGACCTTTCTCGGCGCAGCGCGACTTGCGGCGGGCAGCACCGAGCCGGTATCGGTGCTGCGCGAGCGCGTGACTTCCAGGGGCGGTACGACGGAAGCGGCGCTCGCGAGCATGACCGCCGACCGCGTCACGGAAGCCGTTGTGCGTGCGATTCGCGCCGCCAGCGAGCGCGGCCGCCAGTTGGGTGACGAATTGGGGAAAGATTGATGTTTGCGCAAATCGGCGAGTTTCTGATCGAAACGCTGTTCGGATTCTTCGTTTATCTGCTGCTGCTGCGCTTCTACATGCAGTGGCTAAGGGTGCCGTTCCGCAATCCAATAGGAGAATTTGTGGCCGCACTGACCAACTGGATGGTGCTGCCGGCGCGCCGCCTGATCCCGGGCCTGCTGGGTTTGGATTTTGCCTCGCTGACCCTCGCCTGGGTCGCCGAACTGCTGATGCGTTTGCTCATACTCTGGATGCGCGGATTCTCGCTCGCGGGCGCGCCGGGAACCGCCCTGGGGCTGCTTGCGACGCTGGCTGCCATCGAGCTGGCCAAGCTGTCGCTCAACCTGCTCATGGGCGTGGTCATCGTCCAGGTCGTGCTCAGCTGGGTGAATCCGCATACCCCGTTTGCGGGTATTTTCGACGCGCTGACGCGCCCGTTTTACCGCGTCTTCCGCCGTTTCATTCCGCCGATCGGAAACATCGACCTGTCGCCGCTGTTCGTGCTCCTCATCGCGCAGGTGCTGCAGATTCCGCTGGGCACGCTCGCGCTGACGGTATCACGGCTGTTTTGAGCTGGTATCGACGCACTGAGCAGGGCTGGTTGATTGCAGTTCACGCACAACCAGGCGCCAAGAAGAGCGCGGTGGTCGGGCTGCACGACCAGGCGCTCAAGATCCGTATAGCGGCGCCACCGGTCGAAGGAAAAGCGAACCATGCGCTCACCGCGTTCGTGGCCGACGTACTAGGCGTGGCGAGGCGTACGGTGAGCATCGTCAAGGGCGAATCTTCTCGCGAGAAGCTGTTGCTGGTGGCTGATACGGCCGCCGACCCCTCGCGGCTGTTCCCGGATTGACGATAGACTGCGGGCATGCGCCTCGTCCTGCTTGCACCGCTGTTGCTGCTCGTGGCATGCGCGTCCGCGCCGATCCTGTATCCCGTCGTCGTGCCTCCCAGCGCCACAGCAGTAAAGCGCGTCACTGCGACGAACCGTCCGGTCATCGGGCTCGCGCTCGGCGGCGGCGCGGCGCGTGGATTTGCCCATATCGGCGTCATCAAAGTGCTCGAGAAAATCGGCATCCGACCGGACATCGTGGTTGGTACCAGCACCGGCAGCTTTGTCGGCGCTTTCTATGCCGCAGGCTACGACGGCGCGGCCCTCGAGGCCCTTGCGGAGGAACTGACGGAGAGTCAGCTGCGTGACATCGTCTGGCCCAACCGCGGCATCGTCAAGGGCGAACGCCTTCAGGACTTCGTCAATGGGCGCCTGGGAAGCCGTTCTATCGAAGAATTGCCGATCCGCTATGCCGCGGCGGCGACCGACCTGCGCAGCGGCACCCTCGCCGTCATGACTCGCGGCAATATCGGCATGGCCGTGCGCGCGTCCAGCGCCATTCCCGGCCTTTTCGAGCCGGTGGTGATCAACGGTCACGAATACGTGGACGGCGGACTCGTGAGTCCGGTGCCGGTTCAGAGTGCGCGGGACCTGGGCGCGGAGCTAGTTATTGCCGTCGACATCACCAAACGCCCGGAAGACACTAAAGTGATCGCCAGCACGACCGACGTTGTCGTGCAGGCGCTGGAGATCATGGTCAGGAACCTGTCGAACCAGGAAATGCGCTCCGCGGATGTTGTCGTCACCCCGGATACGGCCAGTCTTGAGAGCCTCACATTCGCGACGCGCGACGACGCCATCGCGGCGGGCGCTAAAGCGACCATGGCGATCGTCCCGCGCCTGCGGGCAATGGTCGCCAAAGTCACCGAACGAAAGCTCCGGGCCCTCCGAGCCTGGCCCCGCGCAGCCCCCTGAAGCACTGGCGTCCTCGCCCGCTCGGCCCGTTTCCCCCGATAGCCGGTCCGGGCGTTGCTCGCTAGGCAGCGTTTTCGTACACCACTTGTCCCGCCACAAGCGTGTAGCGTATCTGCCCCGGGACTTCGTAGCCCACAAACGGCGTATTCTTGCCCTGGCTGCACAGCGATGCCGGGGTGATACGCACGTGCGCCTCGGGATCGAAGACACAAAGGTCGGCCGTAGCGCCCACGCCGATCGTGCCTGCGTCCACGCGCATGATCGACGCGGGAGTCGACGTCACCGCTCCCAGCGCGCTCACCAGCGGCACGCCCGCCTCAGTCGCCCACTTCAGCGTCAGCGAGAGCAGCAGCTCCACGGCGGTCGCGCCCGGTTCGGATTCGCCAAAAGGCATGTGCTTCACGTCCTCGTCCAGCGGCGCATGATCCGAGCAGATCGCGTCTATGGTGCCATCCGCCAGCCCGGCGCGCAGCGCATCGCGATCGCGCTGGCTGCGCAGCGGCGGCACCAGGTGGCAGTGCGAATCGAAGTATCCGATGTCCACCTCGCACAGGTGCACGTGATGCACTGCGACGTCGCAGGTGACCTCCTGTCCCTCCTGCTTGGCCCGGCGAACCATCGCGACGGCCTCGGCGGTCGACAGCCGGCACACGTGCAGCCTGGCCCCGGCAGAGCGCGCCAGCTGAAGCATAGTGGCGAGCGAGGCAGTTTCGGCGACCGACGGAATCGCCGGCAGGCCCAGACGTGTGGCCACGTCGCCGTCGTGCGCCACGCCTCCTTGGGCGAGGAAACTGTCCTGCGGGCGCAGCCAGACGGGAAAGCCGTACGTGGAGGCGTACTGCATCGCACGCCACAGCACTTCGGTGTCGACGATGGGAACGTCCGCCTGAGAAAAGGCCACGCAGCCGGCTTCGGCGAGTTCCGCCATCTCGGCCAGGCGTTTACCTTTGAGTTTCGCACTCAACGCCCCCAGCGGATAAACGCGCGCCAGATTGAGACTCTTCGCGCGCGACTTGAGCATTTCCACCAGCGCAGGTTCGTCCAACGGAGGATCGGTGTCGGGTGGGCACGCCAGGCTGGTGACGCCCCCTGCGACTGCGGCCTGCATTTCCGACTCGAGCGTGGCCCGGTACTCATAGCCCGGCTCGCGCAGCCGCACGGACATGTCGACCAGCCCCGGGCATACGACGAGCCCCTTCGCGTCGATGGTGCGGTCGGCTCTAAAGCGTTTCGGCGCACGTCCCCATGCGGCGACCACACCCGCCGCGAGGAATAGATCTTCGCGCGCGTCGGTGCCGCTCTTGGGATCGATCAGTCTGCAGCCTTTGATGTGAATGTTCATGGTCCTTCATTTTCCAGCGAGGATGCTCAACACCGCCATGCGTACCGCGATGCCGAAGGTGACCTGCGACAAGATCACCGCCTGTGATCCGTCGGCTACCGCGGAATCGATTTCCACGCCGCGGTTGATCGGCCCCGGGTGCATGACGATCGCGTCGGGCCGTGCCAGCGCGAGTCTTTCCGGCGTCAGACCAAAGGACTTGAAGAATTCCTGTTCGCTCGGCAGCAATGCGCCCCTCATGCGTTCGTTCTGGACACGCAACATTGCGATAACGTCGCAGTCCCGGATGCCGGCATCCATGTTGTGGAAGACCCGCACGCCAAGCTGTTCCACTCCCGCCGGAAGCAGGGTTTTCGGCCCGACAACCCGCACGTCCGGCGCCCCCAGCGTCGTGAGCGCGTGTATGAGCGAGCGCGCCACCCGCGAATGCAGCACGTCGCCGACGATCGCAACCGCCAGGCGTGTGAAATCGCGTTTGTAGTGACGAATGGTGTAGGAATCGAGCAAGCCCTGGGTGGGATGCGCGTGCCGGCCGTCGCCCGCGTTCACCACGTGCGCATGCGAACCGACGTGCTGGGCGATCAGATACGGTGCCCCGCTGCTCGCATGCCTCACGACGAACATGTCCGCGTGCATTGCCGACAGGTTGTCAATCGTGTCCAGCAGCGTCTCACCTTTGGTCTGTGAGGACGTGGCTATGTTCAGGTTGATGACGTCGGCGGATAGCCGCTTGGCGGCGATCTCAAAGGTCGTGCGGGTGCGGGTCGAAGGCTCGAAGAACAAGTTGAACACGCTCTTGCCCCTCATCAGTGGGACTTTTTTCACGTCGCGTTCGGCGACGTTGATGAACGAGGCCGCGGTATCGAGAATGTGAATCAAGATCTCGCGCGGCAGTCCTTCGATGGTGAGCAGGTGCTGCAGCGCGCCTTTTTCATTCAGTTGCGGATTGCGTGACATTATTTTTTGCCCTCGGATTCGCCCTCGATGTCAAGGCGGCGCCGGCGTTGATCCGACAGCGTAAGCGACAGTCCGCCTGCCGGTCCGCGATCCAGCACCAGCACCTTGCCAGGCGGAATCTCGATATTTGCCCCTACGTATTGGGCCGCTACCGGAAGCTCCCTGCCGCCGCGATCGACCAACACCGCAAGATCGATGCGTGCCGGCCTGCCGTAATCGAACAACTCGTTCATCGCGCCGCGCACGGTGCGCCCGGTAAACAGCACGTCGTCGACGAGGAGCACGCTGCGCTCTTGCACATCGAAGGGAATCTGCGAGGGTTTGACCTGATGGCGCAGCCCAGATTTGCTGAAATCGTCGCGGTAGAAGGACGGGTCGAGCACCCCTAATGGCGTCTGCACGCCGAGCGCCCGATGCAGCCGCTCGGCAAGCCAGGCGCCGCCGGTGACGATGCCGACTATCCCGGTATCTGGCGTTACATGCGCCCGCAGGCTTTCAAGCAAGACTTCGAATAGCTTCTCGGCGTCAGGCAGATTCATCGAAATAGCTCTGCAAAATGATGCGTGCGGCTTCTCCATGCACAAGCTGTTTGTGCTTTGCGCCGCCGCGGCCCGCTGCGCGCAGCACTTCCTCCGCGGCGGCCGAGGTATACCGCTCATTGGCGAAGTCGACCGGCAGCCCATAGCGCGCTTCGAGCTGCCGCGCAAACCGTCGCGCGCGCGCCGTCATGCCCTGCTCCTCGCCGTCCGGCCCGACAGGCAGCCCCACCACCAACCGATCTGGATGCCATTCGTCGACGAGGAGGTCGATGGCGGCCATGCGCATCGCGTTACTGCCGCCCCGCCTGCGGTCGATCGGCGCAAGCGGGTGCGCCATGCGTGTCTCGGTATCGCCAACCGCGACGCCGATGTGCCGCGCGCCGAAATCGAATGCAAGGACAGTGATCGCCGTACGCGCATTACCGATTTTCACGCATGCCCCGCCTCGTCGGAAAGGCTGGCGAAATCGATTCCGAGCAGGCCCATCGCAGCCGGCAACCTCTCCTCAGCCGGCAGATCGAAAATCACGGCATCTTTGGCGGCGACGGTGAGCCACGCGTTTTGCTTGATTTCGTTTTCGAGCTGGCCGGGCGCCCAGCCGGAATACCCCAGCGTGACCAGTACCTTGACCGGCCCGCGCCCGTGGCCGAGCGATTCGAGTATGTCCTTTGAGGTCGTAAGGCCGACGCGATTCTGCACCGACAGAGTGGACTGCCACTGCCCAATCGGCTGATGCAGTACGAAGCCGCGGTCGGTCTGGACCGGACCACCGAAAAACACCGGAGCCTTGCCCAAATCCTCTGATGAAATCGCCAAACTCAACCGCTCGAACAGGGCGCCGAGCGTCATGTCGATCGGACGATTGATCACCACGCCGAGAGCACCCTGATCGTTGTGCTCACAGACATAGGTCAGGGTACGAGAAAAATAGGGATCCACCATGTTGGGCATGGCGATCAAGAAGTGGTCGGTAAGATTGACCTGCGACACATGTGAGCCCGGTGTTCCGCTATTGTAGTCGCGAAGGGTGCCCTGCACAATTTGGATTCGCAAAGCTCTCGCCGAAAACTCTGCCGCCGCGCCCGGGACCCCGTACTCGGTGCCTACGTCCTGCGACAACGCCAGGCAGCAAGATCGGGCGGGATTTTCCGGCCGGCCGATCACGAACGCGCCAGGCGCGTGACACTGGAACGTTACCGAAAGCCCCGCGGCAAACGAAGCTGCATCAGGCTGCCGTGCGGAGCTTTATGAGGTCTCCAATACGGCCAAGTAGTTCGTCTTCCTGATAGGGTTTCCCCAGGAACGCGCTGGCGCCCATTTCACGCGCATAGTCCTGATGCTTGTCGGCAGTACGCGAAGTGATGATGATGATCGGTACTTCGGCGAGGCGCGGGTCTGCGCGAACATTCCGCGTGAGTTCGAAACCGTCCATGCGCGGCATTTCGATGTCGACCAGCATCACGTCGGGAACAATGTCCTGCAGCTTTTCAATTGCATCGACCCCGTCTTTCGCGACAACAACCTCGTATCCTTCGCGGACCAACATCCTGCCGGTGATCTTGCGCACGGTAAGCGAGTCGTCCACGACCATTACTGTCGGCCGCGCGGGGTGCGGGACTGCCGTCTCGGGCCTTGCTTCGGACCCCACACCGCGGATCTCGCGCAGTGCGAGCTGTACCGGGTTGAGGATCAGCACTATCTCCCCGGACCCGATCACCGTCGCCCCGGTAATACCGGGAATGCGCTGCAGCTGAGGGCCAACCGCCTTGACGACAATCTCCTGCGTGCTGCCGAGAATTTCGTCCACGTGCAGTGCAATGGCGTTCGCTCCCGAGCGCAGGAACAGCACCGGCGAATATCGGCGGGACTCCGGCCGGGCCGCGGGTGTTCCGAGCAGGTGAGGCAGAAAATGGAAAGGATAATGCCTGGACTGCCAGCTCGCCCGATGTTCGGCATAGGCTAGCGCAAGCTCCTCCACCTTCAACTGGCGCGCCTGCTCGATCATCACCGCAGGAACCGCGTAGGTGCGGCCCGAACCTTTCACCAGCAGCGCTTGCGTCACGGCGAGCGTCAGGGGCAGGTAGACGACAAAGCGAGTGCCGCGGTCCCTCTGGAATTCGAACTCGATGCGCCCGCCAAGCGACGCGACCTCGGTTCTGACGACGTCCATGCCGACTCCGCGGCCGGCGATCTCGGTAAGTTTCGTCGCCGTGGTGAATCCCGGCCGAAATATGAAATCGGCAATTTCCGCGTCGGACAGGGCGTTACGCTCGTCCATCAGCCCCGTCGCGACGGCGGTTTCCCGAATGCGCGCGATATCAAGGCCTCGACCGTCGTCCGCCAGAGCCAACAGGACATCGTTTCCTTCCTGCGTAACGTCGAGGCGGATCTCGCCGATTTCGGGCTTCCCCATGGCCTTTCGGTCGGCGGGCGATTCGATGCCGTGCGTAACCGCGTTTCTCAGCAAATGCTCGAACGGCGCGGTAATGCGCTCGAGCACCGAGCGGTCCAGTTCGACCTGTGCGCCACGCAGCTCGAGGTTGACCCGCTTGCCGATTTCCTTCGCCGTCTGACGAACGACGCGGTAAAGCCGCTCCGAGAGGCTCGCGAACGGCACCATGCGAACGCGCATCAAGTTCTGCTGCAGATCGCGGTTGAGGCGTGCCTGCGACAGCAATCCCGCTTCGGTCTGGTCGACCGCATGAATCAGATTCTGGTGCACCGTCTGCACATCATTGACTGATTCGGCCATAAGCCGGGTCAGTTCCTGGAATCCGGTAAAGCGGTCGAACTCCAGCGGATCGAACCCCTGCTTGGTGTCGCGCAGTTCCCGCATGCGCGATTGCATTTGGGACTCGGCTTGTATCTCGATCTCGCGCAGTTGCGAGCGCAAACGGCCGACGTTGTCGGTGAGTTCCTGCATCGCCGCGCGAACGGTGCGCATTCCGCCTTCGATGCGGCTGCGCGCGATCGATACCTCGCCTGCCTGATTGACCAGGCGATCGACCATCTCGGCCTTTACCCGCAACATCGCCGATGGGAGCAGTACATCCTGCGAGTCCGGCCCGGCGGCAGGGCGTTGCGGCGCCGCGGTAACGTCCGCAGACGATTCCCGCGTCGTTTCCGATCGCGCCGCCTCGACCAGCACCCCCAGACGATCGCATGAATTGTCCAGAGCGTCGAACAAGGTTTCAGGCAACGCCTTGAGTGCGAGCGCATTCTCGACGCGCGTTTCCATTTGGTGCGTCAGTTCCCCGATACCCATCGCACCAGCCATGCGCGCGCCGCCCTTGAGCGTATGCAGCAGGCGCGCAAGCGACTGCCCCATCGAGGCGTCTTGAGGGGTCGCGCGCCAGCCTCTCAGTGTGTCGGCTACCGCAGGCAGAAGCTCGTTGGCCTCCTGCAGAAACAGCGGCATGAGCTGTGCGTCCGGTTCGTCGCGCATGCGGCGGCGCCTGCGCTCGCCGGATTCGCCTTCAACCGGCGCTTCGGCAATCGGCGGCGACGTGCTGGTCATCTTCCCGGGCGTCGGTCCCAGCAGCGGCGCCAAGGCGGCGGGCGACGCTGCCGCCGGCACTTCGTCGTCCGCTACCACGGGAGAGGAGGCGTCGTCCTCGCGCGACAGTGCGCCTTCTTCCTCCGGCAGCATGGTCGGGCTTTCCTCTTCCACCAGAGCGGGAACGGTCGCGCGGTGCAGTTTTTCGATGAGATCGGGTCGCGCCCGCGGCACCCGGTACGACGAAGCCTCGTCGATCATTTCGCAAAGGGCGTCGATCAGCCCTCCGACCAGCCGTTCCTCGATCTCGGACACGGGCAACGTCGCGAGCAGCCGCAGTGCGCTGTCCAACGCCTGGGCCAAGCTACGCACCGAGTCTAGGCCGAGGGTGCCCGAGATCCCGCCGAGCGTGTGCGCGGCTCTTATGAACGCGTCGGTAATCACGGCCTGCTGCGCAAGCACTTCGCGCTCCTGCGTCATCGTCCGCAAATACATCCGCGCCTCGCCGATAAACGCTTCGAACAGCGCTCTGGACACGCTCTGCTCGCCAATCGCGACGAAGTCGCCTTGCTTCGATACGTCCGCGGCTGCCACAGGTGGCGCGGGTGAAGCTGCGGTTTCCGCGACAACATCCGGCGCGGGCCGCAATCTCGGCGGCCGGCCGCCGCCCAGCTCGGCAGCAAGTTCAATCAGCGGCGCCTCGTCCGCAGCAACGCCACCCGCCTTGAGCCGTACCACGCAATCCGCGAAATAGTCGTGCGCCTCGGAGATCAGCGACAACAGATCCCTCGTTGCGGGACGCTCGTCCTGCAGCCACAGATTGATGGCCTGCTCCACGGCCCAGGCTGCCTCGCCGACGCGTACCAGCCCAACCATGCGTCCGCTGCCCTTGAGCGTGTGAAACGCCCGCCTGATCGTGGTCAGTGCCGGCTTGTCCGCCGGATGTGAACGCATCAGATCGAGCTGATCGCGAATCCGGGCCAAAACCTCGTCGGCCTCTTCCAGATATATTCCGAGGAGTTCGGCATCAAGCTTCTCTTCGCTCGCGTCGATAAGCCGATCCGTTCCCGGCGAGAGTGGCGGCGTCTCCATCGCCGGCACCGCATCTTCGAGCGCCTGAACGAGCTTGGGCTCAAGCAGGGCTTGGCCGGCTGCCGTGTCCAGCGCGTGAAGTGCATGCAACGCCTTACTTTCGAGCACCGCGTCGCCGACCAGACCGGCGTCCCTCTGGATGGCGGCAAAGATCTTACGCAGTTCGGACTTCCGCCGAGCGTCGGACGGCCGCGCCTTGCATTCCTGAATCAGGTTTTGGGCTTCGCGTTTCTGCCGCTCCAGCTGAACCTCGACGCTGGGTTGCAAATCGGCGGGCTCCCGTTCATCGGCGGGAATCCGTTTCGCGCTGACCGGCCGCATCGCCGCGTCAAAATCGGCCGTGCCCGAAACAAGGGCCTCGATGTAGAACCCCAGTCCTGAGAGCAACTGGGCGAGCTGCTCAAACTCCTGCTGTCTTGGCACGCCATCGGCTCTTGCAAGGCGCGCGATCCGCTCTTCGCACTCGGCCAGCGCATCGGCCGCCCGCGCTTCACCGAGCATGTCGAGTGCGCCTTTCACTTGGTGCAACGGGCCGCCGAGCGTCGCAAGATCGGCGCGTCTGGCCGGGTCGCGGTAAAACGCTTCGAGCACTTTCTCGATCGCACGCAAGTTCGCCTGCATCTCCGCGACGACTTGACTGAGGACAAGGCGCTCCTGCGCCCTGCGCGACATCTCGTCGAGCAGCGGTAAGGTTGGCGGCGTGCGAAGAAGTTTCCCGCGCACGCAGGCCTTGAGCCGGTCACATACGAACCGCGACTGCTTCCCGAACTCCGCACCGAGCTCTGAATAATTCGCCAGTGCGTTCTCGAGCAGAAGCAGCGCGGTTGCCACTTCCAGCGCGATCGCTTCGCTCATGTTCGAGGGACTGCCACCGAGCCAGGTCGCCAGCGCCCCGATCTCGTCCACGATCGCGGCGACGTCCGGATTTCCCAGCTCCGCTGCCCGATCATTGAGCGGGCCGCAAAGGTCACGGAAAGCGCCCAGGCTCGGATGATTGCCGGCGGCGTATATGTTCCATGCATCCTTGGCCTGCGCCAGGATGCCGCGGGCGACTTTAAGCGAGGCCAGATCCACCGGCGGCTGCGCGGTGCCCTCGTCCGCAGGCAGTGCGCGCGCCAGGTCGTAAGCCTCCTGCACCGCCTGTATTTGCGCCGTTGCCTTGCGCGCTCGCGCCACCTGGTAAAGGGTTTCGCGAAGCAGCCGCTCGGCCACGTTCTGCGAGCCTTCGACGAGGCGCCGAAACTGCTGGTCGATACGGTTGCAAAGGCGTTTTGCATCAACATCGGGCGGAAGCGCATCGGCCACCAGGGCGTCGAAGAACGCGATCGCGGCCCACCAGAACGCGCGCTGCGCATTCGTCACCTGAACCGCTTCGATCGCTTCAACCGCGGCGCGCATTTCCGCGGCCCCGCCCTTGTCGCCCTTGATCCATGTCAGCAGGCCGCGCTGGAATCGGCCGCGCTGTTCACGGAAGAGCTTGCCGTCGCCCTCGGAGGCGCGCCCGACCGGGGGTGGGTCGCGCGGCGTCGGCCTTCCGGACAAGCTGGGGAAGAACAGGTCGACCGGGTCGGCCGCGGCCTGACCTCGCGCAGCGAGCAGCCTGCGGTACAGTGGCAGCAGCTTGAGCGGCTGGTTCGGTGAGCCTGCAATCAGCGCATCCAGATAAGCAACGATGGTCTCGAATGCCTCTTCGGCGAGTTCGAAATTCTGCCGCGTGCGTGCCGAGGGCTCCTTCTCCAGATCTCCGACCAGGCTCTCCAGTTCCTCGGATACGCGCGTGACACCATCCAGACCAACTATCTGTAACGCCCCGTGCGCCTGATGCAACTGCATCTGCACGGACCTGATCTTGTTGAAATCGCCGGTATCGGCGGAAAACCCGCGCAGCGATTCCAGGCCACGTTGCATCGCGAGGTCGATCTCGCCCTTGACCCAGGAAAGAGGTCCGGCATCGAAATCGGCGTGAATTTTCATCGTGGCTGGAATGGCACCCCGGGGATGATCACTCCATCCGGAACCGGGACACCGATCCTTTGAGTTCCTTCGCCAGCGCGGCGAGTTGCTCAACCGAGGTGGCAGTGCGCTTGGTGCCATCGGTGGTCTGCTGCGTGATGCGTAGGATATCCTGCATGTTGCCCGCGACCTTGGTAGCACTGTTGGTCTGATTCTGAATCGCCTCGGCGATGGATTCGATCACGCCGGAAAGCCGCTGGGACACCTCGCCGATCTCCGCGAGCGCCTGCCCTGCTGCATCCGATAGTCTTGCGCCATCGACGACGCCGCGTGTGCTCTTTTCCATCGCCGATACCGCGTCCAAGGTGTCCGTTTGTATGGTCTTTACGATGGCGCCGATCTGCTTGGTCGCCTCGCCGCTGCGCTCGGCGAGCCGCTGCACTTCTTCCGCCACGACCGTGAAACCGCGCCCCGCTTCCCCTGCGGAGGCCGCCTGGATCGCGGCGTTTAGAGCCAGCACGTTGGTCTGCTCGGTGATGTCGGAGATGAGCTCGACGATCTCGCCGATCTGCTGCGAGGATTCGCCCAGCCGCTTGATGCGCTTGGACGTATCCTGAATTTGATCGCGAATTTCGTTCATCCCCGCGATGGAATTCTGGACCGCCTGCGTGCCTTTTTGCGCCGCCCCGAGCGACTGACGCGCGACGTTCGCCGACTGCGACGTACTCGCCATCACTCTGTTCATCGCCTCGGCCATCTTGAGCACCGAGGAACTGGTTTCCTGGATCTGCCGCGACTGGTAGTCGGCTGCGGCGAGGAGCTGGGTCGAAGTCCGTTCGGCCTGCGCAGTCGCCGCCGCGACTTCCGTGGCGGCGCTGTTAATGCGCCCGACCAGCACGCGCAGTTCCTCGATGGTGAAATTCACCGAATCGGCGATGACGCCGGTCATGTCCTCGGACACCGTCGCCTTTACCGTCAGGTCGCCGCCCGCCACGGCCTGCATCTCGTCCATCAGCCTGAGAATTGCCTCCTGGTTCGCGCGGTTCTGACGCTCGGCGTCCTCGCGCTGGTGCTCGGCATCCTGTGCCAGGCGCCGCTGGTCGTCGACATAGGCCTTGACCATCAGCCATACGAGTCCGATGCCGAGCAGCACGTCGACCACAAGGACCCAGAAATATACCTGCGTACCGAGCTCGCCCCGGTAGGCCCGCGTGAGTTTCTCGGTCGCATCGAATAGCGCGTCGGAGTCCGCCACCACGCGTGTTGCGGCCAGCTTCGCCCTGGCCAGTCCCGGCAGCCCGGAAACGATTCCGACGAACGCCGGCCTGGTCTGCGCGAACGTCTTTTGCAGCTGTGCAAGCTTTTCCGCGGTCTCCGGATCCCGCGTCGCCGATATCTTCAGCGAATCGCTCCCCTTCTGCAGTGCCGAGATCAGCTCACCAAACAGCTTCACATCGCGGTCCATGAGCTGGGCGACCTGTGCGTCGATGGCGTCGGACCCGAGCAGCGCATTCGCGTTCTTCGCCATGCGCTGGGTAAGCATGACCATTTGCCCGATCTGTGATATTTCCCGCGCTTGCGCGTTGGCCTGCAGCTTGAGCGCCAATACCGCCTCGGTGAGCTTGAGGAGCTCCTCATTATTGCTGTTGACAGTACGTACCGCCGTTCCCAGACCAATCAGGTTCTTCTGCTGCCCGAGTACTTGGGCCACGTTGCGATCGATCTTCTCCCATTCCCTCCCGAGCGCCTCCAGCGTCGGCATGACAGCGTCTGAAGTCGGCGGCAACGCCGTCTCCGAAACCATGCCCCCCTGCATCAACAGGTCGAGCGCCTGTTTGAACTGCGCGCGGCTCTGCGTCAACTGCCTGAATCCGCCGGCGCTACCCGTCAATGCGGCCTGTGTCGCATTGGAAAGACGCTGGGACAGCATCCTCATCTCGCCCGCGGTCGCTACGTATGCCGTGCTATTGGTTGCGGTGCGGTAATCGACGAATATAACGACGCCCGCGATCACGAGCAAAATTCCGAAACCGACTAACAGCACCTGCAGTTGCTTCGCCACCGGCAGCTTGCCGATCACCGGCAGCGGCGAAAACGGTTTGCGCCCAAGCGCCCGCGAAGCCCGCCGTGCGGCGGTGGCGTTCGAAGACGCCGAAGTGCTTGCCGCGTTCTTCTTGTCCGCAATCGCCGCCTTGCCGCCGCGATTGCTCGGTAAACTAAACGCCATTCTGCCTCCCAGTATCCCGTTGGCGCCCCACGGCGAGCGGGCTTAGATGCCCACCTGCAGGAAATCGTCGTCGGACACCAACGCACGGACGTCCAATTCGTACCAACGCCTTGCCTCATTGTCGCGAAATGTTGCTCGGATCCACGGCCGATCTGCGCCCTCGGGTTCGGCGCTGAACTGGAGAATGTTGCGCAATCCCATCATCCGCTCCACCACCAAGCCGCTGTGGATGCGGAAACTCTCGGCGAACAGTACGAGCCTGCAGCCGGGTGCACGCTCGGTCGCGGTTTCGCCGATGAACCCTGCAAAATCCACCACGCTGGCGAGATTGCCGCGGATATTCGCCATGCCGATGAACCACGGACGGGTCAGCGGAACGGGTGTAATTTCCGGCACCGGCAGCACTTCGCCGGCTTCGTCCAGGCGGATCAACCACAATCGACCGCCCGACTGCACGCCGAGTCTCGCGTGCGGCGCGGTTTCCCCCCCCGCATCGGCGATCTTCGCTGCGAGCGCTTGCTGGAATTCCCTCAGGCTGGTCTTCCTGACCACGCTACCATGAACTCCGATACCGACGCTATGCAAGCGCGGCTATTTTCGCCAACAATGCCTTGGCAACAATCGGTTTAGTCATATATTCCCGTGCCCCCTGGCGCATGCCCCATATCCTGTCGGTCTCCTGATTCTTGCTTGTACACATGATGACCGGAATGTGCTTGGTCGCCTCGTCGCGCGTAATCGCCCGAGTCGCCTGAAAGCCGCTCGTGCCTGGCATCACGACATCCATGAGGATCAGATCCGGCTGTTCAGTTTTCGATTTGACGATGGCTTCATCGCCGTTCTCGGCCGTGACGCACTGGTAGCCCGCTCTGGACAGGGCTTCGAGCAGAAACTGTCGTTCAGTCGGCGAGTCGTCAACGATAAGGATCTTCCTTACGGGCATGACACGGTCCTCAATCGCGGACCGGCGCTCGTTCGGCGACGGTCCGCAAGAGCTCTTCCTTCGTAAAGGGTTTGGTGAGATATTCGTCCGAGCCGACCATGCGTCCTCGCGCGCGGTCGAAGAGGCCATCCTTGGAGGACAGCATGATCACCGGCGTGGTCGCGAAGCGCTGGTTTCTCTTTATAAGGGCGCAGGTCTGATAGCCGTCCAGGCGCGGCATCGTTATATCGACGAAAATCACCTCCGGCTGATGGTCGTTGATCTTGGCCAGCGCGTCGAAACCATCCTCTGCAAGAATTACCTTGCATCCGGCCTGTACGAGGAAGATTTCCGCGCTCCGTCGTATGGTGTTCGAATCGTCGATCACCATCACCTTCAGCCCGGCCAGATTCGCTGCGTTGTCGGTCGCCGTCATCACGGGATCACTCGACCATCCCGGGAAATCCGAACCTTCTCTCGGCGGCCTTGTTTCCCCGTGTCATGCGGGGAAATATACGCTCAAATCATGCCAAAACAAAACCTTGTAGAAGTATATTCAGGCCACTTGTAGTTGTCGTTTGGCCCGACTCGATCGCACCAGCGAACCCGGATATCAAATCGGGACCATCTCAAAGTCTTCCTTGCGTGCGCCGCATTCTGGACAGGTCCAGTTCATCGGCACGTCTTCCCATCGAGTCCCGGGCGCGACGCCCTCATCGGGCATGCCGAGCGCTTCGTCATAGATGAAACCGCATATCAGGCACATCCACTGCCTGGATTCTGTCTCTGTCATAGAAAGGCGAAACGGATTAGAATGCGGCTTCAAATTCTACCGCGTCGCCTTTTGTTTTGCCGGTGGTGTCGCAAGGAAACGGCCGGGCTTGATACGATGACGCGAAGCTCGTGTCGGAAATGCCGAATCGGCCCCATCCGGACCGGGTCCGCCGCAAAATGAAGAACCATATTTCCTATCGGCGCCTCATTGAAATCGTTCCGCACGGCGCCGACGCGCCGTTCAGCCGATCGGCACGGCGCATGCGGGGTCGTATCAGATCAGCGCCGGCGTGCCCTCGTAGATGCCCCCCGTCCATATCCCGCCCATAGTGCTCACATTCGCGGCGACCGACCCCACCAGTGGTGCCGGCATGCAGGCCGACCTGCTTACGATTTGCGCCCTCGGCTGCCACCCGCTGGCGGTCGTCACGGCGATCACGGTCCAGGATACTGCGGGCGTCGAGGGAGTAACTGCAATTGATTCGGATTGGGTAAGTGAGCAGGCACGCTTGGTGCTCGAGGACATGCCGGTGGCCGCCTTCAAGATCGGGATGCTCGGCAGCGTCGAGAACATCGCTGCCGTGGCCGAAGTGGTGTCGGATTATCCCGATATTCCGCTGGTACTCGACCCGGTCCTGGCGTCGGGCAGGGGTGACGAGTTGGCGAACGAAAACATGATATCCGCGTTGCGCGAACTATTGTTGCCACAAACAACGGTGCTGACGCCGAACAGCGCCGAGGCGCGTCGCCTGGTACAGGATGATGCGGACGAAACCGAAGACCTCCAACTCCAAACCTGCGCACAGCGCCTGCTCGGCTTCGGATGCGAATATGTGCTGATCACCGGTACCCACGAACAATCGCCGCATGTGATCAATACTCTCTACGGCTCCGACGGCGACGTCGTCCGCACCGATACCTGGGAAAGGCTTCCCGGAAGTTACCACGGTTCGGGATGCACCCTCGCCTCTGCGATCGCGGCAACGCTTGCCAACGGTCTTGAAGTGGCCGAAGCGGTGCGCGAAGCGCAGGAATACACCTGGCAGGCTCTGGCAGCCGCATTTCGTCCCGGCATGGGTCAATATATTCCGGACCGTTTTTTCTGGGCGCGCGAAGTCAACGAGGGTGGCGGCAAGACATGATGGTCGCGACTCGCGTCACTGAGCGTGACGAGCCGGCGCGTCGGCAACCCGCCGCGGCGCTAGTGGCCGGACTCTATGCTATTACGCCGGAAGATCCGGATACCCATCGTCTCGCAGAGAAGCTGACTGCAGCGATCGCCGGCGGCGCGCGACTTTTTCAGTATCGAAACAAGTCGCCCGATCGGGCCGCACGACGCACGCAGGCCGAAAGCTTGCTGGGACTCTGCAGGGACGCCGGGGCGACGCTGATCGTCAACGACGACCTGGAACTCGCACTGGCGATCGGTGCCGACGGTGTGCATCTGGGGCGCGACGATGGTAGCGTAGCGGCGGCCCGCGCCCGGTTGGGCGAGAGAAAACTGCTCGGCGTGTCCTGTTATGACAGTATCGAGCTAGCACGGGCCGGGGTCGCGCAGGGCGCCGATTACGTCGCGTTCGGCAGCGCGTTCGCTTCGCCCACCAAGCCGAGCGCAGTCCGCGCGCCAACAGCACTGTTCACCCAGGCCCGGGCCGAGCTTCGGGTGCCGATCGTTGCAATCGGCGGTATCACACCGGAAAATGCTCCCATCATTATCGAGGCAGGTGCAGATGCGATCGCGGTAATCACGGCCGTATTCGGCGCGGTTGACACCGCCGCCGCAGCTGCCGCTTTCTGTCGCCACTTTCAGCGCGGGCAAACATGACGACGAATAATGAATCGCTTTTCGTTCGGGCGCAGCGCACCATCCCAGGGGGCGTGAACTCGCCGGTACGTGCTTTCAAGGCGGTTGGCGGTACGCCGCGTTTCCTCGTCCGCGGCGAAGGCAGCCGCGTTTTTGACGCCGAAGGATTCGCTTACATCGACTATGTCTGCTCGTGGGGACCGCTGGTGGCCGGCCATGCGCAGCCCTATGTCGTCGCAGCCGTGCGCGAGGCCGCCGGCCTGGGCTTGTCCTTCGGAGCGCCGACCGAAGCCGAAATTGAAATGGCCGAGCTGCTTTGCAAGCTTGTGCCGAGCCTGGAGATGGTGCGGCTGGTCAGCTCGGGGACCGAAGCGACCATGAGCGCACTGAGGGTTGCGCGCGGTTTCACCGGACGAGCGGCCATAGTCAAGTTCGAGGGCTGTTATCACGGCCATGCCGATGGCCTGCTGGTGAAGGCAGGCTCGGGCGCGTTGACGCTGGGTCAGCCAAGCTCGGCGGGCGTGCCCGCCGAAACAGCGGCGCATACCCTGGTGCTCACCTACAACGACTGCAACGAACTCGAGGCGACGTTCGGAGCCAAGGGCGATTCGATCGCCGCAGTGATCTTTGAACCGGTAGCCGGCAACATGAACCTCGTGCGACCGTCGCAGGAGTTTGTGAAGCTCGCGCGCGACTTGTGCACCCGCCACGGAGCGGTGTTGATATTCGACGAAGTGATGACCGGATTCCGTGTCGGTCTGTCCGGTGCGCAGGGGCTCTACGGTGTCCGACCTGACCTCACCACGCTGGGCAAGGTGATCGGCGGGGGCATGCCGCTCGCGGCATTTGGCGGACGCCGCGACATAATGGGCTGCATTGCCCCGCTAGGACCGGTGTACCAGGCCGGTACGCTATCGGGCAATCCGGTCGCCGTCGCCGCCGGCCTCGCCACGCTCAAGCTCGTCCAGGCCCCGGGGTTCTACGAACGTCTCTCGAGTACAACGAACGCGTTGACCGAAGGCCTCGCCCGAACGGCGCGAAAGCATGATGTGGCATTTTCGGCGCAATCGGTAGGCGGCATGTTCGGAATCTATTTCCGGACACAGCCGCCCACCAGTTATGCCGAGGTCATGCAGTGCGACAAGAACGCGTTCAACCGTTTTTTCCATGCCATGCTCGAGCGCGGAGTGTATTTTGCTCCTTCGGCCTACGAGGCCGGGTTCGTCTCCTCGGCGCACGGCGAAGCCGAGATCGCGGCCACGCTAGGCGCGGCGGACGAATCGTTCGCGGAAACGCGCCGCTGAGCTTCTATCCCGCGGCTCCGAGCCGATGATAAGCGCCGGCGAAGACCTGGCCGGTCAGAGCAAGAACAGTGTTGCCAGCCCCAAGAAGATGAAGAATCCGCCGCTGTCGGTGACGGCAGTGATCAACACGCTCGATCCCACCGCAGGATCACGTCCGAGCCTCATCATCGCCAGCGGAATTCCGACGCCCATGAGCGCAGCGAGAACCAAATTGAGTGTCATCGCAGCCGTCATCACCAGGCCCAGAGGGACGCTCCGATAGAGCAGATAAGCGATCACGCCGAGCATCCCACCCCAAATCAGGCCGTTGACCATCGATACGCCGATTTCCTTTGCGAATAGCTTTTTCGCCTGCTCGATCCGGACCTGGCCAAGCGCAATCGAGCGCACGATCATCGTAATGGTCTGGTTTCCTGCGTTGCCGCCGATCCCGGCGACAATGGGCATCAACGCGGCCAGAGCCACCAGCTTCTGGATGGAGCCCTCGAAGGCGCCAATGACCCGCGAGGCCACAAACGCGGTCACCAGATTGATCGCGAGCCAGGCCCAGCGGTTTCTCACGCTCGCCCACACCGAGGAGAACACGTCCTCTTCCTCACTCAGTCCGGCCTGCGCCCGCGCCTCGCTCTCGGAGCGTTCACGGATGTAATCGACCACTC
Source organism: Betaproteobacteria bacterium RIFCSPLOWO2_02_FULL_63_19 (assembly GCA_001770415.1). Lineage (GTDB taxonomy): Bacteria > Pseudomonadota > Gammaproteobacteria > Burkholderiales > SG8-39 > JACQTO01. Next base: position 36,397 of record MEQX01000010.1, on the reverse strand, counting down.
GGTCGACCGTAACCCTACCCACCAATCTGCCCTTGTCGTCGACCACGGCCGCTGAAACCAGATCGTAGCGCTCGAAGGCATTCGCCGCCTCATGCGCCTTGTCGTCCGGATAGAGCGTTACTGTTTCGCGCACCATCACCTTGCCGACCTGATCGTCAAGCTCCGCGACAATAAGCTTCGTCAGAGGCAGAACACCCTTCAAGTGCTCGTCGCGATCGACGACGAATACCTGATCGGTATGATCGGGCAACACGTCAAAGCGGCGCAGGTAGCGCGTCACGACTTCCAGGGTCACGTCCTCGCGGACGCTCACCACATCGAAGTCCATCAAAGCGCCGACCGCGTCCTCCGGATAGGACATCGCGGCACGCAGTTGCTCGCGCTCTTCCAGCGGCAGGGACTGGAACACATCCTGGATGACGTCATCAGGCAGGTCGGGCGCAAGGTCGGCGATTTCGTCGGCCTCGAGCTGCTCGGCCGCCGCGACCAGCTCGTGCGACTCCATGCTCGCGATGAGGCTTTCGCGGACGCTGTCTGAGACTTCCAGCAGGATTTCGCCGTCGTGGTCGGCTTTGACGAGATCCCATACGACCAGACGCTCCTCACGCGGCAATGCCTCCAGGATGTAAGCGATATCCGCCGGGTGCATCCGATCGAGTTTGGCGCCCAGCTCGGCGGCATTCCGCTTCTGATCGGGTGACTCGACCCGTTCCTGCTTGGCCGATTCCTGACGGCTGACCAGGTCCTCGACGAGCCGGTGGCGGCGAAGCAGGTCTCTGACCTCGCGCAGGTCTTCCTGAAGGTCTTCGAGTTCCTTTGTCGAAGCAGCGGATTCGGCCATGGCGGTGCAGAGTCGGTGTCAAGGCGCATGTCGTCTAGGCAGCGCACGGCGCGCTTTCCGCCCATGCGGGCTGCGGCGATTCTAACGCCGCGCGTATCATTCCAAAAGAACAATTTTGAACGCAGACGACAACGTGCAAACCGCCGCTCAGAGCGATCAAGTCCGGCCACGCGAGGTGTTCGGGTGGGCGATGTACGACTTCGCAAATTCGGGCTACACGACGGTGGTCATCACCGCCGTATTCAACGCCTATTTCGTATCCGTCGTCGCGGACAACCGGCCCTGGGCGACTTTCGCATGGACGCTCACGCTTGCGGTGTCGTACATGGCGATCATGCTGTCTGCCCCGCTCGTGGGCGCATGGGCCGATATGCACGCAGCCAAGAAACGGCTGCTCGCGGCGACAACTGCCGCCTGCGTCGTCTTCACCGCTTCTCTCGCCGCCATAGGACCCGGCGATATCGCGCTCGCGGCGGTCCTGGTCGCACTATCGAACTTCTTTTTCGGCACCGGGGAGAATCTCGTCGCCGCGTTTCTGCCAGAGCTTGCGCGCGGCCCCGCGCTGGGCAGGGTGTCAGGCTGGGGCTGGAGCTTGGGCTATCTTGGCGGCTTGCTGACGCTGGGAATCTGCCTGGTCTACGTAACGCACGAGCAAGCGCTGGGCGCGGTCGCGTCAGACTATGTGCCGGTCACGATGCTGATCACCGCGGGAATGTTCGCCGCGGCCAGCGCCCCGACGTTCATATGGATGCGGGAACGGGCGCGACCGCAACCAGCCGCTGAGCCAAGGCGCGCGATTCGAAGCGCCTATCTAAGGGTGCTGCATACGATCCGGCACGCAGCTCAGTTCCGGGATTTTCGGCGCTTCCTCGTGTGCATCGTCTTCTACCAGGCCGGCGTCCAGGCTGTGGTGGCCATCGCCGCGGTCTATGCGCAACAGGCCATGGGATTTTCCACCCGTGACTCCATCGTTCTGATTCTTGCGGTCAACGTTACCGCAGCGCTCGGGGCGCTCGCGTTCGGCCAGGTCCAGGACCGCCTCGGCCACATACCCACCATCGCGTTGACATTGGCCGGGTGGATCGTGACCGTCGCGCTCGCGTGGTTCGCGCAAACCAGGCCTGTGTTCTGGCTCGCGGCCAACCTTGCCGGATTGTGTTTAGGTGCATCGCAGTCAGCGGGCCGGGCCTTGGTCGGCTACCTGACTCCCGAGGACCGGCATGCCGAGTTTTTCGGGCTTTGGGGACTTGCGGTAAAACTGTCGTCCATCCTGGGTCCCGTGACCTATGGCGCGGCGACCTGGCTGTCACAGGGAAACCATCGCGTCGCGATGCTGATCACGGGAACCTACTTCATCGCCGGGCTGGTCCTGCTCTCGGGCATAGACGCCGAGCGCGGCCGTCGGGCTGCAGGCATGAACACGCGGTAAATCCGCACCGATGTTTCCGACCTGGCTTTCGGCCTCATCTCGGGCGGTACACTTCTCACGGTACCCGGGCCGCCGGCATGCGCCTCTCGATGATCTCCGCGTAGCGCGCCAGATACGGCGACTCGCGAGTGCGGTCGTAGAAACGCGGACGCGGCAGCATGGCGGCAAGCCGCGCCGCCTGCCCGGCGCTAACTGCCGCCGCGGACACCCCGAAGTAGTGACGCGCCGCGGCGTCGGCGCCGAAGACGCCTTCGCCCCATTCGACGACATTGAGATAGATCTCGAGGATACGGCGCTTGTCCATGACCGCTTCAAGCATGGCCGTAATGATTGCCTCTTGCCCTTTGCGCAGCAAACTCCGCTCCCCGGTAAGAAACAGGTTCTTTGCCAATTGCTGCGAGATGGTTGAGCCGCCGGCGACCACTTTGCCGAGGCGCTGGTTCTTCTGTTGCGCGCGCTGAATTCCCTCCCAGTCGAATCCCTCGTGATCGACGAATTTCGCGTCCTCGGCGGCCACTACGGCGCGCTTGAGGTTAATGGAAGTCCGGCTGTAATCGACCCAGCGACGCTTGAGTTTTGCCGCTGGATGTGTCCTTCGCAAGGCTGCGAGCCGCGTTTCCATGAGGCTGGTCGTGCCAGGATTGTGTTTCACCCAGTACACGATGTGCGCAAGAAACCAGCCCTGGTAAATCGCAAGGCCGGCGAAAGTCACCGCCAGCCCCGCGACCAACCAGCGGGAAAGACCGCGCCGAAACCGCGTGATTGCGCTGACCACGATTCGCTATGCTGCGCGCAGTGCCGCGAGTACCGTGGCGGTACGCGGCCGGACGCCGCGCCACAGGAAAAATGATTCCGCTGCCTGCTCGACGAGCATTCCGAGACCATCGGCTGTGAGACCCGCACCTGCCGCGCGGGCGTTCTCCAGAAACACTGCCGATTTCGTTCCGTACATCATGTCGTAGGCGAGCGCACCTGCCGCGTACACGCCCCGGGGAAGGGGAGGCAGCGCCCCGGCAAGGCTCGCCGAGGTAGCGTTGATTACCACGTCGAACGTGTTTCCGGACAATTCCTGATAGGTACTCGCGTGCACGTTCGAGTCAAAATGCCGCGCGAGATCCTGAGCGCGCGTGAGCGTCCGGTTTGCGATGGTCAGCGCCGCGGGAGCCTCGGCCAGCAGTGGGCCCAGGACGCCGCGCGCGGCGCCGCCCGCGCCCAGCAGCAGCACCCGCCGCGCTGCGATCGTGATGCCGAGGTTCTCGCGTATGTCACGCACCAGACCGGCGCCATCCGTGTTGTCGCCGAAAATGCTATCGGCATCGAATCGTAGCGTGTTGACCGCGCCTGCCGAGCGGGCGCGGTCCGTATGCACGGTGGCAAGGCGGTAGGCTTGTTCCTTGAAGGGCAGCGTAACGTTGAGGCCGCGCCCACCTTCGGCTCTAAAACGTTCCACCGTGTCCCTGAAGCCATCAAGTGGTGCGAGCAGCCGGCGGTACGCGATGTCCTGGCCGCAGTCGCGCGCGAACATGGTATGGATCTGCGGCGACTTGCTGTGTTCGACCGGATTGCCGATTACCGCGTAGTGATCGATCATGAAAATGACCAGATGACAGTGCGCTGGCCTAGTCGCTGAATATCCTGTCGCCGCGCGCGAAATGCCAGGTGCGTGTAATCACCAGTATGTCCGTGTCGCGCCGGATGTTCTCCGGGAAACGGGCGTAGGGTGCTCCCATTCGCACGATGCGCCGGGCCGCGCGGTCGAGTATTTCTTGGCCCGAGGAGCGCTCCAGTGCCAGACCAGCGAGTGAGCCGTCGGCGTTGATCGATACCGTCAGCCGCAGGCTGCCGTAGATGCGCCCACGCGCGCCCTCGGGATAATTCAAGTTGCCGATACGCTCGATCTTCCGGCGCCAATCGTCCACGTACTGGGCGAAACGGTACTCCGTTGCTCGAGCGCCGATAAACTGTTTGCGCGGGCGCTTGTTGTATTCGTCAATCGAACGTGAAAGTTGCGCCTCCAAACGCGCAATCGCCAGCGCGCGTTGCGCCAGGTCGACGGCGGAATCCACCGGCTTGGACTCGATCTGCGGTTTGACCTCCTGGACCGGGGCGGCAGTCTTGGACTGGACTTGCGATAGCAGCTGACGCTGCTGCGCCTCGAGTTCCTGTACACGGCGCTTGGCCTGCGTCGTATCCTTGCCTGAAACGTCTTTCCTTCGGAACGGCGATGGCGTCTTCGCGCGCCGGCTAAGATCGGTATTGCCGCCACGGTCGAGGTTGGCCTGCGCCAATACCTCCGCGTTCAGTGGCTTCGAGCGCGTTTTGCTGTTGACGAACACCACGTCAAGCGTATTCGGCGAAGTTGGTTTGCGGCCATCCGGAAACTTGAACTGAATCGAAAGAACGAACGCATGCATCACCAATGAAATCGCCAGCGACAGCACGAACACGCGTGAGGACGGATCGACCCTGGCCATCGGCTCGGGCCAACGACTGAAACTTGAACCACGGGTAAAAGTGTGGGACAAACGGCTCTGTAAAAATCTGTCTAATCAGTAAATTATACTGATATTCTAAGAATCTGTATTAGGTTTGGACGAGCTGTCGCAAGACGCATTTCAGCTCACATTCGAACAAATCGATTTCGACCACATCCAACTCGACCCGGGTACCAGGAGGCAGATCCGCAGGCAGCGACGGAACACGACACTCGAGCGGTAGACTGTCCAGCTTCACCAGATTCTCGCGCGCCACCTGCCCCGCTGCAACCTTGAGCTCGTTCTGCAACAGCCAGCGCAGGCACCAGTAGCGCTCCATGCGCGATTGACATTCGGCGTACAGGGCATAGCTTGTCTCGAAATCGTGCACGGCGGCGAGCAGGCTGTCGGCGCTGCGCGTGAAGGGCGGAGATTCGTGCTTGAGCAACGCGAGCAGCTGCCACTGGTTGAGAAGATCCACGTAGCGGCGCAGAGGCGAACTGGCCCAAATATAATGGTTTATCCCCAGTCCCTGGTGCGGCGCGGCCGCGGTCGTCATCCGCACCTTGCCGTTGCCCTGTACGCGGTAGATGGCGGCCACGCCGTTGTCGTCGAGCAGCCGGCCCCAGCTGTTGTTGGCACGGATCATCATCTCGGCGACCAGCTTGTCGAGCGGCGTGCCCCGCTTGCGCTCGACGATGGTGACACGGTCGTTCTCGACATAAAAGTTGTACTCGGATCGCTCCTGACTTGTCGAGGGCTTTCCGCGGCGTGCCTCGAAAGCGAGCGCAAGCCGCCACAGAAAATGCAGTTCCCCCGCGAAGGGTATCTCCCCCGGAAGATCATCGGCGAGAAACGCGGCGTCCAGGCTCTCGACCTGCTGGTGGCGCAGATTCGCGGCAATGCGCACCCGCTCGATGCGGGTGTGTTCGTTTTCCACCGTGAAGTCGTCACCGCGCACATCAAGGTAGAGCGATATCGACGGGCACGCATAATTCTCGGCGAGCGTGTAGCGCTCGATGGCCCGGGGCGGCAACATGGTGATCTTGCGCCCGGGCACATAGACCGTGGACATGCGCGCGCGCGCGATCTGGTCTACGGGGGATCCCGGCGCGAATCCCAGGCCCGGCGCGGCGATGTGGATGCCGACCCGCCAGCGTCCGTCCGGCAGCCGCGTCACCGAGAAAGCATCGTCGATTTCAGTGGTGGTAGCGTCGTCAAGGCTGAACGCGGAGACATCCGCCAGCTCGAGATCGGGCGGGTCCTCGACCTCTATTCCCTCAGGGAACTCCGTACCGCGCGGAAAACAATCAAACAGAAAGCGGTTGAGATTGTAATCGTGCGACGACGGCAAGACACCGGTACGGGCGATCAATCTGACCCGCGATAGGCCTGTTTGCTCGCACGCGTGTTCGAGCGCCTTTGTCTCGGGCCTATTGCGGTCGGGCCGGTAGAGCAACATGCCGAGGAGCGGCAGGAAATTCCTGGGAAAGTCACCGCCGACAAGTTCATCGCTCCAGGACGCGATTTGCAGCTGCTGCTGGCGCCGGCGCTCCTGTCCAGCGAGTGCCGCCTTAAGGGTCTCAGGCGGCGCGGCCCTGAAACGACCCTTGCCCTTGCGAGAGAAATAGATAGGTGCCGATTGCAGTCTGAACAGGATCGCTGCCGCCTCCACGGCATTCGGCTCCCGACCGCAGTATTCGCGCGCCAGGTCAAGAAAACCGAACTCCTGTTCCCCGCAGCACTGCCAGAGGAAATCGACGTCAATATCGCCGGCGATTTGCTCCGCCTGCTGTTGCAGCTCGGTCGAGCCGGGCCGTTCGAAACGCAGCAACACCGCCGAGGCCTTGACCTTGCTGCGCTTGCCGTGCGGCGCTTCGACCTGGATGGCACCGCTCCCGTCGCTCAGGATGGTGCCAACCTTGAAGGCGCTGCTTTCTTCGTAAAGTACGTTCACTGGTGGGAATTCGGCAAGGCCGCGGAAAATGAAGCCGAAATCGCACAACGCCGGCCGGAATCGTGCTCCGGGAAGGTGTCGTGGGCGTGTTGGCGTGGCTGATTATACCGACCTCGGGTCGCCTACGAGTCCGGGTCCGACGCGATGCGCCGGGCACTCAGGCGCGCAATTCCGGGGAGTCCGCGGCCAGGCCCGAAAACTTCAGCATGTGCGAGATGTGATCCGCAAAGCTCGCGATGGTGCGATCGCCTCCCGGTACCACCCACCGCTCCGCACCGGCGTATCTTTCAAACGCCTCGCGGTACTCGAGAACTTCGTCACCGGTTAATTGAAACCGTGGAGCTAGCTCAGCATGATCGGCCTCGCGATCCGAGGCGATCGAGCAGCTTGGCGTGTATGCCTCCAAAGTCCCCATTTGACATAATCACGACGTGGTCGCCTGACCGGGCATCGGACGCGACCGCCGCAACGAGCGCCTCGAGCTCGGCTTCACATCTCAGCTTCGCGCCGAGCGGGGCGAGCGCTTCGCGCGGGTTCCACTCCAGCCGCCGTGAATAGCAATAGACCCTGTCCGCAGCGGCGAGACTCGCGGGAAGCTGGTCCTTCAGCACACCGAGTTTCATCGTGTTGGAGCGCGGTTCGAACACGGCCAGAATGCGCTGGCCGCCGACCTTGCGTCGCAATCCCGCCAGGGTCGTGGCAATCGCGGTCGGGTGATGAGCGAAATCGTCATAGACGAAAATTCCTCCCACAGTGCCTCTTATCTCGAGCCGCCGCCGAACGTTTTGGAAACGATCCAGTGCCGCGATGGCCCGCCCAGGCGGCACGCCCGCATGCCGGGCGCCGGCGATTGCTGCAAGCGCGTTGAGTCGATTATGCGCGCCCAACAGATCCCACCGGACCTCTCCTAGCGGACGACCGAGGAAACTGACCTCAAAACACTCGTCACGTTCGCCGCTTGTCTGCCACCCACCATCGACGCCAAAGCGCTCGACCGGGGTCCAGCACCCCTGTGCGAGCACCCGGTCGATCGCGGGTTCGCGGCCATTGGATACCACTAGCCCGGATCGGGGAATTGTACGCACGAAATAATGAAATTGACGCTCAATCGACGCTAGATCGGCGAAGATGTCAGCATGATCGAACTCGATATTGTTCAATATCGCGGTCTTGGGCCGATAGTGCAGGAACTTGGGCCGCTTGTCGAAAAATGCCGTGTCGTATTCGTCGGCCTCGATCACAAAGAAGTCGCCATCGGTAAGTCGCGCGGAAATGTCGAAATTGCGGGGTAGCCCGCCGATGAGGAAACCGGGTCGATGGCCCGCATCCTCCAGAATCCAAGCCAACATCGCAGAAGTGCTTGTCTTACCGTGCGTTCCCGCGACGGCGAGCACCCACTTATGTAGCAAGACATTCTCGCTGAGCCATTGCGGCCCGGACACATATCGATCACCCCGCTCAAGTATCGCTTCCATGAGGGTGTTACCGCGGGAAACGACGTTTCCGATCACCCACAGGTCTGGACGCAATGCAAGTTGTTCGTCGCCGTATCCTGCGATCAATTCGATGCCCGAGCCGGCCAGTTGCGTGCTCATCGGCGGATAAACGTCCGCATCGCACCCGGTCACGTGGTGCCCCGCCTGTTTGGCAATTAAGGCCAGGCCCCCCATAAAGGTGCCGCAGATGCCGAGAATATGGATATGCATTCTAGAATTCAGGAGCTTGTTGCATCGAAGACCCGGAACCCCAGAGTCTGGCATGGGGGCCACCCGGCGGCATGCCGTGCCGGTGTCGTCGATACGGGAACTTCGGGCCGGGAATTCTAGCGCACTTCGTGCGTCCGACCCGCTGCGGTATGATGCCGGAAACCTCGGTTCCAGCCGATCCCCATGACGAAGGATGCAAAACACAAGCTGCAGCAGATGCGCACCCGCATTGCAGCAGCTGCGGCGCGAATCATGGCCGAAGACGGGGTCGAGGACTTCGCGCTCGCCAAACGCAAAGCGGCCCGGCAGTTGGGAGCCGAGGACACCCAGGCCCTCCCGAAAAACGAGGAAATCGAGTTTGAACTACGCACTTACCAGTCCCTTTACCAGGGCGACGAGCAGCGTGAACGGATTCGAAGGCTCCGCAACCGGGCGCTGGAACTGATGCGTCTGCTCGAGCCGTTTCGTCCCTATCTTTCAGGTCCGGTGCTCAAAGGCACGGCCGGCCGATACAGCGAAATCGACTTACAGCTGTTTACCGACGACAGCAAGGCGGTTGAGTTGTTTCTGATCAACCGCGCCGTTCCATATGAAGCAACCGAACAACGGCATTTTGCCGGCGACCGAGAACTCGCAATATCCGTGTTGAAGCTCGATTGGGAGGGCACTCCCGTCAGCATAGCGGTGTGCCGTGCCAACGACGAGCGCGGGACGCTCAAAGCCAGCCCCGCCGGCCGGCCTATCGAGCGCGCCGGCATACCGGCCGTGGCGCTGCTGCTCGCAAGCGATGCGTAAGGCGGCCAGCATGGTCGTGCTTGTCGCCACGGCGCTGGCCGCGGGTGCCGGGCTGTGGGCTTATGTCACGACAGACCGATCACACGATGAGGCGGTCGCCGAAATGATGCGTTTGCGGCTCCCCGACGTCTCGGGGGAATCCAGGAGCCTCGAGCAATGGCGGGACGGTGTTTTGATCGTCAATTTCTGGGCGACCTGGTGTGGGCCCTGCCGGCAGGAAATTCCACTATTGGTCCGTTTCCAAACGAAATATGCGTCAAAAGGTGTCCAAATTGTCGGCATCTCCGTCGATTCTGCTGACAAAGTACGTCAATTTGCTTTAGAGTACCGTGTTGGCTACCCTCTGCTTATCGGGAGTTTTGCGGTCCTTGATCTTTCGCGGAGACTCGGAAACACGGCTTCCGCATTGCCCTATACGGTGGTGTTCGACCGAAACGGGAAGGTGATCAGGACGCGACTCGGCGCCATTACCGAGATCGAACTCGAAAAGGCCATCCAGATGGCAAGTAGCTAAATTGACGTACCTGACGCGAACTTCGGCGAAAATATCGACAACGTGACCGGATTTCCGGCAAACTTCGAATCATGGTGAAATCCAGACGCGCTCGCTCCGCCGCCAGTAATAAGGCCCGAAAGATTCTTGTGCTGCACGGCCCCAATCTCGACCTGCTAGGTGTTCGGGAACCTGAAATCTACGGCAGGGAAACCCTTGAGGATATCGATCAGCGGCTGGTGCGCCTGGCCCGGGCGTACGGCGTGGTACTGGAATGCTTTCACAGCAACCATGAGGGAGCATTGATCGAACGCGTGCATGACGCCAAAGCACAAGGATTTGCGTTCATTGTTATCAATCCCGCAGGCTACACCCATACCAGCGTAGCCCTCAGGGATGCCCTCGCGGGGGTAAAGATTCCTTTCATCGAGGTGCATCTATCCAACATTCAGGCCCGAGAGCCGTTCCGGCAACATTCTTATTTCTCGGACATTGCAGTCGGGACCATCTGCGGCCTCGGGAGCCGCGGTTACGATCTCGCGCTGCAGTTCGCGCTGCAACCCAACTAATTTCGATCCAGCCCTGCGTCCCACCCGGGCGCAATATCGGGGAGGTCCTTCATGGATCTGCGGAAACTCAAGAAACTGATCGACCTCGTCGAGGAGTACGGAGTCGCCGAACTCGAGCTCACGGAAGGCGAAGAGAAGATCCGGATCGTAAAGGGCGGCGCACCGGCCCGGGGACATGCCTATGTGACGCCCGGGTCCCTGCAGCCGTCGGTGGCAGCCTCAGCGTCGGTCGCGCCCGTGCCTGCCGCCGTGGCGCCCCAAGGTCACGCGGTCACTTCGCCGATGGTCGGGACGTTCTACCGCTGCCCGACACCGGGGGCCAAGCCCTTCGTTGACGTCGGCGACACCGTGAAGAAGGGTCAGACGATCTGCATCATCGAGGCCATGAAACTTATGAACGAGATCGAGGCCGACGCGGACGGCGTAATCAAGGAGGTGCTGGTGGAAAACGGCGAGCCGGTGGAATACGGCGAGCCGCTGTTCGTCCTGGTGTAAATGTTCCAGAAGATCCTGATTGCCAACCGCGGAGAGATTGCTCTCCGGATTCAGCGCGCCTGCCGCGAGCTGGACATCAAGACGGTCGTCGTGCATTCGGAGGCAGACCGCGACGCCAAATACGTCAAGCTCGCCGACGAATCGGTGTGCATCGGACCGCCCGCAGCGTCGTCGAGCTATCTGAACGTTCCCGCCATCATCAGCGCCGCGGAAGTGACCGACGCCGAGGCGATCCACCCGGGCTACGGCTTCCTGGCCGAGAACGCAGATTTTGCCGAACGGATCGAAAAGAGTGGCTTCGTGTTCATCGGTCCCAGACCCGAAACAATCCGCCTCATGGGCGACAAGGTCAATGCCAAACAGGCGATGCAAAAGGCCAACGTACCCTGCGTGCCGGGTTCCGACGGCGCGCTCCCCGAAGAGCCCGAGGAAATCCTGAACATCGCTCGGCGAATAGGCTATCCGGTCATCGTCAAGGCCGCTGGAGGCGGAGGTGGTCGGGGCATGCGGGTAATACACACGGAAGCGGCGCTAATGAATGCGGTGAGCCTGACGCGGACGGAAGCCGAGTCCTCATTCGGCAATGCGATGGTTTACATCGAGAAATTTCTCGAGAATCCTCGACATATCGAAGTACAGGTGCTCGCGGACGAACACAAGAACGCGGTCTACCTTGGAGAGCGGGACTGCTCGATGCAACGAAGGCACCAGAAGATCATCGAGGAGGCGCCGGCGCCTGAAATCACACCGCGCCAGCGTGCGCGAATCGGCGAGCGCTGCGTCGAGGCATGCCGCCGCATCGGATATCGCAGCGCCGGGACTTTCGAGTTCTTGTACGAGAAAGGCGAGTTCTATTTCATCGAAATGAACACCCGAGTTCAAGTCGAACATCCGGTGACCGAGATGATCTCCGGCATCGATATCGTGCAGGAACAGATCCGCGTCGCGGCAGGGGAAAAACTCAGGCAACGTCAGCGGGAAATCGAGTTGCGCGGGCATGCGATCGAATGCCGGATCAACGCCGAGGATCCGTTTGATTTCACGCCCTCACCGGGGAGGATCACGGCGTACCATCCGCCGGGCGGCCCGGGCATACGTGTCGACTCCCACGTCTACCAGGGCTACACCGTACCGCCTTACTACGATTCAATGATCTGCAAGATCATCGCCTTCGGGGACACGCGTGACCAGGCGATCCGCCGCATGCGGATAGCTCTCTCCGAGACGGTAGTCGAAGGCATAAAAACCAACATTGCGCTGCACCGGGAATTGCTCTCGGACACGGGTTTCCTGCGCGGCGGCGCCAACATTCATTATCTCGAGCAGAAATTGTTGAACGCGAAGAAGCAGGAAGAACCGAGGTAACAGTGTGGCGCTCGCCTCGCTCGTGTTTGAACTGGACCGCAAAGCCGCCGAGCAATTGACCGACAGGCTACTCGAACTGGGTGCACTTTCGGTTAGCGCCGAGGACGCGGACGCCGGCACCGAGGCCGAACAGGCCGTCTACGATGAACCTGGCGAGGACATGAACTGGCAGCGATTGAAGCTGCGAGTACTTTTCGCGCAGGACGCCGACCCGCGTATGCTGATGGGACGGGCCTGCGCGCGCGCCGGCGTCGCCGTTCCGCAAGATCTCCAGGTCGAGGCGGTCACCGAGCGGGACTGGGTGCGCGAATCACAGGAACAGTTCGACCCCATCCGCATCTCCGAGCGCCTTTGGGTGGTGCCATCCTGGCATAGACCGCCAGCCCCACCCGCCATCGCCGTGTTGCTCGACCCGGGCGTGGCCTTCGGTACCGGCAGCCATCCGACGACGCGGCTATGCCTGCAGTGGCTGGAACGGCAGATTTGCGGAGGCGAAAGGGTTCTCGACTACGGATGCGGTTCCGGAATCCTGGCAATCGCGTCGATGAAGCTCGGCGCCCTGTGGGCCGGCGGCGTGGACATCGATCCTGCATCGATACGCGCGGCGCGGGAAAACGCCGCTCGCAACGGCGTGAGCTGCGACTTCTGCGACAGTGCGCCGCCGCGCGCGTTCCAGGTCGACATCGTCGTGGCCAATATTCTCGCCAATCCGCTAAAGCTGCTCGCCCCGTTGCTCGCTGGACATGTGCACGCCGGAGGACGAATTGCATTGTCAGGAATCCTCCAACACCAGCGCCGGCAGGTCGAAACCTGCTACGCGCAGTGGTTTGAATTCGAGCCACCGACAAGCGACGAGGGCTGGGTTTGCCTGTCCGGAAGACGCAAGGTATCGTCATGACGGCCACCATGATCACTACCTGCCCCGCCTGCACCACCGTTTTTCGCGTCTACGACGAGCAGCTAGCCGCGCGCGATGGAAGGGTCCGCTGCGGCCAGTGTTCAACCGTTTTCGATGCACGGACGGCACTGAAAATGGAGCCTACTGACTCCGCGTCGCAGGGTAGTGGTGCTGAAGCGGATAAGCGTCCGAAAGACAAGGCGCTCACCTTCCCCGCAATCGACCAGGTACCAGACACGCTCCCGCTCGCATCGCGCACTGCGGACGCCGGCGGGGAAAAGGCCCGTTCCGCGCGCCGGGCAGAGCTTCGGGTAGCGCCAGCCGCGGAGCCTGGCCCCTCGTCCTGGGCGATGTACGCGGCACAGCGCGAGACCAGGCGGACGCCTCACCGGGTGGCATGGGCGATTCTTGGAGTGCTGCTCGCGCTCATCCTCATGGCGCAGATGAGCTTTCACTACCGCGCCGAATTCGTGCGGCTGTTTCCGTACGCGCGGCCGCTGTTCGAAGAGTTATGCGCCCGTCTAAATTGCCGTGTGCCGCTCCCCCGACACGCGCAGATGGTCAGCATCGAGTCATCCGACCTGCAGGCCGATCCGGTAAATCCCGGCGTCATGGTACTTACCGCGACGCTCCGAAATCGGGCTACCTTCGCACAGGCCTATCCGTCTCTCGAACTTACGCTTACCGATTCGCGAGATCAGCCGCTCGCGAGACGAGTGCTGGGGGCAGCGGACTACCTGGGGCCCGCCGGAATTGCCGAGGCAGCATTCAAGGCCAACAGCGAACTGTCTGTAAAGCTTTACGTCGAAGCGTTGTCTGTCAAGGCGACTGGCTATCGGCTGTATCTGTTCTATCCATAACGAGTATCGAGGTTCAAATGCATACGCTGATCTGCGGATCGATCGCCTACGACAACATCATGGTTTTCCACGGCCACTTCAAGGACCACATCCTCCCCAATCAGATCCACATGCTCAACGTGGCGTTTCTCGTGCCCAAGCTCCGGCGCGAATATGGCGGTTGCGCCGGCAATATCGCGTACAACCTGAAGATGCTCGGAGGTAATCCACTGATCATGGCCACCGTTGGCGACGATGCCGGCCCCTACCTGCGGCGGATGGACGAGCTGGAGCTGGTACGCAATTATGTTCGCCAACTCTCGAATACGCTTACCGCACAGGCTTTCATCACCACCGATCTGAGTGACAACCAAATCACCGCGTTCCACCCCGGTGCAATGGAGTTCTCGCACATGAACCATATTTCCGACTGGATGAACGTGACCCTGGGGATCGTCGCGCCGGACGGCCGCGAGGGAATGCTCCAGCACGCGCGTGAATTCGCGCAGCACGGCATCCCGTTCGTTTTCGATCCGGGCCAGGGACTGCCCATGTTCAGCGGTCCCGAGCTACAAGACTTCATATCCAAGGCAAGCTACGTCGCAGTTAACGATTACGAGGGCAAGCTGCTCGAGGAGCGCACCGGCAATTCCGTCGAGGAACTCGCGGGGTCACTCGAAGCCATGATCGTCACCCGTGGCGCCTCCGGTTCGACCATATACACGGGCGGTCAACAAATCGATATTCCCTGCGTTCAAGCCAAGGAACTGCTGGATCCAACGGGGTGCGGCGACGCCTATCGGGCAGGTTTGCTGTATGGGATCGCGAACCAACTCGACTGGCAGGCGACCGGCCAGCTCGCCGCGGTGATGGGCGCGATAAAAATCGCGTCGCGCGGCGGCCAGAACCATGAGGCTAGCCGAGAGGATATCGCGAAGACATACCGGACGGCCTTTGGGTCCGATATTTGGTGAGGCGAAATCGGGTGATGTTCTCGCGAGCCCACTGCGGCCGCGGGACGGTCTCGAATCGCGCCCCCGGTCAGCCTAGCCTATCGCTGCCGGTCGCGCTGTCCACCTGCGCGATTGTTCGGTCTTCCAGCCGAATGGCCGTAAGCTTGCCGCCCCACACGCAGCCGGCATCCAGCGCGATAAGGTTCGGAAGCAGTTTCAGCCCGAGCGCCGACCAGTGACCACAGATTATCGTTGCGCTCTGACTTGCGCGCGCCGGGACCTCGAACCACGGAACGCAGCCCGCTGGTGCCCGTGTTGATTCGCCCTTGGTCTTGAAGTCCATGCGACCGTCGACCGAACAGAAACGCATACGGGTCATCGCGTTGACGATAACCCGCAGCCGATCGACGCCGTGTAAATCGTCTTGCCATTGATCGGGCTTGCTTCCATACATGCTGTCGAGGAACTCCCGGTAGCGCGGGCCGCGCAATCTGTCCTCGACTTCGCGGGCAAGAAGCTGTGCCTTGGCGATGCTCCATTGCGGCAACAAGCCGGCATGCACCATCACGTGGCGATCGGCAACGTGGAGAAGAGGCAACGTGCGCATCCAGTCGATCAGCTCGCCGCAGTCTGGCGCTTCAAGCACGTTATTCAGGGTGTCGTCGTCCCGAATCCGCCCGTGACCGCAGGCAAGCGCGATCAGATGCAGGTCGTGATTGCCGAGCACCGTGACTGCACGGTCTCCCAAACGCTTCACAAAGCGCAGCGTCCGCAATGAATCCGGCCCCCTGTTGACCAGGTCACCGACAAACCAAAGCCTGTCGCAGCGTTCGTCGTAACGGATCTCCTCCAGCAGCGCACGCAGTTCTACATAGCAGCCCTGGACGTCGCCTATCGCATAGGTGGCCATTAAAGATAGGCGCCGGTCTCAAGGTCTGACAAAAACACGCGAGTCTGCCGGCTCGGGCCGACAAAACGTGCAGCGGTATTTGATCGCCTCGATGACATGCCACGAGCCGATGGAACTACCCGCCGGTCTGCACGTATCTCGCCATGTGGAGCACCAGTTCCCCCTTTTCGATCTTGATCTGCGAAAAGCGGGTCTTGTTCGCCAATTCATTGATCAAGGTCAGAAGCGGCAGCCGGCCGTCCACGGCACGCCCGGAACGGGGCGCTGCGCGCATTGCGGCCACTTCCTCGATTCCTGCGAAGTAACGAAGCATCAGGTCGTCGTCACTGACGCCGGGGCCGCCGAAATTCTGCCGAACGGCGTCGATCGACGGCTCCGGCGGTCGCCACCCGGCGAGTTCCTTTGCCCGCGCGCACGACAAGATCCGGTCACGCAGGTTCGGGTTCATCGCGGCACTCTCCGCCTCCCCCCAAAGTCCCAAGGCATATTGGATAACCTGATCCGAAATCTGCTTATAGCGCTCGCCGAGTATCACGTTCATTGCCGCCTGTACGCCCACGAACTGCGAGTAGGGGGTCACCATGATCGGATATCCGAAATCCTCTCGGACCCGCGCAGTCTCCTCCAGCACCTCGGCCAGCCTGTCCTGCATCTTCACCTGAGCCAGTTGATGGCGCAGATTGGAGATCATTCCGCCCGGTACTTGGTGTGTGTAGTGGGATTCGGTGTATTCGAGCGGGGTCCCGATCGGCAACCCTTCGCGCTTGGCGATCTGCGCGAAGTGGGCCGAAACCGGACGCAGGGCTTCCAGATCTATCGTCGGCGTAAAGCCCAGCGCCTTCGCGTTCTCGGCGACATTGAACACCGATGGATTCCCCGATCCATTGGCAAGCGGTGGCGTTCCTGTATTGACGATTTGGACGCCGAGCTTGATGGCTTCCAGCACGCAGAGCGGGCCCAACCCGGTGTTGCAATGCGTGTGCAGTTCCACGGGAACCTTCCCGGCCTCTCGCAGCACGATCGGCGCCAGGGTGCGCGTCCTGTCCGGCGTCAACAGCCCGCCCGGATCCTTGAGGCATATCCTGTCGGCCCCAAGCTTGGCCGCCGCGCGGGCAAGCTTCGCGTAGTAATCGTCCGTGTGCACCGGTGAAACAGAAAAGATCAGGTTTAGGATGGACTTCAATCCCATGCGACGGGAATCGCCGACCAGCCGTTCCCAGACCGACACCGTATTTGAGCAGTCCGAGATCCGCACCTGCCTGACACCGTTCGCCACTAGCCGTTCCAGCCAAAGGTCGGTGACCGATTTCGGCGTGAACTCAAAGGCCGCGACATAGCGCCCTAGAATCGCACGCAGCGGAGTCCGTGGCGCAAGCGCTGCGACCCTGCGCAACCGCTCCCACGGATCGTCGCGCAGTTCGCGCACCATCTTCTTGAAAAACGAAGTGGAGATGATTTCCATTGCCTGGAACCCCACCCGGTCGATCTGGGCCGCGACCGGAAGCATCATGTCGGTGCGCATCGCCCCCGCCCAAAGGCTCATATGTCCGTCGCGCAGCGTCGTATCGACAAAATGTAGCGGTTTCATCCTGTTCTCCATCTGATAGCTGCGGCACGGCAAATCGGGCTGCGAAGCCGCCGAGGAACGCACGCCAGACCGGCGTGTGTATGCTAGCATCGTCGCGCTACCTGAGGAGATGTCCTACCAGCGTCAGGACGGGCGGCTTCCGGCGCCCGTTGCAGCCATTTTCAAACCTATGGGACAAAGGATCGCCATGTCCGACCCCGCGCCGAGCCAGACTGAAAGACTTGACTTCAGTTCCATTTCGAAGCGCAAACCCCTGCGCTGGTCCAACGGGGCGCGCGTTGCGATTTGGGTGATCCCGAACATCGAGTACTTTCATGTCACCGGGAGCGGGGCGTGCATTAGGACGAACCCGGTGCCGCTGAAACCCGATATCCCCAACCACAGCTGGCGCGAATACGGACCCCGGGTCGGCGTCTGGCGCCTGATGGAATTGATGGACTGTTTCAAGATCCCTGGAACGGTTGCCCTGAACGCTGCAGTGTGCGATCACTATCCGGAGATACTCGAACAGGCCCGAGCATTGGACTGGGAATTCATGGGACATGGCTGGACCAATTCCGAAACCCTGACAGGTTTGTCGGAATTGGAGGAGCGAGCGCTCATCCGCCGTGTGCGCGACAGGATGAAGGGGTACTTCGGCGTCGCCCCGCGAGGCTGGCTCAGTCCCGCTTTAAACGAAACTTGGGCGACCCCCGACGTACTCAAGGAAGAAGGCTACGAGTACACCTGCGATTGGGTGCATGACGATCAGCCGACGTGGCTTGCAACGCGCGCCGGGCCGCTTATGACCATGCCTTACACGCTCGAAGTCAACGACTTGCCGGCGTTTATCGGCCGGCATGCGTCGAGCGAGGATTTTTGCCGAATGATATGCGCGCAGTTCGATCAGCTCTACGAAGACGGAGAGAGCCAGGCTCGCGTGATGGCCATCGCGCTTCACCCGTTCGTGATAGGTACACCCCATCGTATCGGCGCACTTGCGGACGCGTTCCGCCACATACAGGGTCGCAGCGCCGTTTGGTTCGCACGCGCAGGCGACATCGCGGACGACTTCATCAAACAAACGGCCGCATAGCCTCCGCACGAATTGCAAGTAGCCACGCATCGATCGCCAGTCGCGGAAAAGCGTGCGTGTTTCGGCTGCGGCGGCCGGAGACTGGATCTTGCCAGCGAGCCGCGACCGAGGGGATAAGCGCACCGGCTGTGCGCAAACCGCTTGACGCTACCCGCGGGCCTGCGTTTAATTCAGTCGTCGGGGAGGAGGAGGATGGACGGGGTTCTGACGGGGGCACCCCTCATGCTACGTTACGCGAGAGGGGCCTCTCCCCAGCTATTCGTCTTCCCTGAAACAGAGCCCGCCAACAACCCGGTTCTCAAATGAGCGATTAAGCCGGATCGTGTCGGCGGCGGCAAGCATTTTTCAACAGCCTTTTGGGGGAGAAGATCGTGGTCAATACTGTATCGCAACTCACCTCCGGCACCCGCGCGGCGGGTCGGCAACATCACTTGTTCGGTATCGTGGCAGCCCTGCTCGTCGGGCTAGCGATCGCGTGGCCGGTACACGCGCAAGACAAAAGCAAGGGAAAGCGGGTGGCAATGCTCCAGACCCTGGCCACACATCCCTACGTCGCGACGACTACCAACTCGTTCAAGGCACGCGCCGAGCGCTATGGGATGGAGGTTACGGTGTTCACGGCGATATTCGACGCTGCGCTTCAGGCGCAGCAGATGGATGACGCAATCGCGCGCAAGTTCGATCTGATCGCGGTGATGGCGGCTCACGAGTCGGCGGTAGTTCCGGCGATGGCTCGAGCCAAAGCGGCTGGCATACCGGTGATCATGGTCAACAACACGCCCAAAGCGGGCGCGGAGGAGTTCTACGTCACATTCGTCGGGCAAGATCAGGTCGCCATGGGCCGGGCCACCGGGGAATCCGTATTAAAGGCGTTGAAGGCGAGCGGCCGTGACGGAGGCAGAGTGGCATTGATCACTGGCGCACTTCAGCAGGGCCTGGGCCCCCACCGTGTCGCCGGATTTCGCGAAGCCATGAAGGCCAATCCGAAGGTTCAGATCGTCGCTGTCGAAGACGGCAAATGGCAAACAGCATTGAGCGAGAAGATCGCCGGCCAGCTCTACGCGCGCTATGCCGCCTCGGGCGGACTCGACGCCGTATACGGCATGGCGGACAACCAGGCCATCGCCGCCATTCGCGCCGCCGAGGCGGCCGGTATTTCGGTCGGCTCAAAACCCAAACAGCTCATCGTCGTCGGCAGCAACTGCCTCAAGGAAGGCATCGACGCGATCAAGTCCGAAAAACTCCACAGTTCGGTGACCCAGATCCCGACCGACCTCGGTGTCAAGACTGCCGATACGGTCAACGATTACTTCAATGGCAAGAAATTGCCGAAGCAGGTCCTGCTACCGACGGAACTGATCACCAAGGCAAACGTCGCTCGATGGGCGCAGAAGTGTTCTTACTAATCAGGGCGTCGCGGTAGATTCACCGACTGGGGCGGGAGTTGCCGGAAGTCCTGTCCGTCGAGGGCCTCGGGAAAAGCTATACCGGGGTCAGGGCGCTGCACGACGTTTCGTTCTCGCTCGGCTCCGGTGAGATCCGCGGTATTTGCGGCGAGAACGGTGCGGGCAAAAGCACCTTCGTCAAGATCCTCATGGGAATCACGCAGCCGGACAGCGGATCGATCCGCATTGCCGGACGGGCCCGCGACATTCCGGGCCCGCGGCAAGCGCAGGGCATGGGGCTGGGCATCGTCGCTCAGGAACTGAGTCTCGCTCCCCATCTGTCGATTCTCGACAATATCTGGCTGGGCAGCGCGGGCGTCCCGCTGCTGCACCGCCGCCAGGCGCTACGCGAGCGAGCGCAGAAGGCGCTCGACGCCCTCGGCGTGGGCGACTGGGATCTCAACGGGCGGGTCGGCGCCCTCACCATGGGCCAGCGCCAGATCGTCGAAATCGCTCGCCTGCTGGCCCGGGATACCCAGGTGTTGATCCTCGATGAACCGACGGCCACGCTTTCGGATTCGGAAATCGAGCGAATACTCGCCGTGCTCAGGGAACTCAAGGCGCAGGGTCGGTCGGTGATCTATATCAGCCACCGGCTGGGGGAGATTTTCGAGCTTTGCGACACCGTCACGGTGTTCCGCAACGGTGAATGCGTCGCCACCAAGCCGGTCCAGGAGGTCAGCCGCGAGGGCCTCATCGAGCTGATGCTTGGCAGGCCCTTCGACGAGATGTATCCGCAGCATCACGCCAATCCGGACGCCCGCAATGCGCTCGTAATCGAGCGGCTTACGGTACCTGGAATGGTTCATGATTTCTCGGCAGTTGCTCCGCGCGGAAAGATTCTCTGCGTCGCCGGCCAGATAGGTTCCGGTGCGGCCATGGTGACGCGTGCTGCCGCCGGCCTGCTCCCCGATGCGATCGGTAGACTCACGCTGGACGGCAAGACGCTGCGCCTCGGCTCGGTGCCGCATTGCGTCGCGCGCAACGTGTTCTTTCTCTCGGAGGATCGTGCGTCGGAGGGTCTGTTCCCGCCGATGAAGGTACTGGACAACCTCGTGGCCACGCGTCTGTACGCGCACGCGCCGCTGGGTGTGCTGTCATGGCGCGCATTGCGGCGGATCGCGACGGATCTTGCGGAACGCGTCGGCGTCGACCGAAATCGCCTTGGCACTGCTGCCGTCAACCTGAGCGGCGGCAACCAGCAGAAGCTTCTGTTCGGCCGAACGCTGGAGCGGACCGAGCCGGGTGTTTTGCTGATGAACGAGCCGACCCGCGGCATCGATGTCGGGGCTCGAGCGGAAATCTACCGGCTGATGCGCAGGCTTTGCGATCTCGGTTACGCCCTCGTCATGACGTCCTCCGATCTCGAGGAGGTGGTGGGCATCGCGGATATCGTCGTGACCATGTACCGCGGCAGGACGGTAGCACGCTACGAAGGTGAGCGAATCGCCATGTCGACGATCCTCGCCGATATCACCCACCCTGCAGAGCAGGCGGCCAGGTGACGGGAAAGGGCGACACGGTTCGCGGAACGCGCGAAATGTCGATGCCACTCGCGCCCGACTGGCGTCTGCTGCCGACTGCGGTTCGGGCGGTGGTGATCGTGGCGTTGACCGTCGCCTGCGTGGCCACCCCCGGGTTCTTTTCACTGCCCAACATTCTTTCGCTGCTGACCACGGTATCGTTCATGGGTTGCGTCGCCGTGGGAATGACGCTGATCACGATCAGCGGCAACATCATGTCGTTCAGCCTCGGCGCGACGGCGGGAGCCGCGGCCATGGTGTTCATCGTCGCCGTCAACATCGGCGGCATCGGCATCGGTCTGATCGCGGCGCTCGCCGTTGCCGCGCTGGTGAGCGCGGCCCAGGGCTTCGCGGTGGGCTGGGTGCGCGCCAACCCGATCATCGTCAGCATCGCCGCCGTGGCGCTCATATACGGTACCGCGGAAATCTTCACCCGGCATTCGTCGATCTATTTCAAGCCCGGAACGGGAATTGAGATCCTTAGGGGGAAGCTCGGTGGCGTGCCCCTTGAGTTCGTGGTTCTTCTGTGCGTGACCGCTGCCGGACAATTCATCCTGTACCTGACGCGATTTGGCCGCAACCTGTACATGATGGGCAGCAGCTTTCGCGCTGCGGAGGCCGCGGGCGTAAAAACCTGGCGCACCGTCACCGGAGCCTATCTCTGGGCAGGTGCGTTCACCGGACTGGCGGGGGTCATGCTTGCCATTCGCTACGACGGTGCGAATATGGACTACGGCGTGGGCTACGAATACGACGCGATCGCCGCGGTTCTCGTGGGCGGCACCCTGATGAAGGGCGGGCATGGCTCGGCTCTGCGGACCCTGGCGGGGGCGATGATCATCGCCATCGTGCAGGCGATGCTCTTGCTGCGTGGATTCCGCCAGGAGTGGCAATACTTGTTCACGGGACTAATCGTATTTGCCGTCATCTTGCTTCATTCGAGCGGGGAAAGGCGTTAAATGTCGATGCTGCCATGTCCAAGCAGCGCCGGATTCATTGAGCAATGAAGGCGTCCATACGCAACGATCCGCATTTCCGGCCGCTGGTTATTCTTGCGGCCTGCATTGTCCTGCTGAGCGCGGTGGACTGGGGACAATGGCGGTTCCTCAGCGCCGCCACCCCGTTCAGCACGCTTCAGACCTTCGCCAACATAGGACTGGTAGCGCTCGGACTCGGACTGACCATGATGATTCGGGAGTTCGATCTCTCGGTGGTCGGCATGTTCGGTCTCGCGGGCTGCGTCGCGGTGATGACCGGCGCGGCGCATCCCTGGTTCGGCATCGCGTGCGCTATCGCGATCGGGCTTGCCGCGGGCATCATCCAGGGACTGATCATGGTCCGCTTCGCGTTGGGCTCGGTGGGCGTGACGCTTGGGGGACTGCTGACATTCGTCGGTCTCGCCCACGTTCTGACAGAAAACCGATCGGTGCCGTACGATAATTTCCGGGTCGCGCTACTGGTCAACGAGCCGTTCGCCGGGCTTCTCTCCGTGCGTAGCGGGGTCTCCCTGGCGATTTTCGCCGTAGTGGCCCTGACATTCGGCTTTACGCGCCTGGGCCGCGACATTATCGCGATCGGCAGTGACCGGCGCGCGGCTATGATAGCGGGCGTGAACGTCGATGCTTTCATAGTCGGTATCTTCGCTTTCTCCGGAGTCTGCGCCGCGGCAACGGGCGCGCTACTTAGCTACAGCTTGGCATCGGCCTCGCCGGCCGGATTGTCCGACGTTCTGGTTCCAGCGGCGGCCGCGGCCATTCTGGGAGGCGTTTCACTCGGCGGCGGCAGCGGCCGGCCACTCGGAATCGCGACTGGCGCGCTTGTTCTCGCGGTATTGCGATCGGGACTCAACGCGGTGGAGGCGCCGCCCTTCGTCAACGACATTGCGATGGGGGCCATCCTCTTGACGGTGGCGATTGGGGACGGACCTTATCTGATGCGGCGGTTAAGGCAGCTTGCCGCGCGCGAGCGCACGGATCGATAGTGTTCTTGAGAATTGGGAAAGATTTGCTCTTTTTCGCGCAGCCGAAAGCGGTCGACAAAGCGCTTGACGCCCGTTGCGGGAGTAAACTAGAAATAGACATCGACAACCGAAGGAGACAAGCGTGGTCACAATGGCATCGAAGCTGAGTTTCGGCTGGGGTATCGCGGACTGGCAGGAGCGAATCAATGTAGATCGCCTGCGAAAGGAGCGGTTCGAAAAGGCGCGCAAGGTGCTGAAGAAACACGGCGTCGCCGCGATCGTCGCGGCCGGACCGGCGAACACCCGCTACCTTAGCGGCATCAGGGGCCCGGAGTTTATCCCGCAGCTTTGGTATGTGCTCTTCTTCGCCGAAGGCGACCAGGTGGTGTTCCAGCACGCAGGGTGGCTTCCCACCTACCCGGCCGAGGCGCCCTGGATCAAGCACTGGCGACTGGCGCGCAACTGGGTGAACGAGGGATGCGGGCCGCAAGCCACCGAGGAGGAAGCGAAACTCTTCGCCGACGGCATCTACCGAGAACTGGAGCAGCGAAAGCTCACCAAGGAAAGGCTTGCCGTTGTCGGTTTCGAAGGCACCGCCACGCAGGCTCTGATCGCCAGAGGGCTCAACGTCGTCAAAGGCTGGCCGCTGATGCTGGAGGCGACCGCGACCAAGACCGTCGATGAAATCAGCTGTCTGAAGATGGCCTTTGCCATCTGCGACAACGCCTGGATGAAGACCTGGGAACTGCTCAAGCCGGGCGCCAGAGAAACCTGGGTCGTGCAGCAGGCCATGCTCGCTGCCCACGAGGCCGGAGCGGACACGGTTCCGCGCGGACACGCTCACAGCGGACCGACCAGTTTCGACCGCGGGATCGATCACACGAACCGCATCCTGCAGCACGGCGATCTGTTTTACGCGGCGTATTGCGGCATGGGCTTCATGGGCTACAACACGTGCTACTACAGAACGTTCTCGGTCGGCGCCAAGCCTTCTCGCAAAGTGCTTGGCTGGCAGAAGCAACTCATCGACCGCATGGACGCGATCATCGACACCATCAGACCCGGGGCCACGACCGCCGACGCGGCAAAGTGCTTTCCCGCTGCGGACAGCTGGGGATACAAGGACGAAGCCGAAGTGCTGACGATGGAAATCGGCCACGGCATCGGCATGTACCATTACGGATACCCGATCATCAATCGGCAGTGGTCGCTCAAGCATCCGCAGGTGTTCGAGGAGGGAATGACCATCGCCATCGAGGGGCGTGAGGGAGAGGAAGGCGAGGGTGTGCGCATCGAGGACGCGGTGGTCGTGACCAAGAACGGTGCCGAATTGATCGATCATTGGCCGAGAAATGAAATTCTCGTGGCGCCCCGGGTCTAACAAGACTCCGGACTGGACCTGCCGCTAAGATCCTGAGCCGAGCCAGCCTGGCGCAGACGTCCGGCTCCCCGACCCGAATTTCAGGAACCGGAGCCGCGCATCTGCGCCAACGCATCCGTGTCGGCCGTAAAGGCGTACCTGAACCATTCACCTTGGCTCGGCGTCGATGATTTGCGCGTACAAACCGAGACACCCGTTATCGTCTGGAGGCCGGAGAACATGAGCGACAGCGCGGAGGAAAAGGGCGAAAAGCGGCAGCACGCCGGTGCGGCGCGAGGGCACAGCGGACCCCTCACCCAGCGTTGGACCGAGCAGCGCTGGCTGTTGGACAGCACCATCCGCTCGGTGGGAATGGACTGGGACCAGCCGCGCTCGGTCTATCTGGCGGCGCCCTGCGGCCCGGGTGCCGCCGGCGATTTCATCGCGCTGCGCCAACGTATCCAGAAATACGCCGACGCTTCGCCGGCATTCGAAGCGCATGCGCGGCGCCGCGAGGCCGTTGCCGCCGCCTCGGAAGCCGATGGACGGAGCGTTACCGCACGGGAGAACTATTTCATCGCCGCTGTCCATTGGGGTGCGGCACAGTGGCCGATCGACGAGAACAACGACACCAACAGGTTCTACAACCAGCGCAAACGCGAGTGTTACCGCAACTACGCCAGACTCGCCGACCATCGGGTCGAAGAGGCTTGGATCCCGCTACCGGACAGTAAGCGACTGCCCGCGTGGTTTCACTTGCCGCCTGATTACCGGGGCGGGCGCGTTCCGGCGGTGATATCGGTCCCGGGGATGGACAGCTTCAAGGAAATCGGTGTCGCGATGTATGGAGACCGCTACCTGTCGCGAGGCATTGCGGTGCTCGCGATCGATGGTCCAGGGCAGTACGAATCGCCGCTGCTCGACATCTATTTCAACATGACCGATTGGATGGTCACAGGTACGGCGTGCGTGGACTGGCTGACTGGACGTAGCGAAATCGACGCCGAAAAGATTGGCATCAGCGGCAACAGCTTCGGCTCGCTGTTCTCGACCATCGCCGCGGCGCATGAACCGCGACTGCGCGCGGTCGCCGTGAGTGCCGTATGCCACGAGCCGGGGTGCCACACCATTTTCGAGGAAGCCTCACCGACCTTCAAGATGCGTTTCATGTACATGTCCAACTTCACCGACGAGACGAAGTTCGACGAGTTCGCAAAAACGATAACCTGGGAGGGTCACGCCGAACGGGTGAGCCAGCCCTATCTGTGCGTTGCTGGCGAATTCGACGAGGTATCCCCGATCGTCCACACCGAGCGTCTGATGAGGGCGCTCAAGGGCCCGAAGCGGCTGTTGGTCTATCAGGATTGCCGGCATGCGATCGGCGGCGTTCCTTCGGCGAATCTCGGCCCTTCCGCGCCGGGCCATATGGCCGACTGGATCGCGGCAAGCCTCGCGGGCAAGACATTTCCGAGCGAACGCTGGTTCGTGCAGGCGAATGGGCAGGTGAGCAAAACCTCCCTTTGATGAGGAGGACGTTGGTTAGGCGCGCGCCAATGCTGATGCGTTGGCACCAGGTGAAAACTTGGACAGATTAGGGGACGGCAAATGTTCGATCCGGTGATCATCGGCCTTGGAGAAACGCAGGTAGGCAGTCTCCCGGGCTACACGCAATGGGAAATTCAGGCCGAAGCGGCGCGCCGGGCGGTCCGGGATGCAGGCCTGGAGAAAGGCGACGTCGACGGGCTGATCAACAGTCCCCCCTACTCGCGGCCGCATCAGATGTTCTCGCTGGAGATGTCCGAATACCTCGGGCTGCGGCCGAAAATCTCACTGACAATGGATATTGGCGGCACTGCCACCGCCCTGACGATGGTCGAGACGGCCAGTCTCTTGCTCAAGGAGGGGCGTTGCAGCGTGGTCGTTGTGGTTTTTGGCGACAACATGCGCACCGGGCGCCCGCCGCGCATGCAGGGAAACGTTCGCATGGCTGCACGACGAGGCAGTGAGGAATGGGAAGAGCCGTTCGGGATTGTGGGCATGGTGATTCCTTATGCCATGATGGCGAACCGGTACATGCATCTTTATGGCGCGACCAAACAGCAACTCGGTGCGGTGGCCGTCGCGGCGCGCAACCATGCGTTGCGCAATCCGAATGCCCAGATGCGCACGCCGCTGACGATGGACGAGTACCTGAATGCACCGCCCACCGCATCGCCGTTCGGACGCTGGGACTGCTCACTGGTTTCGGACGGCGGCGGCGCCATCGTGCTCACTACCCGCGGTTACGCCGCAAATCGGAGTCTGAAGCAGACCCCGGTCCATATCTTGGGCTGCGGCAGCCAGACGACCCACAAGAACATAAGCCAGATTCCGCCGGAGTTCGGCGAGTTGCCGCTGAAGCCGGCGGTCGCGGCCGCGTACGCACGCTCGGGAATGTCCGTGAAGGACCTCGACGTGGCCTCGGTGCATGATGCCTTCACACTATCGACGCTACTCGGCGTCGAAGCGCTGGGCCTGTGCGAACAGGGCAAAGGAGGTGAGTTTGCCGCCGCAGGTAACCTGGAGCCGGGGGCGGCGGTGCCGATCAACACCCACGGGGGTCTGCTGTCGCAAGCGCACGTGGGCGGAATTCTTCATGTGGTCGAGGTTGCGCGCCAGGTGCGGGGTGATGCGGGCGAACGGCAGGTTCGCGATGCGCGCATCGGTGCGGTATTGGGCAACGGCGGCGTCTACTCGGTTGCCGCCTGCATGCTGTTGGCTAGGGGGTAGTGGACATGCAAAAACCAGCTCCGGAAATCACCAAGCAATCCGAGCCGTTTTGGCAGGCGTGCAAAGACGGCAGACTGCTGATTATGAATTGCAAGCATTGTGGCCGGCCGTTCTTCTACCCCCGACGCAGTTGTCCGTCATGCTGGTCCGAAGAAGTCGAATGGATCGAAAGCAAGGGAACGGGTACCATCTGGACGCTCTCCGAGGTTGCGATTTCCCTCTGGGGCGACGCCTGGGAGGACACCGTCCCATATACGGTCGCGGTGATCGATCTTGACGAAGGCGTTCGCATGGCGTCCCGTCTGGTCGGAAATTCCGGCTGGAAAATCGGCGACCGAGTACATGTCAGTTTCCAGCCGGGTGAGAACGACGTCGTCATGCCCTACTTTACGGCTGCCGGGTAACGTGCTCGGCCGGTCTTTCAAAGCCGGCGCTTCCGTGTTGCGTCCCTGCGAATCGAGTGCTGCCTAGAGCGTCGGAGCGCGCGCGAACGGGCGAAACGTCTTTGACGACGCTGCTGCAAAGCAACAAAGAAAAAATGGTCCATGTCTATTTTGGAATACGTCCGGAAAAGCTTTGGATGACCCGGTCCATGATCCTCGGCTGGATTACGCGTTCCGACTACTTGGCCCACTACGACCCCGTTTTGTGGCAAGCCGAGGCGACCGACAAAGGCGCCGCCCGCACGCTCCCGCCTGAACGCTGAGCGGCGACCACGACATCTTCTATTGACAGGGGAAATGACTGTGACCGAGGGAACTTGCGCGGCGCTCATTGAGCGCACGGATGCCATCGAACAAGCCTACGAATTCATGCTCGCGCAGCCAGCTATCGGCTCGGCGTTGATCGACAATCTCAACGCTTCGCTCCACCTGCGGTCGCTGCTCACCGATGTGTTTCTGATCGATTCGGTGTTCGACGCGATCAGCAAGTCCTGACCGGCGACGGCACTCGTACCGCGGAAGAATCTGACCCAGCTCAATAGGTCCGGCTCGCGCGGGCAACGTGAAGTCAGCTTGCGCAGCATTTCTCGGATCCAGGCGCTAAAACGGTCAGGAAGATGGCACAATTGGCGTTCGGAATTTCATCAACTGCGCGACTCGAATTACTTCACCTTGGCCGGTGTGCTCGGTAACGTGTGCTGTAAGATTGCGCCGCTCGGTCGACCGAAAATGAAATAGGCGTAGGGTACGAACCAAACCAACCTAAAGGGAGGAAACATCGATGAATACGAGACGGGCAGCCCTATTCCGGACGATCGCCTTGGCGGTCGCGGCCATCTGGGGCATCTCAACCGCGGTGCAGGCGCAAGATACGATCAAGATCGGCTGGGCGATCTCGAAGACCGGCCCGTTCGCGGCCGGCGCCAACGTCACCACATTGCCGAACTATCAGGTCTGGGTGAAAGACGTGAACGATGCCGGCGGCATCAAAGTCGGCGGCAAGAAGATGAAGCTTCAGGTCATCGAATACGACGATCGCAGCAATTCGGAGGAAATGATCAAGGCTGTCGAGCGCCTGGCGACGCAGGACAAGGTTGATTTCATCCTGCCGCCCTGGAGCACCGGCCTCAACCTCGCGGCGGCGCCGGTCTTCCACCGGCTCGGCTACCCTCAGTTGGCGGTGACCGCAAATACGAACGACGCGGTAAAGTTCACTTCGCGCTGGCCCGGGCTGTCGTTCTGGCTCGGCCTGCCGTCGGAACTGGTCGATGGTTTGCTGGAGACGCTCACGAAGCTGCAAAAGGAAGGCAAGATCGGCAAGAAGATCGCAATGGTCGCGGTCGGCGATCAATTCGGCATCGAGCAGTCAAAGGCCGCTCGCGCCGGATTGACGAAGGCAGGCTTCGACCTGGCCTACGACAAGTCGTACCCATTCGGCAGCCAGGATCTCCAGCCGGTTGTGAAGGATGCGATGGCAACCAAGCCGGACGCTTTTGTGGCTTTCAGTTATCCGCCCGATACCTTCGGACTCACGGCGGCTTCTCAGGTGGTGGGTTTTAACCCCAAGGTGTTCTTCGTGGGCGTCGGCACGGCGTTTCCAGCATTCAAGGGCAAGTTCGGCGCGGCCGCCGAAGGCATCATGGGCATCGGCGCGTCCGACCCGAATCTCGAGGGCATCAAGTGGTACATCCAGCACCACAAGCAGATCATCGGGCGCGAACCGGACCGCTGGGCGAGCCCGATCACGTATGCGAGCCTGCAGGTACTGCAGCAGGCGATCGAACGCGTCGGCAAGATCGATCGGCCCGCGATTATCAAGGAAATCAACGCCGGCAGCTTCGACACGATCATCGGCAAAGTGAAGCTGGAGAAGGGCCTTAACCGGAACTTCTGGGCGGTTGGGCAGTGGCAGGGCGGGAACTACGTGGGAATAGCCCCAGCGTCGAAGCAGGGTGCCGGAGCGCCCATGGTGCCCAAGCCCGCGTGGAAGTAGTTGACTGACCCGCGGCGGCGGGAAACGTGACGCTCGCCATCGACATCGTGCTGTCCGGCCTAGTGCTGGGCGGCATGTACGCGCTGTTCGCGCTGGGGCTCACGCTCCAGTATGGTGTCGCACGCATACTCAACCTGTCGTATGGCGAGTTTCTCATCGGTGCCGCGTTCGGCACGTTTCACCTTTACGTCGGCATGTCGGTGAGTCCGATTCTCGGATTGCTGGTCCTGCTGCCGCTTTCGTTTGTTCTCAACTGGCTGTTCTATCAGGTGGTACTTATACCGCTGGTGCGCCGCGCCAAGGACCAGGGCATGCTCGAAGTCGACAGCATTCTGGCTACCTTTGGCGTTCTGTTCGTGATTCAGGGCGTCATGACGCTGACCTTCGGCGGCCAGCTACATAGTTATTCCTATCTTTCGGTTCCGGTCACGATCCTGGGTGCGACGCTGGCGGCCAACCGGTTGTTGGCGATGCTGGTCGCCGTGCTGATCGGCGGCGGACTGTATCTGCTGCTCACCCGTACCCGGACCGGCACCGCGGTCCGGGCGGTGTCAGTCAATCCCATGGCCGCCCAGCTTTCGGGCATCGACGTGCGCTCGGTTTCCGCGCTCGCCTTCGCCGCAGGAGGGGCGATCGTCGCTGCGGGCGGCGTGTTAGTCAGCATGTTCCTGACTTTCAGCGCCGCGATGGGCGTCGTGTTCACGATGAAGGCACTTATCGTGGTGATCATGGGCGGCGTGGGCAACATGCTCGGCGCGCTGGTCGCGGGTCTGATGCTTGGCGTGGCGGAAACCGCGGTGGCGCGGCTCGTCGATCCGGGACTCACGCTGGCGGTTACGTACGCGCTGTTCCTCGCGGCGTTACTGTGGCGCCCGACCGGGCTGCTGGGGAGAACCACCCTTTGACCCGCGTTGCGTATCTCTTCGCCGGTGTCGTCGTTCTGATACTGCTCGCGGCTTTCCCGCTCGTCGCCTCGGGATACTATCTCGCTCTCGCGATCAGTCTTGTCTATTTCACGGTACTCGCGACCGCCTGGGCACTGTTCTCGGGTCCAACGCATTACATAACGCTATGCACCGCGGCGTTTTTCGGCATCGGCGCCTACACGGCTGCCGTACTCGCCGAGGTGCTGCCCTGGGCGGTGATCCTTGTGGTCGCGGCGCTGCTGGCGATCGCGGTTGCGCTGGTCGTAGGACTGTCGACGTTGCGGCTGTCCGGAATCTACTTCGTGATCTTCACTTTCGGCCTGTCGGAAATGATCCGCCAACTGGTGGCCTGGTACGAAGTGAATATTCACGGTTCGGTAGGCCGCTACATATTCATCGAAACCACCCAGCAGGGTATCTATTGGCGTCTGCTCGCACTCGCGGTGGTCGTGTTCGCCGTCGGCTGGCTGATCGGCCGCTCGCGGCTGGGGCTCGCGCTGCGGGTCATCGGCGCCGACGAAACCGTGGCGCGGCATGCGGGAATCGATACGACGCGTGCCAAGCTAGCGTTGTTTGCGGTGAGCTCCTGCTTCATGGCGCTCACCGGTGCGATCATGGCACCGCGCTGGACCTACATCGACCCGGCGATTTCGTTCAACTCGCTGATTTCGTTTGAAGTGGTAATCATGGCGCTGCTCGGCGGCGCCGGCGTGCTTTGGGGACCGCTCGTTGGCGCCGTGCCGCTGGTGCTGCTGTTCGAGGTGTTGACCGCCAATTTTCCGAACCACTTCAGCATCCTGCTCGGGCTGATCTTCATCGTCATCGTCTACTTCCTGCCCAATGGCGTGGCCGGACTGCTAGAACAACGGATCCCTCGGCTGCGCGCTGGGATCGCCGGGCGAATGTCCAAGATCGGTGAGAAGCTGGTTCGGCACATCTGGTCGAAACCAGCGGCGCGAACCCGGCAAGCTTTCGATGCCACGCCGGTCCTGACGATGTCGGGTCTACGCAAGTCGTTCGGCGGACTGGTGGCGGCGGATGACGTGGCGTTTGAAACCAGACGCGGCGAAATTCTCGGATTGATAGGCCCGAACGGCTCGGGCAAGACCACGGTGCTCAACTTGATATCCGGCTCACTCAGGCCGGACAAGGGCGACATTCGTTTGAACGGAGTACCGTTGGTCGGTCTGCCCGCCCACCGGATCGCCCAGCTCGGCGTAGCGCGCACATTCCAGCTGGTGCGCGTGCTGGGCAGTCTGAGCTGCGTGGAAAACGTCATCGCCGGACTCGCGTTTCGTTCGCCGGCGCTGTGGGGTGCGGAAGCCGTGCGGGCGGCGCGCGCGCTGATCGAGCGCGTCGATTTGACCGAAAAGGCCGATGTGCCGGCCGCCCAATTGACCTATATCGACCAAAAACGCCTCGAACTCGCCCGAGCGCTGGCGATCGATCCGGTGATCCTGCTGCTCGACGAATGGCTGGCCGGCCTCAATCCCAAGGAGCTCGAGGACGGTATCGCGGTGATTCGCCGGCTGCGCGATGAAGGGGTGACCATCATCATGGTCGAACACATGATGGATGCGATCCGCTCGCTTTGCGACCGGTGCGTCGTAATGAACGCCGGCCGCAAGATCGCGGAAGGTCCGCCCTCCGCCGTGCTCGCTGACCGCGAGGTCGTGCATGCCTATTTGGGGGAAGGCGATGCTTGACGTATCCGGTCTCTCGGTCGCCTATGGCAAGCACCGGGCGCTGACCGACGTCGCGCTCCATTCAGAAACCGGCGAAATCGTCGTCATCCTGGGCGCCAACGGCGCAGGGAAAACCACGCTGCTGAAAGCGATCGCCGGATTGATTCCAGCGGCGCCCGGCGCCCGCATTTCCGTGAGCGGGCGCAACATCGTAGGATGGTCGCCGCATCAGGTTGTGGCCGCCGGAATCGCGCTGGTGCCGGAAGGACGCGGTATTTTTGGCGACCTCACCGTACGCGAAAACTTGATGCTCGGCGCTTACCCGAGGCGTGCACGTGCAAAGGAATCGGACCACCTCGAATTGGTTCTCGGCCTGTTCCCGCGGCTGAGGGAGCGCTTCCAGCAGACCGTGTCGACGATGAGCGGTGGCGAGCAGCAGATGGTGGCGATCGGTCGCGCACTGATGACTTCGCCCGATCTGCTTTTGCTCGATGAACCGTCGCTCGGTCTCTCGCCGATCCTGTGCGGCGAACTGTTCGGCATCCTGTCGCGCATCCGCGACACCGGGCTCGGCATCCTGCTGGTCGAGCAGAACGTCAAGCAGAGCCTGCGTATCGCCGACCGCGGCTATGTCATCGAAACAGGGGGCATCGTCGGGCAGGGAACCGCGGAGGAATTGAAAGTCGACGCGGGCGTCCAGCGCGCCTATCTCGGCGCGGGCGACGTCCACGTCGCATCGAAACCGGGCGGGGCGGTTGGCGCCCCGACGCGTCATAAGGTTGGAAAACACGGGGGAAGCACCATGAAACAAGTCAGTCTTATGATCGGCGAGCGCGACTGCGCGGCGGCCGACGGCCGCACTTTCGAGCGCATCAACCCATACACTGGAAAGGTGGCAAGCCGCGCGGCCGCCGCCTCCGTTGCCGATTGCATTACCGCGGTGGATTCCGCCGCCGCCGCATTTCCAGCATGGTCGGCAACCGGGCCGAACGAACGGCGCATCGTGCTACTGAAGGCGGCCGATCTGATCGAGTCGCGTGGCGCCGAATTCTCCGAGATCATGACCGACGAAATCGGGGCCGTCGGTCCCTGGGGCCACTTCAACGCGTTCTTCGCCGCCAGCCTGATGCGAGAGGCCGCTTCGATGACCACGCAGGTCGCCGGCGAGGTGATCCCCTCGGACAAGCCGAACAGCTTTGCCATGGCGATACGGCAGCCCGTCGGGGTGTGCTTCGGCATGGCGCCCTGGAACGCGCCGGTGATCCTCGGCGTGCGCGCGCTCGCGATGCCGCTCGCCTGCGGCAACACGGTCGTTCTAAAGGCCTCCGAAATGTGTCCCGCGACGCACCGCCTGATCGGCACCCTACTGCGCGACGCAGGCCTTCCGCCAGGTGTCCTCAACGTGGTGACCAATGACCCTGATGATGCGCCGAAGGTGGTGGAGACCATCATCGCGCACCCCGCCGTGCGCCGGATCAACTTCACCGGATCGACGCGGGTCGGGCGCATCATCGCGCAAATCGCCGCACGCCATCTCAAACCCGTGCTGCTTGAGCTCGGCGGAAAGGCGCCATTGATCATTCTGGACGACGCCGACGTCGACGCGGCGGTCAATGCCGCGGCGTTCGGCTGTTTCGTCAATATGGGCCAGATCTGCATGTCGACCGAACGCATCATTGTCGACGAGAAGATCGCCGATGAATTCGTCGGGAAACTGGCCGCCAAGGCGAAATCGCTCCCGCACGGCGATCCGAGCGGCCATGTCGTGCTCGGGGCGCTGGTCAACGAGGACGCCGTCGCGCGAGTGAAAGAACTGATGGAAGACGCCGTATCGAAGGGCGCCAAGGTCGCCGCCGGCGGCCAAATTGAGGGAGCTGTGATCAGCGCGACGGTGCTCGACCACGTCAAGCCAAACATGCGGATCTATTTCGAGGAATCGTTCGGCCCGGTGAAGCCGATCATCCGCGTGAACGGGGTCGAAGAGGCGGTGCGGTTGGCCAATGACACCGAGTACGGTCTTTCCGCCGCGGTGTTCGGCCGCGACATCGCGCGCGCTCTCGGCGTCGCCAAGCGCATCCAGTCCGGAATCTGCCACATCAACGCGCCTACCGTGCACGACGAGGGACAGATGCCGTTTGGCGGCACGAAATCATCGGGCTATGGCCGCTTCGGCGGCAAGGCGGCCATCGACGAGTTCACCGAACTGCGCTGGATCACGATCCAGACGGGTCCGTACCCGTATCCGTTCTAGTTCCTTCTTGCGAGTAACGACATGCCCGGCATCAACGACATTTCGATCATCGATTCGAACATCGTTGCGACCAGACCATTCGAATCTGGCACGGAAGCCATTCTGTGCAGCCGCGATTTGTGTGGAGCAAATAATCTGACTATCTACAAGCGAACGATAGCTAAGGGCCGGTATTTCGATCTCGAAGCGGGCGCCCAGTATCACTTGGTCTATGTCTTGCAGACCCCCGCCGAGGGTCACATCCAATTCGAAAATCAGACGGTTCCCGCTGAGGAAGGTGCGGGCGTGCTTCTCGCACCATCGGAATCGGCTCGATTCGAAGCATCGGGATCCGACATGCATATCCTGCACATGGTGGTGCCGAAGCCACCGGCCGCGGTTGAAGCGGGGCTGCCGGGCGGGCCGGGATATTTCTTCAACAGAAAGTCCCTGCGCGTACTGACCGACGCGAGCGGCGGCCGCATCCGCCGGTTCTGCGCCGAATCGAGCGTCCGGCTGCGCAATGGCAGCAGACTCACGCCAACCAACGCCATACAGGCGGGCGAGATGCACTATGTCGAAGGCGGCTCTTCGCCCTACCACCTGCACGAAGGTACCGAAGCCAACCCGGGCGGCGCGGCGCATTGCTACATGACCTTCAAGGGCCGCGGCGTGGTTGAAGTCGGAAACGAATCCCGCGAGATCGAACCGGGCACCCTGGTGTACTTCCCGCCGGGGATACCGCACCGGCTCCGCTCCCATGGCGGATCGCTAGACTACTTCGAAATTCAGGCCTGGAGAAGCTTCAAGACCACCGTGTTGAGCGAGGAGCCGATGGGTCTGAGGTGGTACTACGAGTGCGAAAGGCCGGGTGACGAACCTGTGGAGTGGAATCAGAGCTGAACCTGAGATCGCCGGCAACTCGAGGGAGACGGCCGACGCTTGACGAGCCCGGAATGTCGGCTCCGGACGCGGACCAATAACAAGAGTTGAATCCGGATCACGACTGCTCTGTCCGGAACGGCGATCGATCCGCCACTCGGTGTCGGCTCGCGCAAGGGGAGTTTCGTGTCAACAGCACTCGTCGTTCGACTCTTTTTACCGTTCGCCCTTGGATATTTTCTGGCATCCGTATTCCGGTCGATGAACCCGGTTATCGCGTCGGAACTGGTTCGCGGCTTGGAACTGAGTGAACGCACCCGGTACACCCTAGCTCGCGCCGTTCCAGCTCTGAAGCCAGTTCTGCACCCCTAGCTTCTCGACCAGACTGAGCTGGATTTCAAGCCAATCGATGTGTTCCTCCTCGGTCTCGAGGATCTTCTCGAACAGTTCGCGCGTTATGTAGTCGCCGCAGCTCTCGCAGTACGCGATCGCTTCGTTAAGGACCGGATGCAATATCCGGCGCGTCTGGGGCGTGCGGATCACAACTCCGTAGGGATTCCCGTAGAACATCTCTTGCACGGTCTCGACTTTGCTGTCAGGGCAAAATGACAGCTACTCAAAATATTCATTGACATGGGGATGAGAATCATTATCATTATCTGGAAACTAACCGATGGAGAACGCACAAGTGTCTATTCTTAAAAGTATTTCTATTTCTGTGAGCGCCCTCCTCGTCTCCGTGAGTGCCGCCAATGCACAGCAGTCCGTCCTGAACGTGTATTCGTCGCGGCACT
>MEQX01000009.1:97368-97707 GCA_001770415.1 Betaproteobacteria bacterium RIFCSPLOWO2_02_FULL_63_19 | reverse complement strand
TCTGCATAAAATGCGATATTAACTGGCCGGGTACCTGCATCCAAGCGCAAAAACGCTCGCAGGCGTAAAAGATGTTTGCGCCGTGGCGACGGGAAACAAACAGTTACAAATGGCCATTAGCGTTCTGGTCCACGTTGTCTAGAATCCGATCTGTGGGGATTGCAGTGACCTGTGGGTAGGGCACTACGTTGAGGGAGCCAGAGTGAAAAGGATATGGGCAGTTGCAGGTTTGCTGGCGGCGTCGTTGGTCGCGCTGCCGGCGGCCGCAAAGCAGGACACTCAGGGTACCGGATCCGAGGCGCAACGGAACGCTCGCGACGGAGCGCGGCGGGGCGAGCA